>NZ_JBAGJC010000008.1:0-290899 GCF_036864765.1 Paenibacillus sanfengchensis | reverse complement strand
TTGTCTAAGAAAACCCCCAGTTCGACTGGGGGTTCAGGAAAGCTTATAGCTATGAGTAAAAATCCCTTGACCTTTATGATAAGATAGTAGCCGGTCTGCCAACCGCACAATCAAATCAAGGAGGGCAAGGGAATGGATAAGAGCAGTCTAGCACATACGCGCTGGAACTGCAAATACCATATTGTATTTGCACCAAAGTATAGACGGCAAGTGATCTACGGGAAGTTAAAGCGAGAAATTGGGAAAATCATTCGAGAATTATGTGAGCGTAAAGGTGTGGAAATCCACGAAGCAGAAGCATGTCCGGATCATATCCATATGTTGGTGAGTATTCCGCCAAAGTTGAGTGTATCGGAGTTTATGGGGTATTTGAAGGGGAAAAGTTCGCTCATGATCTTCGATAAATTTGCGAATCTGAAGTACCGATACGGAAATCGCCAATTCTGGTGTAGAGGCTATTTTGTGGATACGGTAGGACGAAACAGGAAAGCGATCGCCGAGTACATTCGGAATCAGCTAACGGAAGATAAGAACTACGAACAACTCACGATGAAAGAACTGTTCGACCCGTTTACGGGTGAGTCGGTAGGAAAGGGCAAATAAAAAAAGCCCCTTTGAGGGGCAAGCCCGAGACCGCACGCGGTTGGCAGACTTTCAGTGCGCCTTCTTAGGCGCTTGCTAGTACCATGCCCTTATAGGGCTGATGGAAGCCACCGGCTAAGCCGGTGGTTATGACTGCACGGTATAATCCCGCATCGAACTTACGCTTAGCGCCCCGGGCGAGCCCGACACGAAAGCTTCGCTCCCCAAACCGCCGCGTCGGCGGAACTCCACGGTCACCGGCCGGCCGGGAATCAGGTCGAAGAAGTTGTCCGAGAAGAAGCCTTCCTCCTCGGCATGAAGCCAGACCTGTCTGGCCAGAGCGTCCGTGCTCAGCGTAAACGCGCTGCCGCCGCTGCCCCGCACTTCTTCCACGGTCACCGAGGCCTCGGGCAGCTCGATGTCCCGGAAGGAGGCAAAATAGTGATGCCGGCTGGCCAGCACCACACGCTCTCCGGCGGCCTCCTGCTCAACGGTCGCCAGCAGCACCACGCCGCGCGGGTCATGCCCGTTCAGCAGTTCTCCGGCTGGAGCTGTGTAGACCACCTCCGCGGCGTCCGCCGGAAGCGCGACTTCATGCGTACGTTCTCCGAGAGAACGGCCGCCGAAGTCGAACAGTTCCAGGCGAAGCCGGGCATGAAGCGGCTCCCTCCGGTCGGAGACGAGGTGGACCGTCACTACGCCCTTGCCTGCGTCCGCGGCCGTATTCGTGTCCGGACCCACGCCCTTGCCTTCCCCTGCTTCCCTGCCTTCGACACCCCCGTCGATCGACAACATGACCTCGCTGAAGCTGCGGCGCACGACATACTGAAGCGCCTTCCAGCGGCCGTAGTAGTCCATGCTTGCCCAGGAGGCGACGGGCCAGCAGTCGTTCATTTGCCAATACAGCGTGCCCATGCAATAAGGCTTGTTTCTGCGATGCGCCTCGATCGCAATTTGAATCGCATCCGCCTGCAGCACCTGGCTCATGTACAGAAACGCTTTGAAATCCCGCGGGCGGGGCAGATAATGATCCATGTAACCCTTGATCAGCTGGTTACCCCGGCCGTTCTTTTGGTGGGCAAGCATCACTTCGGATTCGAGCTCCAACTGGTCTTCCGTCGCGTACTTCAGCACGGAGGACAGCTCGGGAAACGACTGGAAACCGTATTCGCTCATGAAGCGGCCGACGCGTTCGTTATAATTGGAGAACGGCTCAACGGCATGCCATACGCCCCAGTAGTGAACGTCTCCCTCACCGGTGACCTTCGTAGCGTGCTGATGCTCATCTCCGGTCAGTTCGCGCAGCGGTGAGGACGGCCAGTAGGCGATACCGCCGCCCCACCGCTCCACGGCTTCCGGGAGAATCCGGTGGAAAATCGCTTCATAATCCGCCCAGATCTTCGTCCGCTGCTCCGTTGTGTAATCCTTTTTCCAACCCCAGCCGCCATTCTCGTCAAAATGAGCCCAGGCGGAGTCGATTTCGTTATTCCCGCACCACAGTGCGATACAAGGATGATTGCGCAGACGCTTCACATTGTATTCCGCCTCCGCGGCGACGCTGTTCAGGAAGGCGTCGTCTCCGGGATACATGCTGCAGGCAAACATGAAGTCCTGCCAAACGAGCAGGCCGTATTCGTCGCAAAGCTCGTAGAACACATCCTCCTCGTAAATTCCGCCGCCCCAAACGCGCAGCATGTTCATGTTCGACTCGGCCGCCGAGGCGATCTCGTGACGGTACCGCTCCGCCGTGACCTCCGGCGAGAAGCTGTCGTTCGGGATATGGTTGGCGCCCTTGATAAAGACCGGTACGCCGTTCAGTTCAAACAGGAATGAGATCCCCGCGTCATCCCGCCGGCGGACCAGCCGGATGTCCCGCAGCCCCGTTGTTACCCGCCGGCTGGAGACCGTTTCCCCGCCTTCGCGCAAACTCGCGGTAAACTCATACCGGTACGGTTCACCCAGTCCCCGGCACCACCACAGCTTGGGCTCCGCCAGCTCGGCAGCCAACTCCAGCGTCTGGCGGCCCGGCGTCAAGGCGACCTCTTGTGTCCAAGTCTGCCCGTCCGCGGCGACTTCCAGCGTTCCCCGCCATGCCGCATCGCTTTCGATCTCCACCACGGCCGTCAGCTTCGCTTCCTCGGGGCTCACCTTATCCTGCCGAATAAAAAGGTCGGTCAACCGCGGCCCCGACCAGCCGTTCAGCCGAACCTCCCGCCAAATCCCGCTGGTTACGAAGCGGGGGCCCCAATCCCATCCGTAATGATATGGAGCTTTGCGGGCAAAAATACTGACTTTCCGGTCCCCCAAGCCGCCCAGCTCGGATTGATCGTTCGTCGCGGGCAGCGGATAGCCCAGCTTGTCCAGCTTGGGCAAATCTTCCGCGATCGGAGAACGGAAACGGACCCGGAGGGTATTTTCACCAGGCAGGACAAACTCTCCAATCTCCAGGCTCCAAGCCCGGAACATATTGTCCGTGGGCAAGACATGGCGGCCGTTCACATAAATATCGGCATACGTATCCAAGCCGTCAAACACAAGCTCGATATGACGACAGCGTTTCCATTCTTCCGTTAGGGTAAACGAGGTCTGATATTCCCAATCCTTCTTATCGATCCACTGCAACTCGTGTTCATTCGTTCCATAAAACGGGTCGGAGATTACCCCGGTTCGCAGCAGGTCGCTGTGTACCGTTCCCGGAACCCGCGCTTCATTCCATTCCGATTCGTCGCAAGCTTTAAAGCGCCATTCGTTCAACACCTTATGTCGATTGGTCATAAGCCCTCCATCTTTCTCTTTGATATAATCCCATTATCCCTATTTCATTTTAAATATCAATATATTTGTTAGCATTTTGTTAGTAATAGTTATTTATCAAAACAAGAACTCATTTTCAGAATATTTGCTGTAATGTAACATGAAAGCTTTCCTGTATAATAAGACAATTCAAGACAACAAATAATAACTGAGTGCATTTAAGAACCATAACAATTAGTATAAAATAAACCTGTAAGCGCTAACAAATACCATAAATAAGGGGCGATCCAAGTGAAAAGAAGTTTTCTGCTCACATTTTTGATGGTCTTTGCCGTCTCCGCGATCCTGGCGGGCTGCGGCGGCAACGGCGGCAACGCCAAAACGGGAAATGCCGGCGGCACCGATACGGCCAATTCCGGAGGAACGGGCGGGGATAAACTGAGCGGCACAGTCACCTTCCTGACCAACCGTACGGATATGATCGGCAAAGAGTACGATGAATATGTCAAGCGCTTTAACGAGAAATATCCCGACATTAAGATCGAATTCGAAGCCAGCCAAACGGACTATAACCAGCAAGCCAAAGTCCGCATGGCCAGCGGCGAGCTTCCGGACCTGATGTTCGTTCCGGACATTCCGAACTCCGACCTGCCGAAATATTTTGCCACGCTCGACGATATCCAGTTCAGCAGCGAGCTGACCTTCAAGGATTTCAAATCGTATGAAGGCAAGCTGTACGGCATTACCACCGGCAACTCGACTTCCGGGATCGTTTACAACAAAAAAGCGTTTGCCGATGCCGGCATCACTGAAACGCCAAAAACCTGGGACGAATTCCTGGCTGCTTGCGAAAAGCTGAAGCAGAAAGGCGTCGTTCCGCTCGCCTCCAACTTCAAAGACAAATGGCCGCTCGGCAGCTGGGTTTTTGACATGCCGCGGATTATTGAAAACAACAAGAGCTTCCCTAACGAGAGAATCAATATGGAGGAGCCGTTCTCCATGGACAACGGCTACGGCAAGGCTATGACCCTGCTGAAGACGCTGGCGGACAAGAACTATCTGGAAAAAGACATCAACTCCACCAACTGGGAACAATCCAAAAAAGACTTGGCCAGCGGCAAAATAGGCATGTATTTCCTGGGCAACTGGGTCATTAATCAAGTCATCGGCGTGGGTGCCGAAGCGGATAACATCGGCTTCTTCCCGCTTCCTTTTGACAACTCGGGAGAATTGAGAGCAGCGCTCAGCCCGGACTTCTTCTATGCCGTCAACAAAAACAGCAAAAACCTCGAAGCAACCAAGACGTTCCTCAAGTGGATGATCGAAGAATCCGGTTACGAAGACTTTGCGGGCTTCATTTCGCCACTGAAAGGACGGGAATCCAAATTGCCGCAGCTGGCTGAATTCCAGGCTACCGGCGTGGAACTCCAAGAGGGCCAACCGGATGATCCGAAAGTCATCGAGATTTCCAACAAGGCGCAAATCGATTTGCCTGCCATCGCTCAGGAATTCGTGCTCGCCAAGGATCCTCAATCCGTTCTGGACAAATGGAACAAAGCTTGGGCCAAAGCCAAAAAAGATCTGGGCTACTAATATAGAAGCCTAAAACCGGCAAAATGGGTTATCCGCCAGAGATAATCCATTTTGCTTTCAAAATTGTCATTCATCTGAAGTGCGGAAAGAAGGGATAAAGGCATGTTCGGAACATTATCTTACAAAAAACAAAAAACGCTGATCATATTCTCCTTCCTGCTCATCCCGGTGGCCTTGCTGCTGTTGTTCACCTATTATCCGGCCGCCAAGCTGGTGTATTTCAGCTTTACCAATTGGGACGGCTACAGCCCGGAGAAACCTTGGGTCGGTCTTGACAATTACAAGGAGGTTTTCTCCAACCCGGATATTTTCGGTGTTTTTGCCCATAACTTTGCCTATTTTGTAATGGGTCTGATCCAGAATGTTATCGCGATTTATTTCGCTGTGATTTTGAACAGCCGGCTGCGGGGCAAAAATATTTTCCGCCTGCTGCTGTTCCTCCCGTATATTATGAACGGCGTAGCCGTTGCCTTTATGTTCGGTTACGTGTTCGACACTACGCAGGGATCGTTGAACCTGTTTCTGAACAGCCTGGGGCTGACCGGCTTGGGCGAAACCAGCTGGCTGGGCACCGAAGGCCTTGTCAACTACTCCCTGGCCTCCACCGGATTGTGGCGGTTTATGGGGTATAACATGGTCATATATATCGCATCACTGCAGGCGATTCCAAGTGATATTTATGAGGCGGCCAAAATCGACGGCGCCAATGCCTGGCAGACGTTCTGGCGCATGACGCTGCCCAACATGAAGCCGGTCATTCAGTTGAACCTGTTCCTGACCGTAACGGGCGCGCTCGAAGTATTCGACCTTCCGTTCGTTCTCACCAAGGGCGGTCCCGCCGGCGCGAGCCAAACTTATGTACAGCGCGTCGTGGAGACAGCTTTTGCCTACAACAACTATGGCCTGGCATCGGCGATGAGTATTATCCTGCTCTTCTTCGTTGTAGCGGTCGTGGCAATTCAGCAATTCGTGCTTAGCAGAGGAGGCGGCAGCAAATGAATTCCAAAAAATCTTCGTTCATCGGCGCCCTGAAATACCTGACCCTGCTCATAGGGGTGTTCGTTGTGCTCTTCCCTCCTTACGTGGTTATCGTGAACTCTTTTAAAGCGGATGAGGAATTCAACACGGCCAGTACGATGGCCTTGCCGAAAAGCTTCTTCAATTTTGAAAACTTCAAGGTTGTCTTTGAGCGCGGGGGGCTCCTGAGCGGGTTCGGAAATACGCTGATCATTATGGCCGTGGCGCTGATCTTCAACATCCTGTTCGGGACGATGGTCGCCTACGTTCTGGGACGCTTCGATTTTCGCATGAAAAAAGCGGTTTTCGGCGCCTATCTGTTCGCTACCGTCATCCCGGCCATTACCACCCAGGTGGCCACCTTCGGCATCATCAAATCGCTGGGGCTGTACAACACGCTGGGAGCGCCCATTATTTTGTACATCGGAGCCGACGTCATCCAGATTATTCTGTATCTGCAATTCATCCGTAATATTCCGTTCGATCTCGACGAAAACGCCATGGTGGAAGGGGCCTCGCTGTTCCGGATTTATCGGTCGGTCATCTTTCCGCTGCTGACGCCGGCGACGTCCACACTGATCATTCTGAAGTCCATCAGTATCTATAACGATATGTATACGCCATATCTCTACATGCCGAAGCAGAGCCTCGGGGTCGTAACTACGGTGCTAATGCGTTTTCAAGGCATCAACATTGCCAACTGGAACCTGATCAGCGCGGCGATTCTGTTGATCTTGCTGCCGACGGTTATCCTGTACTTTTTCCTGCAAAAATATATCTTTGAAGGCGTTGCCAGCGGTGCGGTAAAATAAAAGAAATTCCGTCAACACGAACAAGGGGTCCCATCATGAAGAGAATCCGCCATTTATTCCGAACATGCTGGATGTTTTTCGCCAACCTGTCAATGCAGAAAAAGCTTGTGGTCATTTTCATTTTCCTGATTTCCCTGCCGATCACTTATGTCAGCTATGCTTCCTACCGTGCCAACTCCAGCGTAGTGTTGACCAGTGCCACGACCTCGGCGGGGCAATTGACCGACAATGCGATGGACAAAGTCGATAGGTATATTGCGGACCTCAAACGTTATACTATACTGCCGCTCTATAACAAAGACGTTCAAAAATATCTGGACCAAAAGGGCACCGATTGGGACAAAAGCTCGGCCGTCAACATGTTCCTCATGTATCTGACCAACACTAAAGAGGAAATATCCGCGGTTTATATGACGGACCACTACGATTCGATTTTCTACTATAACAAACCGGGATTGGATCAGCTCTATCCCCAGGAAAGGCTGGCCGAATGGCGTGAACGGACGCGGGAAGCGGGGCTGGCCCCCGCCCTGACGGGGACGCGCTCCATTCGGGTCAACGGATCCGCGCATCGCCAGGTGTTCACCGTGATGCGCTCCATCCAGTCGGTAAGTACGCTTCAAGACATCGGAATCATTGCCATCGACGTGGATATCAGTCTGTTCAAGGAAATCATTACCCCCCTTAACGATGTGACTCACGGGAATGCCCTGATCGTGGATGAACGGGGGCGCGTCGTATATAACGAGAACCAGGGTGAACTGGGGAAGGATTTAACGGGGAGTCCGCTTTTAGCCCAGGCGACAGGGACCAAGGGAAGCTTTCGCCTTGAAATCGAAGGCAAACCTTATATGGCGGTGTATACGGTCTCCGGCCAAACCGGATGGAAAACCATCGTATCCATTCCGCTGGAAGAACTGCTCGCACCGATGAAGCAATCCCGCAACACCATGCTGATTATGGCGCTATCCATTATCGGATTCGCCCTGCTGGTCGCCATCATCATTTCGTACGCGCTGACCAAGCCGCTGAAGCGGACGGTGCAGCTCATGAAGCAAGTGCAGCGCGGCAAGCTGGACGTATTCGTCAATGTCAAATACAATGATGAGATCGGCATGCTGGGCAGCCATTTCAACCGGATGATCGGACGAATCCGGGACCTGCTTCAGGAAGTGTACGAAACGGAAAAAAGCAAACAAAAGGCGGATATGCTGGCCCTGCAAAACCAGATTAACCCGCATTTTATATATAACACGCTGGAATCCATCCGCATGCTGGCCGAGCTGAACGATGACGATCAGGTGGCCGAGCTGACCTACCTGTTGGGTCAGCTTCTTCGCTACAGCATAACCCGCAGCGATGAGATCGTCACGGTTCATCAGGAGCTTGAACATGTCGAGAATTACCTCAAACTGCTGCAAATCCGGTTTCCGGGCAAGATCAGCTACCGCTTCAGCGTCCCCGAAGCCTACATGTATTTGCCGCTGATCAAGCTCGTTTTTCAGCCGGTTGTCGAGAACGCCATGTTTCACGGCCTGGAAAAACAGGAGGAAGCCGGCACCATCACGATCCGGGGCTGGGCCCAGAACGAGGATGTCCTGTTTTCGGTACAGGATGACGGCGTAGGCATGAGCGAGGAACGGCTCGCTTCGCTGAACGAAAGCCTGAGCGACGGTAAAATCGACAAATTTGGCATCGGATTGCGCAATGTCAATGAACGTTTGCGTTTGTATTACGGGGAAAGCTCCAGTATGATCGTGGACAGCAGGCCCGGCGAAGGAACGACCGTCACGCTGCGGATCGCCGGACTTCTCGGGAACGGTCCGACGACGACGCTGGAGCTGACGAGCCCATGGGCACAGGAGTAAAGGAGGGATTGTCATGCTTCGTATCGCCATCGTCGACGATGAAACTTCCATTCGCGAAGGGCTGGGGAAAATCATCCGCCGGGAAAGCGAACAATACGAGGTCATCGGCACGTTTTCCAATGGACAGGAAGCGTTGGAATTCGCCAGAGCGGAACAGCTCGATGTCGTAATTACCGATATACGCATGCCGTTGATGGACGGACTGGAGTTGATCAAGGAGATCAAGGCGGTGAAGCCGGAGACCCGCTGCATTATTATGAGCGGGTTTACGGACTTTGAATATGCCAGGCAGGCCCTGCGGTATTCCGCGGTGGATTATTTGCTTAAGCCGATCAACAAAAAGCAACTGCTCGAGCTGCTTCAAAAACTGGACGAGGACAAAGCGGTCCGGCTCGGCAAAAACCTGCAGCTCCGCTCGGGTCTCCTGATTTCCTATATGAAAAGCTCCCCTTCCCTCTGCCCGAAGCTCCCGGAATTGGCGCTGCCCCTGCCCTTTTTTGCGGTCATCGTGATCAAGGGCAGCGATATGGATGCGCTTCGCTCCAGCGTCGGGCTTATGCAGCGCCAGCCGCAGCACCTGTTCGACGCCGTCGACACCGGGGAACAGCTGATTACGCTGGTCAGCTACTACGCCGCTCCGCCGCAGGCAGAGGATACGGCCCGGCTGACCGGCGCGCTGCGGCAGTTCCCCCACCCCGGCGTCGTCCTGGTTGGAGTCAGCCGGGGCTACAGCGACCCCGCCCGGCTCGGAGAGGCGTTCGCCGAGGCGAAGCTGGCCTGCGAGCGGGGGATGTACCGCGAGCAGGCCTGGAGCTGCGAGACTTTCGGCGAGGAGAAGGCGGAGTTGAGCGAGGGGGCTGCGGCCGCCGGGCTTTTGGCCGCGGTCCGCGAAGCGTTGACCCCGCCGATCCAGGTGCTGAACGCGCAGGAAACGCTCCACACGGTGGAGCGGCAGCTGGACGAACTCCGGCAGGTCCGGGCCTCCCGGATCGTGCTCCTGCAATACTGCCGGATCGTGCTCGAGACGGCTGAGGCCGAACTGCCCGAATGGCGCAAAGCTTTCGGGCACGCCGCAACAGGCCCGGCGGCCGAGGCTGGGGAGGACCCGGTCTCCGGGCCTGGGCCTGGCTCCGCATCGGCGTCGGCCGTTTCGGCAACCGCTGCCTCCGAAGACCGGGCAGTCCCGGCAGACTCGGCAGCGGCGGGAACGCCGGAGGTCCTGGAACGGTATCTGGAGGCCACCCTTAAGTTCGGCGAATTCAGAAAGCTCTTGACCGGCACGCTTGGCCGAACGCTACAGAACATTCGCGAGGGACGGCTGGCGCAGGGCGGCAAATCGGTCGAGATCGTGAAAAAGTGGATCGAAGAGCATTACGGCGAGCCGGCCGAGCTCAGCAGCCTGGCAGGCATGGTTTACCTGACGCCGACCTATTTGAGCAAGCTGTTCAAACAGGAGACCGGCATGACCATCACCGACTATTTGATCGAGGTCCGGATCAAAAAGGCGAAAAAATTGCTGGCCGACGCCTCCAAACTCAAAATCCATGAAGTCGGTAACGAGGTCGGTTATCCAGATCCGGCTTATTTCAACAAGCTGTTCAAGCGGATTGTCGGCGTCACGCCCAATGAATACAAGCGAATCAGCCAAACCCACACCTCCCCCTCCTGACGGGAGGTGTGTCTTTTTCAAGAAAATAACGGATTTTTAGACCGCCATTTCAGGGCCCTATTTTTATTGAACCGCCTGGCTTCATATAAAGCCCCGAAAGGAACTGGCGTTTAAAGCCCCGAAAGGAACTGGCGTTGCATTAACCCGCGGAGGTCTAACGGCTTAGCAGCCTCCCTTTGAAGCCGGGCAGGTGATTAAGGGCCTTTTGCGCCGCTATTTTCTCGAATTCGGCTCACCGGTGTGAAATAGATGTCCTTTAGGTCTTATTTTTGGAAAAAGCGGGCCAAAACCTGATTTCGAGACCCGCGACAGAGCAATAAGGCCCTTTTTGACCGCTATAATTCCCCCGGAGCCGAATCAGGCCGAAATAGCGCCCCAAAAGTCCATTATCTCATCAAGCCCCCTCGCCAGAACGTGCCCTCCGTGTCATGCGTACCCGCCGTGCCAAAAAGATGCGAAAATGCAGGAATTTCGGAAGATTAAGACGCCTCACAATTAAAAAGATGCAAATCTGCAGGCATTTTCCGCATCTTATCTGACCCGGGGAGATTTCGGCGAAAATTCCTGCAGATTTGCAGGAATTTGAAAGTATCCGCCTCTATGCCCAAAAGTTCCTGCAGATTTGCAGGAATTTCTTCGAAAAACCAAGGGACGCCCTCCCCCATCCGGCCAGCGGATGGCGGGGGCGCCCCTTTTGTGCTAGTTCGCGCCGGCGGAGGCGCGATCCTTGCCTTTGTCCGCTTCGCGGGCGTTCTTGTTCGCCGCTTCGCGGTCTTCCATCATCTCCGCTACGCTCTTGACCGCCAGGCGGGCCGCTCCCGCATAGCCCTCCCGGGTCGGCAGCCGCTTCCCTTCGGCCCGGCGGCGCTTCGCCTCCGCAATCGCCGCCGCGTACTGCGGCAGCCAGGCTTTCTGGGCGATCAGCATGTCGTCGACCATCTGCCAAATCTCCGGCGGATTGCAGACCGCGCCGACCAGCGGGTCCATCATGAACGCCTGGCGCAGCAGCCGGTCGTCGCCATGGACGGCCGCTTCCACCGCCAGGCGCTGCACGGAGATGCTGGCGCTGCACACCGCGGCCGGGCCGAGCGGCAGGGGGCCGACATGCGGCATGGAAATGCCGTTGCCGTCAACGTAGCCCGGCGCTTCAATGACCGCGTCATCCGGCAGATTGGCGATGATGCCGCGGTTGACGACATTGAAATGGCCGCGGTACACCCGGCCCGTCTCCAGGCCCTCGATAATGTAGGAGCCATGCTCCTCGCTCCGCTCCTCCGCCTTGTAGGCCAGGGCCGGCTCTTTCATCCAGTTCGGGAAATCCGTCTCGAACCAGTTGCGCCCTTCCGTACACACCCGCAGGTAGCCGCCGGTCTCGCCGTTGATCCAGTTGCCGAGATCAATCCACTCCTTAATCTCCTCCGGCCGTTTGCGATACCAGGGAACGTACTCGCTCAAATGGCCGTTGGATTCCGTGCTGTAGTAACCGAACCGGCGGAGCATATCGATCCGCACCTTCTCCGTCCTGGAAAAGTCCGGATGCCGCTCAAACGCCTCCAGGAGTTGGCCCGTCAAGTCCTCCCCGTTGTGCTTGATCCCGATATACCAGGTCTGATGGTTGATCCCCGCGCAAATGATGTCGACTTCTTCCTTGGTGAGGCCGAAAGCTTCGGCAATCTGATGGTGACCGCCCTGCACGCCGTGGCAGAGCCCGACCGTCCGCACGCCGCCGTACTGGTTGCAGGCCCAGGTCAGCATCGCCATCGGGTTGGCGTAATTCAGCAGCAGCGCATCCGGCGCGGCCACTTCCCGGATATCCCGGCAAATGTTCAGCATCTCGGCGATCCCCCGCTGCCCGTACATAATGCCTCCGGCACAAAGGGTGTCGCCGACACATTGATCCACGCCGTATTGCAGCGGAATATCGACGTCCGTCGCGAATGCCTCCAGCCCGCCGACGCGGATGGTGCAGATGACGTACTTCGCATTCTTCAACGCTTCGCGGCGGTCCAGCGAAGCCCGGATCGTGATCGGCAATCCGTTTTCCCGGATATCCCTTTGACACAGCTCCGTCACCATTCGCAAATTAGGTTCACTGATGTCAGTAAAAGCAACCTCAATATTCTGAAACTCCGGCACGGCCAGCAGGTCGCGAAGCAATCCTCTTGTAAATCCAATGCTCCCTGCCCCAATAAACGCCACTTTAAACGACATGTCCATGACCTCCCCAAGCTTAAAATCTGCTTCCGGATCCCGCAGCTTCCGGGATCTCTTATCACCACCCATTTTAGCAGGGAGATCTAAGCAAGCGTTATCAAGATTCTGACTTATCCGCCGGCTTACTGTCAAAAATCCTCACTTATCACATCCGGCGCAACCTTCTGAGCATGCAGGGAATTCCGGTATTCGATCGGAGTTGCGCCCATATGCTTTTTAAACAATGCGTGAAAATACTGCCGGCTCCCCACCCCCACATAGTCGGCGATGTCGGCGACCGGGATGTTGGTATGAAGCAGCAGCATGGCCGCTTTATCCATCCGCAAGCGGGTCAGGTACTGCATAAGCGTTTCGCCCGTATGCAGCTTGAAGATTCGCTGCAAATACCCTGGATGCAGGTTAACCACCCCCGCCGCATCCTCCACGCGGATCTCGCGATCGTAATTCTCGTGCAGGTACCCTAGACACTGTTTAACGTAATAATTCATCTCCTGATGGTTGCCGCTTTCATTCTCTTCGCGAAGACGACTCAGGGAAATCAGCAGCTCCGCGAACAGCAGCCGCACCATTGGCGACGGTCCTTCGTCCGCATGCTGCCGGTCGAGCTCCAGTACCAGACTTTTCAGCGTACGGTAGATTTCTTCGGGATCGCGCAGGAGCAGATAATAAAACGGACGGGTCAGCATGGCCGAGACTTCCCTGCCCGCCCCTTCCAAGCACTGGCGAAGGGAAGGGAACCGCCCGCTGCATGGGGCGAACCGGAATTCGATGTTCAGTATCCGGCAGGGAGAGTGCCCCTCGACGATCAGCCGGTGGGGGACGCCTGCGTCAAGCAGGATGAATTCGCCCTTTTTGAGCTGCATCCCCACAGAGCTTGGGCGTTCCGGCACCCGAACCTCGACCCGGCATACCCCCGAGAGAATATACATGATCTCCGTCGAGTCGTGGCGGTGAAACGACATATCCCATTCTTCCCACTGCTTAAAGTAGTAGGCCGTAAACTCCGGTTGGAATTCTCCGTCCATCAAGCCCGTTCGATACAGACTGCCGCGTTCCATGGGGCCCCTCCTTTTCTTCTTGGATCGTTTTGTCCCTATTTTATCAGGGGATGGGTTTCCCCAGCAAAACCCTGTATGATATGGCTGGGAATGGCGGGAACCCTCCCGTGCGGCATCCTATCCACATTGATGAAAGGGGTTGCAAAATGAAAAAGCTTGGTTTGATTTATGTGCTGCTTATCGGATGTTTTTTGCTTTACGCGGCGGATTACCGCAGCAAGAGCCACCTTGAGGCGTCCTGGCAGGCGGGCGGACTTCGGGGCGAAATCGGTGAAAAATACATCATGGTCACGTTTCAGATGGGCATCGATTATTGGAAAAGCAGTCTGAAAGGATTTGAGGATGCCGCCTCCGCGCTTCAGGTTTCCGTTGAATACCGGGGAGCCACCCAGCGGGACGTGAATGAGCAGATTACGGTCCTTGAGCAGGCGATCGCCAAAAAGCCGGCGGGGATCGCCATTTCCGCCATTCACCCGCTGGAGCTGAACGCCACGATTGATAAGGCCATGGAGGCCGGCATCCCGGTCGTTCTGTTCGACTCGGACGCTCCCGGCAGCAAAGCGTATTCCTTCCTCGGCACGGATAACTACAGCGCCGGGGTCATGGCGGCCCGGCAGATGGCCGAGCTTACGGGGGGACAGGGGCGGGTCGCGATCGTGACGCTTCCCGGCCAGCAGAACCATGAGGAACGCACCCAGGGATTCGCCGACACGATCTCCCGGGAGTTTCCCGGGATGGAGGTGATGGCCGTCAAGAACGGCAAGGGCGATCCGCTCCTCTCCAGACAAGCCGCGGAGGAAATTTTGTCCGACGATCCCGGGATTGCCGGGATTTTCACCACGGAAGCCAACGGGGGGATCGGCGTTGCGGAAGCCGTTCGGGAGCACCTGAAGCGGGGAAAGTCGGGGCCGAAAATACTCGGCTTCGATACCGACAAAGGGACGCTCGATCTGGTCAAGAGCGGGGATATTGCGGCCACGATGGCGCAGGGTACCTGGAATATGGGGTACTGGTCGCTCCAGTATCTTTTTTCCTTAAAGCATGACCCTCCCGCGGCGCAAAATCCCGGCTCTTCCGTTCCCCGGAGAACCGACACCGGCATTACGGTAGTGACGCGGAGGAATGTCGATGATTATTACGCCAAATAAACGGTTAACGGGACTGGCGCGGATGTCCATGAACAATATGCCGATCCGCTATAAACTGATCCTTCATTTCCTGCTGATCAGCATTCTCCCTTCGATCGGACTGGGCTTTCTCGTCAACTGGTCGGCGGACCGCGTCATTGAGCGCCGGATGACGGAGAATACGCTGCAGCTGATCGGGAAGGTCAACCAAACGCTGGAGGCCTATGTCGAGAATTTGCAGAACATCACCTATTTCATCTCTTTTAATCCCGAAGTCCAGGACTTCCTGAAAAAAGGGACCGCCGGGACCGGTAGCCGTATCGCCATCGGCAGTCCACAGCCCGAAAGCGGCGCGGAACCGGCATCTTATGCGATCCGCAAATTTCTGCAGGGCTTCACCACCCTGCATTCCGAAGTCGCCGGCATTCTGATTGTCAACCGCCGCGGAGCTTACCTCAGCAACGAAATGTATGCCCGCTATCCGAACCAAAGCCTCACGGAGGAGGAATGGTATTTGGAAGCCGTCCGGAACAAAGGCATCTTCAAAATTGTAGGCCACCCTTCCGGCCGCAACGTTACGACGCATGCCAGTTACAAAGACAACGAGGTCGTTTCGGTCGTTCGGGCCATCCTGGATCCCGAAACCGGCGAGACGCTGGGCGTCGTGCTCATCGATCTTAAGCTGCGGGTTATCGCCGAGACGGCGCAGGATGTACGACTGGGCAAAACCGGCTACCTGACGGTGCTGGATCCCGGCGGCGAGATGATCTATGCGCCGCCGGAGCCCTATGTCGGGAAAATTCCGCTTTCGTGGCTCAAAAGCCAATCCGGAGCCGGTACGTCCACCCATGAGGTGAACGGGCGCAAGCTGCAGTTTATTTATCGGGAGTCCGCTTTCACGGGATGGACGACGGTCGGTGTTTTTTCACTCAAAGAATCCGCCGCGGAGACGCGGGAAATCCGTTTTTCGATCGTCAGCTTCGTTTTCTTCGTCTGTCTGCTCGGGATGACCGCCTCCTTCTATTTGGCCTATTCCCTGTCCAGACCGATCGGACAGCTGATGTCCTTTATGCAAAAAGCCCAGGCCGGCGACCTGACCGTCCGCCACTGGGGCAACCGCTCCGATGAAATCGGGCTGCTGGGCCGGAAGTTCAACGCGATGCTGCAGCAGATCAACCGCCTGATCAAGCTGACGGAGCGGCAGGAGAGGCAAAAGCGGGAGGCGGAACTGCGCAGCCTGCAAGCTCATATCAAGCCGCATTTTCTATACAATACGCTAGATACGATTCACTGGATGGCCCGGCGCAAAGGAGCCGAAGATATCGCGCAATTGGCCGAGTCCCTGTCCAAGCTGTTCCGGATCGGTCTCAGCAAAGGGAACGACATCATTCCGCTGAACGATGAGATCGAGCATATCCGCAGCTATTTGCAGATTCAGCAGGTGCGTTACCAAAACAAGCTCAGCTATTCCATCGACATCGATCCCCGTGTGCAAGGAGCCTATGTGTTGAAACTGATTCTCCAGCCGATCGTCGAAAATGCCATCTACCACGGCATTAAGGAACGGCGCGGACCGGGCAGGGTGGAAATTCGGGGGAGCGTGCGAAACGGCGGGCTTGAGCTCACCGTCCGGGATGACGGAAAAGGCATGAATGCCGAACGGCTGCTTGCGCTCCGCCGCTCATTGGCCGCTGCCGGAACGGCCGAACCGGCGGGGGCTGCCTCCGAACCTGGCCCCGCCGGGGGAAATGGCTATGGCATGCTCAATGTGCAGGCCCGAATCGCCCTGACCTTTGGGAACCCCTACGGAATCTCGGTCGAGAGCGAGGAAGGCGAAGGTACGACTGTTACAGTAACGCACCCTATCCTAACGGAACCCCTACTAGCGAAAGGAGCTGGCGAAGATGGCGAATAACAATCCGGGGACCGCGCTCCCCGACTGCAAGGTGCTGATCGCCGACGACGAAGCCATTATCCGCGAAGGCATCCGGGAAAGCGTCCGCTGGTCGGAACTCGGGATGCGGGTCGTCGCGGAGGCCGAGGATGGCGAAGAAGCGCTCGAACTGGCGCTGCGGCATGGCGTGCAGATCGTGCTCGTCGATCTGAACATGCCGATTCTGGACGGCATCGGTTTAATGGAGAAGTTAAGAGAACAGCTCCCTGCCTGCAAAATCATCATTATTACCGGGCATGATGAATTTGCTTACGCCCAGAAGGCCATCCGCCTCCAGGTCAAAGACTATATCCTCAAGCCAGCCAATCCGGCCCAACTGGAACGCGTGCTGCGTCAGGTCCGCGGGGAACTGGAGCAGGAAGCCGACCGGCAGCAGCAACTGGAAACGGCTTCCCGGCAGTTTTCCCGAAACTACCCGCTCCTGCGGGAGCGGTTCTGCCAGGAATGGATGGGCGGCCATATGGACGCGGATGAAATTGCGGAGCATTTGGAGTTTCTGAACCTTCCCGTCCTCCCCCCCGCCCTGCTTGGCGTGATCCGGCTGCGGGAAGCGATACTGCCTCAGCCGGCCTTGAAGGAGCAGGAGCGGCAGCTTTATCTCTACGCCGTGGAAAATATCGCCGCCGAACTGCTCACCCCTTACCCGAAAGCCATTTATCGCGACCCCTTCGGGTTTGTGGTCATCCTGCTGTGGGATGCTTCCGCTCCAGCCGAAGCCGCCTTCCGCCGGATCGAGCCTGCGGCGCGCACCTTTCTGAAGATCGCCGTCGATCTGGAGGTCATGGAAGGCGGCGGAGACCTGACGGAGATTCCGGCGATTTACCGGAAATGCAAAAGCGCCGTGTTGAAGGAAGCCCCGCTCTCACCGCTGGTGCGGCGGGCCAAATACTATATCCACGACCATTATGCCGATCGTGGTTTGACGCTGGAGCGGATCGCCGCGGAACTGCATACCTCCCCGGTTTATTTAAGCCGTCTGATCAAACAGGAACTCGGCGTATCCTTCAACGGCTATTTGACCCGGCTGCGGATGCGCAAAGCCATTCAGCTGCTCCACGCCACGGAACTGGCGATCCATGAAATCGCCGAGCGGGTCGGCTACGAAACCCAGCATTATTTCAGTACGGCGTTCAAACGGACGACGGGCGTTTCGCCGCTGCAATTCCGGAAGGGCGAGAAAAGTTAATTTTTTATAAAAAGAGTAAATTCCGTATAAATACGCGACGCTCCCCCGTTGCTATACTCGGTCATGAAAACTGCAAACGCATTCATTGGCGAATGCGAAATTGTATTCCATTCCACCCAAGGGGGAGATCGAATGATGAAAAAATGGACGTCTCTGCTTCTGGCCTGCGCCTTGCTGGCCTTATTGACCGCCTGCGGCGGGGCGGGAGGCAAAACGGAAAGCGGGCCCGGCGGGAGCTCCGGATCAAGCGGCGGCTCCGGCGGGGAAAAGGGGACGGTCGGCATCGCCATGCCGACGAAATCCTCGGAGCGCTGGGTCAATGACGGAAACAACATGGTCAAGGAATTTGAGAAGCTGGGCTACGGGACGGACTTGCAGTATGGCGAGGATGTGGTGGAAAACCAGGTTTCGCAGATCGAAAATATGATCACCAAGGGCGTCAAAATCCTCGTCATCGCCTCCATTGACGGAGCGGCGCTGACCGATGTGCTGCAGAAAGCCCATGATGAAGGGATCAAGGTCATCGCCTACGACCGCCTGATCATGAACAGCGAGCATGTGGACTATTACGCCACGTTCGATAACTTTAAGGTCGGCGTTCAGCAGGCCTCTTATATTGAGGAAAAACTCGGGCTTAAAGAGGGGAAGGGCCCGTTTAACATCGAGCTGTTCGGCGGATCGCCGGACGACAACAACGCCTATTTTTTCTTTGACGGAGCCATGTCCGTACTTCAGCCTTACCTCGATTCCGGAAAGCTCGTCGTCCGCAGCGGTCAGACGAAAATGGAACAGGTGGCCACGCTCCGCTGGGATGGGGCTACCGCTCAGTCGCGGATGGATAACCTGCTAAGCGCCCACTATGCGACAGAAAACGTGGACGCCGTCCTTTCGCCTTATGACGGGATCAGCATCGGCATCCTGTCCTCCCTAAAAGGCGTCGGTTACGGATCGGGCGACAAGCCGCTGCCCATCGTTACCGGCCAGGACGCCGAATTGGCTTCCATCAAGTCGATCCTGGCCGGGGAGCAGACGCAAACCGTATTCAAGGACACGCGGGAGCTGGCGAAAAAGGCCGTCGCCATGGCGCAAAGCATCCTTGAGGGCACGGAGGCCGAGGTTAACGATACCGAAACCTACGATAACGGAGCTAAAGTGGTGCCCTCCTACCTCCTGGAACCCAAATCGGTGGATAAAGACAACGTGAAAAGTGTTCTGGTCGAGAGCGGCTATTACACCAACGAAGAGCTTGGCCTTTGAGGCGGGGTGACGACCGATGAGCCAGCATATTTTGGAGATGAGAGGCATCACCAAGACCTTTCCCGGCGTCAAAGCGCTGTCCCAAGTCCATTTGCAGGTTCGGGAAGGCGAAATCCACGCGCTCTGCGGGGAGAACGGAGCCGGAAAATCTACGCTGATGAAGGTGCTCAGCGGCGTATACCCTTACGGCACGTATGAGGGCGACATTATTTTTAAAGACCAAACCTGTGAGTTCAAAGATATCAAGCAAAGCGAGAGCCTCGGTATCGTGATTATCCACCAGGAGCTTGCTCTGATTCCTTACCTGTCCATCGCGGAGAACATCTTTCTCGGCAACGAACAGGCTAATAGAGGCATCATCAACTGGCACGAAACGACGGTACGGACCAGGGAGCTGCTTGAGCGCGTCGGCCTCCGGGAGTCTCCGGTCGCTCCGGTGCTTCAGCTTGGCGTGGGCAAGCAGCAGTTGGTGGAAATCGCCAAGGCGCTGTCCAAAAAGGTAAAACTGCTGATTTTGGACGAACCGACGGCCGCGCTGAACGAGGCCGACAGCGAAAACCTGCTTAGGCTGATCGTCGAACTGAAGCATCAAGGGATCGCTTCGATCCTCATCTCCCATAAGCTGAATGAAATCGAAAAAGTGGCTGACGCTATCACGATTCTCCGCGACGGCCAAACGATCCAAACGCTGCGCATGGAAGAGGAGCCGGTTACGGAGGACCTGATTATCAAAGGCATGGTCGGCCGCGATCTGACACAGCGCTATCCCGAGCGGACGTCCAAGCGGGACGGGGAGACGATTTTCGAGGTGAAAGGCTGGGAAGTCAGACACCACCAGCAAGCGGACCGCAAGATCCTGGACGATATCCACCTGCATATCCGCCGCGGTGAAATCGTAGGCATCGCCGGGCTGATGGGCGCCGGGCGGACCGAGTTGGCGATGAGCCTGTTCGGCCGCTCCTACGGCAGGTATGTGCGCGGGCAGATCTTCCTGCACGGCAAAGAGGTTCATTTGACCGATATCGCCACGGCTATCCGCCACCGCCTCGCTTATGTGACCGAGGACCGCAAACAATACGGGCTCGTGCTGATCGACGATATCAAGCGGAACATTACACTGTCCAACCTTGGCAAACTTTCGCGGTTCGGCATCCTTAACGAGAAGGAAGAAGTGCTTGTCGCCGAGGACTACCGGCGCAGGCTGAACATCAAGACGCCGGGCATCTGGCAGAAAACCGGCCATCTCAGCGGCGGAAATCAGCAAAAGGTCGTGCTGAGCAAATGGATTTTTACGGAACCGGAAGTGCTGATCCTCGATGAACCGACACGCGGCATCGATGTCGGCGCCAAGTATGAGATTTACTCGATCATCCATCAACTGGCGGATGAAGGCAAAGGCATTCTGTTCATTTCGTCCGAACTGCCGGAAATTCTCGGGATGTGCGACCGAATCTACGTGATGAGCGAGGGCCGGATTACGGGCGAAGTCAAGCGCGAAGAAGCCTCGCAAGAGGTGCTGATGAAACTGATGACACGGGGAAGGGGGTAACCGGAATGCAAGCGATCGGCGAACTTTTTAGAAAAAATATCCGGCAATACGGCATGATTATCGCGCTGGTCTTCATTACGGTATTATTTCAAATTTTGACGGATGGGATTTTGCTGAAGCCGCTGAACATCACCAACCTGATCTTGCAGAACAGCTATATCCTTATCCTGGCCATCGGGATGGTGCTGGTGATCATTACCGGGCATATCGACTTGTCGGTCGGCTCCGTCGCCGCCTTTATCGGCGCCCTGGCCGCCATTATGATGGTCGATATGCAACTCCATCCTTTCGTCGCGGTGATTCTCTCGCTGCTGATCGGCGCGCTGATCGGCGCCTGGCAGGGCTTTTGGGTCGCTTATGTGAATATCCCGGCGTTTATCGTCACCTTGGCCGGGATGCTGCTCTTCCGGGGCTTGACGATGATCGTGCTGGGCGGCCAGTCGATTGCGCCGTTTCCGAAGTCTTTTCAAAAAATCAGCTCCGGTTTTCTGCCCGACTGGCTCGGGGGCGGCTCCCTTCACGTACTGACCCTGGTGCTGGGCATCCTCCTCTCCCTGCTCGTCGTCTGGCAGGAGTACCGGGAGCGGCGGACCCGGATCAAGTACCGGTTCGAGGTGCAGGCTTTGTGGATCTTCGGCCTCAAACTGGCGGCGCTCGTCGTCGTGCTTAACCTGTTTACCTACGTGCTGGCCACGTATCATGGGATTCCCAATATTCTCGTCATCCTGTTCTTCTTGATCGTGATCTATTCCTTCGTGATGAACCGGATGATCGCCGGACGCCACATTTATGCGCTCGGCGGCAATGAGAAGGCCGCCAAGTTGTCCGGCGTTAAAACGAAAAAGGTCACGTTCTGGGTGTTCGTGAACATGGGAGCCTTGGCCGCCCTATCCGGCCTCATCTTTGCGGCCCGGCTGAATTCCGCGACGCCGAAGGCCGGCACGAACTTCGAACTCGACGCCATAGCCGCCTGCTTCATCGGCGGCGCCTCGGCCACCGGCGGGATCGGCACCGTCTATGGCGCGATTATCGGAGGACTGGTCATGGGGGTCATGAACAACGGGATGTCCCTCATCGGTCTCGGCGTGGACTGGCAGCAAGGAATCAAGGGATTGGTGCTGCTGCTGGCGGTCGCCTTCGATATTTACAACAAATCCAAAACCCAGTGACTCTCGTCCGCGCAGAAGATCAAAACGCCAAAAAGCAAGTCTCCTTTCGCCTTGCACGGCGTTAAAGGGACTTGCTTTTTGCTTCTCAAAGCGGCTGCCCATCCGGCTCGAACAAAAAGGCCCGCAGCTTGGCGCATTCTTCGCGCAGGTCTTCAAGTTGTTCGAGGTAAATCAGCAGTGCCTTGAATACCACGCTCTCCGTCAAGGAGTCGTTCAACTCCGTTCTCATCTTTGCGATCGCTTCCAGATAATCTTCCTTTTCCGTTTCGTTCAGCGAATCGTGATTCTTCACTATGAGTTCCATCTGGTGGAACGATTTCTGCAGTTGACGGAAACGCAGCACCGGGGTCATCTCCTCTGAGCGGCAGTTCATCACCCAGGAAGGGGTTTCGAACAAAAGCGGCATTTCGGGCTTGCGGATTTTCCACCCCTCGACCAGGACGCCAATCACGTTTTCCACATAGGTTGCCAACCTGTAGCAGTGCTCACGGGAAAGGTTCGGGCCAACCACCCGAATGTAATCCAACAGCAAACTGCTGGCGATAAAGGTCACATCCGTCGCATAATCCTCGACCTCTTTCCCGTACAAATCGAGGATACTGTCCTGGAACCACATAAACAGTTTGCGTTCAATGACCATAAAGGCGTTCTGGATATCTTCATTTTCATAAAGCGGAATCAGCGGCTCGACAAACAATACCATGTAGGTCCGGTGGTTAAAAATATACTCCAGAAAAATCACGATCAGCTTGATAATCCGGTTGTTTTTCGACAAGCCGGCTTTTCGGTACAGCTGGTGAACCTTACCTTCGAGTTCCTCGGAGAGCATCGCCATCGCGGCCAGCAGCAGATCCTCTTTTCCGGGAAAATACTTGTAAAGGGACGGTTTGGTCATCCCGCAAGCCTTCGCGATTTCGTCCACCGTCGTAAAAGCATATCCTTTCTCCGCAAATAGCCTAATCGCTGTCTGAATGATTAGGGTTTTCTTGTCCACAGTACCTGGTCCTTTCAATTTGGATTTCCGCCAAAAAGGCCGAACCGGGAAGAACTCCCGGTCCGTTCATGGAAGATGGATCTACATGGAAAGCGGATTCTGCGGCACATCGGTGCCGGGTTTAACGCCGGACTTGTTCGCTTTACGCTCCTGGCGCTTGATTTTGTAGAGCGCTACAACCATATAAAGCGAAGGAACAACGACCAGGGTTAAGATCGTCGAGAACATCAGCCCGAAAATAATCGTGTATGCCATAGGCCGGAACAGGATGCTTCCCGAAATAGCCAGCGGCAGCATCCCGATGATCGCGGTCAGCGACGTGAGCAGAATCGGCCGGAACCGGGCGGCGGTGGCCTCGATGATGGCCTCCTTCAATTCCACGCCCTCCCGGCGGGCTTCCTCGATGAACTCGATCAGGACAATGCCGTTCCGTACGACGATACCGGCCAGGGAGATGATGCCCATGATGCTCATGAAGCCGATTGAGGAACCGGATATGAAGATCCCGATCACCCCGCCCGCGGCGGCCAGATAGACCGTCGTCATAATGATAACCGGTGCCGACAACGAATAGAATTGCACTGTAATCAGGAGCAGAATCAGGAAGACGACGATAATAAACAGGCTGCCCAAATCGGCAAAGATTTCCGACTGGTCGGAGGTTTCCCCGCCAAGCTCCCAGGTATAGCCGTCCGGGAATGGCATATCCGCCAGCATGGCGCGGATTTCGGTGTTCAGCTCGGTCGCCGTTTTTCCCTTCGCATCCGCCTCGACCGTTACGGTCCGCACCAGATTGTAGTGCTGAATTTTCTGGATGGCGAAGGAAGGCTTCAATTCCGCAATTTGCGACAGTGGCACTTGCATCCCCTGCGCGTTCGTTATATTCATCTGCTGGAACAAATCGCTGGGGTCGCCGTTGTTATTTTTCATATAGAGGTTAACATCAATGATCTGTTCGCCCGTGTCAAAGTCGCCGATATCCAGCCCGTCCCCCATCAGGCGCAGCGTCTGGGTCAGTGTCTTGTAGTCCACGAGGTGCTGGTTCATCGCTTCCTTGTCGACCTCGAACTCCAGGGTATAGCTCTGGTTTCCAAAGTTGTCCTTGATTCCCGTGGTCCCTTCCACTTTGGCGATCTTCTCTTTTACCTGCTGGGACAAGGACTGCAGCTCATCCAGATCCTCTCCGGCGATCCGGATCGAGACGGCCGCGCCGACCGGTATCCCCATTCTCGGGATGTTCAGGGAAATCTTCGCCGCCGGATACTGCTTCTCCAATGTCTTCTGCCACGTATCCACCGTCTCCTTCAAATCGAACTCGCCTTCCTTGCCCACGACGGCAATTTGGCCGACAGTCGGCGACGAGCTTACCATGTTGGTGATATCGGAGAACAGCTGCGGCGCCTTGCCTCCCGCGGCGTAACTGACCAGCTCCGCTTCCGGCTGTTTGCGGACCCACTCCGCGATGCTGGAAACGGTGCGTTCGGTTTCCTGGAAGGAGGTGCCGACAGGCAGCTCCACATTGATGTTTACGTTCGGATCCTCGGCCTCGGGGAACAGGTCCACCGGGGTGAGCAGCGCAAAACCGAACGACGCGGTGCCGATCAAAAGGCCGGCCAACGCCGTGAGCAGCGGTCTTTGCAGCACCTTCGGGATCAGCTTCCCGGAGTACGCCCGGGTCATGGATTGAATCTGCCTGCCGAGCAGGCCGGGCGGCTTAGGCTCGCCCCCGTTCCTGTTCTTCTTGCTTCTCCGCTGCTCGTGCCATTCCCGGAAAATCGGAATAATCGTGAGCGACATCAACATGGAAGCCAGCATCGAGCTGGAGATGACGATCGGGATCGGCTTGATAAAAGAACCGATGTCGCCGGTCAGAAACAGCAGCGGCGCGAAGGCGAAGATCGTCGACAGTGTGGCCGTCAAAATGGAAACGGCGACTTCCTTTGCGCCTTTGACGGAAGCGATCGCCGGGCTTTCCCCCAAGTCGCTCAGCCTGCGCTCGATATTGTCGTTGACGACGACGGCGTCGTCGACCAGAATCCCGAGCACGATGATCAGGCCCACGATGGAAATCTCGTTCAGCGAAACGCCGGTGATCGGCAGAACGATCAGACCGAGCGCGATGGAGATCGGAATCGCCAGCGCCACGAAGGCCGATGTCAGCAAGTTTAGACCCAGCGTACAAACGATAATAACCGCGATAATCGCGATCAGCATCTCCCGGGACAAGTGGCTGAACATCTCGTTAACGACTTCCAGCTGAGCAAAGGCGTTGGTAAACGTCACATGTTTCGGCAAATCCTTGGTTAATTCATCTAACTTGGCCGTGATGGCCTTATCCATGGAAGGCACGTCCGAGCCCGTCTGCGCGTTCACATTGATCAAAAGGGCGGGCTTTCCGTTGTAATAAGGCAAATAGTCCGCTTCCGCCTGGGTCACCGCCACTTCGCCGACATCCTTCAGATAGACCGGAAATCCGCTCTGCGTGCGCATAATCAGCACATCGTTCAGCTCGTCGACTTCCTCGATACTACCCACCAGGAGTTGATAATTCCGGCTGTCGAAATCCAGATCCCCCAAAGGCACCCGCTCGTTCATGGCCTGAACGGATTGAACGACCTTTTCCCACGGAATGCCGTACTGCTGCAATTTCTGCATATCGATTTGCATCCGTACTTCCCGGTCCGGAAGGCCGCCGAGTTCAACCCCGGCTACCCCCTGCACCGTGCGAAGCTGGTCGCGCCATTGAATCATCGTATCGTTGAGGGCATAAAGCTCCTCCCGGGTGTTGGCGTAAATGACGTACGAGCCGACGAACGCCGATGCCAAATCGTCATTGACGACCGGCTGAAGCGCCTCGACGGGCAAATCCGCCGCGGCGTCCTGCACGTTTTTGCGCAACTGATCCCAGGTCTTCTCGGCGTCCGCGTCGGCATAGGCCTGAACCGTAATACTGGAATAACCGTTGCCCGAGGTCGATATGACCGTATCGACGGTCTCCACTCCCTTAATGGCCTGCTCCAGCACTTTGGTCACGGATTGCTCCACTTTTTCCGGGGAGGCCCCAGGGTATACCGTGGTCACGAGCGCCGTTTTGACCACGGCGTCGGGCATATCCTGTCTGGCCAGCCCCGTAAAGCTGTAGACGCCGAACACAATCAGCATGGTGAAAAAGAGCAGCGTGATTTTGCGTTTTTTGACGAAAAATTCGATCATGGGGTCACGTCCTCCGAAGCCGCGATGGCATCGCCGTCAAACAGCCCGTCGGCTCCCGCCCTGACAATCACATCGCCTTCCTTCAGACCGGCGGTGATGTGAAACCGGTTGTTGCTGATTTCACCGCCCAGCTCCACCGGCGTCTTCACCGCCTTGCCGTCCATGGCGCGGAACACATAGGGCTCCTGGCCGTTGCTGATGACCGCCCCGGCCGGAACCAGAATCCCCTGTTTCCCGGCGGACTGACGTCCGGCCTTCACGACTTGCCCCGGGAACCAGTCCTTCTCCGGGTTCGGCACGCTCACCTCCACGGAAATCGTGCCTGTCCCCGCATTCGTCTGGGGATAGATCCGAATGACCGAGCCCGTCCGGGTTTTGCCGGATTGCTCCAGGTCGACCTTCTGCCCGACCTTCCAATCGCCGATCCGATCGTCGGGAACCGGGAGCATTACCTTAAGCGCCTGCGTCGAACCGATGACGAAGGCCGGCGAACCGGCTCCGGCCGTTTGGCCGACGAACACGTTTTTCTCCAGCACCGTGCCGGAAATCGGAGCGGTCAGCTTCGTTTTCGACAGGGCCAGTTCCGCCTGGGCTTGGGCCGCCAAGGCGTTCTTGTAACCGGCCTGCGCTTGCGCTTCCGCCGCCAAAGCCGACCCCCTCCCGGCCTGCGCCTGATCTACCGTCGATTTCGCCGCCTGTACCTGCTCATCCGTCGCGCCTTCGGTGGCCTCCGACAAAGCTTGCTTTGCGTTATCCAGCGTAATTTCCGCATTTTTCAGCTGAACCTGGGATTTCTCATGGTCGTCCAGCGAAATCAGACCTTCCGCGTAAAGTTTACTGTACCGCTCCGCGTCGGCCTTTACTTTGTTGTAGGCTTCCTCGGCTTGCTTTACGCCGTTCTGCGCTTGAGCCAGTTGCTGCTGGCTGGCGCCTTTTTCCACCGCGGCGAGATTGGCCTTGGCGGCCTGAATCTGGGCTTCCGCGGAAGCGATCCCCGCTTTGGCCGCATTCAACTGCCCCTCGGCCTGCGCCACCCCGCTCTTGGCCTGGGTCAATTGGATTTGTGCCAGCTCCGTGTCAAGCTCCGCCAGCACGTCCCCCGCCTTGACCGTGTCCCCGACTTCAACCCGCGTTTTCTTGACCTCGCCTCCAGCCTGGAATGAGACCGTCGCGGAATCATCGGACTGAAGCGTGCCCGACAAATCATATACTGTATTCAAAGGTTCCTTCTTGACTTTGATGGTTTTTACCGCAACCGAATCGCTTACCTTGTCGCTTTCCGCCGCCGCTTTCTCTCCGCCCGTTCCCGAGGAACATGCGGTGATGGACAGCGTTAATAAAGCTGCCGCAAAAAGATATGCCCAGCGTCCTTTCATCAGGTTATTCTCCTCCTCCGTCTAACTCCCCGGTTATTTTTTTAACTCCAAAGTAACCCAGTCGGAACAAGGTTGTCAAGCGACGACCCTGCCATTGATTTTCGGAATATCGATGTGTTAGCATGGGAAAATGAAAGAAGTATGGGGAGGGAATTTTTGATGAAAAAGGAAGCTGCCGCACTGGTCCTGTCGCTTGCTCTGCTGACCGCCGGCCCCGTTTCCGCGATGGCCGCCGACGGCGATACGACCCAAACGGGTCACCACGCGGAGACGGGAGAGAAGCTGAAAACGTCATTTGTCGATTCGGGGAACCTGGTCTCGATCAAGCATTGGGATCTCGATACGATCATCAAGCGTGCTATCGACAATTCTTATAATTTGTCGCTGTTGAACATGAAGCTGACCGCGTTAAAGCAAAATGAGAGCAATTTAAAAGACCAGAAGAAAGAGCTGGATAAGGCGAAGATGGATACGGGCTCGGGGAGCTATTCATTGCCGACTAACCCGGACGAAATCATGAAAAAGTACTTCCCGCCGGACCAAATGCCAACTGAACCGCCATTATGGCTGGGGCCCGTGATCGAAACCAACACCGTGGTCAACCAAGTCATGAACGGGGTAGGCGGCATCGCTTCCGCCCTGAACAAACAGCTCCAGAGCCAACGCGAACAGCTGGAGCAAGGCTTGGAGAAGTTGAATACGGAGCAATCCAACACCCTTCTCGATCTGGAGATGGCCAAGGACGGAGCGGAGCTGCAAATCACCTCCCAATATGTCCAGCTCCTGTCCCTGGACAAGCAAATCGAGCTGGCGGAGCAATATCTTGAGCTGCTCAAGCGCGATGAGCATAAGGCCTCCGTGTTGCAGGAAGAAGGACTGGCCAGCTCGGAAACCGTCATGAACGCGCAGCGGGCCATCAGCGACCAGGAAGAGCAGTTGGAGTCCTTGAGGGCAAACTACCAGCTTGCCCTGATTCAAATGTGCTTCGATCTGGGGATTGTCTACGACCCGGAGATTGCGCTGGAGGATATCGAATATACCCCTCAACCCGTCACCCGTAAGGATACCGAGGCGTTATTGGAGAATTCCTATGATATGAAAAAACAGTGGAACGCCATCGTCCAGGCGAAGAATGAAGAGTACGGCACCGATGCCGCCAACGATCATCAGGAGGATTACCTGAACACGATGACGCGAATTTCGGAGCAGCAGGCGGAGCAAACCCGCGTCGAGCTCAGCAAAAAAATCAGCAAAACCTACAGCGACGCCGATACCGCCTACCGGGCTTATCGGACCGCCGAGAAGGACCTGGCCGAGGCGAACCAGGATTATACCCACATGGAAGCCCGCTTTAACAACGGACTCGTTTCGCATTATGATTTTTACAAATACGGATTCACCCTTACCCAGCAGGAACTCGCGCGGGATTTGACGCGCCTGCAGGTGTACATGGCCAACAAAGCCGCGCACAAAATGGAGGAAGGGCTGATCAATTAACGGGAGTTCCTCCCGATAATTCACCAGTTTTGCTCCCTTCACCTCCATTTAGCTGGAATTTCTCCCGCTAATTCGAGTCTCGCCGCCTAAACTCGTCTTCCCGCCGTAAATTAGCGGGAGTTTTTCCAGCTAATTCATTCCACGCCCCCGATCTCCCACAAATAACGGGAGAAATTCCCGTTATACTTCTTACATCGGAGGTCAACAAAGCCACCAACGGACGCCGCAGTGCCCTCGTCAAACGTCAAAGGCCCCCAGCTGTCGAGCAGCCAGGGGCCTTCTCTTTTTTAAACTACATCCTTCGTATCCGCGTTCCGGATCGCCAGGTACGCAACAACCAGACCAACCGCCGCAATGGCCGCGGGGATTACAACGATGCTGCTCAGTGTAAATTCCGTCCCGTTGTTGGCATTCAAAACCGCCGCGACGAGGATGGAGGAAACGATCGTCGTAGGCACCGAGTACTTTCTCATCCCGAAATAAAGCGGGATGAGGGCGATACAGCTGTACATCGCCGAGTTTACCAGAAACCTGACACCATGTTCGACCAGGAGTGAAGTCGGCAATTCCCCCGGGATAAAATGAGCGAAGCTATTATAAATATAGAATCCCGAAAAGACAATCACGCGGCCGATGATGCCAAACAGAAATGTAAACAGGACCACGATAATGAGTTTGGCCGTGAGCAGCTTTTTACGCTGCAGCGGGTACATGAAGAGCACGGTGATGGACCGGGTTTTGTACTCGTCGATAATGAACTTCGACAAAAGCACGGAAGCAAAAACGATAAACGTTATTGAAGTAGTAGCGTCGATGATCCCCAATACATCTTTGTAACTGGCAAACGCTTTCTCGTGGGCGTCATAATTCACGGCGATGACAAAAGCCATGATCAAAAATGACGCGATAAACCCGCCCAGGATATTCCCTGCGATTTTAAATTTCCGTAATTCCAGCTTGATCAAATTAAGCACTCAGATTCCCTCCATTCAAAAGACCCAAGAAATAATCCTCCAGCGAGCTGCTCTTCTTGTGGATGGACTCGATGACCACATCATGCAGCACCAGCGTTTTGGTCAGCTCGTTTTGCTGGACCTTCGGGTCATAGACGCGTACGGTAACCTCATCGACCACCTTCAGATTGGACACATTCAGATGATTCGTCAAAATAAACGCCGCTTTTTTGCTGTCGCCGACTTTGAGCTCAATATAATCCGTATTCCGCTCACGGACGCGATCCATCGCGACTTCCTCGATCAATCGGCCATGGTTGATGACGCCAATCGTGTCGACCATCTGCTCCATCTCGCCCAAAATGTGACTGGACACCAGCAGTGTCATGCCGTATTCCTTGGAGAGCAGCTTGAACAAATCGCGGATTTCCTTGATTCCGACCGGATCGAGCCCGTTAATCGGTTCGTCCAGGATGAGGAGCTCCGGCTTCGTTAGGATCGCCCGGGCAATCCCCAGCCTCTGCTTCATGCCGAGGGAGAAATCTTTTACCGGCTTGTGGTCGATATTTCGCAGGTTGACCAGCTCCAGCGCTTCATAGATCGCTGTTTTGTTGTAGTAGCCCATATATTCGCAGTGCAGCTCGAGGTTCTCCCTAGCCTTCAACTTGTCGTAAAATATGGGATATTCAATAATCGTTCCCATACGGCCAAGCATCTGGTACGATTTCGCCGTCAGCTTCTCCCCGAAAATTTCAATTTCCCCGCCCGTCGGCTTCACCAGGTTGGTGAGCATTTTCATGACGGTCGTTTTGCCCGCTCCGTTCGGCCCCAAAAATCCGTAAATTTCACCCTTCTTCACGTTCATGCTTACCTCGGACACAACTTCCCTGCCCTGAAACACCTTCGTCAACTGAACCGTTCTCAGAATAAAGCTCATCGTATCTCTCCTTTAGGTCTTGCCTTCCTCGTGATCTGTTTTTCACTATACTTTTATAGTAAAGCCTCTTTCGGTCCTGATTATTAATCAAATCTTACTTGTTTCTTAAGTTGACTTGCATCGGCAAAAAAAGCCTATAGATGCAGTCATACCCTGCGTGTCTATAGGCTGAACCTACGGTTCAATAGCGAAACGGCCTCAGGCCTACGGTAAAAATCGTCTTCTCGGAGGGCCGGCTATAGAGCCGGACGTCCCCTCCCATTTGCTGGGCGAGCCGCTTCGTAATCGTTAACCCGAGGCCGCTGCCCTGATAAGCCTTGTTCCGGGAATCCTCCAGCGTATACATCCGCTCGAACACCCGGCTCTGGTGAATTTCACCGATTCCCTTCCCGCGGTCCCATACGTCGATGCAGACCTGATTCTCTTCCACCCTTAAAGTCAAACCGATCACGTTTCCGTCGCCCCCGTACCGGATCGCGTTCGAAATCAAGTTGTCCAGAATCCGGTCCAGCGCGTTTTCGTTGGCGTAAGCATAAATCGGCTCCTCGGGGATCGAGAGATTGACCTCAAAACCTTTTCCCGTCAGCACCTCGTAAAAAGCGAGCATATTCCGCCGGCAAACCTCATTCATCTGCACCCGGGTCAGCGGCACGGGCTGATCTCCCGCCTCCAGCTTCGCCAGATCAAAAAATTGCCGGATCATCTCAAGCACTTCATTGGCCTTGCGGTGAACCTTGCGCATCAGCTCCATTCTCTCGGCCTCAGGCATGCCGGGATCCAGTTCCATGGCCTCCAAATAGCCGAGAACGACCGTAAGCGGGGTTTTCAAATCATGGGAGATATTGGACAACATTCTTCGGATCGACTGCTCGGTCTCCGCCCGCTCGGCTAAAATTCGCTGGTTCAGCTCCAGCACCCGGTTGATATCCGTGAGAAGCAGCCGAAGCTCGGGGTCTTCGGTAAAGAGCAGCAGCTTGGTACCCGAATCATCGGCCAGAATCCGATCCAGTTTGCTGTGGATATGCCCAAGCTGCTGGGATCTTCTTCGGTTGGCAGCATGCAGCCTGTATACCCATCCCGCCAATATTAAAATTACGCCGATCAGCACGCCGTAAATCATTCCGCAACCGTCCATTTATAGCCGATTCCCCAAAGGGTTTGCAAATATTTCGGGTCGGAAGGGTCCTGTTCGATTTTTTCCCGCAGCCGGCGGATGTGGACATTGATGACGTTGTCATCGCCCAGGTAATCATCGTTCCAGATGAACCCGTAGATTTGCGCCTTTGTGAACACGCGGTTCGGATTCCGCAGGAAAAGACCGAGGATTTCGGCCTCCTTGGCCGTCAGCTTAATCTCCTCCCCGTTCCTGCGGACCAGGTAATTTTCCAAGTCCACGGTTAAACCGTTCGAGACGACGACCGTCTCCGGCTTCTCCCCGGACTCGCGCCGGGCATACAAGGTCGCCCGGCGGATCGCCGCCTTGATCCGCGCCGTGATTTCGATCAACGAAAAAGGCTTGGCGATGTAATCGTCCGCGCCGAAGCCGAGGCCGATGGCCTTGTCGACATCATTGTCTTTGGCGGACATGATCAGAATCGGAACGGCACTGGTTTCGCGCACAATTTTTATAACCTCCATCCCATCCAGCTTCGGCATCATCAGATCCACCACGATCAAATCAAAGCTCTCGTTCCGAAACAAAGTCAGCCCGTCTTCTCCATTGCTCGCGGACCGGATGACGTAGCCCTCTTTGGTTAAATAACCGGCCAGCATATCTATAATCGAAGCATCGTCTTCTATCAGCAAAATTTTATGCGGCACGCTTGCCCCACCCCATCTCTCAAACTCCTACCATTATACACGATGAGAGGGAACCAACGGCCGTTTTTTGAGAATGGCGAAGAGGGGCGTATAATGAAAGGTGTGTGATTGCTGTAAAATTTTACAGATACAGGTGATGTCGATGTCGAATTCCCAGCTCACCAAAAAAGCGTTGGCCGCTGCTCTAAAGAACCAAATGAATACGACTCCCTTGAGCAAAATTACCGTTAAGCATCTGGTAGAGAACTGCGGTCTGAACCGCCAAACCTTTTACTATCATTTTCAGGATATCTATGAGCTGCTGGGGTGGATCTATCAAACCGAGGCCGTCGATACCATTGCGGCTTACCGCAGCTACGATACCTGGCCGCAAGGACTGCTCAAAATATTCAAGTACATCGAAACGAATCGGAGCTTCTGCCTGAACACCCTCCATTCCTTGGCACGCGATCATCTCGACACCTATTTGTTCGCCGTAACCAATCGGCTGATCATGGGCGTCGTTCAGGAGGTCTCCCGCAACAAGCAGGTAAGTGACGAGGACAAAAAGTTCATGGCTAATTTTTATACGCTGGCATTTACGGGCCTGGTGATCCAGTGGATGGGGGAAGGTATGGTGACAGAACCGGAGTTGATCATCGAACGGCTGACGCGACTAATGGAAGGAAACTTCGAGCGGGCCCTTCAGCGTTACGAAAATAGCCACCGTTAAAATTTGCGCTCCTGTCAGTCCAAGGCCGATGGCGTCGTTTTCTCTAGACAATCCCGCGTGAGTGTCCAAAAATTAAACACATGCGTTCCTTTGTTGATTCTCAAGTTTGGGGAGGCGTACTACATTAAAATTGTTCCTACAAGAACAATCCCTTTTTGTGGAGGCGACAGATATGGCAGAGGAAAAGAACGGCAAACAGGTGTATTTTGTCGGCGGCGGTATAGCGTCATTGGCGGGAGCAGCTTTTCTGGTACGGGATTGCGGCTTCTCAGGTGAACAAATTCACGTGCTGGAAGAAATGAAAATCCTCGGCGGAAGCAACGATGGCGCAGGGAACGAACTGCAAGGCTACGTAATCCGCGGCGGCCGGATGCTGAACGATGAAACCTACGAAAATTTATGGGATTTGTTAAGCACCATCCCTTCCCTGGATCAGCCCGGTCTGTCCATACGGGAGGAAATCATAGCTTTTGATACAGCCCATCCGACTCATTCCAATGCGCGGCTGGTCAACAAGGAGGGGCAGGTCGAGGACGTGACTTCCATGGGCTTCGACATGGCCGACCGGATGGCCATGGCCAAGCTGATTATAACGCCTGAAGACAAGTTAGGCACAGCCCGAATTAACGACTGGTTCGGCCCGCATTTTTTTGAAACCAACTTCTGGTTCATGTGGGCGACCACCTTCGCTTTCCAGCCTTGGCACAGCACCGTCGAGCTGAAAAGATATATGATCCGGTTTATGCATGAATATCCTCGAATCCATACGTTGGAAGGTGTCACGCGTACGCCATACAACCAATACGACTCGATTATTCTTCCGCTGCACAAGTATTTGGAGGAGCATGGCGTGGATTTCACGCTGAAATGTACGGTAACGGATTTGGATTTTAAAGAAGGGGATGGTATTACCGTAACCGGCATTCACTATTCCAAGAACGGAACGGAGCAGGTGTTGGAGCTGGGTGAGGGGGATCTGGTGATCGTCACCAATGGCTCCATGACGGAAAGCTCAAGCTTGGGCTCCATGACATCGGCCCCTGAGCTGCTGGGGAAGGGAAGCTCCTGGAAACTGTGGGAGCGCATTGCGGCCAAAAAACCGGGATTGGGGAATCCTTCTCCTTTCGCCGATCATATCGAAGGCTCCAAGTGGGAATCGTTCACGGTGACCTGTCAGGACTCCCGCTTCTTCGATCTGATGGAGGCGTTCTCGCGCAATAAAGCCGGTACGGGAGCGCTCGTCACGTTCAAGGATTCGAGCTGGTTCATGTCCATCGTGCTCGCGCATCAGCCGCACTTCCGCAATCAGCCGGAGCATGTGAAGGTCTTCTGGGGGTATGGCTTGTTCCCGGATCGGGTCGGGGATTATGTAAAAAAGAAGATGAGCGATTGTACGGGGGAAGAAATTCTGACCGAGCTGCTGCATCATCTTCATTTCGAAAAGGATATGGATGCCATTCTGGCTTCCGCGAACTGCATTCCTTGCATGATGCCGTTCATTACGGCCCAATTCATGCCTCGGGCGATAGGCGACCGGCCCAAAGTCGTTCCGGACGGCTCCACGAACTTGGCCTTTATCAGCCAATTCTGCGAAATTCCGGACGATGTGGTGTTCACCGAGGAATATTCCGTTCGGGCAGCCCGTATTGCGGTTTACACGCTGCTCGGCCTGGATAAGCCCATTGAGCCGATCAACCAATACCAATACGACGTAAGAACATTGCTGCAAGGCTTCGTCACTTCATTCCGGTAAACAAAACCTTAATCAAAGATCAATTAATGGATGCACCACACAAAGAGCTGCGTCCCTGCATCGGACACAGCTCTTTGTCATCCGCTATTAACGCAGCTCAACCGATCCCTACGAAACCGAATCATGCAGTCGGCTGCCTTCTCTGCATATCTTCATATTTCACCTTGTTATACTTATTAATCAATTTATCCAGCAGTACGGATTGATTGAGCACGGCCTTGTGACGCAGTCCGTAACGGTCCGCCAACTGGTTTAGTTTCTGTCTCTCTTGTTCAATTCGCACTTTCATTCTCTCCTTATTATTCATAGCCTCTCACCCTATGAACATATTAGAAGATGTTGCCATTTATAGCATAATGAGACGTACTGCAAATGTGAAATAAATACCAAAACACTTATAAAAATGAAACAAGCCCAGCATCATCCTGACCCTAAAAGTTCCAGTTGTCCGATGGGTATGGGCCGGTTTTCCATTTAGAATGCCCGCTTAATGTTCCAGCATTCACTCCTGAAATCCCGGAAAATTGATGAAGGGTTCCCCTTCTCTCCTGATGTAGTCTTCCTTTTCTGCGCGTAGCGTGGTTGTGGAACTTAAAAATCTAATCACCTACCCAAGCAATTCCGCGTGCCTTAAGAGCCTAGCATCCATAAAATCACAGCTATATAGGCTGAACTATTGATTTGCATAAAAGACAGCGGTGTGAGGTGGGTGCCTATGCGGCAGCGGAGGGACATTAGCTGGAAAACCTCCCGCTAATTCGTCTGAAATTGCGTATATCAACAATTGAATCGCGAAATAGATGGAGCTTTTCCGGCTAAATCGGATCCAAGGGCTGAGAGCGGTATAATAACGGGAGGTTTTCCCGTTAAGTATAGCGGTTAAGTGTGTAAGCTCTAACGGAGGCGTTTTATATCTACAATGGTGGATGTTGGCGACGTATCTTTAGTTCAACCTATATAATAATTCAATTGGAGAATATGATTCCAACATTTACAAAAGCCAACAAAAATAACGTAAAAATTAAATATTAAATTGGACTCTTGTCATCCCTTCATCTTATTTGCTGAATTACCCGGGAAATACCGTTATTGTTCGACAAGGCCTGATTTATTCAACACAAATCGCGTACAGGTGAGATTGGCCTGCCTCATCCCGGTTGGACTCAGGCCGTTGCCCCCACAGTTGGGCGTCTTGTCGGACGAAATAGCCGCTATTTCTTCAAAGTGTGCAGGTTATCAAACACTAACGGAAATCTTAGCACCTATTTGGCTGAAAATCGGCTGTTTGCGCAGAAAATGCAGAAAATAGGCGCTCTCATTTCCTTTAAAACTCGGAGAGGGCGCTTTTATACAAAATAGCGGCTACTGCTTCCGTTAGAGTTCGGCGAGAATCCCTACTCCCGATATAGAAAAAGACGGCGACTGACAACGCGGACAGTGCCATACATAACTGGAGTTTCTCCCGTTAATTTGGCCTGTTTGTTGCCAAAGGGTACCTTTAACTGGAATTCCTCCAGCTAAATCTCACCTCAAAGGGCAATTTGCCACTTTTGCCGGAGAATAGCTGGAGGTTTTCCATCTAATTACGGGCTGACCGCCATATGGGCCGAATTACCGGGAGGAATTCCCGTAAACCGGGTACTTGGCTTGGCCAACACCCGGCTGAATTCCCGGCACAGAGGTGTGCCTGGCATCAGCATCATTCAACGCATCGTTCAGCGTTTGCCGCTTAACGTTATCGCCCATCGACCACAAGCGCGGCGGCGCTCGCATTCGCTGCCACTTGCGCCGGATTCTTGCAGCCGGGGATAACCGCGCTGACCGCAGGGTGGCGAAGGCACCAGGCTAGTGCCCACTGGGCCATGTCCACGCCCTCCGGCACCTCTTCCCGCGCGATCCGCTCCACCTCCTCGAGCTTCTGCCGGGTGCTCTCCGGATCGTGGCGGTGCCGCACATCCGTGTTGTCAAACACGGCCCCGGGTTTGTATTTGCCGCTGAGGTAGCCGCTGGCCAGCGGAACCCGGGCCAATACCCCCAAGTCCTGCCGCTCGCAGGACGGGAACACCCGTTGCTCCGGCGCACGATCCAGCCGGTTGTACACAACCTGAATCACTTTCGAATTCACCTTGGTCGAAGCTTCGGTCTGGTGGAGGTTGTCGTTGCTGCCGATCGATGTGCCGAGGTGGCGGATCTTTCCGGCCTGGACCTGCTTGTCCAACAACGTCCACAATTCGTCATTATCGAACGCCTCGTCCGGACCCGAGTGGAATTGGTACAGGTCGATATAATCCGTCTTCAGCGCTTTCAATGAGCCGTCCAACTGCTCCAGCACGTCCTTGGCCCCAAACTTGTCCGTGCGGGTGAATCGTTCATGAAAATGATGGCCAAACTTGGTCGCGACGATCCAGTCCTCCCGTTTGCGGCGACTTATGTAGTCGCCTATAAACGATTCGGACAAATGATCGCCGTAACACTCCGCCGTATCGATCAGATTGATGCCCAATTCCTGGCCTTTGTCCAGGATGGCGTCAACCTCCTCCTGCGTAAACTGCAGACCCCACTCGCCGCCAAACTGCCAGGTCCCGATGCCAATAACCGATACGTCAAACTCCGTTTTTCCCAATCTGCGATATTTCATAACCAATCCCTCCCGCTTGATTTTTTATGAACTTGGGTGTCGGTTTCATTGTATCACGCGAACAACTTGTCTCAAAAATACCGGCTGTAGCGCCCTCCCCCCTATTGCTTGTTTTTAAAATTCCCTGCCGAGTTTAGGCGGCGGATGCTTCGGAAATAATGGGGCTAGCAATCTCGAGAGGAAGAAGATCCCTATGCCGCTTCGCAGAAAAACCAGCAAGGCCGGGAAATCCGGCAGTCACGGGAAAAGTCCGAGTAATTCATCCCCTACATCGGAGGATATGCTGCTTTCCGACCTTCAGGCCAATTTGCAAAAAATCAGGCAGACGCTCGGAAACAGCACTGATATCGGTATCCGGGAAATCCCGTTTGGCGAGTCGGGGGAAACCAGCATAGCGCTTCTTTATACGGACGGACTGGCCGATCAGAACATCATCTACGAGTCGGTCATGAAAACCGTGGCTCATATGGCCAAAGCCGCCGGGCAACAGAATCAGGAAAGCCCTATCGTTAGCGACGGAAACCGCCTTTTGGAGGAAATTTCCCTTTACAATCAAGAAATCAAGACGGTAAACGACTATAAAACTCTGTTCCACGCCTTGTTGTCCGGCGATACCGTCGTTTTGATAAATGGCTCCGTGCAAGGCCTTATTGCCGGCACAAAGGGATGGAAGGACCGCGGCGTTACGGAAACCTCGGCGGAGAATGTCGTTCGCGGCCCCCGGGAAGCTTTTTCCGAGTCCCTGCGCACCAATACATCGATGATTCGCAGAAAAATCAAGGACCCTAATCTATGGCTGGAAACAATGCAGATCGGGCGGGTGACGCAAACCGATGTCGGCATGATGTACATCAACGGTATTGCCAATTCGGAGATCGTCCAGGAAGTTCGCGATCGTCTGAAACGGATCGATGTGGACAGCGTCCTGGAAAGCGGTTATATCGAAGAGTTTATCCAGGACACCACATTCACGCCGTTCCCTACCATTTACAACAGCGAGCGTCCCGATGTCATTGCCGCTGAACTGCTGGAGGGGAAGATTGCCATTCTGGTGGACGGAACCCCGTTCGTTTTGATCGTTCCGGCCCTCCTGATGTCCTTCCTCCACGCTTCCGAGGATTACTACCAACGGTGGGACATCAGCAGCTTTTTACGCATTCTACGCTATCTGAGCATCTTTATATCGCTGCTGGGGCCCTCCCTATATATCGCGATCACGACTTTCCACCAGGAAATGCTTCCGACCCAGCTTTTGTTCGGGTTGGCCGCGCAGCGCGAACAAATCCCGTTTCCGGCTTTCGTGGAAGCCTTGCTGATGGAGCTGACCTTTGAGATTCTGCGGGAAGCCGGGGTTCGGCTGCCTAAAAATATCGGCTCCGCGATTTCGATCGTCGGCACCCTGGTCATCGGCCAAGCGGCCGTAGAGGCGGGGATTATATCCGCGGCCATGGTCATCGTCGTGGCGATTACAGCCATATCCAGCTTTGTGGTTCCTGCTTTCAATATGTCGATCGCCTTCCGCATGCTGCGCTTCCCGCTGATGGCGCTCGCCGGGTCCTTCGGCCTGTTCGGCATTTTTGTCGGTATCATGGCCTTGATCCTCCATTTATGCAGCCTGCGCTCTTTCGGAGTTCCTTATACGACTCCTTTTGCCCCGTTAATTCCCGTGGACCAAAAGGATGCGATCCTGCGATTTCCGCACTGGTTGCTTGCTACCCGTCCCAGGCTGATTAGCAAAACCAACACAACGCGCAGGCCGGGCAATCCTCCGAAGAAATCGCGAAATGAAAATTGAAGCCATCACGGGAAAGCGGGTGAATGCGACATGAAACGGATCGGGGTTTTACTTTTGCTCTCTCTGCTCATCGCCCTGTTGTTGAGCGGCTGTTGGAACCGCAGAGAACTGAATGAACTCGGGATCGCGGTGGCCGCCGGGGTTGACCGTGTGGAGGACCGTTACCGGTTATCCGTCCAGGTCGTCGTCCCCGGTCAGGTCGCTTCCAAAAAAGCGGGCGGCTCCCAGGCACCAGCCACCTTATTTACGACCGAAGGCGACACGATTTTTGAAGCGGCCCGGAGGATGACTCAAGTGAGCCCGCGAAAAATTTACTTTTCGCACCTGCGCATGTTCCTGATCGGCGAGTCGATGGCCAAAGATGGCGTCGCCAAGATTCTCGATTTTTTGCTGAGAGATCATGAGTTTCGAACCGATTTCTATCTCGTGACCACCAAAGGCGCCACCGCCGAGGAGGCCCTGAAAATCATGACGCCCCTGGAGTCCATACCGGCCAACAAATTGTTCAGTTCGCTGCAAACCTCCGAGCAGGTGTGGTCACCCAGCATCACAGTGACGCTGGATCAGTTGATTAACGACCTGAGCAGTGAGGGGAAGCATCCCATATTAACCGGCTTGGAAATCACCGGAGACCGTGAAATCGGGGAAACCCCGGAGAACGTGAATACGATCAAGACCCCCGGAAATCTCCGATTTGTCGGACTCGCCGTTTTTAAAACAGACAAGCTGGTCGGTTGGCTAAACGAGAGAGAGAGCAGAGGGTACCGCTATGTCACAGGCGGAGTAAGAAGTTCCGTCGCTTCTGTCTCCTGCGGCGATAAAGGAAAAGTAACCCTGGAGACCGTCCGAAGCGATACGAAAGTTACAGGAAAGGTCATCGACTCCAACCCGGAAATTGAGATCAAGGCGTACGTCGAGGGAAATGTGGGGGCCGTAGAGTGCAAAGGACTGGATCTGACGCAGACGAAGTCCATCGAAGAACTGGAAACCAAAATTGAAAATAAGGCGGAGCAGTTGATGAAATCGGTCATTGCAAAAGTACAGAAAGAGTATAAAGTCGATGTCTTCGGTTTCGGCGAAGCCATCCGCCGTTCGAATCCCGGTTTCTGGAAACGGGTCAAACAGGATTGGAATGAACGTTACTTTCCGGACCTGCCCGTCAGGATCAAGGTGGATTACCATATCCGCAGAACGGGAACAACCAACAATACGTTCATCAATGACATCGAAGAATGAGGCGAGACGATTGATACAAATATTAATAATTCTGGTCGTCGCTGCCCTGATCTCCTGGATGGAGCTTCCCCGGCTGATCCGGGAGAAGGAACGGAGCACCGCTTGGGGTTTCTCCGTTCTGCTCCTCCTTGGCGTCGGAATTTCGGTAGCTCAGACCCTGTTCACCGACCTTCCGACACCTTTGGCTTACATCACGATGGCACTCAGACCGCTCAGCCGCTTTCTTACGGCCTTGGGTCTAATCTAATTTATGAAAGGAACCTACCTATGCCGGAGTATAAAATATCTTTGCGCCAGCTTATGATTTTGACGGCGATGTATACAATCGGCAGCGGCATTTTGCTCGTCCCTTCGGGTATGGCCTCCATCGCCAAACAAGACGCCTGGATCGCCGCGTTGATTGGTGTTCTCTTCGGCTTCATCGTGCTCGCGGTACATGTGCTGCTGGCCAGAATGTACCCCGAAAAGAACCTGATGCAAATCTGTGAAGTCCTGCTGGGCAAATGGGTCGGAAAAGCCGTAGGCCTTCTTTTCCTGGTCACTTTTTTTCTGTGCGGGCCCGCCACGGTTCTTCAAGAAGTCGGAACCTTTGTGACGATCCAAATGATGCCCGAGACCCCAATCGAGGCGATCATCATTCTTTTTGGCGTGATCGTTGCCCTGGGTGCCCGACTCGGCCTCGAAGTCCTGACCCGTTCCACCGAGTTGATGTTTCCCTGGGTTTTGTTTCTGTTTACGGCCATGGCCCTGCTGCTGCTATCCGAGGAAAAGGTGGAAAATGCGCTTCCCGTATTGGAGTTCGGGGTCGCTCCGCTGTTTTCGGCCGCCCTTTCTTTTGCCAGCGTGGTGTTTTTTCCGCATATTATACTCCTGATGATTTACCCGGCTTCCGTAAACCATCCGAAGCAGGCCCATAAAGCCGTGTACATTGGAACCCTGATCGGCAGTATCGTGCTGGTCATTATTGTTGCGCTAACCATCCTGGTACTTGGCCCCAATATTACGGCAAAAAGCATGTACCCCAGCTATTTACTTGCCCAAAAAATCAACATCGGCAATTTTCTGCAGCGGATCGAGGCGGTCATGGCCATTATGTGGTTTATCTCGCTGTTTTTCCGGCTTTCCCTCTACCTGTATGTGATCGTCGCCGGCCTTTCCCAAATCTTCGGGATTAAAAATAGTCACGCCCTCGTGCTGCCTGCCGGGTGGATCATGATTACCATGGCGGTCTTTATTTATCCCAATGTGGCTTATAGGCAGTCTTGGGACGCCAAAGTGTGGGTCCCTTATACGCTTGTAATAGGACTTCTCTTTCCACTGCTTCTGATGGGCCTGCACGGAATCCGGAAACTGTGGTCAAGGAAGTCGGCGTAGCTGCCGGCTGGCCTTCTAGGAATGCCATAAGTTCCGCGTTGAATTTATCCCGTTCCTCATAGAACAGGCTATGTCCGCTATATTCGAACCAGACCAGCTTGGCGTCAGGGATGCCCTCTTTTTGAGCGACCGCCAGTTCAGGGTAACAGACCTTGTCGTGAATGCCGTGCAGTATCAGCGTGGGCACCCCGATCTTGCTCAAATCGGAGAACAGGCTTTCATCCCGGAAGGACATCGCCACCTTTGCCGTGGAGTAACCGGGAGCCGGAAGCGCTATGTCAAAGAACCAGTCGCCAAGCGCATTGGAGATATTCTGAAAAAAGAACAACTCCTTCAGCCCCCGAAGCATCTGAGGTCTGTCGTTCAGTGTGTCCTTGATCAGCTCCGTCACATCCTCTTTCGGCATGCCGTAAGGGTATCCCGGACGCCGGGTCAAGCTGGGGGCCGCCGCCGCAAACAACGCCAGCTTGGATACCCCGTGACCCCGGTGGCGGGCCATGTATCGCACTGCTGTCGCCCCGCCATAGGAATGGCCGGCGAGCGTGAAATCGCATAGTCCCAGCGCATCGACCACGCCTCGCACATCATCGGCCATCCGGTCCAGGCAGTAGCCGTCCCACGGCTTATCCGATTTGCCGAATCCTCTCGAATCAATGCCGATGCACCGATATCCTTTTGCAGGCAGCACATTGAACTGGTACTCAAAAGCCTTGTGGCTGAGCGGCCAGCCGTGAATAAACAGAATTGTCTTATCCCCGCAAGGGTTGATGTCTTCCACGTACAGCCGGACATCCGGCGCTACTTTCACATAGTATCCCATTCTCTCTTCCTCCGATGACTTGAGTTATTGCCTTCTCAACAGCATACTCAGCACCGTTCGAATGGGTGATTGCCCAAAAATCCATGCAAACGGAAAGCCTCCGCACCCGGATGAGTGTGGAGGCTTTCGCGCAATCATGGCCCAACTTGTTGAATCTGAATCAAGTTCGTCGTTCCGGCCTGTCCCAGCGGCAGCCCGGCGGAAAGAACGACCGTATCTCCCGGCAGCACATAGCCTGTCTTCAATGCGCTTTGAATGGCCGATTTGAACATTTCGTCGGTCGTCGAGACCTGCTCGCCCTGGAACGGAAATACGCCGGATAGAAGACAAATTTTCGGGAGCACCTGCCTGTCATGCGTAATGGCCAAAATCGGGGCCTTTGGACGGTACTTGGACACCATTCGGGCCGTAAACCCGCTTTCCGTCGAAGTAATGATGGCTTTGGCATCCAGCTCCAGCGAGGCGCTGACCGCGCTCTGGCTGATCACCTCGGTGATGTTGGTGGCATGCTGCGCTCTTTTCCGGTCGAATTGCTCCCGGTAGTCGATCATCGTTTCCGCCTGATGCGCCACCCTCGCCATCGTCTGAACCGATTGGACCGGGTATTTTCCGGCCGCGGATTCGCCGGACAGCATGACCACATCCGCTCCCTGCATGACGGCGTTATATACGTCGCTGACCTCCGCCCGGGTAGGCCGCGGGTTGACCTGCATCGATTCAAGCATATGGGTAGCGACAATAACGGGCTTTCCGGCCAGATTGCACTTGTCGATCATTTCTTTCTGGCGCATCGGCACGCTTTCGACCGGAACCTCCACGCCCAAGTCCCCGCGCGCTACCATGATACCGTCCGAAGCCTCGAGGATATCATCCAGATTTTCGATCCCCTCGTCGTTCTCGATCTTCGATATGATCTGGACATGCTCCGCTCCCCGTTCCTCAAGGATTCTCCGCACCTCGCGGATATCGTCGCCCTTGCGGACGAACGAGACGGCGATCATTTCAACCTCCTGCTCCAGCCCGAAGCCGATATGCCGGATATCCCGCTCCGTAATGCCCGGCAGCGTCGTCTTGATTCCCGGCAGATTCACGCCCTTCCGCGGCTTCAGCGTACCGCCGCTGATAATGCGGCAGCGGATTTCGGACCCCTCGACAGCGAGAACGCGAAGCTCGATTAGACCGTCGTCGATCAGGATCCGGTCATTCTCATGAACGACTTGGGGCATCTCCGGATAGTTGACGGAAATACGCCGCGAATCCCCCTCGATGACTTCCGTCGTCAAGATCAGTTCTTCGCCGGGCACAAGTTGGCACGAAGCTTCTTTAAGCTTGCCGATCCGGACCTCGGGCCCCTTGATGTCCATCATAATGGGGATGAACGTGCCTAACTCCCCGGCCGCCTGCCGGACCCGCATGATCCGTGCGGCATGCTCCTCCGGTTCCCCGTGCGCCATATTCAACCGCCCTACCGTCATCCCCGCCCGAATCATATCCTTCAGGATGTCCAAAGAATCGCAGGCCGGCCCTAGCGTACAAATGATTTTTGTCCGCAGCATGAAATCCCTCCTATGGTCAGATGTAGTGTGTGGTCACTGGATGATTATTTTTTCAGCAGCGCAAAAATATCCTCCGCGGGCAGCCCCTGCGCTTCGGCGACAGCCGGATAGGTCACGCGCCCCGCCATCACGTTGATCCCCTTGGCCAGGGCGCGGTTGTCCAGCGCCGCCTGCCGGCACCCTTTGCCCGCAAGCTGCAGGCCATACGGCGCGGTGACATTGGTCAGCGCCATCGTCGAGGTGCGGGCGACGGCTCCCGGCATATTGGTAACGGCGTAGTGCACGACGCCATGCTTCTCATAGGTGGGCTGGTCATGCGTCGTGACACGGTCCACGGTGGCGATGGAGCCGCCCTGGTCAATCGCCACGTCGACGATGACCGAGCCCGGAGCCATGCTCTTCACCATCTCCTCCGTCACCAGCCGCGGGGCTCTTGCGCCGGGGATCAGCACGGCTCCCACCAGCAGATCGGCCCGGCGGACAGCCTCGCCGATATGATACGGGTTGGAGATCAACGTCTTCACCCGGCCCTGGAACATCTCGTCGATTTGACGAAGCCGCTCCGCGCTCAGATCGATGATCGTCACCTCCGCGCCCAGGCCGACGGCCATCCGGGCCGCATTGGTGCCCACGATCCCCCCGCCGATGATCGTCACCTTCCCCGGCTCCACGCCGGGAACGCCGCCCAGCAAAAGGCCCTTGCCGCCGTGGGCCTTCTCCAGAAAATGCGCGCCGATCTGAATTGACATCCTCCCGGCGACTTCACTCATCGGCATCAGCAGCGGCAAACGCCCGTCGTCCAGTTGGATCGTTTCATAAGCCACGGCCGTTACACCCGCCTGAACCAGCGCCCCAGTCAGTTCCGGCTCGGGCGCCAGGTGCAGGTAGGTGAACAAAATTTGGCCTTCCCGAAAAAATCCGTACTCTTCCGGAATCGGTTCCTTTACCTTCACCACCATTTCCGCCGACCAAGCTTCGGCCGCGGTGGGCACCACCGTGGCTCCCGCGGCGCTGTAGGCTTCATCCGTAAAACCGATGCCTTGCCCGGCTCCGGCTTCCACCAGTACCCGATGGCCCGCCTGCACGTAGGAAAGTACGGTTCCCGGCGTCATGCCGACGCGATGCTCGTTATTTTTTCTTTCCTTGGGTACTCCGATGATCATCGCATCCCATCCCCTTGATCCGACTATATTTTCTATTACCCGAAAAATGCCGATTCCTTCTTATGCCTCAGTATATTCCGAAATTCCCCGCGTGATTTTTCCAGGATAGGATTCCCGCGGAGGGGACGGGCTATGCTACAAGTGTATTTTTTAAAGGGTGGCGGCAATGTGTTACCTGCTCGGACCTCATTGGGCGGAGCCCGCCTTCTCCAAGGCTTCTACGGCGGCTTGAAGTTCGACGTCCTGACCCTCGATATATTTCGCGGCGAACGTCTCTTCATTCAACGGCACTTGAATATCGGGCGAGACGCCGCCCCGGCCCTGGCCGTCGCTATCGCCTTGAACGGCATAACGGGCGTCCAGAGATCTCCCGTCCGGGAAGCGCAGCAGGTAGCCTTCCGGCATCTTCGCCTCGATTGGGCGGCTCATCACGCCGAAAGAGCCGTTCGTGGAGGTGAAGCCGACAATGACGGTTCGGGGCTGTCCCTTGAGCACGAGCGGCAAGCCCTCCGCCGAACTGATCGTATTGTGGTTGACCAGGATAGCTACCTTCCCTTTGTAACCCGATTCCTTAGGCGTTATGACGCGAGTCTCTCCGGCGTTGACTTCGAAGCGGCCTGTCGTCCGGCTATAGTAGCTGACGACTTCATAATGCCGCTTCCACGCGCTTAAATGCCCGGCAATAGCCGCGGCCACATCGTCGTCGCCGCCGGGATTGTCGCGTACATCGACGATCAGGCCTTTGACGGACCGGTTCTGAAAATCATTTACGATCCTCGTGAACAATCCGGCGGGATCCGGCACGGCATCGTTCGGCAGGAAATACCGGATCCGGATATAACCGTATCCGTTATCCAAGACGCGCCCTTCGATGGGGGCATCCGTCCGCTTCAGCTTGGCCTTGGTAGCCTTCAGGGTGGCATAGTCGTCTTCGTAGGCTTGCAAGATTGCTTTTCTTAGCTCGTTATTCGCCCTGCTCCTATACTCGATCTCAACCTGGCTCCCGACCGCCGCCCGAGTCATGAACCGGCCCTGGTTCATCCTCCGGTCCCCCTCCGTCGCCGTCGGATTCTCGCTCCAGGCCGCCGCTTGATAAACGTCCAGCGCGGGCCTCCCGTTCCATTCGACGATCTCGTCGCCTAGCGCCATTCCTCCGCGCTCCGCCGGACTGCCCTCCAGCAGCAGGCCGACCCGTACTTGGCCGTTATCCAGCAGGACGGCGCCGATGCCGAAGCCGCCCCCGGCCTCCCGTTGGAAGACGGGATTGTCCTCGTACAAGGCTTCGTTAACGATCTTGACGTGACCGTCCCGGAATGAGAACAGATACTCCCGCAAAGCCTTGTAATAGAGCTCCTTATCCCGCTTCTTCTCCGCTTCCCGGAAGATCGGCTCATACTTGCGTTCAAGAGCCTCCCAGTCGACCTGCTTCCGGTCGCCGAAGGGATATTCCTTGGACAGCCGCTCGTTCAACCGAACGAAAGCCTCGGAGTAGCTTAAATTCCGGAAGTCGCTGGCCGGGTTGTAACGCAATTCCCCGGCGAGCAGAAGCGCGAGGACGATCGGGCTCATGGCGGCGAGACACGACGCGGCGCGAACGATCGCGCGGAGTCTCTTGCGCTTGGGAAGCGGGGCATGCCGCTTGGGCGCCCAGATTCTTTTCGCTGTGAACAGGAACAATAAGCCGCTCAGACCGTACAGAATCAGGGCCGGCAGGGTCGTATCCCCGCGAAGCAAGCTCAGGGCGGACGTAAGCACCCCCGCGCTCGGCACAAAGTCGACCCATCGGTAAGGACGGCGAGCCGGGAAGGCGGACCATCCCAGTAAAAAGAGATCAATCGCGCACAAAACCATCACATACGGGGTTAACCACTTATATGCCTCAAACAAACTAGCCGCCAAAGTACTCACTGTTCCGCCTCCAGTCTAAATCATTGAAAGTTCCGTGACACTGGAAGAGTAGAAGCGGAGTATGAACGGAGCGTGAACTCGGGCGAGCTTGGCGAAAGGTTCGTTCAACGCGGAAGGGGGGTCTGGACGGCGTTTCGCGGCAGCCGGACCGTGACGGTCGTACCTTGACCGGGGGAACTGGACGCTTCGATCCGCCCCTGGTGGAGGAGAACGATCCACTTGACGATGGACAGCCCCAGACCGCTGCCGCTGCCGCTTCGGCGGGACCGATCGGCTTTGTAGAAACGCTCAAAGATGCGATCGAGATCCTCCGGTGGTATCCCGATCCCGGTGTCTGTTATCGTGACCTTATATTCGTCGCCCTCGGGAATCAGAGCGACGGCGATCTTCCCGCCTTCCTGGGTGAACTTGATGCTGTTGCCAAGCAAATTCGTCCACACCTGATTCAACTGGTCGGGGTCGGCCTGAATCTTAAGCGCGGGGGGCAGCGACAGATCGAGGTCCAGACGCTTGGCGGACCACAGCGGTTCCAGGGCGACCGCGACCTGCCTGATGCTCTCGTCCAGATGGAAGGTTCGCACCGCCATCGGATGATGCTCCGATTCGAGGGACGCCAGCTTCAGCAGATTGTCGCTAAGCCGGGATAGCCGACCACTCTCGGTCAGAATAATATCGATGTAACGGGCGCGGTTCTCCTCCGTTGTCAGCCCCGGAGATTTGAGCGCCTCGGCGAAGCCGGAGATGGACGTCAGCGGCGACTGAATCTCGTGCGAGACGTTGGAGACGAAGTCCTGCCGCATCTGCTCCAACCGCTTGAGGTCGCGGGCCATCGCGTTGAAGCCGCGAACCAGCTCCCCGAGCTCGTCTTGGCGCCTCGCTTGCAATTCGACGTTGAAGCGGCCCCTGGCCAGTTCCCGGGTCGCCGCCGTCAAGCCCTGCAGGGGCTTCACCAGATAGCGGGCGGCCGCCAGAATGCACAAGCTGCCGACGACCAGCACCATCAGCAGAATGGCCAATATAAACTGTAGGATCGTCCTCTCGTTCTTGGAGGAGGTCAACATAAACAAACCATAGGCGCGGCCTTCGGCGGCCAACGGGAGGCCGACCGTCAATTCATCAACGCCCCGAAGCGCGGAACGATAGGATTGTCCGCCCAGAACCTCCCGAACCGCTTGCGGGGGAAGGCTGGAGGGAAGCTCCTTCATCTCCCGGCCATAGGACCTGTAATGGTCCTCATCGCGGAACAGAATCAACGGATAGGAGATGAGCTTGGAAGTATGGGTTAGGAAGCTGTCGAGATCCCGCGGACGCGTCAGCTCGTAGAGACGGATTACCCGCTCGCCGGCATCCGTCATCTCCTCCTGGCCGAGGCGGTTCAGCTTCGGCTGGAACAGGACGAGGCCGACGATCAGGGACGACAACAGGCTGATGATCATGATGACCAAAAAAGTCAGCACGACGCGGACGTATAAGGTCTTCATCTCGCGTTCACCACAAGCCGGTAGCCGAGGCTGCGGGCAGTCTCGATATGGAAATGCCCGGCATCTCCGGCGAAACGCTGCCGCAGCCGCTTGATATGGACGTCGACCGTCCGGTCGTCTCCTTCGTAATCGATCCCCCAGATCTGAACGATGAGGCTCTCGCGGGTGAAGATCTGACCGGGATGGCTGGCGAGCTTGAACAGCAGCTCGAATTCCTTAAGGGGTAAAGTCAGTTCCTCGCCGTCTCGAATAACCTTGTTGCTGCGGCCGTCCAGCACGATCCCGCCCAGTTGAATGAGCCGGGATGCGGCGATCCGGTACCGCTTCAGCAGCGCCTTCACCCGCATCACCAGCTCCATGGGGTGGAACGGCTTGGTCAGGTAATCGTCACTGCCCAACTGGAAGCCTCTCACCCTGTCAGCCGCTTCCCCCTTGGCCGTCACCATGAGCAGGGGGAGGTCGTCATTCCGCTTGCGGATCTCCCGACACAGCTCCCAGCCGTCCATGAGCGGCATCATAATATCGAGAATGACCAACTGGACGCCCGCCCCCGCGACGAGCGCAAGCGCATCCTCGCCGTTGTCCGCCTCCGCGACCTCGAAGCCCTCGTTCCGCAGATAGAGGCCCATCAGTTCGCGAATATGGGGGTCGTCGTCGGCGATCAGAATTTTTACCATAACGGCGCCACGCTCCCTTCCTGTTTATCCTGACATATTATAGCAGTGAGAATCGCGCCCGGAATAGTAGTTACTCGCTAGTGCCCCATCAGCCTTCGTAGTAGAAGCGGGAGAAAATGGGAATTCCTTGCTTCGGGAGTGAGGTACTCCATAAGCACGCAGTCTCAAGCACACAGAACATCCCATCCGTAGTAAGTCTGCGGCTATCCAGGCCAGGTGCCGAACGCACTTCCAACTCCAAAAAACGCTCGTCCGCTACTTCTATAATAGGTTGAACTAAAGAATTGGCGTTGGGCAAAGTTACAAAGTTATGAATGGTTTCGGAGATAGGTTGCCAACACCCACCATTGTAGATATAAAGCGCCCCCGTCAGAGTCTACACATTAACGGGAAAATCTCCCGTTAATGTACCGCTCTTGGCTCTTGGATCGGATTTAGCTGGAAAAGCTCCATCTATTTCGCGGCCCTATTGCCGTTATACACAATTTCAGACGAATTAGCGGGAGGATTTCCAGCTAATTCGCCTCTGCAGCCGCATACGCACCAAATTAACGGGAAGAATTCCTTTTAATTCGAACCGAACCGGTAGTTACAGGTCAAGAGTGTGGCAAAGAACCCTTTGCAACGCTGTCTAGTGCCCCATACAGACATCGTAGTACGAGAATATGAGAATACGCTGCTTCAACTATCATTTGGAGTGAGGTACTCGATAAGTACGCAGTCTCAAGCCCTCAGACATCCAAATCCGTATTAAGCCCACGGCTATAAAGGTCCTAGCGCACTTTCAACTCCAAAAGATGCAAATCTGCAGGTATTTAAGCCCATCCACGATGGGATGCGAAAAAAGATGCTGAATCTGCAGGTATTTCTAGCGATTTTAGAGAAACGAGCCTATTTCATCGAAAATTCCTGCAGGAATTGCAGGAATCCTGTTATTTTTATTCCGAACAGGATAAATACTCGCAGATATGCAGGAATTCTATGTTAATCAAGGTTGTCTAACGGACACTAGTATGCAAATCAACAGTTCAAACTATATAGTGATTTTTGAGCAAGAGTACTGACGTTACCTCCAAAACCTGGCATGGTGCTGCCTACCCTGGCCGCCCGCTGAATTAGCGGCCGTTTGGGCCGCTAATTCGGCCCGATTCGGTCCCACAGGGATCATAGCGTCGTAAAAGGCCTTTATTTACCTGCCCGGCTATCAAAGGAAAGCGGGCTCCGCCGAAAAGCATAGGGTGTTGGCCTAAAAATGCAGGAGTCTGATTTTTTGTTCCAGACAGAAAGAAATACACTTGTGCAGGAATTCTATGTAAAACAAGGTTGGCTGATGAGGCAATAGGTTTGACATGATGCCCCCTTTAAGTCGATTATCATGATTGACGGCCTATTTCGGTACCGATGGATTCCATAGACTTCCTGTTATTTCAACGAAGGTCACAAGGCGATAAGAACGCTTCCGGTCATCGAAAAACTCGATCAGGCGAAAAATTTCAATTAAGCCAGCAATACAAAAAAAGAGATGGCACCCTGCACCTGCGGCCATCCCTTTTTTATGCATTTCAAATGTCTCTATAGGCATTCTTCCGGTGCGGATCCAGAACCAAAAAATCTCCGGGGAGCTCGGCCAGTTTGTCGATCAGCACGTCGCAGCCGAACTGAAGCTTCGCCTCCATCTCCTCCCGGTAGAGCGGTACCGGAAAATACACCTGGATCTGATTGCCGTCTTCTGTATGAATCGTGCTAACCTCTTCCGGAAGCGAAAGCAGCACGACGCCCGACAATTCCGTATTCGGTGCATACGGGTCGTAATTCTCCGAGTTCGGAATCGTATGCCCGTAACCTAGCCAAGTGTGATATTGGTGCGGAAACCGCGCGAGGACTTTAAGCAGCCGGATCGGCCAGTAATTTTCCTCCGCTTCAAAATCTTTCTGTTCCAAAGGCCAGTCCTGCGGCAAAAACATCATCAGCTCCGCCCGTTCCAGATGCTTGTACTCTTCCCGGATTTCCGGCGGAAGCGTCATCGGCAGGTCGCTCATCCCGTTCGTGAACAGCACGCGGTAGGGTTCTTCCGGCGTCGCTTCCATAATGTTTACGTCAATATGTACAAGATCCGATACGATTTCATGGAACACCATCGTTTCCCGGTTCGGAAACACCTTGTTGAAATGCTCGCCGATTTCCTCCATATACATAATTTCCGACGGCGGCGCCCACTCCTGCTCTTGGGGTCCATCATAACGGTAAATGGTCGTGCCGTCTTCCGACTTGCCGGTTTCCCGGCCGCCGAACAGCTTTTTAAAAAAGTTCATTTTCCTACTCTCCTCATCCGAAATTTGATCATTGCCGTTCCATTCGAGTATGTATTTTCTTGTATCCTGCTATGGAAAAATGCGGAACTCTCCAGGAAGTATAACAAAACCCATAGCCTATGAGCCATGGGTCTTGAAACGCATATTACAAAATGCCGCCCAATTTGCCGTCCAAGGATCGGAACATGGCGGCGCGGCGTTCTTCCGGCACCAACGCATAACAATCACCCACACTAAGTTCAAAATAGCTCGTCCCTCCATCGAAGTCCCGCAAACTCCCGGTCACCCCGATGCCGGTCTCTTCGCAGAGCGCAATCAGCAGCGGCTCGACCTTGTCTTTCGGAGCGTCGAAGTGAACATGAAACAGGTTGGAGACGGGAACCGCCGGGAGGGTCGTCACTCCACGGCAAGCCTGGAATTGTTCGGACAGTACCAAGGCTTCCCGGTAATAGCGGTCCATTCTGCCGATACGTTCCCTGAAATAATGCGCACTCGTCAAAATATACGGGTACAGGCTGATCAGATCACCGCCATGCCTTCTTTTCCAAACCTTCGACCGCTCCGTAAACGCCGCGTCTCCCGCCAAAATCGCCCCGGCAATCCCGCCGATCGACTTGTAAAAAGAAACGTACACACTGTCAAACAGCGCGCAAACTTCCGCCGCCGTCTTCCCGTAATACGGAAGAATTTCAAACAACCGCGCCCCGTCCAGATGCAGCTTTATGCCCTTCTCCCGGCAATAATCCGCAATCGCTTCGAGCTCCCGGAACTCCGGCAACTGCCCGCCGATTTCACGCTGGGGAAGCTCCAGCAGCAAACAGGCGATTTTTTCCTCCAGCCCGGCGACATCCTCCAAAGTAATCAGGCGGTGCCGGTCGGCCAGCAAAATCGGCCGGATGCCATGCAGCTCCTTCAGTCCGTCTTCCTCGTGAATCTCCAGATGACAGAGGGGATGGTAGGCAACCTGCGCCAGCTTTCTATCATCACAGTGGATTCTCAGGGCAATCTGCTGCGCCATCGTGCCGCTCGGAAAAAACACCGCCGCCCCCTTGCCGAGGTAGGCCGCCATCTCCTCCTGAAAGTCCTCAATGACTTTGCCCTTGCCGTACATGTCGCTCTCCACATTCCCGTCAACCTGCTCCAATACGGCTTTAAGCACGTCCGCATTTCTCGGTCCGTGTCCCGATAACCGGTACTCCGCCCGGCTGAAAACCTCCGCCATTGTCGGCCGCTCGCTCATCGTATTCCGCTCCTTTAATTATGGTTTACGTATTAACGGGAAAACCTCCCGTTAATTGATCTCTATGGGCTCTGCGATCAGAATTAACTGGAAAAACTCCATCTATTACGTGCCCTCGGACGCCGATTACTCGATTTCAGTTAAATTTACGGGAAGTTTTCCAGCTAATTCAACTCTGCGGCGGCGTAGACATCCAATTAACGGGGGGAAATCCCGGTAAATTTCTGATTCATTCCCGTGAAAATGGCTCTCACCGGCCCCCTCCGGCGCATGCCTGTATTGTACACCTGCTTGCGGAAAAGGAACAGCAGCGGCCATGTGCCACCCGAAAACCTAACGGACGCAGCAGCGGCTATTTTGGCAAAAAACGCTCTTCCCATATTCTAACGGAAATAATAGCGCCTATTTGCTTGCCTCACTGCCAAAAAGGACGGGTTTTAAGCAAATAGCGGCTATTATTTCCGTTAGCGTTTGAAAACGGCAAATTTGGAGCAAATAGCGGCTATGGTGTCCGTTAGAACATCGGCGGCGGTTCGGCGAGGACGATTCGACGTCAGCGATCCGACGGATGGAGGCCGCATAACTTAAAGAGAAACCACCCCTTGTTCATACGAACGGCGGGGCGGCTTCTCGATTTTTCTTACATATGAATCTCGATGACCTGACGTGCGCGCTGGCTTTCGGCAAGCCGCTCGAGCTCCGCGCGGCCGATGCGCACGCCACCGGCCCGGTAGCGGTTGCTCATCGGCTCGGCCGCGGCCTCCCGGCCATTGACCGTGATCCGCTCGATCGCCGACCGGCCCGTGAGGCGATACACGATCGTCGCCGGCAATCCGGCCACCTCAAAATCGAAGGCTGCGCCGTCGAGCGACTCCGGCAGCACCGGATCCAGAATCAGGTCCCCGCCCTCTTCGCGAACGCCGAGGGCCTGGGAAATAAGCTGATTCATGTAGATTCCCGGGCCGCTGGAGTATATTCTCCAGCCGCCTTTAACCGGCACGGCGCCGCTGCGCAGCTCGTTAAAGCGCTCCTGCGCCTCGTACCGGGTGCTGAACTTCCCGTCCGAGCTGCTGAAATACGCGTTGGCCTGCCGCAGTTCCGCGTTCGGCACCACCTCGCTGAGGCCGACCGGGTTGATCATTTCCAGGCCGCGCCAAACCTCATCCTGTTTGCCGAGCTTGGCCATCGCCTCCACGTAGCGGATATGCGCGTGCACATACTGGAGGCCGATCTCCCGGCCGAAGTTGGACGCCTGCTCCGCGCGTTTGAAGTGTGTGCTGACCCCGCCGGCATATTGGGCCGGCCGGTTCATCAGGCGCACGCCGTCCGGGCAGTAGAACTGCTCCCGGATCAACCGGTAATGCTCCTCCGCCTGTTCCGGCGTCAACAGCTCGCTGATCATACTGCGCGTCATCGGCAGCAGCCGGTACTGAATGCCGGTTTCGGTATCGCTCGGATGCAGCATCAGCTTCGCTTCGTCCGGACGCTCCATAAACACGAAGCCCGGAATGACCCCGGTGCCCAGCATGTATTTGCCGAAGTCGGCGCGGATACCGTCCGCCATGGACGCAAGCTCTTTCGACGCTTCCGGACGGACGCCGGACAGCACCTGCGCAAACCGGCCGATCGTTTGGTACGTCAGCGCCACCGTCCAGCTGCTGACCATGTATTGCTTCAGCTGCGCGTTCGCCGGCTGCAGCGTATCGTCCCAGTCCCCGTCCCCGTAGGAGGACAAATGGGTACCGTGGAGGAAGTGCTGCCGGATATAGCCGATTTCTTTTTCCGCGTGTTCCATCAAGGTCGCCGTCTCGGCGGTAAAGTCGAAAGAACCCTTGCGCGTATATGGAATCCGTTCCTCTAGAATCCCGTAATCCCCGGTCACCGCCAGGTAATCGCCCAGCACCTTGAGCGGCCAGACGATAATGTCGCCATGGCTCTCCTCCTGCTGGATGCGGGTGTAATTGTCGAACATAAACCATTGCGGCCAGTTTCCGTCATCCTCATATTGGTGAGCGAAGACGGTCAGCAAAATTTCGCGGACCCGGTCATATTTGCGGGTGGCGAGGAAATACTCGACCGGCCCCTGGCATACATCGCGCGTCCCCCAAGCCGCGCCGCCGTACTGCTCCAAACCGTGCGGCATCGAGTAGTGGACGAGCATGTTATGCGTATACCACCAAGCGAGCGCGTTGACTTTGAACAGCTCGCCCTCGTCGCCGCCGCTCCGGTACAGGCGGAAACCGTTCATCACGCCGCGGAAAAATTCGCGGTAGCGGGCGATTTCCTCTTCCGCGGAGACGGAAGTCGAAGGCGCAGCTTCTTCCCCGTCCAGTTGCCCGCGGATCGTCAAGGCCCACGAGGCCGCCGGGTCCAACTCCAGCACGGCCAGCGGCGCCGCTTCCGACTGCGGCAGCGAGACCAGCTTGCGGTCGGCGGTCAGCTTCATGCCGGTTCCGCCGGAAACTTCCATCCGGTACTGCAGGTCCGGATACGCTTCGGCCTCGGCGCTGAGTGCGGACGGATCGGCCCGGAAAATGACGGCGTTCTCCCCGTCCACCTCGAATCGATAAGGAATTTCGAACTCGTTCACATGCATCGTAATCTGATTCGTTACGAGGCAGCGGTAGGCTTTATTTTTTGCGGAGGCAAAATGCAATACCACCTCCGGCGAATCGTTCCGGGTATAGTTCGTAATTGTGAGCAGGTCGTCGGTCAATTGATAGTACCAGCGCACATAATTGAAGCCCATCTCAAAGGCCGATGGCATGGTCAACAAACGATAGACGCCGCCTTGCTCAACATAAACGCGCTGGCCCGACGTTTTCGCGGCATTGAGCGCATTTCGGGTATTCGACATCAACTTGTTGAAATTGGTGTTGCCGATCACGACCTGCGAATTGAACACGCCGTACATATACGAAGTCGTCGTGATCACTTGACTGTTCATCCGGTCGTTGCCGCCGCTCATCAAAATATGTCCGTGCGGACGTTCAATGCGCAGTTCTTTTTCCTTCAATACCACGTGTTCATAGGTGTTCGTAAAAAACGACAGCAGTTGGCCGTCCGCCCGCTCCTCCTGCTTGCGCTGCGGGAACAGCCGGTCCAGTTCCTCCGCCGTCAACGAACGCCCCGTCAGCGGTTTCCCGATTTCCGGGGACCGCACGGCGCGCGGCAGGACTTCCAATGCCGCATCACCCGGGGACTCCGCCTCTTCCCGGGCCGCACGAATGTCGTCGCGGAACTCCAACCCGTTAATCGCCGCAGGATGATCCTCCTTGAACAGGCCGTAGAAGACAAACCGAACCGTGGTTTCTTCGCCAAGCTCCACGGCCTCGGTCTGCAGAGCGGTGTAGGCGAACTCGTACTGGTAGACCTCATTCGCCAGATTCGCGCGGGTCAAGGCCTCCGGCACATTGGTTTCCTTGTAGGACAGTCCGAAAAACTGAAATCCGTCCGTGGAAAACCCGGTACTCCCCGTCAGCGCCCCCTGCTGCAGGTAAGGAAACCGTCCGCCCTGCGGCTGATTTTGCCGGGAACAAACCACATAACCCCATTCCTCGTCCTGGAATACGGAATGGTCGATATATTGGGACAAGTAAGCCTCATTGCTGCGGACCGCACCCGGTGCGGCGATGCCGATGTCTTGGCCGTAGACCACATCCGCCTTGCCCCGGCCGCCTTCCAGCGTAACGTCCCAGAACCAGATCCCCTGCTCGGTCAGTGTAAACACAACCTGGTAGCCGATGCCTTCCGCAATCCCGTTCCAGATCATCCGGCGCTCCGTCCGGCGAATCGCCGCGCCGGACCGGATGCCCAGCAGCGGGATGGCCCGAATGCCGTCCTCGCGATGCAGACGCAAATAAAGGTTCCCCAGCGCGCCGTCGGCGGCGTGCGGGAGAAGCTGATTAATCATGGTGGTCTTCGACGAAGCTTGATACAAATCGCCGCTATTCAAAAAGGAAAAGGTCAGGCCTCCGGCCTCCAGTTCATATTGATGCACCTGTTTGGTCATCGCACTTCACTCCCCATCTCTTCGTGTTGGTTCTTCCCGAGGTTTGCTCCCTGAAGCCGGGTTCCGCTCGTCACGGGGCCCTTTTCCAGCCGGAAGCGCAGTTCTTCGGCATCGCGGCTGTTCGGGCCCACGAATACCGAGAACTGCCCGGCATCGCTGGCGAACTCCAGGTTGTGATGCGTGTAACGCAGCATTTCTTCCGTTATCGTGAACCGGACCTCCCGGCTTTCCCCGGCAGCCAGACGCACTTTGGCAAAAGCCTTCAGTTCCTTGACCGGACGAACCGTATCCCCGACCCAATCGCGGATATAGAGCTGTATGGTTTCTTCACCCTCGGCCGGACCGGCGTTCGTCAGGACGACCGATAATTCCAGCGGTTTGTCCGGCGTCATGATTTCCCCGGACAATTGCGGCTTGCCATAAATGAACGTCGTGTAGCTCAGGCCGAAGCCAAAGGGCAGGAGCGGCTCATTCGGAAGGTCCAGGTAGTGCGAAACATACCGTTCTTGGGCATCCGGCGCCCCGAGCGGGCGGCCGGTGCTGAAATGGTTGTAGTACACCGGGATCTGCCCGACCGCGGCCGGGAAAGACATGCTGAGGCGCCCGGACGGATTGGCGTCCCCGTACAGCAGGGCGGCGATCGCCGCGCCGCCTTCGCTGCCCGGGAACCAAGCCTCCAGCACCGCGTCGGCGGTGTCGTACACGCCGCGCAGGTCCAGCGGCCGGCCGTTGAACAGCACGACGGCCACCGGCTTGCCGAGCGCCTTCATGCGCCGCAGCAGCTCAAGCTGCGCCGCCGGCAGCGTGATGTCCGCGCGGCTGCCCGCTTCCCCGCTCATCTCCGACGACTCGCCGAGGGCGAGCACGATGACGTCCGCCCCAGCGGCGGCGCGGGCCGCCTCCGCCCATTGGGCCTCCGTCATCGCCTCGATGCCCGAGCCCTCGGCCACGGCGATGTCGCCCGGCTCCGCGGCGGCCGCCTTCATGGCCGTGTCCAGCCGGACCGCATCCTTGCGCGATCCGGTCCACGACCACGGCCCCAGGATGTCGCCGCTCTGCGCGAACGGCCCGACCAGGGCCACCCGCTGCCCGCGGGCCAGCGGCAGCAAGCCGCGCTCGTTCTTCAGCAGCACGCACGATTTCTCGGCGAGCTCGCGCGCGGCGGCCCGGTGTTCGGCGCAGAAGACGATTTCTTTCTCCGCTTCGGGATCCGCCCCGCGGTGCGGCCGCTCGAAGAGGCCCAGCTTCTCTTTGAGCTGCAAAATGCGCAGCACCGCCTCGTCGATGATTTTCTCCTCCACGAGTCCCTCTCTGACGAGCCGCGGCAGATGATGGACATAACAGGAGGTCGCCATCTCTATATCTACGCCTGCCCGTATAGCCTTGTAAGCAGCTTCCGCTTCATCTTCGGCCACCCCGTGCGGGATCAATTCTTTCACCGCGCCCCAATCCGAAATCAGGACGCCGTCAAAGCCCCACTCCTCCCGCAGCAGCTTTCGCATCAGTTTGGTATTTCCGCTTGCCGGCACGCCGTCAACCGTATTGAACGAGGTCATGACCATCTCGCAGCCCTCGTCCAAGGCGGCCCGGTAAGCCGGAAGATAATATTCGCGAAGCTGCCATTCCGACAGGTCCACGGTATTGTAATCTCTCCCGCCCTCGGACAAACCGTAAGCGGCGAAATGCTTCACGCAGGCGGCTACCCGCTGTACATCCTCCCGCAGATTTTGGCCCTGGAAGCCGCGCACGAAAGCCCGCGCGAGCTCGCTGTTCAGGTAAGGATCCTCCCCCGTCGACTCCATGACTCTTCCCCACCGGGCGTCGCGGACGAGGTCCACCATCGGGGCGTAGGTCACGTGAACGCCGGAAACCGCCGCTTCCCGGGCGGCGATCTCCGCGCTCCGCTCGGCCAGTGGGAGATCCCAGGAGCAGCCGATCGCGAGCGGGATCGGGAATATGGTTTTGAAGCCATGCACAATGTCCGCCATGAAGAGCAGAGGGATGCCCAGCCGGTTCTTTTTCAAATGTGCTTCCTGAACGGCGATCGCCCCTGCGGCGCCCGCGTATCCCAGCACCGAACCGCTGTTCCGCACCATTTCCTCCGTCACGCCCAACGATTTCATCGGACCCGTAATTTGCCCTTCTCCCTCCGCCCCTTCAAAGAACGGAGCCGCCAATTGCATCAGCTGAGCAACCTTTTCCTCCAGTGTCATTTGCGTCACCATTGTAAGCAGCTGCTGATTGTCCATGTCTAGTCCTCCATCGCTTTTGCTTATGTTTTGATCCGCAGCGCGCCTATGAATGGAAGAACCCGGTGCGGGAAACCCACGCCGGGTTCTTGGCCTGCTGCCTATTTCTTCAGGCTGTTCAATTCGTCGAGCACCGGTTGCACGAGCGACATTTTGCTGTCCACCCATGCCTTCCAGTTCGCCTCCAGATCACCGTCCTGCAGGATCAGGTTGGTGTACTCTGTCGCGTAATCGAAGCCGGCCTGATTTTTGGCCTTGGAATCATACAATTGCACATCCCAATCGTATTCGGCCATCGCTCCGCCTTCCGTACTGAACTTCGCTTTGTCCTGATAGTGCTTGACCGCTCTTTCGCGGAATTCCTTCTTGATCGCCGGGTTAATGATGCTGAAGTCGTCGCCCAGCAGATAGAGCCCTTCGAAACGGCTAGGGTATTTTTTCTCCAGGGTCGTTCCCTCCGGAAGCAGGCTGACGAGTTCCTTGTTCTCTCCGTACTTCCAGTCCTTGCCTTCAAAGCCCATGTTCAGCAGAAGCTGTCCCTCATGACTGATCGAATAGTCCATCAAATCCATGACGCGTTCGAATTTCTCTTTGCTGATGTTCGGCGAGAAAATAATGCTCGACCAGAAGTTCGCCTGCTCCAGGTTGCGGTACTTCCCGTCATCGCCGAGGACGATCGCCGTGTGCACCACTTCCGAGCTGTCCAGCCCCAGGTTCTCTCTCATCCGCGTATCGATATCCTGTCTGTAAGAAGCCAGACCGCCAATACTTGTAATGCCGGCTACGCCGTTAATGGAGAATTTCTGGCTGGCCTCCTGGCTTTTCCAGGTATAGAACTCGGGGCTGAGCAATCCCTCTTTATAAGCGGCTTGGTATTGTTTCAACGCATTCAATGTTTCCTCGTTGGCGGGACCCCATTGATACTTGCCGTCCTCGCCTTTATAGAAGGCCGATTCTACGCGGGAGTGCGCGCTGTTCGCCATGATGATGTTGGTCAGCGAATCGTTGATGTCGAAAGAAATCGGAACCAGTTTATTGCCGACTTTCCCTGGATCTTTCTCTTTAAGCAGTCGGGCGTAATCCATCAGTTCTTTGACGGTATAAGCGTCTTTGAGTTCAAAGCCGACAGCTTTGGCCCAGTCTTTGCGCAGGCCGATGACCCCGATTTGGTTCAACAGCGGATCGGCCGGCTTGTTTTCGAAATATACCGGCTTCGGCAGCACGTACGTTCCGCCGGTCAATTCCTCCAGCTTTTCGCCCAGTCCGGTTTGTTTATAGGCGGCGGCGACATTAGGCCAGCGCTCTTTCCAGTCGTCCGGCAGTTTGTACAACAGCCCTTGTTCGATATAATTAATGGCATCGCCGTGCACATAGTTCCAGCTGGCTACATCAGGTAGGTCGCCGGAGTTGATCCACAGGCGGAGTTTTTCGGGCCAGGAATCCCATTCCACATAGTTGTAATCCCATTCCATATTGAACTTGTCCGTCCAGTATTTATGGAATTCGTTATTCAGCACGTCGGGCTTTTCCAGCTTGATCGTACTGGCCAAGGAAATCTTCAGCTTCTTGTCGTAACCGTCTTTGGCATTGCCGCCTGAGCTGGTATTCGAGCCTTGTGCATTTCCGCTGTTACCTTCCCCTTTGGAGCAAGCGGCTGTCACCGCCATCAGGACGATGCACAGCGATAAAACCATAATTCTTCTGAGCGAAAGCCATTGGGTTGCTTTCATGTTTTGACCTCCCTGTTTTTTTAAGTAGTTGCTAAGCGAGAATTTTATGTGTATGAATCAGGTCTTGATAGCCCCTGTCATAACCCCTTTGGCGAAATGCTTCTGAAGCAGCGGGAAAAAGCACATGATCGGCACCATCGTGACGAAGACCGCCGCCATCTTCATTCCCATCGAGAACTTCTGGCCCGCAGAGGCATCCAGGCTCGCCGCGTTGGACGTGTTCAACTGCGATTCCACGATGATGCTGCGCAGTACGTTCTGCAGCGGCATCTGCTCGGTCTTCCGAAGGAAGATCATCGCGTCATACCAGCCGTTCCAGATCGCCACGCCGTAGAACAGCGTTATCGTGGCGACGATCGGAGCCGAGAGCGGAAGAATGATCGAGAACAAGATTTTCCACTCTCCCGCCCCGTCCAGCCTTGCGGATTCCATCAGCGACTCCGGCAGGGTATGGAAGTAGTTCATCATCAAAATCATGTTGAAGGCGCTGAACCCCCCGGCCAGGACGACCGACCAAAGGCTGCCCGTCAGGTTCAGATCCTTCATGATCAGGTACAGCGGGACAATCCCCCCGTTAAAGATCATCGTGAACAAGACGAGGAAGAAGATCGGCTTTTTCCCCGGATATCCGGTTCGGCTCAGTCCGTAGGCCATACTGGTCGTCAGGAACAGACTGAGCGGCAGGCCGAGCAGCAGAAGTTTAAGGGTATTGAGGTAGCCGGTACCGATCCCTCCCTTCACGAACAGTTGTCTGTAATTTTCCAGGGTAGGTTGGCTCGGGAAGATCATCAACGGATTGTCGGCGTATTCCTTTTGCGTCGAAAATGAAATCATGATGACATTCCAGAAAGGAATGAGGATGGCCAAAGCCCCCAGAGTCAATAAAACAAAGATGATGGCATCCATCCAGGACCATTTGTGTTTCTGTATCATTGTTCGCACTCCTTTCTCATCGGAACAGCCCGTCGCCGCCCATCCATTTCGCCGCCCGGTCGGCAATCAGCAGCAGCGCCATATTGATAATGGACCGGAACAAGCTGACCGCGGAGGAGAACGAAAAGTCGGTAGCGGATTGGAACGTAATCCGGTAGATGTAGACGTCGAGCACCTCTGCCGCATTCTTCGTGGCGGCGTTCATCAAGTTAAAGATCTGGTCGAAGCCGGAGGACATCAAACCGCCGACGGATAGAATGAACATGACCGTAATGGTCGGTAAAATATTCGGCAGCGTAATCCGGAACAACTGCTGCAGCCGGGTCGCTCCATCAATTTGCGCGGATTCGTACTGGTCCATATCGATCCCCGAAATGGCCGCCAAATAAATGATGGCCCCCCATCCCGCGGATTTCCATATGTCCGTCAAGATGACCATCGGTACGAACATTTTCTCCGAGCCCATGAAGTTGATGGGCTGCGCCCCGAACAAAGCCAAGGTACTGTTGATCAACCCGTCATGAGAGAGAACGTTGATCACGATCCCCGAAACGACGATCCAGGACAAAAAGTGCGGGAAGGTAAATACGGTTTGCATCACTTTCTTATAGCGGCTCATGCGGAGCTCATTCAGCAGCAGAGCCAGCATGATCGGGAAAGGGAACTGAATGATCAGCTTGGTGATATTGATTGCAAGCGTTTTCCACACCGCGTCGATGAAGGCGGGATCCCGGAACACATACTCGAAGTTCTCCCACCCGACCCAGGGGCTGCCCCAAATCCCCAGGTTGGCCTTGAAGTCTTTAAACGCCAGAGATAAGCCTCCCATCGGCATGTAGGCAAATAGCACGAGCCACACCAAGCCGGGAATCAAAAGCGTATAAGTCATCCGGTGTTTCCAAATTTGTCTGAAATACATTCCCAGCTTATTCCCGCCGGTGCGGCTATTCTGAGGTACTGCGGCTGCCGGTTTCAATTTTGCATCTCCTCGCTCTACTAGAATCTATTTGTGATACAGGAAGTCAAAAGCGGTTTTTAAATGCTCCTCCCAAAAACGCCATTCATGGGTTCCCGGGGTCTCGACATACCTGAAATCAAAAGGTGACTTTTCCATGTAGGAGGCAAAAGCACGATTCATTCCGCAAAACGGATCCTCCGACCCGCAGCAGGCGAGTAGGGAAGGAAGCCTTTTGTTCTCCCGGACGAGTGCGTCGGCCAGAGCGTATAAATCCTGATCCGGCTTCACCTCCAGGCGCTCTCCAAACACCGCCTTCATCTCCTTGATCATCCCCGGGGGCATGTCCGGATCCCGCAAACGTTCCCGGATATCGGTGGCGCCGGAGAGCGAGACCGCTTTGGCATATTTCTCGGGGAAGGTCAGCGCGCACTTCAGCGCTCCGTACCCGCCCATCGAGAGCCCGGCCACATAGGTTTTGGCGGGGTCCGTATCCAGGTTCAGCATCCGGACGCAAAGTTCCGGAAGCTCCTGCGTGAGATAGGTGAAATAATCGAGCCCATACTCCATGTCCGTATAGTAGCTGCGGTTCACTTCCGGCATAATCACGGTGCAGCCGTAATGCTGCGCGTAAAGCTCGATCGTAGTCAACCGGTGCCAGGTGCTTGCATCGTCACCGGCTCCGTGCAGGAGATAGAGGGTTCCCCCATCCTGCCTGCCCGCATCGCACGGGGATATGACATGAATAGACGTCGTCATCCGCAGCGTGGGGGAACCTGTTTCCACTGTTAAAAGCGCCATCTGCTGGCTCCTCTCCTTTCCCTTGCCGATCCGTCATTTGCTGATTTTTTTGCAGGATCCCCGCTTGACCAGCACGGAATCAAACACGACATGCTTATTGGTCGCCTGGCCGCTGATCAGGTCGAACAGAATCTCCACGCTGGCCTTGGCCATATCGACCCCCGGCTGGCTGATGGTATCCAGGGACGGATGGTAATACTCCGCCATTTCGATGCCGTCGAAGCCGATGACCGAAATGTCGCCCGGGATGGATAAGCCCGAGGAAAGAATCGCCTTGGCCGCCCCGATCGCAATCGTATCCGAAGCGGCGAAAACGGCGGTCATATCCTTGTTCTTGTTCATCAGCCGTTTCGTTGCCGTAAAGCCCGAGCTTGGACTGTACTCGCAATCCTCCACCAGGGAAGGATCGTACGGAATTCCGTGCTCCTCAAGCGCCTTGATGTAACCGAGCAGCCGCCGGTTCCCCGTCGTATGCTGCACAAGCGGAAAACGGGCCAAGAAGCTGATTTTCGTATGTCCCAGCGAGATCAGGTAGCTGGTCGCCTTGTAGGCTTCCTGCACATCGTCGATAATCACGCTGGAGAATACTGAAGGATTCACCTCCTGGGTCGTTGTGATCGTGGTTAACACGAAGGGAATATTGAGCTGCCGGAATTTCTCCTCGGAGTGATCATAGGTCCCCCCCATGAAAATAACGCCGTACAAGTTTTTCTCTTTGACCAGTTGAAGCGCCGCGTTAATCTCGTCACTGCCGTCTTCAACATGTTGGATCAGCAGCGGGCAGCCCCGAAGATTAACCTGGCGTTCGACCTCTTTAATCATGTTGGCGAAAAACGGGTTCGAGATCCCTTTAACCATTAGTGCAATCGTGTTGGATTGTGTCATCTTCAAGTTGCGGGCGCTGCTGTTCGGAATATAGTTGTACTTTTTCACCACTTCCATCACTTTGGCCCGGGTGGCATCGCTTACAAATCCCGTATTATTCAGAACTCGGGAAACGGTAGAAATGCCAACGCCGGAGAGCCTTGCAATGTCTTTAATATTCATTTCTTGCGGACCACCTCTACTATAAATCGCCTTGTCCCGCCTGGGCGGATCGGGCCTTCTGCTATTTTCATTATTTTCGGGAAACGTTTCCCGTTCGTGGTGTGAGCGACCCGCGAAGGAATAATCCTTCGATCGATAACATTATGCATCCAACCTTTTGAGGTTGTCAATAATCAATTTTTAAAGTGAATACCTTATTATAATGCGCTTACAAAGTTGAAGTGCACATTTTTCGGGCAGGTCACCTCGCAGTCGCTCGTGTTATTGACATTTTTACAGCACTCCCTTACGATCAATGTAGAATTAACCACAAAAATATAAGGAAACGTTTCCCTATGATTTTTCCCTATTGTTACAAGGGATGGAATTTGCTTTCGAGGAGGAAATGAGATGGCGCTGAATCTGTCCCCGTTCCAGGCTAAAGTTGAGCAAAAAGGACTTCGCATTTTTACCGTCCGCGTGTTGCAGCGGGGCGAGCCGGCGGGCGCGGTAAACTTTGCGGGCGCCGAAGACATTCGGCGTTTGCAGCACTCCGTCAGCAAATCGTTTACCAGTATGGCTGCCGGCCTGGCCCTTCAGGAAGGGCTGGTGGATTTGGATACACGTGTAGGGGACATTTTTCCCGAAGCCGGTTCGGATCGGGCTTGCACCTCCGAGTCCCTGAATCCCGCCCGCATCCGGTTGATTGACCTGCTTCGCATGTCCAGCGGTCATGACACGCCTCCTCTAACCTATGAGGAGAGAGCCGTTTTGGAGGAACCGGACTGGGTGAAACATTATTTGTCGCAGCCTCTCGATCGTCCGCCCGGGGAATTGTTCACCTATAGCAGCGGGGATACTTATATGATCTCGGCCATGCTGGAAGCCGTCACCGGGCAGACGGTCAAAGATTATCTCGTCCCCCGCCTGTTCGAGCCTTTGGGAATCGAAGGGGTGCGGTGGGATACCTGCCCGCTCGGCCGGACGCTCGGCTGCACCGGACTGTATTTGACCACCGAAGAATTGAGCCGGTTCGGGGAGTTTTTGCTGCGCCGCGGGGAATGGAAAGGCCGGCAGTTGGTCTCCTCCGCCTGGATCGAACTGGCGACAAGCAAGCAGGTCGCCACGCCCGAAGACGGCGGAGACTGGGGGATCGGGTACGGCTATCAGTTTTGGCGCTGCACCCATGGGGCCTACAGGGCCGACGGCATGTACGGACAATTCTGCATCGTGCTGCCCGAACGGGATGCCGTAATCGCCATCAACAGCCAGGAGGATAAGATGCAGGGGATCTTGGACGCCGTTTGGGAAGAAATTTACCCTCTGCTATAAGCGGTTTTCCCGGGAATCATCTTTTGTGAAGGCATGTTCGCTTTTCGGCCGGCATACACTTGTGACAAGTAGACTTTTAGGACTGGCCCTGAACAAAAGCCTTCATCTCGAATAAAGGATGGTCTCTTGTGAATTTATTAACACGCAGAACCAAAGCCTATCTTGTTCGCCGTTCTCTCCAAAAAGGCTCCATGATCTTTGCGGGCTCCATGATTCAGGGGTTTGCCATGGCCGTCTTTTTATTTCCGCACGCCATTCCCTCCGGCGGGGCCGCCGGTCTCGCGGTGCTGCTGAATTATTGGTTTCAGTTGCCAATGAGTATCGGGTTGTGGCTGATGAACTTTCTCTTCCTGATCACATCGATTCAATACCTGGGCAAAATCAGTGCGGTGGGCACGATCGGCGTGATTACGACGACCGCGGTATCCGTCAATTTCTTTGAGGTTTACTTTCACAGCCCCTTTACGAACATCTGGCTCGACCTCCTGACCGGCTCCGTCATTCTTGGTCTCGGCATTACGCTTCTGCTGAAGCAAAGGGTATCTAACGGCGGGATCGGGTTTGTCGCACTCGCCCTTTCCAAACAGAAACACATCGACCCCGGCAAGGCCCTATTCTGGATGAACGGCTTTATCTTCCTCCTTACGGCGGTTGTGATCAACTGGCAGATCGTGATCCAGGCGCTGCTCTGCCAGTGGGTTTCCACCCGGATCGTAAGCTGGCTGTACAGCATTTCATTTCCGCCCGTTTTGCAAATGGCCTGGCGCAACAAAAGGGATGGCTGAGCGCCATCCCTGCGTAACCGATTGGGGAAGATTTCACGGTTAGTCCAGAGTTTCCGTATATGTAGTCAGAGCTTTTTTAAACCAATCCTCGTTAGCTTCCATAAAATCCTGCTCCCCTGTAAACATCATTTGGGTAAATTGACGTGAAGAGCGGGTAAGCGCCATGATTACCATCGCCTTTCTCCCATTGAAGATTCCGGTTCCTTTAAAGTAGATCGCTTCATTACCTTTGATTTTGATCGGTTCGGGCTTGGTCCAACTGGGATTTTCCAGCGCTAAACTTTCGATATAGAGTTGGTAAGCATCTTCCATTGTCACGGATTCGAGTCCAGTGGCGTCTTCGGCATATGCCGTAAAAAGGGTGTTATCGCTACCATCGTGGCGCACCTCAATCTCACCATCATTAAACAGCTTAAATTCTTTCCATTTCTCGGTAAGCTCGATCTTCATTGAAGCACGTTTATTTTTGAATACCTTGGTTTTTTCCTTAATGAAGCCAAGTGAAAGGTTTGGTTCTTCTACCTCTTTCAGCACTTTGAAGGAATCCACAATACGTTTATACTCCCTTTTGTGTGAAACAAAATCATCGGGGGGACACGTAACCGTTAGAAAATAATAAGCGTTCCCTTTTTTTAGCCCTGTTATCAGTACTCCTCGCTTCTCCCCCTCCAACTCCGATCTCCCTTCCAACTGGTACGCCGGCCGACCGTCAATGGTAAGATTTCTCCAGCCGGTCTTCTCGCCGTGTCCCACTAGTTGAAGAGAATCGAACCTCTCATTTACAATCGCCTCGGGTTCTTTCCCTTCCGTCATTTTCGACTCGAACACCCTAGTAACTATTAATTGGGCATTCCGGTCGTCGTGCAGTATAAACTCGGCGACTTGATCATACTGGGTCCTCATCTTGTTCCATTTCAAAGGGACCTTGATTTGCATGGATTGATCATTATTAACGACCGTTTCACTCTGATATTCTATAAATTGCTCCTTCTCCGCGGGTTTCAACACTTTAAACGTCGACATCAGTTTCCGGAGCTCCTCTTTTGGTGAAGAAGACGCCCCCAGGCCGGCGATCTCTATTAAGTAAAATGCCCCTTCCTTTTCTAAAAATGCCTGCATAGCATAATCCGTTACGTTATTATGTACTCGCATGATATATCTCTCTTTTGCCGAAACTCCATCGATTTCTACGGTTTGGACGTCTTGTACATCAACACTCTCATACTCTTTATCCAGCTCCTTCTCCCATACTTCGAGATTCATTCCTTCGCTAGCATCCGCGAGAAGCTCCTGCATAATGCTTAAAGTTACAGGAGTTAGATTTGTTTGATTGCCGTGAAGTACAAGACGGGTACTTCCGTAGGTATGGTCCTCTTCATCCGGCCACCAAGACTTCGGAACGGAAATTTGAACCGTCCCGTCCTTGCTCCCGACCGTTTTGACCGGCTCGCGCAGCAAGGCAAGGCCCGGCTCTTTCTCTTTCACAGGCTGCGCGTTGCCGCTCTCTCCCGAATGGCATGCCGTGATCAAAACGAACATCATGATGCCGGCAAGCCACTTCACCCAATCCATCCTCCGCTGCTGCTTCTTCATGCTTCCTTTCACCATCCAAAAATTGTTATTGAGCTTCTTGTCCTTTCATTTATCGGGTTGGGTTGGTGAAAGTGTTAACATTTAGGATAATTAGCCGGGCGTTCAAGTCATCATCATTAACGGGAATTTCTCCCGTTAATTTTGCTCTTTACGCTCAATGGCACAACTTAGCTGGAAATTCTCCCGCTAATTCCGCCCAAAAAGGGCGAACGAGGCTTCTTCCGTAGATTAGCTGGAGGTTTTCCAGCTAATTGTGAGCTGCGGGCGGTGCAGCTCCGAATTAACGGGAGGTTTTCCCGTTAATACTTCCCTCACTCCCCCCGCCGCCCTTTTGGGCCAAACTACTTATACGACTGAATCCTCCGATTATTCCGGCTTCAAATCCATCATCGCTCCGAACAACTGGGAGCCCGTGGTGAAGCAGATATACGCGCAAAGCTCGGCGATTTCCCGCTCGGTGAACAGCTCCCGGAGAATGTCAAAGCTCGCTTCCCCTATGGCCTTGCGATCCTTAAGAAACAGCTCCGCAAATCCGACCGCAAGGCTGGTGCGCATGTCCTCCTGGCTGGCGTCCGCCCGGCCCTTGGCCTGGCAGTACTCGCAGCCGTTGCCGAACGCCAGCGTGCGGCGGACCTGCTCTTTCAAATTCTGATCCAGAGTCCCCTCGGAATAGAATGTCTCCTCGAGTCTGGCCCACTGCGACAAAATCGCTTCATGATGCCCCAATAGCTTTTGAAACGGCGTGTCTCCCCGGTCCGAATAAGCAATTCTTGGCATAAAAAATACCCCCTTTGGTTTTGGTTTGATTATATATACCAAATGAGGGTAGGTGAATTATAATTGAAATCAAAAAAACAGATTATCAAATCGTTTAAAACAAGTTTACAAGGAAAGAGGTTTCATATGAAAATTGACCATATCGACGACATCGACATCGCCATCCTGCATGAATTGGCTGAAGATGCCCGGCTATCCATGCGGGAGCTCTCCAAAAAGGTAAATCTCTCCCCGCCGTCGGTCACCGAAAGAGTACGCCGTCTGGAAAGCGAAGGAATTATCGAGGGATACACGATCCGACTGAACCGGAAGCGGCTGGGCTTCGGACTGGAATGTATCATGGAAATCACCGTGCGGAACGGGGATTACGGGCGATTACGGCAGCTTGTCCAGGAGCATCCCCGTGTTCTTGGCTGCTGGCGGACCGCAGGAAAGGCCTGTTTTTTCGTGCACCTGTACGCCAAGGATTTGGCGGAGATTGAAGAGTTTGTTGACCGCATCGCCTCGTTCACCTCTCCCTCCACCAACATTATTTTTTCCGAGGTCAAGATTAACACCCCGCTGAAAGAGCAGTTGTCAGGCGGCTCTACTGATAATTCTTAACTCCTCTAACCCATTCTAACGGTCGCCTATCCCAGGCAGTCCTTGAACAAAAAAGAACCCCTCCTCGTCACCGAGGCAAAGGGTTCTTCCGGGTTATTTCCGCGTAACGGTGTAGCCTTTTTCTTGCAGAAGGGTTACGATCCCCTTTTCGCCGAGCATATGCGCCGCTCCCACGACGATCATATAAGTGGAAGAGTCCTTCCCTTTCAAATAACCGTCGATTTTCTCCGTCATTTTGATGTTGCGGTCCACGAGCATCGCTTTGTAATATTCGTCGTTGATTTTCATGGAATCGACAATCTCCAGCAGAGCCTGATCATCGCCGGTTTTCCACATATCGGCCATGTTGTTCACACTCTCGTCTACCGTGTGGAAGTTGTTAATCGCCGTCAGCAGATTGGCTTCCTGCAGTGCTTGGGAGAAACCGTTGAACATCCCCAACTGCGATTCATAAGATTCGAGTTCAATAACAGGGATTTTGCGTTCCGCCGCTTTCGAGGTGAAGTAATAATCGATGCCGATTTGTCCTTGATATCCACTTTTGCTGGCCTGCACATTCTGCAGTGACGTTTCGATCACCCATGGCTTAAAAGGTTCGAACGCATCCGGTTGCATCCCGTTCTCGGTCAAAAATTTAGCCAATTTCGCATAAGTCGTTTCGGAAATATGATCCTTTAAGGTTGTTCCGTCCTGATACATGCCCAGGTTTAACACCAACTTCTGCGTGTCCGGGTCGGAGGACTTGGTCACGTCGACCTCTACGCCGAGATAATCGGCTTCCGCAAAAGCGTCTTCGATCGACGGATCGAGCGGATAGAAGCTATCATCCGCGATATGCATCGATCCCAGCAGGTATACTTTATTTCCGGCGTTCTCCACTTCCCACAGGAAGCCGCGTCCGCTGGCCGCCGCCGATGGTTTGGACCATATATAGACGGCTCGCGCCGACGCGCTCCAGTGCACATCATAGCCGGAGACTTCCCCGAACGAACGGACGGGGAGGTAAGTGACGCCATCCACCATTTTCGAGCCCGATACGCTCTGGTCCTTTTGTTCCACCTTCAGGTTCAGCGCTTTAAAAAGTTCTTCCGCCGGAACCAGGGTCGCCCCCTTGTCAATGACCGGCGCATGTTCGCCGAACTGGACCCATTTTCCGTCCACTTGAACCGACACCGGTTTTGGTGCAGCGGAAGCGGCCGGGACGAGTACGGCAAAGGACATGAACAAGGATAATAGCGAGGCTGTCCATTTCTTGATTCTCATTCTTTCTAGTCTCCTCTCTTATATGTACCTCATTAAGTATAGCGAAAGTCCAAAGGCAAAGCCAAGCCCGATAAACGTTAATCGATAGGCGAGCTTCAATAAACCACCGTCTGTCGGAAGATGAAAAAAAACGTCCACTGTGCTACAATAACGGAATGTTTAACGGGAAATTGCCTAGGAGGTTAACAAGATCGCATGCTGATTATCGGAATCGCCGGCGGCACCGGCTCGGGAAAAACCACGGTGGCCCGCTCTGTCATCGAGCAGCTCGGCTCGGACAAAGTCACTTTCATATCCCAGGATAATTATTATAAAGACCAGGCGGACCTGACGATGGAGGAACGGCTGCTGACCAACTACGATCACCCTTTCGCTTTTGACAACGAATTGCTGATCGAGCATCTGCAACTGCTGAAAAAAGGCCTGCCCGCCTATGCGCCGGTATACAATTTTACCGACTATACCCGCTCCACTTCGGAAACCGTGCTGCTTCAGCCCAACCGGATCGCCATCGTCGAGGGCCTGTTCGTGCTCTATGACGAACCGTTGCGGAAGCTGCTCGACATCAAAGTGTTTGTGGACACGGATGCCGACGTCCGTCTGCTGCGCCGCGTTTTGCGGGATATGGAGGAACGGGGCCGCTCCATTCATTCGATTTACCAACAGTACCTGGCCACGGTGAAGCCGATGCACGAGGCGTTTATCGAGCCGTCCAAAAAATACGCCGACCTCATCATCCCCGAAGGCGGGCATAACGAAGTCGGCATTCAACTGCTGAAGATCCTTACGGAAAAATACTTGACCGGCGGAGAGGAATGGCCGCCCGTCGGATAAGAAATTTACCCCTATAAGACCGGACGTCCGCCCGCTTTAAGCGCTCTCTTCGGGAGCATGGAGGACGGTCCGGTTTTTTCCCGCTCTTTTAGCCTTGTACAAAAAGGAATCCGCCTCTTCGAACAAAGCTGTCCGCGAGTCCCCCGCCCGGTATTCGGCCAGCCCGATGCTCACGGAAATTTGCCGCCCGTTCATTTCCGCATGGGTGAGCCGCCAGATGTTCTCCCGGGCATGCTCGGTTTCCGCGTAAGCTTCCGCGATCGTTTTCCCCGTAAAGATCACCACGAACTCTTCGCCTCCGTATCGCGCGATGATTTCATTCGAGGAAAAAGCGGCTTTCAGTTCGTCGGCCACGCGGGCGAGGATCACGTCTCCAACGGCGTGACCGAACGTATCGTTAACCGCTTTAAAGTCATCGATATCGATTACCGCCAGTTGCATCGGCATCCCGCAGTTATTGCTTTGCTCGATCAGTTGATCGAGGTATTCATACAGCGTTTTGTGGTTATACAAATCGGTTAAAGCGTCGATTTTTACCATCCGGTCCATCAGCACGTTTTTGACGAATAGCTCCTGCTCGGACCGCAAGACACGCGTATGTTCACCAAGAAGTTGTTCCCCACGTGCAATAATCCCCCGCGCAATGTACAGCATCCCTATCATCAGGGCAAAAAAAGCAAGCAGCTCGTATGTGACCATACTATCGCGAATTTCGCGGTATAGCGCATAGACCGTACCGAAAGCGATCATATTCAGGGCAAAAGCGAGGTAGAGCCGCCTGATATTGAAGTAATACATCGAAACCAGCAGGGATAAGAGGAAGATATACTGCAGGTGCACCGTTTTATTGGCGATGAACAAAGCGCAGGCGATACAAGTCCCGCTGGCGATAATGAGCAGCGGCCATTCTTTGCCGTAACGAAAAGCCGCCTCATTCACGCCCAGCACGACGAGCTGAATCAACGAAGGAATAACCATGGAATCAACGAGAAAAATATCGGCCTGTTCCGGCTCGACCCGGAGCTTTAAATAGAGGACAACAAATTCCGCGAGCAGGGACAAGAAAAATACAGCCCAGTAAGACTGAAGGATTTTTCGGTGCAGGCTGCGGGTTTCGGGCTGTTGAATCGACTTGTCTGTAATGGCGGACCACCCTCACTTGAAAAGTTGAACTACGGTAGCTGAACTTGACTTCCGTTTAAATAGGACTGGTGTGTTCATGATGATGGCAAGCCCCCCTTCCGGAGCAGCCATTCGTCAATTTGCTCTACCCGCATCGGTTTGCCGTAGTAATATCCCTGCATCACATGGCAGCCGAGCTCCGTTAAAAACGAAACCTGCTCCCCGGTCTCCACCCCCTCGGCAATCACATCCAGATGAAGATTGCTGGCCATCTGGATGATGGCGCTGATGATCGCCCGTTTCGCCGGCATTTCCAGATCATTGGTAAACAGGCGGTCGAGTTTCAGTGTATCGAGCGGAATTCGATCGAGCAGACCGATTGATGAATACCCGCTGCCGAAGTCGTCCATGGAGATTCGGACGCCCATGTCGCGCAGCCGCTCAATCTGCCGGATAATCTCTTGAACGTCGTGCAGCACCATGGATTCAGTAATTTCGAGCTCCAGGAGACGGGGGTCCAACCCGGTTTCATAAAGCACGCCGCTGATGATGCTGTGCAAGCTCCCCGTCCAGAACATCCCGACCGACAAATTGACCGAGACCGGTTGGCGGACGCCGCGGGACAGCCAGGCACCGCACTGGCGGCAGGCCTGCTTCAAAGACCAGCGCGTCATCGGAACGATCAGCCCCGTCTCCTCCGCAATCGGGATAAACTCCCCCGGGGATACCATCCCCAAACGGGGATGATTCCACCGGATTAAAGCTTCCCAGCCGACCAGCCGATTCTCCTTGACGCTCCACTTCGGCTGGTACACGAGGTAGAACTCGCGGTTGTCGAGCGCTTTTTTCAAATCCTTCTCGAGTTCCATCCTCCGGATCTCCTGAAGCTCCATCTCCTTGCTATAGAAACAGTACCTGTTCTTCCCCGCCGATTTCGCCCGGTACATGGCCGTATCCGCCGATTTGAGCAGGGTGGAGCCGTCCGCCATAGGCGAAGAACGGAGACAGATTCCAATACTTGCGGTTATGTATAATTCATTTCCTTGAATAAAATAAACCTGTTTGACGCACTGCAAAATTTGCTCCGCCAGCCGTCTGGCCCGGTCCTCCCCACAGGGGGAGACGATGAACAAAAATTCATCCCCGCCGATCCGGAACACCTCCCGGCCTTCGCCCGCGAACCGGAGCAGCCTGCGCCCCACATGGCCGATCAAAAGATCTCCTACGGAATGCCCGAGCGTGTCATTGATCGACTTGAACTGATCGAGATCCAGGAACAAGACGCCCAGGCTGTCCCGGTCCGATACCGTATGCAAGAAGCGGTTCATTTCGTTACGGTTCGGCAAGCCGGTAATGGTGTCGCGGTAAGCCATGCTTTCAAGAACGAAGCGGTCCAGGAAAATCGCCGTCCAGGAAACGGACAGGATGATGAGAATCACCACGGTTACCCCATACAGCAAAACGAGGTCCACAACGTGTTCGTTTGTCATCCTCATCCCGGGATCCCCCAGGAAACGGGCCGCCTTCATACCCGTATAGTGCATCCCGCACACCGCAACCCCCATGGCCAGGGCGGACGCCCACTTTAACCCGCTTCCCCCCGGCTTATTGCGGAAGCGGAGAAACAAGATCAACGCCATGTAAGAAGCCCCTACGGCAATTCCGGCGGACAAAATCACGTATACGGGATCGTAACTCAGTCGGGCCGGCATGATCATCGCTTCCATCCCGATGTAATGCATCAGCACGATCCCGCCGCCCATCACACCGCTGCCGAGGATCAATGTTTTCCGGCCGACTTTCTTAGGTAATGTTATGTAAAAAGCAACCCACGAGGAAATCATGCTTACGCCCATCGAGAAGGTCGTCAGCCACCAATCATACCTGACCTCCATGCCCAGATGGACCGCCTGCATTCCTACAAAATGGGTTGCCCAAATCCCTGTTCCCATCACGAACGAGCCCGCCAGCGTCCAAAAGAACCGGACTCCCCCGCTCGCGCGGGAAATCCGCGCCGAGATGCTTAATGCGGAGTACGATGCTAATACGGCTATCAAGCACGATAGCGCAACAATGTAGTAATTATAGATCCCCTCCATAATCAACGCACTCACCCCTGTCTTCTCCTGCTGTCTAAAGTGATTATAATATGATAATCAAATAAATGAACAGAATAATCTAAAGCGAAAAAGCGAATATTTCGTCCTCCGGGTGCACTAACGGGAAAACCTCCCGTTAATACGGCTGCTTTTGGCCCGTGGATCCGATTTAGCTGGAAAAACTCCAGCTATTTTGCGGCATAACCACCAAAACGCACGATCTCGGACGAATTATCGGGAGATTTTCCAGTTAATTCGCCCCTGCTGCCGAATGGCCCCCAATTAACGGGATGAATTCCCGATAATTAGGTTCAATCCCCTAAGAAAACCGTCTGTCGATGTTCATTCAAAGTAGACACTCCGCACTAACGTTGCATGAAACCTACATGGCGCTTCCCCATTCGAGACTTATGCGACGCCTTAAGTAATGTAACAGTGTGGCAGCGACGCTAGTGGACAGAAAAAACCGGTACCGCAAAATTCCCCGGTACCGGCCCTGCACGAAATCTATTCTTGTTGCGAATTCAGCAGCTCGCTGACCGTCACCAGGTCATATCCTTGAGCGCGAAGTTCGGACACCAAAATCCGGACGGCCTCTACCGTCTGGGAGCGGTTTTCATAACCGTCGTGAAACAGCAGGATTTCAGCCTTTAACGGATCCAGCGGCAATCCCTTCCACAATCTTGTTGCTGAGCACCAGGAATACGATCAGAATCGGAAGAATGCTGATCATCAACGTCGCCCCGATCGCTCCCCAGTCCGTAGTGTACTGGCCGACGAAGTTCTGCACGCCGACGGTCAAGGTCTTGAGCGGATCGGAACCGATAAAGGTATTGACAAAGATGAACTCATTCCAATTGTAGATCATATTAATGATGGCTGCGGTAACAATGACCGAGACCGTCATCGGCAGCACAATGCGGAAAAACATAATATTGACGCCGCACCCGTCCATCACGGCCGCCTCTTCCACCTCCCTCGGCAAGGCGTAGTAGAAACCGAGCAGAATCATGATCGTAATCGGAAGATTAAACGCTGTATAGGAAAGGACAATGCTTAGGTGCGTATCCGTCAATCCGGTTTTTTGAAACAGACTGAACAGCGGAATCAGCGTGGAATGGACCGGGATCATCAAGCCGATCATGAACAAGCCCAGAACCGCCGACCGCAGCTTCCAGCGCATTCTCGTAATGGCGTAAGTCACGAAACTCGCCAGTAAAATCGTCAGGATCACCGAGACCACCGTAATTCCGATACTGTTTATAAAATAACGGCCGATGTTGCCCTGCGACCAGACCGTCTGGTAATTTTCCCACTTGGGTTCCCGGGGCAGGGCCAGCGGCGGGAGATTGAATACCTCCTGGTTGTTTTTTAAGGAAAAAAAGAGCAGCCAGACGAGCGGGATCATCTGAACGACCGCCGCTCCGTAAAGGACCAGATACAAGACCGCGTAACCGAACTTGGATCCGGCGGACCGCGGCCCCGGGATCGTTGCCGATGCCGGGATGGCTGGGGTAGCTGTCTTCATGGGGATTCCCTCCTCGCTTAGGAATATTGGATCGTGTCTTTGGTGGCCGTCAGCCTGCGAATCCCCCAGGTCGCCACCATGCAGATCACCAGCAGGAAAAAGCCGATCGCGCTTCCGTAACCGAAATCGAATCCCCGGAACGCCTTATGATACATGTAAGAGGCCATCACCTCGCTGGCACCGTTGGGACCGCCGTCGGTCATGACATAGATCAGGTCGAAGTACTTTAGAGACCCGACCACCGCCAGGACCACCGTGACCTTGATCACCTCCGTGATCAGCGGCAGCTTGACCTTCAGGGCGATTTGCCACGGGCTTGCTCCATCGATCCGGGCCGCCTCCTCAAGGGAAGCGGGGATATTCTTCAGGGCGGCGTAATAGATCAGAATGTAAAATCCCGCATACTGCCACAAAATCGGAACGAACAACGCCCACAGCACCAGTTTGGGTTCGGAAAGCCAGGCCGGAGTGTTCTCCACGCCGAGCGAGTCCAAAAACGTATTCAACATGCCGTTGGTCGGATGATAAATCTTCAGCCAAAGCTGGGCGATCGCCACCGAGGACAGCAGCATGGGGATCAAATAAATTTTTCGCAGCAGCCCGGCCCCTTTGATTCGTCCGGCCAGGATCAGCGAAATCAGCAGATATACCGCCAAACTGACCGTGGACAGGACCGCAAACAGCAGCGAATGGGAAACACTGCTCCAGAACGCGCCGTCCTTCAGAAGGACCGCGTAATTCTCCAGCCCGATAAACGTCATGCCGCTGACCCCGTCCCACTGCATCAGCCCATAGTACCCGGTGAGCACAATGGGGATGTAGATGATAGCCAGGATCAGCAACAGGGACGGAAGCACGTACAGGGCGATGATTGTTCGGTTCGACATCACTTTATCCATAACGGATTGTCCTCCTCGCTCCCTTGCCTGCCGCCGGAGAAAAGAACCGGACCGGGAAATCGCCCGGTCCTTCGTCTTTTCTCGCTAAGCGGCCGGGTTATTTGCCGGCCTTCAAGACCTCTTCCTGTTTTTTGACGAACTCCTCCGGTGTAATGGCGTTGCCGAGCAGCGCCTGAATCAGATTGTGATGCTCCTCGGAGGCCACCGGCTTCATCTGCACATCGAGGTAGAGAATGACTTTTTTGGCATTGTTGAGCTCGTTCAGGACATCCATAAACATCTGCGGCAGCTCGACGTTCGAGGTGTCGACCTTTGTTCCGGGAATAATGCCCGCATCGGTCACGGACAGTTCGCCCCACCGCTGCACGAAGAAGCTGACGAACTTCTCGGCGTCCTCCTTCACCTTGGAGTTCTCGGAGACGAACAATCCGACCCCGACGCCCCCGACCCAATCGTTGGCGTCCCCTTTGCCGCCTTCAATCGTCGGGAACTTGAAGAATCCGATCTTGTCCTTGAACTCCTGCGGGATATCCGGGTTCGTCGTATAGTTGGGCACTTCCCACGTCCCCATCGCGTACATGGCGGCTTTTTCATTCATAAATTCGGACTTCGCTTCGTCGTTCGACAATCCGTTAAAGCCCTTGACGAACGCGTTGCCTTTAACCAGAGCCTGAGCCTCCTTGGCGGCTTCCAACAAGCTTGGATCGCTGAAGCTGCCGCTGGCCACGGCCTGATCCTGCACATCCGGTCCGCCGATCCGGTCGGCCAGATACATGTACCAGAACGATCCGGTCCACGCGTCCTTCGAACCGAGGGCGATCGGCGTCACTTTGTTGTCGTTCAGCGTTTTGATAATGTTTTTGAATTCCTCATAGGTTTGCGGCGGCTGGAGCTTGTATTTCGCAAAAATCTCTTTGTTGTAGTAGACCGGCACGATGTTCAGCTCTACGGGAAGCGCATACGTTTTGCCGTCCATAGCGTAAGCCTCGGTCGTTCCGGCCACGAATTTATCCTTCAGTTCGCCCTGCAGCAGATCGTCCAACGGTGCGAACATCTTGCCTTTCACGTAGGGCTCCAGAAATCCGGCGGCCCAGGTAAAACCGACGTCCGGCAGACTGTTCGAAGCGGACAGCACCTTGATTTTATTTTTGTACTGTTCATTTTCCAGCACTTCGGTTTCGATTTTGACATTCGGATTCGCCTGTTCGTATTCGCCGATAATCTGCTTGACCAGCTTGTTTTGTGCGGAATTGCTGCCATCCGGCCAGAGGTGCATCATTTTGATCGTCACCTTGTCTCCGCCGGCGCTTTGGCCCCCTTCACTTCCCGTTCCGGCCGAGGTATTCGCCCCGCCCGAGCCGGCTCCATTCTTCCCCCCGCAAGCAGCCAGCACCAAGGTGAGCGCAAGTAGCAGCAGGGATGCGGAAAACGCCTTTCTTTTCATTTCGTCCCTTCCCCCTTATTCGGTCTTGAGAGATGTATGCGCTTTCTCTCTGAAGCCAGTGTAGCACCCTGCCGCCAAGGGACATAAGGTCACAGCGATTGGGTATTATTCCAATTTCTTTAGATCGGCGTCCGGCCCCGGCACTTCCGGCGCTTGGCCCTTCACCTCGTTCCGGTAGAAACCGGGACTGTGCCCTTCGTACTCTTTAAATACCTTGTTAAAATACTTGGTTGTCTGATATCCGACGCGCTCGGCGATCTCCCCTACCGGCAGCTTCGTTTGCAGCAGCAGTTCCTTCGCCTTCTGAATCCGCAGGCGGGTGACGTATTCGATGAAGGTCATCCGCATCTGCTCTTTGAACAGCACGCTGAAATAGCTCGGGTTTAGGTGCACGTGCTGCGCCGCTTCGCGCAAGCCGAGGCCCTGATCAAGATGCTCCTCCACATAGCGGAGCGCCTCCCTGACGGGCTCCGCCACCGAGTCCAGTTCCCCGGCGGCCTCGAGCAGCTTGCGGTCCATTATCCGCGCGAGCCGGGTCATCCGGCTGCGCTCCTCGCCAACCCGGAGCGCCCGCTCCACCGTGTCGATCAGCTTCTCTTTGCGGATCGGCTTCAGCAAATAGTTGGCCACCCCGAGCTGGATGGCTTGTTGGGCATATTCAAATTCGGCGTAACCGGAAATTAAAATAACCGCCGGCCGGTATGCCCCCGTTCCCGAGCTTTCCTCCGCTTCCGCCGCGGAAAGACGCTCCACCAGACTCAGCCCGCTGATTTCCGGCATGCGGATATCGGAAATCAGCAGCACGACCGGTTCCCCCGCCAGCAGCTCCATCGCCCGGGGGGCATGTTCCGCCGTCATCACCTCGTAGCGGCCGCCGCTCCAGGCCTCAAGCATATTTTTCAACCCTTGGCGGGTCCTCGGTTCGTCATCGACAATCAAAATAACCCTGCGCTTCCACATATTCATTCCTCTCCCTCTCCCGTCTGCATTGGAATTGTCAAGCTGACCCGGGTGCCTTCGCCGCTGGCGCTGCGGATGGACACCCCCGGGCGCAAGCGGCCGCGGCCGTAATAAAGCTTCAACCGCTGCCGCACGTTGAAGATTCCCATCCCCGTCCCTTTGGATGGCGGGGATTGGCCGGTCTCCAGCGCATGGTTCAAGGTGCGCAGGGTCGCCGCATCCATCCCCCGGCCGTCGTCTTCCACGGTGATCCCCAGGTGGATCCCGTCTCCGGCCGGCTCTACCCGGATCGTCACCGTTCCCGGACCGATCCGGCCTTCGATGCCGTGCAGGATCGCGTTTTCGACGAGCGGCTGAATCAACAGCTTCGGCATGCTCACCCGCGCGTAAGCGGGCGGCGACAAAATGCTCCACGCGATCCGGTCGCCAAGCCTCATTTTCATGATCAGCAAATAGCGCTCGATGTGCTCCAGTTCATCCCCCAGGGTGACCCACTCCTCCTTGTTCGGCCCCGTAATCGTATAGCGGAACAAATCCGCCATCGCGACCACATATCCGGCAAGCTCCTCTTCCCGCTTCTCCTGCAAAGCCCAGTAAAGCGCTTCCAGGGTGTTGAACAAAAAATGCGGATGGATTTGCGCCTGCAGCGCCTTCAGCTCCGTTCGGCTCTGGATCAGCTCTTTTTCGTACACCAGTTCGATCAGCCCGTTCATATGCTCGACCATCCGGTTGTACGTATGGTTCAGTTCATTGATCTCGATCGTCGACGAGATTTGCGTCGTCGGCTTAAGACCGTTCAGCCGGGCGCCGCGCATCGTTTTGATCAGCTTGAACACCGGCCTGGTAATGATCGTGGACATGGGAAAAGACAGCACGATAAACAGCAGCGTGCCGATCCCCGCGGACATCAAAATGGCCGTGCGCAACACGGAAATTCCCTCCGTTATGGCGCTCACGGGGGTCAGGATCAAGAAAATCCAGCCCGTGACCGCTGAAGGCTGCTTCACCAGCATGTATTTCCTTTTGCCGATCGACACGCCCGTCTCTTCCGCTTCCACCAGCGGCCGGATTGCCCCCGTATTAAAGATCGGATCGCTGCTGGCAATGAGGCTGTAATTTTGCCCGACGACCAGCATCGTCTCCCGACCGCTATCACCGTTGAACGATTCGCTCAGCCTGAACGCCTCCCGGTCCATCCGTACCAGCACATATCCGCCGTGTGTAAACCACTGGTCCATCAGACTGACGCTGCGGATCGCCAGCACGGTGTCCGGCTCCGACGGGTCCTTGCCGATCCACACCATCCGTCCCTTGCCTTCCTTGGCCCTGGCGATCCATTCCTGGCCCACCTTCATATCCAGACGCCCTTCATCGAGCGGAAACAGCCGCCGATTCTCAGCGCTGTACAGCTCGACCGAGGTGATGCCGTCGGCATAGGTCTGCACGATTTTGATGCTGGAGAGCAAAGCTTGGCGTTCCGAGAACGTCGCCGGATTCCCGTTTCGCTCATTCAGCAGCACCTTCTGGACATAGGCGTTCGTAGCCACCTGCGTCGTCAGGGAGTCGATCTGGTTCAGCACGGCCTCCAGCCGGCCGTTGGCCTGAACCGCCGTCTGCCGGATATGCTTCTCCGCATTGTTTTTCAGCAGCCGGGACACGGAATCGAAGGTGACCACCCCGACCACGCACAAAATAAGGATCATCACTCCAAGGAACCCCACCAGCATTTGATTACGCAAGGTATTCCACCCGCGGAAACGCCGCATTCGTCCATCCCCTTTCCACCCCTTGACGGTCGGTCCTCCGTTTTCGAGTTACCTAAATTCTAGGTTGAACGGAAAAGTCCTTTTTTCGAGGGGGGCGGCATCACAAAAAGGGGGCGATCCCTCCGTATCCCGCTCATTCGGCAATGAAGCCGTAAACCTCGGCAGCCGCATCCCCGAATACTACCGACACCGGCATGAATACCAGGGCAGAGAAACGATTCTGGCATGTACCGGGCGACAAGGATACATTTTAGGCAGGAGCAAAGGAAACAGCGTGACGCGGCGGGATCTTGATTTGGAGGAAGGCAGCAAATTCGAGAACATCGATTATGAATAAGCAACAAATCCCGGTCAAGATGACCGGGATTTGTTGTCTTTTTACGGAAAGCTCGCTAATGGACCGCTATATCAATTTATGCGCATACCACTTTTTGCCCCGGAACCGCCAAAGGAAAATCGCTCCGCGGACCCCCCATTCACAGTTCATCGCCAGCCAGACGCCGAGGATGCCGAAATTGAACACAATGCCCAAAATATATCCGAGAATTACCCGGAACAACCACATGGTCAGCATCGACGTGATGGAGGTGAACTTCGAATCTCCCGCAGCCCGCAAGGCGGACGGCAAAATAAAACTGATCGCCCAAAGCGGAACCTGGGCCAGGGTATTCACGAGCAGAACGAGAAATATGTCGTCCACGATTTCCGGCGGCGGATCAAAAAGACCCACCAAAGGCCGGAAAAACGGCATCAAAATCAGTCCGACCAGCGCCAGGGATATCGATCCCAGCCAAAGGAAGGATTTGATAAACTTCCGGGCATCCTCGATATTCCCCCGTCCGATGCACTGCCCGACCACGGTTACAATCGCCAGGGACATCGCGCTGGCGGGAACTTGGAACACCATGGCGAGCGAGCCGCTAATCGCGTTGGTCGCGATGGCGTAGGTCCCCAAGCTGACGATGAAAACCTGGGTCAACAATTTTCCCCCGTTAAAAAACATCTGCTCGGCGGCAAAAGGCACGCCGATAAACATAATTTTGCGCAGCATCGACAGCGGAAAATGAAAGAGGTCGCGGATGCGGAGGTGCAGCGTGGCATCCAGCTTGAACAAATAATACAGCGCACAGGCCGCCCCCACGTAACGGGCGATGTTTACCGCAATCGTCATCCCCACCACGCCCATGTCCAGCAGCGTAATGAAAACGATGTTGAGCAGCACGTACAGCAGGTTCATAATCAGCGAAAGGGCCAGCGACGCCCGGGTCTTGCCGATCCCGCGCAAGGCGCCGCAGACGGCTTGAACCACCGCGATGCCCAGGTACGATAGGCTGCTGCCGATAAGGTAGACCCTGGCGTTGTCGAGGACATCCGCCGAGGCCGTTCCGAACAGCACGTTCAACACCGGATTATGAAAGCCCATGATCAGCAGGCCGATGGTCAGAGCGATCATCGACACGGCGGCCACGGTGGCCGCCGAGGCCCGGGATACCATCGGGTCGTTGCCGCTGCCTTTGTACTGGGCTACCACCACGGTCCCCCCGGTCGCCACGGCGACAAACACGTTGATCAAAAAGATATTGAGCGAATCCACCATATTCACCGCGCTGACCGCGGCGACCCCCGATGAACTGATCATCGCGGTATTCACCAGATTAAGCCCGACGATGAAGACCTGGTCGATCAGAATCGGAATAAACAGGGCGATAATCTGCCGGTAATCCATCGTCTCGCCGGTAAAATATTTGTTTAAAATCGCGGGATTTCGCAAACGCTCGGGTAAACGAATCACTATTCATCACATCTTTACTTTTAAAATGGAAAAAACCCTTCGGAATGAAGAGCTTTTGCAAAAAAGAACTATAAAAATCGATCACTCATTATTTAAACCGTATCTGTTTGAACATATCACTCGGGGTTGGTTATGTCAATGAACCGGGTCATGCAGGCATGCGGGTTCCTTATACCAGGGAGCGATGCTATAATGGCCCAAATGTATTTAAAAACGGAGGCGATGACATCTTGAAGTATTTTTTGTTGATGACCACCCGAACCGAATCCTTCAATCCCGATCATGTAGATGGACACTACCAACATCTGAACCAACTCAAAAACGAAGGCCTGCTCGAAATGTACGGCCCCTTTGGCGATGCGACCGGGGGCGCCTACCTGATTAAGTCCGATTCCTTGGAGGAAGCCGCCCGGATTGGGCAGGCGGACCCGCTGATCCAAGGGGGCTCCTCCACGTTAATCGTCAAAGAATGGGTTCTGCGGTAATCTTTATTGGGTTCATTCTTCCGGATCGTGACTGTAGATCCCCTTTAATGTGGCCTGGTCGAGGATATGCCCCTCCATCCGGCGGTGCAGTTCGTTGAATAGAAAGCCCTGCGGCAGTTCCAAAAGCGCATCCAGCGCATAGACGTGAAGCTCGTAACGGTGCGGAGCGTCCGGCGGTGTCATCCCGCCGTAACCGCTGCAGACATCCTTGGCCAGACTTCCTCCCTGAAGACTGATCCAACTGTTGGCCCCCTGAACAAAATCGGCCGCGTGAAGACTTTCGTTCTCGCGCAGCTCCGTTCGGGTCAGGTCGGCTCCCATCCAATGAATCCAGGAAAAACCGACCACGGGGTAGGCATCCTTATCTTCCAGAACGAACGCGAAGGACAGGGTGCCCTCGGGGGCTTGCTCTATCTTTAGCGGCAGAGAATACGTAGGTACCCCCGCCTCGTTGAACTGGGTTCCTTTTTGGCCGAAACGGTCTTGAATATGGCCGTCCACAATGCCCGTACTGGTTACAATCATCTAGTTATTCCTCCTTGATGCTGGTTGCAAGGACTGCGCAGTTCTTGATCATGTATCCCATTATAGAGACGCCGCGCCGAGGAGGCTATTACTTACTTTTTTGTGGGTATATTGGGGATGGAGTGGGGAGTACGCTTCGCCGATTATTCGGGAACGACCTTTTTCGCCTCCAGCAGTTCCCGCATTCCCTTCTGTTCCAAATACCGGATACCGATGCCCTGCATGATTTTCAACGCCTCAAGCATTTCCTCGCCCAGCGGTTTGGTTAAGTAGTACTCCACTTGCAGCGGATATCCGGCGTATGTACGTTTTTTCACGAACCCGTATTCCATGAGTTCCTTCAGTTGTTCCAGCAGCATTTTCTGGCTGATGCCTTCGATGTCCTTTTGCAGCCTGGAGAGCGAAGTCCGCCCCAGACGGAGGCGCCACAAAATAATCGGCTTCCACTTCCCCTTCATCATATCGTGGGTCAACTCAAGCGGGCAGGTAAACGAATGGCGAAGCTTCATAGTAATCCTCCTGTTTCCTTTCACTGGTTCCCCTAGTTTAACATACCCCGCTTCAAGAAGCGTCCGGCTGACCTTGTGATCCCGAATAGCGGGCTTTTCGGCGGTAATTTCACCGGAATGACGGGACCCGCCATAACAGCATAGCGGGGAGTTGATCGGCCAGGGCATCGTTAACATCGCGACCCCGTTCTTTTTGGCGGCATACCTGCCACCACCCGGCCTGAAGGCTCGACAGACTGGCCGAAAATTCTAACGGAAGCCATAGCGGCTATTTCGTCCTTTCAGGGCAAAACGGAATTCTAACGGACGCAGTAGCGCCTATTTTGGTAAAAGGAGAGCATTGGGGCGGGGAAATCCGCAAATAGGTGCTACTATTTCCGTTAGAATTCAGAAGGAACCTCTTTTGGCGAAATAGCGGCTATTACGTCCGTTAGAGCTACCGATCGCGGGGAGCACGCGCCCGACCGGCCGTGGTTGCCGACGGAATGACGGGACCCGCCATAACAGCAACCGGGGAGTTGATCGGTCAAAACATCGTTAACATCGCGACCCCGTTCTTTTTGGCGGCATACTGCCACCACCAGGCCCAGCCTGAAGGCTCGACAGACTGGCCACAAATTCTAACGGAAGCCATAGCGGCTATTTCGTCCTTTCAGGGCAAAACGGAATTCTAACGGACGCAGTAGCCGCTATTTTGGTAAAAGGAGGACATTGGGACGGGGAAATCCGCAAATAGGCGCTACTATTTCCGTTAGAATTCAGATGGAGCCACTTTTGGCGAAATAGCGGCTATTATGTCCGTTAGAGGAATAAAACGCCGTATCTATGCTACTAAAAGTCGATTATATCTAAAAAGAGAAGCAGACAGGGAGCGAAACCGGCGGTCCAAGGCAAGGCAAGCCCGATTCAGGCCACGCTACAACTCGCCCTACACCTAGCGCTACACCTCGCTCTGCACCTATGCCTTCAGGCAAAAAAACCGCCTCCCGGCCCGATAGCCGGAAGGCGGCGCTCCGCCCTTTTAGCGGGCGGCCAGGTCTGCGACCTGCTCCGCCGAAAGGGCGCCTTTGTAGACATGCAGCTCATCGAGCATGCCTTGGAATGGCGGGTCCCACCAGTTCACGCCCAGGGCGAAGGTGCCCTGATCGTCCGTGAATATATCGGGGAAGCCTGCGCCCGTAAATTTCGCTTCGCCATTCACGTAGACCGTTACCTTGCCCCGATTCACGGTAAAAGCCAGGTGGGTCCACGTACGCAGCGGCGTGCTCACCCCGGTGACGGCGTCGTACCAGGACGAGCCGGACCAAAGCTTGGAGGAAGCGCCTCCGCCGCTTCCGGCAGCCTCCGGCCCGGCCGGCAGCAGGCTGATCCAGCTGTTGTTGGTCTGCGCGCCGAAGAAGGCCGGGGTATAGGTCGTCAGACGGTCGGCGTAGACCCACATCGTCACCGAGTAGTTCGGACTGGAGATCAGTCCCTTCGGCAGAAGGACGCCCGACTTCCCGTCAAACACGGCCGCTTTCCCGTTAACGCCGTCGGCAAAGCCGATAACGCCGCCTGCGGAAACGTCGTCGATTTTCTCGCCGACGACCGTTCCGCCCAGGCCGCCCACCGTATCCGCCAAGTTCCCCTCAAAGGAGAACTTCGCCGTCAATTCGGCCGGCGGCTCCACTCCGTCCGGCCGGGCGGCTGCCAGCTTCGCGACCAGCGCGTCCGTGATCGGGACGTTGTAGACGCGCACCTCATCCATCCGGCCTAGGAACGGCGCATCCCACCAATTGACGCCCAGGCCAAAGGTCTCTTTGCCGGTTTTGAAGACATCGGGGAAGCCTGCGCCGGAATACTTCAAAACGCCGTCGACATAAACCTTAACCGCGTCCCCGTCCACGGTAAAGGCGATGTGCGACCACTGGTTGGCGCGGATTCGCGAACCTGTCGTGCCGTCGTACCACGCTTCGCCGGACCACAGCATCGTGTTGTTGTCCCAGGCTTGCGGGACGAGGCTGATCCAGTTTTTGTTCGTGCCGCCGAAAAAGGTAGTGGTGTTGGCCGTATGTTTCTCCGGATTCAACCACAGCGAAACCGAGTACTTGTTCCCTTGGATCAATCCGTCCGGCAGCCGGATGCCGGAAGCGCCGTCGAATGCGGCCGCCTTGCCGTTCACGCCCTCGCCGAAGGTGATGTTTCCCCCGGGAGATTTGTCGATCCGGTCCCCCGTGACGACCCCAACGCCAAACCGGCCGGACGAATCTTTCAGATTTTCCTCAAACCCGTAGTGCGCCACCAGCCCGGCTGAGATGTCCACCGGGACGACAACGATGGAAAAGGTTTTTACGGCGGAAGCATTCCCTTTAGTAATGGTCGCTGTCAGGGTAGCCGTCCGGTTCGGTTGTCCCGGCTCCGGCGGAGAAATCACGCCTTGATCGGTGATGACGCCAGGGTCCGAGGACTTCCACGCAATGAGCGTCCCCCGGGCTCCGCGTGCCGGCAGCGCCAAATTCGCCATGACCTTGCTTGTATCGCCAAGGGTCAAGGCTTGCCGGACGTCCGCCACGAGGCTCTCATCGCTTTTATCCGGCTGTCGGATGCCCCAAATGGTTTCCCCCGCCTTCGAGCTGGCCGTAAAGGTCATCGTTTCCGCGCGCCGCGTCTCATCCCACTGGCGGACGAAGACCCCGTCATAAGTCACCCCGTTCAGCGTGAGGGATGCCCGGTAGCCGTCGCTTAACTTCCAAGTGCCTGTGATATCGCCCGCCACCGACCCATCTTCCTTCAGCCGGAGTGGAACGGACTTCGTGATCTCGCCGGAGTAGGACAAACCGTGATTGACGAACTTGTAATCCCCCGTTACATCCCGGGCGCTGACCGGCTTAACCGTCTCCCCGGTATAGCCCGCAGGCGCCGTGACCAGCCACCCGTCCTTGTTCAAAAAGAGCTGGTGAACCCGGACTTCATGCGCCTCGCCTTTTTGCGGGAAACGGGTATGGAAGATCAGGAAGCGTTTGCCCGTCTTTTCGTCAAAATACAGCGAATTATGCCCCGGAGATACATAACCGTATCCCGGACCCGATCCCGGATCGCCGATCTCCCGTTCGAACAGGAAATTGCCGATCATCTTGATGCCATAAGCCGTATTGGCCGCCGAACGGTCCGGCAGCACCGCTCCCTTTCCTTCGGCATCCACATATGGACCCTCCGGCGCGCCCGCACGGAACAGTCTCATATTGTAGCCGCCGTTGGCCGCCAAGCCGCCGTACGTCACGGTCAGATAATAATATCCGGTGTCCTCGTCGTAAAGGATGAACGGGCCCTCGCCGGATTTCGTATACCCGCCGGCGATATGGATGCCGAAGTAACGGTCGATCATGCGGCCGTCCGCCGTTTTTCCGTCCTGCCCCGGGTATTTGACTTGCCCTGTCGCCGGATCGAGCTCCAGGACAAAAATCCCGCCGGACCAGGAGCCGTAAGTCATCCATAACTTGCCGTTCTTATCGTAGAACAGCGTCGGATCGATCGCGTTAGGATAGGAGGCGTTGTTATAGGAACCGTTGCCGTTGAACCAGTCGGTTTTAACGCCCGGCAAAGCGCCTTTCTCAATCAAAGGCTTGATGTTGGTGTTATCCCACTTTTTGTTGACATCGCTGTTGTTGTCATAGGCCTCATCCCGCGCGAATCCGGTGTAAATGACCGTGTCCACGTAACGGTAAGGACCCTCGATCTTCTTGGACACCGCATAACCGATCGCGGACCGGATGTAGGTGGACGAGGCGCTGTAGTACATCATGTAGGCCCCGGTGGTGCCGTCCTCGTTCTTATAATCCTTGTTCCAGAACACGTCCGGCGCCCAGACGGCAAACCCGCCCTTGCTGTCCGCGTCATCCTCCCCGGCCCAGGCGAACGAGGCCGCCAGATTGGCGGACAGGTCGCCGTACAGTACGTTGCCCGGCGTGTCGTACCCGTTCGTAAATCGCGTCCAGTGCATCAGGTCCGTCGATTTTGCCGCTTCGATGTGCGAACCGAATACATAATAAGCGCCGCCGTCCTTGATGATTGAAGGATCATGCACGGATACATTCGCGAAGGACGGGATGCCGGTGCCCGGCGGCGAATTCGGAACCGGTGCGGACCCGCTGCCATGCGAGGAAGAAGCGCCGGAGCCGGAGGAGGCCGAACTCGAACCCGTACCGGCACTTCCGGATTCCGGGCCCTGCCCCTGCGCTTGCCCTTGTTCCTGACGGATCAACCGGCTGTTGGAGGAAGTGATTTTCCCTTTCCCGGTGACGGGAATGGTTTGGTCGCCCCGAATGTCAACGCTTTCAATTGTGCTATCCTCTTCAATATGGATCGAAACGGCACCGGACACGGCGGTGAGCCGCCGCACCGCGGTCGTTCCCTGGGCGGTGAGCCGGATATCGCCTCCCTGCTTATCAATCACGATATCGCCGATGTCCGAGTCAATGAGCGTCAGCGTGTCCTTACCGCCGCTCCACACAAACACCTTGCCCGCTACTTTCACATTCCGCAGCACGACCTCCCCGCCGCCCATCGCTTCGGAAAGGTACAGATTGCCCGGAATCACCGCATCCTTCAAGGTCACCCCTCCGCTTTGGATGATCATATTCCGCGCATGGTCTCCGCCGAACGTTCCCGGCGCAAGTAGCACCTTGCCGGAGAGGCGGTTCAGCAGGGCGACGGCCTCGGCACGGGTAACGGGACGGGCCGGGTTAAAAGCGCCGCCCGCAGACCCTTTTACATAACCGCCGCTCCAGAGAGCGGTCGCCGCCGGCTTGCTCCACGCCGGCATGGCCGCCAGGTCCCGGAGCCCCGGGGAAATCCCGCCCGCAACCGGCTCCAGGCGGAACGCCCGGAACAGCATCACCGCGGCTTCCTGCCGGGTAACGGGCTCGGCGGGGCGGACGGTTCCATTTTCAAAACCGTCCATATACCCCGCCGCAACCGCCTTCCCGATCTCCGGGTAGGCGGCGTCTTCGGGCTTCAAATCGGTAAAGGCCGCGCCGCCGATCTCGGCAAAGCCCAGCGCCCGGTTGACGAGCGCCGCGAACTCCGCCCGCGTCATCGGCTGATCCGGCCGGTAAGTGCCGTCGCCATAACCGCGGATCCAGCCGTTTTGAATCCAGGAAGACCACTCTTTTTCCGCCCAGTGCCCCTGTAAATCGGAGCCGGGTTTCCCCGCTGCCGCGCTAACGTCCCCAAACACATTCGACGGCCATAGCAGCGTCCATACCAGCGCTATCGCCAGAAGCTTGCCGAACCTTCCCTTCACGGACATCTCTCCTCATTACCGATTCTTTTGAACATATGCGATACTTCAAGCTACTCCACAGCCAGCGTCACCACGGACATCGGCGGAAGCTTGATTAGCAGACGGTCGGCCTGCACGGTCACGTCCGAGAATTCCACCGGTTTCACGGCATCGGGGCACTCGAAAGAATTGTGGGCGTTCATCGATCCTGCGGTCAGCAGGGTACCCGATACTTTGGCTTCGTGGGCCCAAACGCCGCCGCGCAGCTCCAGGCTCAGTTCCGCGCCGTTGTTGTGGTCGATGTTGCACAAGCTGATGTGAACCTTGCCGCGCTCATCCTTCGAGGCCGATACCGTCACTTGCGGCAGCTTCTCCCCGTTGTACTCGTAGCTGCCGAAGGTGGAATCGACCGCCAGCAATTCCGCATCCTGATGCACTTTGTACATGTCGAAGACGTGGTACGTCGGCGTCAGGATCATTTTTTCACCTTCCGTCAAAATCATCGCCTGCAGCACATTCACGGTCTGCGCGATGTTCGTCATATGCACGCGGTCGCAATGGTTGTGAAAAATATTAAAATGCAGCCCGGCGACCAAAGCGTCGCGGATCGTGTTTTGCTGATACAGGAAGCCCGGGTTGGTGCCCGGCTCCACGTCAAACCAGGTGCCCCATTCGTCGATGATCAGGCCGACCCGCTTGTCGGGATCGTATTTATCCATAATGGTGCTGTGCTTCGCGATCAACTCATCCATATAAAGCGTCTTTTTCATGGTGATGAACCATTCGTCCTCGGGAAAATCAAGCGCCGATCCTTTCCCCAGCCAGAAGTCGCCCGGAATCGTATAGTAGTGCAGGCTCAAGCCGTCCATCAGCCAGCCGGCGTTTTTCATCAGCACTTCCGTCCAATTGTAGTCGTCCACATTGGCTCCGCCGGCGATTTTGTAGAGTTTGTTGTCGCCATAGTTGCGCACGTAAGTCTGGTAACGCCGGTACAGATCGGCATAGTATTCCGGCCGCATATTCCCGCCGCAGCCCCAGTTCTCGTTGCCGACGCCGAAGTACTTCAGCTTCCACGGCTGCTCTCTGCCGTTTTGGGCGCGCCAGGACGCCATCGGCGATTCCCCGTCGAACGTCATGTACTCCACCCACTCGGACATCTCCTGAACCGTGCCGCTGCCCACGTTGCCGCAAATATACGGTTCGCACTCCAGCAGCTCGCAGAGCAGCATGAACTCATGAGTGCCGAAATGGTTATTTTCCACGACGCCGCCCCAATGCGTATTGACCATGCGCTTCCGCCCTTCACGCGGACCGACGCCGTCCTTCCAATGATATTCGTCGGCAAAACAGCCGCCCGGCCAGCGCAGTACCGGTACCTTGATCTGCTTCAGCGCTTCGAGCACGTCGTTGCGAATGCCCTGCGTATTCGGTATGGGGGAGTCCTCTCCCACCCAAATCCCTTCATAGATGCATCTGCCCAAATGCTCGGCAAAATGGCCATAGATGTTCCTGTTGATTTTCCCCTTCGCGATATCCGTGTTGATGATAATTTGGTTTGACATCTTCTCTCTCCTCCATGTCTCTATTCTCTTCTAGCCTTTGATCCCGGAATTCAGGTTGATCGATTGCAGGAAATGCTTTTGCGCAAATAAAAACAGAACCAACGTAGGAATGATCGCCAATATAGCCGAACCCACCAGCTGCCCGATCATGCGGTAGTTGCCGTAAATGTCCTGCAGCAGCAGCAATCCGGCCGTAACCGGCATCTTGTCGACATCGGTATACACAATGACCGGCCACAGGAAATCGTTCCAGGAGCCGATAAATGAGAACAGCCCGCACACGATCAGCACCGGCTTGATCAGCGGCAAAATTACCGAATAATAAATCCGGAAATCACTGGCCCCGTCCACGCGGGCCGATTCGTCCAGTTCGGTCGGGATTCCCTTCAGAAACTGTCTGACGAGAAAGATATTGCCCATCCCGGCCAGCCCCGGAATAATCATCGCCCAGGCGGTATTGACCCAGCCCAGCGCATCGATGATTTTGTAGGAAGGAATCAGGTTAACGACTCCCGGAAAAAAAGAAATGCCGAGCAGCGTAAAAAACAGCGTATCCCTGCCCTTAAAGTTGATGCGCGTGTACCCGTAGCCTGTCAGCGATATGACGACAATCACCAGGAAGGTATGGGTGATCGCGATGAACAGCGAGTTAAACAGCCAGCGCAGAATCGGCGCGGTCGAGGTATTTTCCAGAATCGCCGCATAGTTCTCGAAGTTCCAGCTCTCCGGCAGCAACCGGAAACCGTTCGAGACCACCTCCGCTTCCGTCCGGAAAGACGTGGTGATTCCGAACAGCACCGGGATAATCCAGATCAAGCAAAGTACGATTAAAAACAAATAGGCCAGATATTTGGATATATTGATTTTTTTCAGCATGATGCCTCACCCACCTCTCCTTTAGGAAGCATTCCGGTTCATCACATAGTACTGCATGGCGGAAATGATCAGGATCACGAGACCCAGCAGCACCGCCATCGCGGACGCCATTCCGGCGATGGATTCCCCGTGGCCGAACGCCAACTGGCGGATATACATCATCAGGACGTGTGTGCTCTGCTGCGGACCGCCCTTGGTCATCATTAACGGCTGGCCAAAGACGTTAAAAGCGCCGCCCGTTGTCATCACGAAGGTGTAAATGAGCGGAAACCGGATCGACGGCAGCGTGATGCTGGTAAACTTCCGGATGGAGCCGGCCCCGTCGATTTCCGCCGCCTCATAAAGGTCCTTCGCCACACCGTTGATGGAGGCGCGGTAAATGATCATGTTGCCGCCGACGCCGCCCCAAACCGTGATTACGATAATGATGATCCAGGCATAGGGTTGGTTCGCCGGCCACGGAATTTGCGAGCCGAACACGTTGCCGGTGATTCCGAGCTGCTTGTTGAAGATCAGCAGCCAGATCAGCGCCGCCGCGGAGATGGAAATCAGACCGGGAATGTAAATAATGGACTGCATAAGCCCCTTCATTTTGACCTTTTTATGTTCCAGAGCCACCGCCACAAGCAGCGGGATGACAATAAGAATCGGAACGCTGAGGCCGACAAAAATCAATGTGTTCTTCATGCCGTTCATAAATTGGGTGTTGAAAGTGGAAGTTGTATCGAACAGTATCGTTTTGTAGTTTTCAAAACCTACCCAGACCGGATCCCCGAGTAAATTCCACTTCGTAAACGAAGCGTAAATCCCATAAATCGTCGGCACCAAAATAAAGACGATAAACAGGATGAGATGGGGACCAACAAAGAAGTAAGGTGTAAAAGATCTCTTTTTCATAGCCCTTCCTTTCTCCTTTTGGGAACAGTAATGTGCCATGATCCATGACACATTACTCCACTTGGCGCTTTGCCCTGTTTCAAGTCCGTTTATTGTGCCGCCGCTTTGCTGTTCTCGGCGATTTTGTCTTCGACAAACTTCTGCATGGTGGCCAGAGTTTCATCGAGGTCCACATTGCCGCGGACGATATCCGCACAGTACGTATCCACCGCCTCGGCAATGTACGGATAGTGCTCATACGTATAAATGTAAAGGGATTCAATTTCCTTTTCGTCGGAAGTAAAGAAAGATTGCATGTAGTTTTTGTATTCCGGGTTTTCGATGATCTGCTTACTGGCTACGATTTGCCCGGCTTTCGCCCACTCCATGGAATTCTGACGGATGAACTCCAGGAAGGCGCCGATGCCTTTCTCCTTCTCATCCGTGCGCTTCTCGTTCTTCAGCATGGCGAACAAATGCGAGGAGGCCCGGTTCGTGAACTTGTCGGGCGTCGGCGAGTAAATGTTGGTGACGCCGAAGTTAAGCCCTTCCACTTTGGCGTGCGCGGTGGAGCTCCAGGTCCCGTCCGTGGAGAAAAGAACATGCCCGCCTTGGAACATCAGGTAACCGTCTTCACCGAACGGGGTCATCAAGCCCGCGTCGGCAATCTTCTTCACGCTTTCAAACGCCTTCTTCATCACCTCGGTGTTGACGGCCGGCTTGCCGTCCTGCTGGATATCGCCGCCGAGGTTTTGCACCTGAGCCAGGATGACCCAGCCGAGGAGCGCGTCATTGACGACATAATCGCCCTCATCCAACTTGCCTTGGAGAGACAACATCTCGTCGATGGTGACGACGTTATCGTCCAGGAAAGATTCAACGTTGTATTTCTTGAGCAGATCCTTGTTGTAATACATCACATTGCTGTGAATATCGAGGGGAACCGTATACTGTGTGCCGTCGATCGTACCGGTCGACCAGGCTTGCGGCAAATAGTTGTCCTGTTTGAGTTCCGGCTGCGCGGACAGCACGCCGGTCAGCGGCTCAAGCACCCCTTGCTTAACGAAGCCCGGAACGCGGTCGGCGTGGATGATGGCCAGGTCGGGCACGCCTTTGCCGGAGTTCAGCACCGTGGAGACTTTGGTGTACATATCCGATGTAATGACGTGTTTTACTTTAATCTCCGGATTGGTCGCGTTGTATGCCTTGACGATCTGGTCCATGTACGCCCCGTCATCCCCGGTTAACGGCGTCCAGAAGACGATGGTATTTTTGTCCAATCCGCTTCCGCAGGCCGAAAGTAAAGCGCTTAATAAAGCTGCCAGCAAAATTAAAGAAATGGTTTTTCTTTTCAATTTGTTCTCCTCCTCGATTTCTTTCTACACGCATAAAAGTCCCGGTTACCATTCTGTCACGCCCAGATGTTGTTGCCCCCACTAGTCCATTAGATGTACGTACATGTTTAAGCGGATATAGGCCTCCTTTCCTCAACTAGCCATATGACGACTAACTCTCAGCTGTTTTTTTCTCGGCAAAAAGGATGTTTTTAAACGTTGAATTGGTTGTAAGCGTATTCTATGTATCAAATATTAATCCGCATGTTCGTACATGTCAATCGGTTTAATCATTTTTGTACGTACATATTTATATATGTATTTGCGGCCTTCCTATTTATTCATAGTAAATTTCCATGCGATTTGATACGATAGTTTTGTTTCCAAGTTGGGCAGGTTAGTATATAGCTAAACATACAGATCGAAGTGGTGATAACGTGTCGGAACAAAAAACCAAATACAATATGGTCAAGGAACAAATTACGGAATGGATCCGAGACGGAAAAGTAAAGCCCGGAGATAAAATATATTCGGAGAAAGAGCTTTCCGGCATGTTCGCTGTCAGTCGTCATACCGTCAGGCAAGCGATCGGCGCCCTGGTGCATGAGGGCTTGCTTTACAGGGAACAAGGTGCGGGGACGTTTTGCTCCGCGAGCCCGAATTTATCGGCGAATGCTTCTTATGCGGGGCCTTCCGGCTCCTCTCCCGCGAGCGTCAATCGGAAGAATATCGGCGTCATTACGACCTATATCTCCGACTATATTTTCCCTTCGATTATCAAAGGCATCGAATCTTATTTGACCGCCGAGGGATATTCGCTAACGTTGGCTTGTACGGACAATGATATGGAGAAGGAAAAACAATGTCTGCAAGCGATGCTGAACCGAGGGGTTGACGGACTGATCGTGGAGCCGACGAGGAGCAGTAATTACAACCCGAATATCAATTACTATTTAGCGCTTGAGCAGAACCAGATTCCCTATCTGATGATCAACCAATTCTACGCGCAGTTAATGCCTCCCCATCTTATCGTGAATGATGACCACGGCGGCTTCATCGCTACGGACCATTTGATCCGGCTTGGACACCACCGCATCGTCGGGCTGTTTAAAACGGATGACCTGCAAGGAATAGAACGGATGAAAGGATTTATCCGGGCTTTCCGTGAGAACGAAGTCGAATTCTTCTCGGAAATGGTGCTGACCTACACGACCGAGGAGCAAGGCAGTGCCCTCATTCGGCGTCTGGAGCCCTTCTTCAGCGGGGCTTCGCCCCTTCCCACCGCCATCGTCTGCTACAACGACCAGTTGGCCCTGGCCGTACTGGACTTGTTGAGAAAACAAGGACTGCGGGTACCGGACGAGATCTCGATCGTCGGGTTCGACGATTCCCCCCTGGCGGAAGCTTCCGAGGTAAAGCTGACTTCGGTCACCCATCCCAAAATGGAGCTGGGCATGGCCGCCGCCAAGTGGATTGTGGCCGCGGTCGAGGGCATGGACCTGCTTCCCCAATCCATCGTGTACGAACCAAGGCTGGTGATCCGCGGCTCCACCGCGAGTGTGAAGGGGCGCGAAGAATAAAGGAAAGGGACTGCCTTCTTGTCCCTTCGCATGCCTCTAAGGTATATTGTTTGATAGATTAGAGAAACGAAAGAGGATAACCTATGGCAACGATTCACGATGTGGCCGCCAAGGCCGGCGTCTCCGTCACTACGGTATCCCGGGTGCTCAACAACCGGGGATACATCAGCGAAGCGACGCGAAAAAAGGTCTATGATTCTATGAATGCGCTCGGATATCAACCGAACGAGATCGCCCGATCCCTGTTGCGCAAGCAGTCCAATATCCTGGGTTTGATCGTTCCCAGCGTCTCCCACCCCTTTTTCGGCGAATTGGCGGACCGGGTGGAGTATTACGCCTACCAGAAAGGATACAAAGTGCTGCTATGCAACTCCCAGCGTGATCCCATCAAGGAAAGGGACTATATCGAGATGTTGAAGCGCAACCGGGTGGATGGGATTTTTATGGGGAGTCATACGCTGGAGGTGGAGGAGTACCAAAGCCTTCGTTCGCCGATTCTGACTTTTGACCGGCAGATTGGAGAGGAGATTCCGTTTATTAGCTCGGACAATTACGAGGGCGGCCGTTTGGCAACCGAACGGCTTGTGGCCCTAGGCTGCCGCAAAATCGCACATATTTGCGGTAATTTGCAGCTGGATTTGCTGGCCAACCAGAGAACAAGCGCTTTTCTTGACGTGGTTCGTCAGCACGGGATCGAGCATCTGATCATTCAAACGGACATGAATGTGTTCGATCAGGCCAAGTATGAAGAACTGCTCAGCAAGCTGTTGAAGGAGCATGCGGATATCGACGGAATTTTCGCCACTAGCGATATAATTGCCACCTTCGCTATCAAGGAATGCAAGCGGGTCGGCAAGAGGGTCCCCGAAGAGGTCAAAATCATCGGCTATGATGACGTAAGCGCAGCACGGTGGGTTACGCCCGAATTGACCTCCGTACGCCAGCCCGTCGACGAGATGGGCAAACTTGCCGTAGACTTGCTGTGCAGGCAGGTGGAAGGAGAAACCGTCGATTTTACGAATATTTTGCCTGTAGAACTTATTGTGCGGGATTCCGCCTGAAAATCTGGCCATTGCCAGTAGCCACTATCTCCGCGTTTATCGTACCGGGGGAGCGCCGCACTTTCGAGGAGCGCAGAAGCCCGAAGCTTGCGGGGGCATTTCAACGAAAGACCGGAGCTCTGCCGGGTATTCGAACGGAAGTCTCAAGCTCGCCGGGCATTCTAACGGAAGCCATAGCCGCTATTTCGTCCTTTACGCATGAATTGACATTCTAACGGACGCAGTAGCGGCTATTTGGGCAAAATGAGTTCATTGGGGCGTGATATTACCTCAATAGCCGCTGCTATTTCCGTTAGAAATCCGCAAGAGTTACTTTTGAGCGAAATAGCGCCTATTATATCCGTTGGAGCAACCGTCGAGAAGGGCCTTCCCTCAGTCACCTACGATGACTTTTGGGATAGCCCCCATTTTTTTTGCGATTTTTTATGTCAAACGATTGACATATGTTAATCGTTTGACATACAATGGTCTCGTAAACGATGCAAGCGATTACATTTAACAGGGGGAAAAGAAATGAAACGAGTATCCTGGATGAACATGACGGTCATGATCGCAATTTTAACGCTCCTCGTCTCGGCCTGCGGAGGCGGCAATCAAGCCGGCTCCAAAAGCGCCGAAGGCGCCGAATCCTCAACTGGAGGCTCCGGCGGCAAGGTGAAAATCTCCTTGCTGAACTCCAAGGGCGAAATTCAAACCCAACTCGAAGAGGCAGCTAAAACGTTTGAAGCCGACCATCCCGGCATCACGCTCGAAATTATGGCGGCTCCGGCGGGAACCTCGCCTTTCGAACGCGCCTCAACCATGTACGCTTCGGGAAACCCGCCGACCATGATCATGCTGGATACGGGGGATGTCGAGAAATTTAAAGACCGGCTCCTCGACTTGAGCGGTGAGAAGTGGAACGCCGACATCGTGGAGAATGCAACGAAACTGACGACGTTTGACGGCAAGAACCTCGCCTTCCCTCTGGCCATAGAAGGCTACGGTTTCATTTACAATAAGGCGGTTCTCGATCAAGCCGTCGGCGGTGAATTTGATCCAAGTACGATAAAGACCAGAAGCGACTTGGAAAACCTGTTCAAACAAATCGAAGCTTCCGGAAAGAAAGCGCTGATTATTTCGCCGATGGACTGGTCGCTTGGAGCCCATTTCCTGCCGCTGGCTTACGCTACCCAGAATAAGGACATGGCCGAAGTCAACAAATTTATCGATTCGTTGAAAGCGGGCCAAACCGCCCTGGCCGACAACAAATCTCTGAACGGGCTGCTCGATACGTTCGATCTGATGAAAAAGTATAACATCGACAAGAAATCCCCGCTCTCCGGCGTCTATGAGCGCGGTGCCGAGCTCCTCGGCAAGGGGGAAGTCGGCATCTGGTTCCAAGGCAACTGGGCTTGGCCGCAAATTAAATCCTTCGATACGGCGAACGGGGAATACGGGTTTATTCCTGTACCGATCAGCGATAATGCCGCCGATTTCGGAAATCAGGAACTCTCCTCGGCAACGTCCAAGCGGATTGTCGTAGACAAGGAAAAGAGCTCGCCGGAACAGCAAGAAGCGGCCAAGGCCTTTTTGAACTGGCTGGTGTACGAGGAAAAAGGGCAGGACTTCCTGGTAAATAAGGCCAATATCATCCCGGCCTTCAAGAGCATCACCCTGCCGGCCGCCGATCCGCTCGGCCGATCCATTCAAGAATACATGGCCAGCGGCAAATCCCAGGAATCGATGAGCGTTCTGCCCGCCGACCACTGGGCCAAACTCGGCGCTTCCATGCAGAAATATTTGAGCGATGCCGGAGACCGCAGCACATTGATTCAGGAAATCGAGGAATATTGGAAAACCGTAAAATAAAGAGAACGGCTCCTCCACAATTCATCAGTTAACAGAACAGAGAAAGGGCAAGCCTGGTCTTGTCCCTTTCTGTTCTTCCATCGACATAGACATAATAGAAAAGAGGAATCGAATTATGATTAGGGAGAAGGAATGGTGGCCCCGCCTGCAAAACCGACTGTTGTTCACCGGCCCAACCTTGTTTGCCTTTATCACAGTGATGATCATCCCGTTCCTTTACGGCATTTATCTGACATTGACGAATTGGGATGGCATCGCCACCTCACATTCGCTCGTTTGGTTCGAAAACTACACCAAGGTTTTTCAGGATAAAGTATTCTGGCAATCCTTCGGTTTAACGCTTAAATATGTGTTTTTTACCGTAGTTCTGGTCAATGCCGTGGCCTTTCTGCTGGCCCTCGGTTTATCCCGCGGCTTGAAGGGCCAGAACCTGTTCCGGGCCGGCTTCTTTCTGCCCAATCTGGTCGGCGGCATCGTGCTCGGGCTGATCTGGCAGTTTATCTTCTCGAATGTCTTCGTTTTCCTTGGCGAAAAAGCGAACATCCCACTCTTCAGCTACTCCTGGCTGGCGGATCCGGATAAAGCGTTCTGGGCCCTGGTCATAGTTACAGTATGGCAATACGCCGGATACATGATGGTGATTTACATCGCCGGACTCATGAGTGTGCCTCATGATGTTCTGGAAGCGGCCAGCATTGACGGAGCCAACCGCTGGACCAAGCTGCGCCGGATGATTTTGCCGCTGATGGTCCCTTCGTTTATCGTATGTATCTTTCTGACGCTGCAGCGCGGCTTCATGGTGTACGATGTGAACCTTTCGCTGACCAAAGGCGGTCCGTTTAAAAGCACGGAAATGGTCTCCATGCATGTTTACGAAAAGGCTTTCCTTTCCCGGGATTACGGGCTCGGTCAGGCCGAGGCGCTCGTGCTGTTTCTCCTGGTGGCGGCCATTACATTGCTTCAGGTCTACTTCGGCAAAAAGATGGAGGTGGAAGCCTAATGCGCAGCTCACGTTCTTCGGCCTGGATAAGAACCACCGGTTTGATCTTGGTCCTTTGCCTGTTCGTCTTCCCGTTTTTCTTTCTGCTGCTCAATTCGTTTAAAGCGAATACGGCCATCACGTCCAACCCGCTATCGTTTCCGGGAACGTTGAACTGGGAGAACTATCGAAACGCCTTCGAAAAAATGAATTACACGGCTTCCTTCTTCAATTCGTTGGCGATCACCCTTTTGGGCGTGGCTCTAATCTCGCTGTTTGCCGCGATGACCGCTCACTATTTTGTGCGGAACAACACGAAATTCAATCAGTACACGTTTATGATCATGGTTGCGGCGATGATTATTCCTTTTCAGGCCATCATGATCCCGCTCGTCAAAATCTACGGTTCCTTGAACCTGCTGGATAACAAATGGTCCCTGATCTATATGTATCTGGGTTTCGGGAGTCCGCTGGCGGTGTTTATTTACCACGGCTTTGTAAAAGGGATTCCCGCTGAGCTGGAGGAAGCCGCACTCATCGATGGGTGCACGCGCCGTCAAACCTTCTTCAGAATCGTATTTCCGGTGCTGGCGCCTACGACGGCAACCATTTCGATTTTGAATGTACTCTGGATCTGGAATGATTACCTGCTTCCTTCCCTGATCCTCATTTCGCCGGAAAACAGAACCTTGCCGCTCTCCACCTTTAACTTTTACGGCACTTACTCCGTGGATTATGGGCCGCTCATGGCCGGCCTCGTGCTGACGGTCTTGCCGATTATGCTCGTCTATTTGTTCGCTCAACGGTACATTATCCAGGGAGTCATGCAGGGTTCCATAAAATAAGGGATTTTTTCGGGAGGCCTATTTAAGTATGTTTACTGAATCAACTTATACCGCCCAACGAGCGGATCGATTCATTCGGGAATCGAAGCATTTATTGAATCCGGAATACAGACTTAACTATCATCTCATGGCGGAGTACGGCTGGATGAACGATCCGAACGGATTTATTCATTCGGGCGGAGTCTATCACCTGTTCTATCAGCATTATCCTTACAAGGCGTATTGGGGTCCCATGCATTGGGGCCATGCCGTCAGCCGCGATCTGCTCCATTGGGAGTACCTTCCCGTGGCTCTTGCCCCGGGGGAAACTTATGACAAGAACGGGTGCTTCTCGGGCAGTGCCGTAGAAGTTGACGGGAAGCTCGTGCTTATGTATACGGGCCATCGGGTGACCGGAGCGGATCCGGATAAGGATTATGAACAAGTCCAGGCGCTGGCCATGTCCGAAGACGGGATTACCTTTACGAAATATCCGGGGAACCCGGTGATTCACCGCAGCCAGATTCCCGATGGAGTAAGCCGCAAAGACTTCAGGGATCCCAAAGTTCTGCAAATCGGCGACCGCTATTATGTAGTTCTCGGGTCTAACGATGCGCAAGGCAACGGCCTCATCTTGCTCTACCGGTCGTCCGATTTGAAAGAATGGACTTTTGTAAACATTCTGGCCCAGAGCGACGGAACCATGGGGGATAATTGGGAGTGCCCCGATCTGTTCCCGCTGGGAGACAAATACGTTCTGATGCTGTCGCCCCAGCGGATGCCCGCTCAGGGAGAACAATACCGGAACCTCCACTCCACCATGTACATGGTTGGGGAGTTTGACCCGGAAACCGGGTCGTTCCATCCGACCTCCCAAGCTCAAGTGGACCATGGCTTTGACTTCTACGCCCCGCAATCCGCCGTCGATGACAAAGGAAGGCGCATTGTGATCGGCTGGATGGAAATGTGGGAACAGGACATTCCTACCCAGCATGGACACCATTGGGCCGGTGCCATGAGCCTCCCGCGCGTGGTCGTCCCGGACGGGAACCGGATTCTGTTCCAGCCGGTTCTCGAGGTGGAGTCCTGGCGCACCGCTCTATATGAATTGGGAGAAACCCGGCTGGATGGCGAGATCCCTTTGAACACCTCGGGAGACTGTTATGAGCTTCAGGTGGAGTTTGAGCCCGGCACCGCCACGCAATTCGGACTGAAGCTGCGGACCGACGGAACGGGAAAAGAAGAAACCGTCATTGCTTACGAAACTTCCGGGGGAATGCTCTGCATCGACCGGGATCGGTCCGGCGTCGGCTTGGGCGGTCGGCGCAAAGCCTTCGTCCCTCTTAAAGAAGGCCGGCTTCAACTGCGGATTTTTATGGATAAATCATCCGTTGAGGTGTTTGCCGGAGACGGGGAGGTCGTCATGACCGCCCGGATCTATCCTGGGGCCGCCTCCCAGGGAATCGTATTGTTCTCCACCGGGGAGTGCCGGGTGGACCGGCTGCGGAAATGGGATCTCGCAAAGCGGTGATGTGGAAGGGATTCCTCCTCCCTATTTTAAGAGCGGTAGCCGGGATGGGGATACCGTTCGGCAAACCGGGCGTATCCTTGTACACCCAGGCCTTGCTGGCCGCGGAGGCGCTGCATCTGCTGGAGGAATAGACGGCAAATGCCATAAACAAAGAACAGAGCGGGCTGCAAAAGGGGAATCCCTTTGCAGCCCGCTCTTTTTTACAATGATCCGTCATTCACTCTAAACCGCTTGACCAGGTTCTGAAGGTTGATCGCCATATCGGCCAGTCCTTGAGAGGCGTGGGCGATTTCCTGCATCGAGGCCATCTGCTCTTCCACGGCTGCCGATGTGGTCTGTGCGCTTTCCGCGGAATGTTCGGACATGTTGGACAACTGGTGGACCGCTGCGGAAGCCTGCTCGGTTCCGGCGGAAATTTGCTCGGCCACCGCGGAAATATCCTGAATTTGCTCGGTAATGCGCGCGGTCGACTGTTCGATGTTCGCGAAAACCGCTGCCGCCTCCTCGCTGATCCGCAGCCCCTCTCCCACCTGAGTGCGCACATTTCCGTTCATCGTTGCGTTGGAGCGCTGGATCAAATCGTTCATTTTATGGATCGTCGCGCCGATGTTATCCGCAGTCCGTTTGGACTGCTCCGACAGCTTGCGTACTTCGCCGGCAACGACGGCAAATCCGCGTCCCTGTTCGCCCGCTCTGGCCGCTTCAATCGCCGCATTCAGCGCCAGCAAGTTGGTCTGGTTGGCGATCTCCGCAATAGCTTCATTCATGGCGCTGGCCTCCCCGGAAAGCTTTGCCAACTCCTGAACCATATCCGTGGACTCGGCCACCGCCTCCAGGATCCGGTTCATCTGCCCGCTGACGTTCTCGATAGTCCGGCTTCCCCGTTCCACATCTTGTTCGGTTTGTCCCGCCGAGTCCACGATCTTATTCGCCGACTCCGCGATGGCTCCTACGCCGCGGGCCATTTCTTCCACCGCCCGGGCCGTCTGCTTGGAGGCTTCCGCTCCCGATACCGCGGCCTCCGCCGTCTCCTGAATGATCTCGGCGACATGCTGTACCGATTGGGGGGTTTGCTCCGTCCCTTCCTTGATCGTCTCCGAGGACGAAGCAAGCTGGGAGGAGGTTTGACCAAGCTCGGTTACCATCGTGCGCAGAGAATCGGTCATCGCGTTGAAATCATCCGCCAGCGCGCCGAATTCGTCTTTATTTTTCAACTGTACTATTTCCGTTAAATTTCCGTTACTGACACTGTTCGTTCCCCGCTGCAATCTACGGAGCGGCACGACAAAAGAGCGCATTACGAAGAAAATCAGAATGCCGACAATGAGGATGGAGAAGCCAATGACGATCAGCGTGGTGTTCATGATCGGTTTGGCGGCCACCCCATAGTCATTGGGGCTGAGCATCGCGTTGACCTTCCAGCCCGTTGCGGGCACTATGTCCGTGTAAACTTCGAGCGGAACTCCCAAGGAACTGGAGATTGTTTTCGTGATGTCGGCGTACTTCTCTTCGGCCGAAGCCTTTTCCAGGACATCTCCGGTCACTTCTATCGGCGCCCCGGGCTTGAGATACCCCTGATCGTAAACAAATCCTGTGCCTGTCACGACTTTCCCCAGATTATCCGTGACAATCAGCGTTCCGGTATCCCCGATCTTCGCGTTGCTCACACTTTCCGTCAGCTTATTCAGGTTGAGGGCAAAATTTAGCACCGTTTTCCCTTCGCCCAGCGACTTCGATACATTGAACACCCTCTGCCCCGTCAAGGCCGTCTCGCCCGTTTCCGACAAGGCCGCTTCCCCAGCCCGCTCCAGACCTTTCGTATACCAGCCCGCCTTCAGCGGATCGAATTTACCGTTTTTCGGCTTGGGTGAAACCACAAACGCGCCTGTTTCGTCCGCCAGAATCACCTCTTCCAATTCGGGATAAGCGGCCCGGATCCGGTCCAGCTTGCTTTGGGTTTCCGGAGCGCCGACATCCCCCGCTTTAAATTGGGACGACACCAGCTCCAAATTCTTGATGACGGAGGTCAGCTGCTGATCAATGGAGCTGCGAACGAGAGCCACATTGGAGTAGATGCCGTTTTTGATCCTTGCCTCCACTTCCCGCTCCGCGCTTTCGTACGAGAAAAAGCCGATTACCGCGCTCGGCACGATGAGGATAATTAAAAACCAGATGACCAGCTTCGTTCTCATCAGCCTCAACTGGCTTTTCACAAATTTCCAACCTTGCGTTACCCGCTCTTTTAATCCCGGTTTAACTGGGGGAGAAGATACAGAGGATTCTTTTTTCAATGGTAGTCACTTCTCTCTTATGTAATTTAAAAATTGAACTATATTTTATTTCGACATTTTGCAACATTTTTTTCACATTTGAGTTCTAGGCAAGGTACCTCTTACTAATTAATTTAGGCTCTTGTCCTGGACTTACGTCTATTTGTCATTGACAGCCCTCTGCTCATGACCCTTATAATGAGAAAGCCTTTTTTAGGGGTTTGTTTGAAATTGATAACAAGGGGTTTTGAATGATGTGGTTTTTGTTTGCCTTATTGACGGCGATGGCCTGGGGAGGTGCGGATCTTTTTTACAAAAAAGGCAGCGATAGCAACGACCGGTTCAGCCATATCAAAATCGTGATCATGGTCGGCCTGGTCATGGGTGTGCACGCTGTTGCTTATATGCTGTTAAAAGGACTCGCCTTTCATCCTGCGGACATGATCCGTTATCTGCCCGTTTCCGCCCTTTACATTTTGTCGATGACGATCGGTTACATCGGCCTTCGCTATATCGAGCTGTCTATCGCCTCTCCCGTGCAGAATTCCTCCGGAGCCGTGACAACGATGCTATTGTTTCTCTTTTTTACGCACAGCTTGGGCGTCCTTGAAATTGTGGGCATCGCGATCATTACGGCAGGGGTGGTCGGCATCGCCATCCTGGAAAAAAGAGCCGAACGAGCCGCGCTGGAGACCGGAGCGCTGCATTTCGACAAAAAATATCAGATCGGCGTCATGGCGATCCTGTTTCCGATCCTTTACTGCCTGATCGACGGGCTCGGTACCTTTGCGGATGCCATCTATCTGGACGAATGGAGCTTGATTAGCGAAGATGCGGCGCTGCTGGCTTATGAGTTCACCTTCTTCCTGTGCGCCTTAATCGGGTTGATTTACCTGCGCGGAATCAAAAAACAACCCTTCAACCTGTTCCGGGAACGGGTCAAAGGGTATGCGGCGATCTTCGAAACGATCGGGCAGTTTTTCTATGTCTTCGCCATGTCCAGCAATGCCATCATCGCCGCACCACTGATCGCTTCCTACAGTATTTTCTCGATCCTCCTCTCCCGCCTGTTCCTTAAAGAGCGGCTGAGCCGGGCGCAGTATGCCGTCATTGTTATCGTCATCCTGGGAATCGCCCTGCTGGGAATCGCGGATGAGCTGTAGGAATCGCGAACGCCTATTTCAACAATGCCCGCCTGGGGAAAAGAAAATTACGGGAAAAACTCCCGTTATTTCGGGCTAAAGGGCGCACGATATGCAATTAGCTGGAAAACCTCCTGCTAATCGCCGGCTAGAGGGCCCATTCGCCCTTGGGATGCAGAAATAGCTGGAGAAATTCCAGCTATTTGGTCTTCTGACGGCTTTCGAGCCAATTAAACGGGAGAAATTCCAGCTAATCGCTCAGCTGCTTGCTACGTCGTTAGTCTTGAGCCGTTCTCCTCCACCGGAACCTTGCGGAGATTCGTAGATTCGCCCCTGTGGGAATTTTAACGGAAGCAGCAGCCGCTATTTTTACAAAAAACACTATTTCCACACTAGCGTTGCATTAACCCGCGAGGTCTAACGGCTGTAGCATCCTCCCTTTGAAGCAGGGCAGGTGAATAAGAGCCTTTTGCGCCTTATGCAGCGCTATTTTGGCGAATTCGGGTGGTCGGGGGGGGGAATAGCCGACTTTTAGGCAATGACGTTGCATCAAACCTTCCTTGATGCTGCCCATTTGGGGCCAATCCGCCGCTTCGGCAAGCAGCATGTCGAACTTAGATCGTCGTCTCCCCCTCTAAACCATGCTAACGGTCGCCACAGCCGTTATTTGCCCTGTTTGCGCTGACTCCAAATTCTAACGGCCGCCACGGCCCCTATTTCATATAAGTATGGCTGTTTTGGTCGAAATGATGGTAAATAACGGTTCACACGACCGTTAAAATCCCAATACGTGATTCAATCGCAACATAACGGCTCTCACGGCCGTTAGACTTCCTAACTGCAGAACCTTGTTTAAAGGCCGGTACTTTTTTGCGAAGTTCTTTAAAAGCGATTAAGGCATCAAGCTCCGTTGTAATCATGTGTCAGGGTTAATGCAACGCTAGTGCTTTTTCCAAAGTCTAACGGACGCAACAGCGCCTATTTCCGCAACCCTTGGCAAAACGGCCGATTTTCTGTCAAATAGCCGCTACGATTTCCGTTAGATTTTGAAAATGGTCTTCTGGGCAGAAATAGGCGCTATGATTTTCGTTATAGATGGACACCGCACTAAGAAAAAGCGCCCTGAAGGGTGCCTTTTCAGTAGTGTAGGTCATTATTTTGCACGTTCTCCGTTGCTCACATCGTTAAAAAACTTGAGTGAATACAGCGCACAGATGCCGACGATCACATAAACGATTCGGGACACGGTGGCGTCCTGGCCGCCAAAGAGCGAAGCCACCAGATCGAACTGGAAGAGTCCGACCAGAAGCCAGTTTAAACCTCCCACGATCAGTAAGGTAAGAGCAATGATATTTAAGGTTTTCAATCCCGTCCACTCCTTATAATGTGTAACTGCATGTTTATTAGCAACGTACCCATTTTGTGGATAGGTTATGCGTTTATCTAAAAAGAAAAACAATTTCCGCCGACGCAGAGGAATGAACATAAGGGAATAACGCTCGGCCACCGAAGCGTTATCCCCTCTTTCTTTTCCTTTATTTCATAAAGTTTTCGGCCAGCTCGTAGCATCTTTTCTTGGTTATTTCGGCCTTGGTCGCGGCCAACTGCAAAGCTTCCATGGTCCCTCCCTCGAATTCCTCCGCCGCTTTCGCCGCGGCTTCGTCCCGCTCGGTAATCCACTTTCGCTGTTCTTCCTTCAAATCCTTCATGGCGCTTTCGGTAAGCTGGTTCTTCAACTCCCCGTAAATCTCATTCAGCGCCGTATCCCATCGCTTGTAAGTTTCGTCCGCCGCCTGGGTCATTGAGGCGGTGGTCCCTTCCTCGTTGAGTTGATCCAATTCCGACAGTCCCTTTTCGATCTCATCGAGCATTTCGAGAGCATCCGCCTGGGTCATTTTCTGAACGCCCGGCTTTTTTCCGGCCTCAGCCGGTTCTTTGCCTTGGGCCGGACCAGTATTGTCTTTCGTTCCTGCCGCTCCCGGGGTGTGGCTCACACTGTCGCTGTTTTTGTCCGCCGACGGGCTCTTCGCCGGGGCGCTGTCCGCCGTCCCTTTACCAGCGCTGTTCGATGCGGCGCTTCCCTGATCCGCCGGCGGACTTTCCTGTCCGGACGGAATGGGGATAATCTCCGCTGTCCCCTCATTTTTGGTCCCTCCGCAGCCGGACAAAAATACGCAAGTCAACAACGTTAGAATAACTAGTTTTTTCAATATCTTCACCTATCCTTACCAATTTTTATCTTCATCACATTTATACGACAGCAGTTCATTACCTGAAACGTTACGTCAGTAAGGAAGGTTGCATGTTTCTTCCAAATAGCCAAAAAAAGTGATAAAAGCCCGCTCCTCAAGGAACGGGCCTTCAATCCAACACCTATTGAAAAAGCGGCTTAACTAAACCGGGAAATGCAGGATTGAATCATCTGCGGCAAATTCGGGATATCCCGTTCCGTCACAAACAGGCTGATTTTCGTTTCGTCCATATCCATGGCCTCCGCCAGGAATCCGCTTAATCCTCTTGCCCTCCGGTCGATTTCCATAATGACTTTGACGCCATCCGCTTGCGGCAGAAACACCACTTCAAGCTCATCCAGCCTTTGGCGGTTCGCGCCATTCACGGGCACGAATTCGAACTCCTGCACAAACGGCAGGCGATTGCGGAAAATGCCCGATGCCTGTTCGCAATTGGCGTAGTGCAATTGAAAGCCCAGGGAATGAACCGCATTCAAAAAGGCGGATACCAGCGGTGTTGGAGAAATGGCGATGTAATCCCGGTCGGACGAATCGACGGCGTTTTTAATATCCAGCCCCGTTTGGACCCAGACGCGGGTTTTTCCCAAAGTGAGCGGGGTATCCAATGGCAGGATGAAGGAAAAAGGAATGTCTTTCTCTTCGTCCGGTTTCAGCGTAAACGACCGGGTAAGCTGATAGCTTCCCAGCTCCGCATGGGACGTAATCGTACTGTCATTGGATTCGCGTTCATAGGTCGTAAACAATTTAAGAAAAATACTATCGATCGTCTGCTCGACATTACCTCCCTTAATGCGGACAACCCCCTCAACGGGTTCGCCAGGGATCAACTGGTCGTGGTAAAGCACGGTATCCACCTTGGCGGAACCGATTCCAACACTGGCCAGCAATTTGTTTACGAATGACATCATACCCCTCGCTTTCAATAATTTAGGATAAATATAGCACAAGACGACGCATAATTGGGATAACCTTTGAGCAAAATTTTGAAGTAAATAAAATTAACAGTTATGGAGGGTTTACCAACCGATGAATACTCTTGGCGCACATGAGGTTATGGAACTGCATGAAGTAATGAACGATGCCATTCACGGATTGAATACATTGCAGTTGTTCCGCCCGCACGCAAAAGACCCGCAATTGCAAACGATGATGAACAACCACCTGCACGCCTGCACGATGGAATACAACAACCTGGTGCAAATGGCTCATCAATTGGGAGCTTCCGAAGCGATGCCGGCCCGCGCCCAAAAAACACTGCCGGATATGCGGATGAATCCGGCCGATATGTCGTTCCAACCGATGTATGGACTACGCAATCCGCAAACCCAAACCCCCGCCCAAAGCAGCGATCAAATCGATGACATGGACGTAGCCCTCTGTCTGATTACGTGTCACAAGCAAACAGCCGCTTTAAAAATGAAGGCCACCCTGGAAATGGCCAACCCGACGCTGCGCCATTTCATGCAAACTTGCGCAAACAAATCGGCGGACATGGCTTATGAAGGCTTCCAATACGCCAACCAAAAGGGATACTATCAAATCCCGACGTTGAAAGACACGACGATGAACACCTACATGCATTCCTACGGTACCGCTCCAATGATGGGCAACCTGGGCAACCTGGGCAACCTGGGCAACCTGGGCAACCAACAGTCCGGTCAGCAATACATGTAGTGCGCTGGTCGCCGAAACCCCAGCTATAAAAGAAGCCGCCCCAGGCGGCTTCTTCTATTCTTTCTCTCCATTATTTTTTCCGGACGCGACACGCTCTTTCAACTGATCATACAATTTTTGCGTCAACACCGGCTCCTCTTCATTGTAAAAAATATACCCTTCCTCCAGCTTGATCCGGATAAATGGGGGACGGTCCTTAAAAATGTACAGCCTGGCATCGCCCAAACCCTTCAAGCGGAAATGACCGCGTGCATGCCGTTCGGTCGCTTCCCCGTTGATCTTTATCCCTGATGCAGGCAGCTCGTCGACAAGGGCCAATTCCCGGATGTCTTCCGCACGGAAGTCGTAAGAATACATCGGATAATCGATTTCAATGCGATTTTCCGCGGAAAACCGCAGTTCGGGCGATATGAGTTCGGAACGGATAAGCATAAAGGAAACTCCGACAAGCACCGAGGCGGTCAGACCGAGAATGCCCCAGACGAGTATTTTTCCGGTCAAGGTCGCAGTGTTAACGGTTTCGCCCAGCCCCACTCGCTTGGGAACGAAAATACTCTTGTCATAAGGATTATGATAGGTAAACCCGTTGGCCCAGTACTCATCGTCATCCGTTACAAGGACTTTTCCTTCCTGAGCCAGCACATCCCGCTCAAGCGTGCGGATTCTACGGTAGGCGTACATTACCATCGCGCAGGGCACCGCTGTGAACAACAGGGTAATCGCCACCCAGTTTGCGGCCATTCCGGCACCCGCGCGAAGCGCGAGCAAAGTGATCAAATAAAAATGGATATTCTCCACGATCGCAACCGCAAGCCATAATAAAGAGAGCACTCTCCTTCTGGCCTGATTCAGACCGATATTTATTTCACTGTTCTCGCTGTACACTTTGGCTCTGGTTCTTCGCATCAGCAAGGAGACCAGGAAAAGCAAGGCCGTGACAACGAGTCCACCGGAGGCGATGCCGAGAAGCCGGATTTCCTCGCGGGCAGCCAACAGCATTATTCCTGTGGCCATGGCCACAGGAAGGACAAACAGCCACAAGGAAGCGGACTTCCGGTTTTTCAACCGGGCCACCCGCAAATCGCCCATAACCACCCGCTTCGGCCCCACAAACCAGTCCTGTTCGCGCTTTAAAGCCAGCATCTGCCGGAACGCCTTGCGGAAAGGCAGGGCCATAACGATGAGAAAGACCGGCAACCACATCAAAAAGCAAACGATCTGATAGGCCATATGGCCGCGAAGGAGCAGCACGGGAACAAACATCAGCACCATGCCGAGGCCGGTCATCCTGAACCGCTTGCGGAAACCGGCTTGAATCCTTGCCGTCTCCGGATGCTCCATCGCATGGGCAGGCAATGTCACGGCAAACAACATACCATTATGGTATTTGGCCTGCGGACCATATGTGGCAAGGAGTACGATATAACAGAGCAAGGCAACGCCCGATAACAACACAGTAAAAATAGGAATCAACTCATTTCATCAGGGAATTAAAGTTGATAGCTCATTTTCGAAAAAATCCGTGCGCAAAGCTGCTGAAAACACGATTGGTCAACTCCCCGGATCGTCGCTTGGGCGATAAGCAATTCGAGCTTTTCCTCCAATTCCGCTTCCGGGGCGGAATCACCCTTACGCCGCTGTCGGGCGTTCACTTTGGCTCCATGGCGGCGATCAATCGCAATGTATCCTTCCTGTTTCAGCAGCGCATAGGCTTTATTGACCGTCATCGCGTTGATCCCCAGGTCGTCAGCCAACTGCCGGACCGTGGGCAGTTTCTCCCGCTCCGCCAGTTCCCCGGTAGCAATCCCGATAATAATCTGATTGCACAGCTGTTCATATAAAGGAGTCTCGTTATCCAAATCTAATGAAATCAGCATGGACGGGCACCTCCCAGTATGTTGGTTTTTTGTATTATATATATTAATACAGATAATACTTAAAATCCAGATCGTTCCACTTCGCCCTTAGGTCCGGCGAATTCGGAGCTGCCGACGGCCTGTCCTCGTGGCAGTCTCCGGCTCCGGTATTCTAACGGACGCAGTAGCCGCTATTCTTGCAAAAAACGCCTTTTCCGAAATCTAACGGACGCCATAGCGCCTATTTTCCGCCTTTCCTGTTCGGACGGCCAAACCTTGGCTAAATAGGAGCTGGTATTTCCGTTAGGTTTTGACATCGGCCTCTCGGGCAGGAATAGCGGCTATTATTTCCGTTGAAAAAGTTGAATCTCGCCTCTCCCCGTCTCCACGCTTCACTCCCGCAGTTGCTCCTGCACCTCCAGGTACAGCACCTGCAGAAATTTCTTGATGTTCACCTTTACTTTGCCGTCCTTGCGCCCTTGTTCCAGATCCTTCATCTTTTGGCGTACTTCCGCAAAGTCAAAATAGAGCGGCGCGTAATATTCGAACTTCGGGTGGCCGTAGTCGGTCAGCCCGAGGGAGGCCAGATGGCTGATCCCGACGGTCAAGGCGCGGCGCAAGCGCTGCTCGATCGCCTTGATTTCCCTTTCGGGGTCGGCCGAATCCCGAGTTCCGCCGGTACCGGCCACGGCCCGGTAGATCTCCCGCAGCGGCGGAAACCCCGCCCGCGGCCCCTCCATCAGCCATTCCAGAATCGCGATGATATCGCGGCTCCCGCTCTCGCCGATCATTCCCATGCTCATCAGAATGGGCTGCACGGCGTCCTTCACGGTTCTGCGGGCGACGGAACCCCTCATGGGAGCCGGGCCGCCGGCAGCTTCTCCGGCATATGGCCTGCCGGATATTATCCCGGGTCCCTCCGACACCGCCAGCGCCCGCTGCATTCCCTCCAGCTTCGCCAGCGAGGAGCGGATTTCCGTGAGATAGCGGTTCACCGTCCAGCGCTCCGACACCTTCCGCAGCACCGCTTCAACCTCGATCCGATTGATCGGTTTGCGGATGAAAAACTCGATTCCCGTCCGGTACGCGCGCCCTACCATATCCTGATTTTCAATTTGCGAAATCATGACATACCTTGCCCCGCAGCCCCGGCTTTGGAGCAGGGAGATCGTTTCGATGCCGTCCTGATCGGGCATCAGCAGATCCATCAGCACGACGTCGGGCAACTGTTCCAGAATCATGCGGGTGCCTTCCGCGCCGCCTGCGGCCATGCCCACGACCTCGCCGAGCCGGCTCCCTTCGATGATATGCTGAAGCATGCGCCGGGTACCCCGGTCATCGTCCACAATGCAAAAGGAAAGCGCCATCGTTCAATCCCCTCTCTTGATCGTGATCGTCGGAATCGCGACTTCAAATACCGCTCCCGGTCCCGCGACCGGTGCTCTCACTTCAACCCGTCCGCCAAAAGCACTCACAATATCCCGGACATGCGATAATCCGATGCCGGTGGCCGCGGCCCCCTCCTCATCGAATTTCGTGGTGAAGCCCGGCTCAAAGAGGAGATCCCTATCTCCCTCCTCAAAGCCTCGTCCGTTATCCTGCACCACGATCCAGGTCCGGCCCTGCGCCTCAAAAATCCGCAGCCCCACCGTTCCGCGTCCTTCGATCGCCTCCACCGCGTTCGCCAACAGGTTGTTGAGCAGCGTAAGCAGCGGAATGTAACGGTTCGTCCGGTAGTTGGCCGTCACCATTTGCTCGAAACTGATTTCCTTGCCCAGCATCCGGGCATACTCGGCGTTGCTTTTGAGCAAAAAATCGGCCATCTGCGCAAGCCGCATGTCGGCTGCGGCGTCCTCCTGCTCGGACAGCTTCAGCAGCCCGGCCAGAATGCGCTGCGAATCCTTCTTCACCTCGTGAATTTGCTGCGTGATATCCAGCAGCCGCCTGGCGTGCGCGATTCGGCCGTCCTGCTTAAGGTCGCGGTACAGCCCGTAGCTCTCCGCCGTCAGCCGCTCCACCGTGTCGACCGATTTGCGCAGGTAAAATACCTCGCCATACAACCCCGAGCCGAAGCCAAGCATCTGGTCGATCCGCCGCTGCTGCTCCGCCTGGACGGCGCGCATCCGGTAAATCGCCATACTGCTGTAGATGCCGGTCGCGAAATACGTTCGGAGCACGGCGATCAGGGACAGGTACGCCCACTCGCTCAAGTGGAAGGAAGAAGTGCCGAGGACGAGCATGCGGGTCAGCAGTTCCGCTTCATTGGAAATAAAGTCGGCGCAGGCCGCCGCGCCGCCCAGCAGCAGCGGATGGACGCGGTCCAGCCGGCGCACGAAGGATAAAGCCGCCCCGAAGGCGATATAATACACGGCCGCGGAAATATGGTTGCAGAAGCTTTGAAGCGGGGGAGCGTGATTCGGCCAGAGCACATCCAGCGCCACGCGAAACAGCAGGACGACGGCCCCCGTCGCCATGCCGGTCTTCAGGCAAGGGAGGTCGCGGAGAAGAAGGAGGAACAGGAGGAAGGCGCTGCTCCCCAAGGCAATACGAAAAATATCGCCGTCAAACGGATTGATTTTAAATTCGCCGGCGATCGCCGTACCCGCAGCCACCAGGAGCATCCGGCCTGCCCGATGGCGAAAAAAAGGCCCCGTCATCATCGCTTCTCATCCCCCGCCGATACGTTGGAACTATACTAGCATACTCCCGTTTTTTTTCAATAAGCACTCTGACATCGGGTGTAACGGCGGGGCTAAACCATCTTGTTCTCCAGCCGCCGGGACAGCAGGGACAATACGTAATTGACGATAAAATAAATGACCGCGCAAAGCAGCAGCACCGGGATCGCATAATTGTAGCTGTGCCCGATAATAATCTGGGCATTGTGCATTAACTCCGCCAAGGCGATCGCCGTGGCGAGCGAGGTGTCCTTGAGCAGGGAAATAAACTGGCTCACCAGAGGCGGCACCATCCGCCGCAGGCCCTGCGGAAGAACGATATGGCGCAGCGTCTGCACCCCGCTCAGCCCCGAGGAACGGGCGGCTTCGATCTGCCCTTTGGGGATCGAGTTCAGCCCGCCGCGGACCACTTCGGAGATCATCGCCATCTCGAACACCGTCAGGGCCGCGATCGCCGCGCCTTCCGGTCCGAGCTGAAGCCCGAGATCCGGCAGCGCGAACCGGCTGAACAGGATGATCAGCAGCAGCGGCAGGTTCCGCAGCAGCTCGACCAGCACCGCCAGGACGGGCGACAGCACCGACACCCGCGCATACCTGGCGATCCCGATCAGGCAGCCGAAGGTGAAGCTGAGCGCGATAGAGATCAGCGCGATTTTCAAGGTCATCCACAGGCCGTCCAACAGAAATACCAAAAACTCGCCCGAATACGCTCCGGCAAAATCCATGCATCTTCCCCTCCTCTCTTCATAAACGCTTAATCATGCCTGGCCAGCTTCCGTTCCAGCACGCGGGAGCCGTAACTCAGCGGCAGCGTGATGATCAGATAAAACATCGCGACGAACAAGTACGTATTGATCGTGTCGAACGTCTCCGTGGCGACCACGTCGCCGTAATACATCAGATCGAACCCGGCGACGATGCTCAGGACGGAAGAGTTTTTGACCAGGTTGATAAACTGGTTGCTGAGCGGCGGAATGACCAGCTTGATCGCCTGGGGCAAAACGACATGGACCATCGTCTGCACGTAGCCGAGCCCCGAGGAACGGGCCGCTTCCGTCTGACCGGCGGGCACCGCCATAATCCCCGCCCGGATCGCCTCCGCGATAAAAGCGGACGTGTACACGGCCAGTCCCAGCGTCCCCGCCGCAAAGCCGCTTAAGGTCACGCCCATTGAAGGCAGCCCCAAATAAAACAGGAACACGACCAAGAGCAGCGGAATGTTGCGAAAAAACTCCACGTACCCCGTCCCGAACCAGACCAGCGGACGAAGCCGGGTGATCCGGAATACGGCGATGATGACGCCGAGTACGAAGCTTCCGGCCAAACCGAGCAGGCTGGCCCAAATCGTATTGAGAAAGCCGCGCAGAAACGGTTCCATATTTTCGGTCAATACGGTAAAATCCATCGATGTCTCACCCCCTGGATTGAAGGGAAGGTTAGGCGGTCATCCCGCCCCTCCTCCCCTGGAACTCGTTTACTCCGCAGGCTTCTTCCCGATCCATTTCTCGTAAATCGCCTCGTACTCTCCGCTCTCCCGCATCGCTTTCAGCGCGTCATTGACCGCTTGCACCAGTTCGGCGCTGCCCTTGCGGAAGGCAATCCCGTACGGCTCATCGGTGAACGGTTCCCCGACGACCTCAAAATTCGGGTCCTGCGCCGCCATGCCGTACAGAATCGCATCGTCCGTCGTCAGCGCATCGCCCTGCCCCGCTTTCAGCGCGCTGAAGGCATCCTGGTAATTGTCGAATTCCAGAACCGTGATGCCGGGCACCTTTTCTTTGATATTTTTCACGGAGGTGGCGCCCTTGGAGCTCATCACCTTGGTCTCCGCGCTCACATCCTCAATCCCCCGGATCGGGCTCCCCTTCTTCACCAGCAGCGACTGTCCGGCTTGAAAATACACGTCCGAAAAATCCACTTCCTTCTTCCGCTCCTCCGTGATCGTCATCGTGGCCACGACCATGTCGATTTCCCCGTTATTGAGCATCGGAATCCGCGTCTTGGACGTCACTTCTTTAAACTCCACCTTGCTCGCGTCGCCCAAAATCCGCTTGGCCAGTTCCTTGGAGATGTCGATGTCGAATCCCTCCACATTCCCGGAGGACGGGTCCTTCAAACCGAACAGCTTGGTGTCGAACTTCACCCCGACGACCAGCTTGCCCCGCTCCTTAATGGCGGCGAGCCCGCCTTCTTCCTTTTTGCCTCCGCAACCGGCCAGAACGGTCATCATCAAGCACGTCGCCAGGCCGAGCGAGATCATTTTCCAATGTTTTTTCATGAATTCCCTCTCCTTTATCATCAAAATAGCCTCTCCGCCTGCGGACCCCGCCGCCGGGCAAAGCCCCGATTCTAGTGGCTCAGCAATCGGCCGAGGAACGTCTTCAGCCGCTCTTCCTGCGGCCGGTCGAAAAACGCCTCCGGCTCGCTCTCCTCGAGGATTTGACCCTGGTCCATAAAAACAACCCGGTCCGCCACCTCGCGGGCGAAGCCCATTTCATGGGTCACGACGACCATCGTCATCCCCTCGCGCGCCAGTGCTTTCATCACGTCCAGCACCTCGCCGACCATCTCCGGATCGAGCGCCGAAGTCGGCTCGTCGAACAGCATGATTTTCGGCTTCATCGCCAGCCCCCGGGCGATCGCCACCCGCTGCTGCTGACCGCCGGACAGCTGGGACGGATAGGCGTTCGCTTTGTCGGCGATGCCCACCTTCTCCAGGTAATACATCGCCGTATCGGCCGCCTCCGCCTTGGACAGGCCCAGCACTTTGATCGGTGCCAGGGTGATGTTATCGAGGACTTTCTTATGGGGATACAGGTTAAAATGCTGAAACACCATACCGATATCCCGTCTGACGCGATTGATGTCGATCTTTCGGTCATGGATCTGTACCCCGTTTACCGTCAGCAGGCCGCTCGTAATCGTCTCCAGCCGGTTGATGCAGCGCAGCATCGTGCTTTTTCCCGAGCCGGAGGGGCCCACGACCACAACCACTTCCCCTTCCTCCACGGACAAATTGATGTTTTTTAACACATGAAAATGCCCGTAGTGCTTCTCCACCTGATGAAATTGGATCAGTTTGAGTCCCTCCCTTCTAAAAACCGCCATATGCCTGGACCGATGTTATGATTTGTTACGTAGTAAACCCACCGTACAGGAACGACTACGGAATCCTACGGCATCCTACGGAAAAATCCGTTAAAAATTGTGATAACCGTTTGTTATGAGGGTGATAAAACGGGAGGAAAGCGCTGGCAATAACGCCCTGTGGGAGGTTTGCGCCTGTGGAAGGGTTCATTGAAAAATCCGGGCCGGATGCTTACAATCGAACCAAGAGATTTGCAGAGGGGATACAGCAATGTATGAATTAACGCCGGTTCAGGCTCAAAACATAGTGGACAAGATGATGAAGGACATTCCGTATAACATCAACATTATGGATCATACGGGCAGAATCATCGGCAGCGGAAACAAGGAACGGATCGGTACCCTGCATCATGGCGCCGTGGAGGCGATCCGGCAAAAAAAAGGCGTCGATATTACGGAGGACGAGCGATTCGTCAAAAAGGGCATCAACCTGCCGATCGAATTGAACGGCCGCATTGTCGGCGTGGTGGGAATCAGCGGCGAGGTGGCGGAAACGAGGCCGTTCGGGAATCTTTTGCGTTCCGCGGTGATCCTGCTCATCGAGCAGAGTATGGCCCTCGAGCGGGAAAACCTGAAAAACGCCCTGAAGCAGGAGTTTTTTCAGGTCATCACCGATCCGGAGACCGCCTATACCAAGGAACTGGCGGAACAGGCCTCGGTCTACGGGATCCAGTTGGCGAAGCCTTCCCGGATCATATATATGGAAGCGCCGGATGAGATGGCCGAAGAGCCGGTCGCCGATCTCGCTTCCTTCAAGCCGTCCGGCCACTCGCTCTGCCTCGTCATTCAAGAGGACGGCCCGGTGGAGGCGCTTCAGGAGCGAATCGCCGGCCTGTATCCGGAAGCGTTCATGACCGTCAGCCACCGCAACGAGACGGTCGCAGCCGGATACAGCCAGGCCAGGTCGGCGATGCGCGTGCTGAAGGGGGTCTTTTTTCAGCGAAAAAGACTGGCCTATGCCGAGTGCGAATTCATCGCGGATATGGCGAAGCTGCAAAAGCAAAAGAACGACCCCAAAGCCGAAAGGCTCGCTCATTTGCTCGAGAAGAACGAAGAGCTGATCCGAACGCTCCAGGTCTACCTCCAGTGCAACCTGAATGCCAATGAAACGGCAAACCGGCTCATCATCCACCGCAATACGCTGAATTACCGGTTAAGCCGGATCCATAAAACGACGGGGAAAGATCCGAAGAATCTGCTGGAGCTTGTGGAGCTGTTGTTTATGCTGGTTTACCGGGCAAAATAATAGGACGTCCGCCGGATTCGGTGGACGTCCTTTTTTATGAGTTCTATTTTAACAAGCGGGCGATGCTTTCCGCCGTACGGGCCACATTTCCCCGGCCCCGCGCAAGCAGGCTTTCGAGATCGGAGGCTCCGGGCACGATGCCGAAAATGGCGTCAAACCCTTCCTCGTACAACGCCTCCACATCTTGGCCCACATACCCGGCCAGGGCGATCACCTTCATCCGTGGATTCACGCTTTTGGCGGCCTGGGCCACCCCGTAAGGCGCTTTGCCGAACTTGGTTTGGAAATCGATACCGCCCTCGCCCGTAAAGCAGTAATCCGCCTGCCGGAGTTTTTCTTTCAAGCCGGTATATTCAATCATGATTTCTATGCCCTTCTTCATCGTCGCCTTGGTGAAAGCGAGTAGCCCGGCTCCCAGTCCGCCTGCGGCCCCCGCTCCGGGAACGTCCGCCACCTCGATTCCCAGCTGCTCTTTGACGATGCTGCTGTAGTGTCGCAAATTGTGGTCGAGAACCTCCACCATCTTCGGGGTGGCTCCCTTTTGCGGGCCGAACACCGCCGAGGCTCCGCGCTCTCCGCAAAGCGGGTTCGTTACATCGGACGCCACCAGAATGTGGATGTCCTTGAGCCCCGGGAGCACGCCGGACGTATCGATCCGCTCCAGTTCGCCCAGGAATCCTCCGCCCAGCGGCAGTTCCTCGCCGGATTTATCGAGAAACCGATATCCAAGCGCCTTGGCCATCCCCGTGCCGCCATCATTCGTGGCGCTTCCGCCGATGCCGAGAATAATTTCCGTAATGCCTCTTTGGAGGCAGTCCCGAATGAGCTCCCCCGTTCCGTAGGTGGTCGTAATCAGCGGGTTTTTGGTCTCCTTGGTTACATGGTGGATCCCGCTGGCGGACGCCATTTCAATAACCCCCGTCTTTCCGTCGCCCAAAATGCCGTATTGTGCAAGCACCGGAGTGCCGAGCGGGCCGGTCACCTCCTTCTGAATCAAAGTGCCACCGGTGGCGTCGATCAGAGACTGGACGGTGCCTTCTCCGCCGTCCGCCATGGGGACATGGATGCATTCCGCGTCGGGGATCGCCCTTTTGATCCCGGTTTCCATCGCCTCGCACACTTCTTTTGCCGTCATGCTTTCTTTAAACGAGTCCGGTGCCAGTACAAATTTGGTTGCCACCCGCGTCCACTCCCTTGTCTTTTTATAAAATAAATCCGTAAAGCACAACCGCTACAATCGTCATCGTCAACCCGACCATACTTTCGAACAGAACGACCTTCATTCTGTCCTTCATGCTCATGTTCATCGCGCCCCGGGTCACGTGGAAGTAAGTGCCGTGCGGCAGATGGTCGATGACCGTCGCCCCGGCATGCGTCATAACCGCGGCGGATAAAGGCGCTACGCCGGTATTCAGAATCGCATGGGAGAAAGAACCTGTCGCCAAGATGACGCCGGTAGACGTCGAGGCGGTGGCCGCGGCCATCAGCACGCCGGCGATCGGAGCCAGGAAGGTGCCCGACAATCCCGAAGATTCGACAAGCGCCACCACTTGTGCCGGCAGGGTCGAAGCGGTAATCAGGCCGCCGATGGCCCCGGCGCCGATGATGATGAGAATCGTGGGGGTCATCCGGTTCAGGCCGGCCCCGCAGTAATCCAAAATTTTAGTGCGCTTGCCCAATGCCAGCGTTCCGACGATCCCCGCAAAAGGCAGGATGAACAAGGAATCGATTTTTAACGAAGCCAGGGCGTCGATACCGAGCATCGAACCGATCGGACTGATCATGAGCAGCACGATCGCGATGAGCGGGGTGACCAAAGCTTTCGATAAAGCGGGAAGCTGCGTGGCGTTGGTTTTTTCCAATTCCTCGACTTCGGCATCCGTCACTTTAGTCCCTTTATATTTGATTAAAGAAGCAATGATGACAGCCACAGCCACCCCGAACAGCGCCGGGATCAATCCGCCGATCATAACCTGGTTCACATCCAGCTGAAACCCGCCGGCCGCCGCAATCGTGTTCGGGTTCGGGGAAATGATGTTCCCGGCCTTGCCGCCCCCCGATAAAGCGACCAGCATGGCCACTTTGGAATAGCCCATCTTATGACCGACCGACAGAGCGATCGGGGCGACGATCAGTACCGCAACGGGGATGAAAACCCCTACGGCCGTAATAATCATCGTGGCCAGGGCCAGCGACAACATGGCTTTCGTTCCCCCCAGCTTGTCCACAATGACCTTGGCGATCGTTTCCGCCGCTCCCGACTCCATCATCACCCCCGCGAACACGCCGGCCGCGATGATCCGGACGACCGTGCCCATCACGCTTTGGGTTCCGGAGATCAGGATGCCGACGGCTTCCGCAAAGTCCGCCCCGCCGATAAAAGCGCCTGCAATCGCCCCCAAAATCAACGAATACGTGGGTGCGAGCTTTAACAAAATCAATATAATGGCCAGCGCCAAACCGATCAACGCGCCAATCCAGCTTATCTCAATTGCTGCTGTCATGATAGTTCCTCCTTGTCGATTTTCTTCTCTTAACCGGTTTCTCTATTTCCGGCTTCTCTATTCGCTCTTGTAGTAAGTTTCACATGTACTGGTTGCCGAATTAATGCATGCCGTCTCTATGCGCTTCGTTTTGCAACCCCTTTCATCTATCGTTGTAAAGCCCTTTCATTTGGATACGCTTTCAGTATAAGAGCATCTCCGCCTTAGAACAATTGATGAAACTCTGAATAATTTTGTGCATATGCACAAGTGGTGAAAAGCTTCATTATGGTTCATTATTAGCTCGCTTCCCTGTTATATTTTCGGATTGGCGGGAAAGCTGATGACTAGAAGACCCTGTGTCGTCCATTTTGTGCCAAAGGAGTCATGCCCATGTCATCCCCTTTTCCCGAAATGTCGTGCAAGTTGGTGAGAGAACCGTTTCACGACCCTAAACTCCTGGCGTCGATCTGGGGGCAGCCTTGGGGCGCGGGCAATCCGGTCGGGCGAATCGACCGGATCCTCATGCACCGCCCGGGTGAAGAGGTGCTGAAACTGCACGGGGCAGCCGGACGGATCGAATCCGGGCCGCTCCTGCTGAATCGGATCCGGGGCAGGGGGAGCCAGAACGGCAGCGGAGCCCGCCGAACCTGGACCTCCTCCAGCGTCAGCATGACGGATTAACCTCGGCCCTAGAGAAGGAAGGCGTCCGGGTGGTTCCCCTGGAGGGTCCCGCGGATGCCTGGCCGGAAGCCATGTTTACCCGGGACCTCGGGATGGTCATCCCCGGCGGGGTGGTGCTATCCCGCTTCGCGTTATATATCCGCTACGGCGAGACCCGCCTGGCCGCGCAAACCCTCAGCCGGATAGGCATGCCGCTCCTCGGAAGCGTTCAGGGGCACGGCTTCGCCGAGGGCGGGAGCTTCATTATGCTGGACCGGCGAACCGCCGTAATCGGGCGTTCGGAGCGCGTGAATCCCGAGGGCATCCACCAGCTTCGGCAGATTTTGGCGCTGCAGGAGATCGAGCTGCTTACGGTCGACCTGCCGGCCTCGATCATCCATCTCGACGAGGCCTTTTTGATGGTCGACCGGAACAAGGCGCTGGTGAATATCTCGCTCCTGCCCTATTGGTTCCTGCACGAGCTGGATCGGCGGCACATCGAGCTGTTCCATGTCGACCCGCAGGACCCCTTGCTCACGATCAATGCGCTGGCCCTCTCGCCCGGCAAGCTGCTGTTCTCCGCCGACGGCGCACACACGATGGACCTGCTGTCGCGGCACGGTATCGAGGTCATCCCGGTGGAGGTATCCGAGATTACCAAAATGGGCGGCGGCATTCACTGCTGCACCCTGCCGCTGATCCGGGCGGCCGTGGAGTAGAGCCGATCCGGCGCGATGATGCCGGTGAGGGCAGCAGCCGACCGGAAGGGTTGGTAAGGTAAAGAGGTAGGATAGGTAGGATAGGTAGGATAGGTAGGATAGGTAGGTAGGTAAGGTAGAGTAAGTAGGTAGGGGGTAGGTTGGGCAAATAGGTCGGGTAGGTTTGCAGGTGAAGACGTATCGATACGGTCGGGCAAAAAGATGCAAATGTGCAGGAATTTTTCCCCTCTCGAAGGGCCCGAAGCGAAATAAATGCAAAAATGCAGGAATTTTTAGCGATTTAGCTCCAACGGGGCGATTTCGCTGAAAAAGCCTGCAGATTTGCAGGAATTTGCGCAGACCGGGCTTACAGCCTGGGAAAAACCTGCAGATTTGCAGGAATCTCACTCCCGGGCGTCCGCCCCAAGCGAAAAAGGTTTCCTTAAGACATTTAACTACATGTCCTAAGGAAACCTTCATGGATTTAACTACCGGTATGCCATGCCGCTTACCGGTTTAGGGCTTCCAGCAGCCGGTAGACCGCCGCGGCGGCTTCGGCGCGGGTCACCGCCTGATCCGGACGGAAGCTGCCGTCCGGATCACCCATCAACAGGCCCGACTCGAGGGCCGCCTTGACGGATGGCGCCGCCCAGGCCGGGATGCTCGCCGCGTCGGCCGCATTTCCGCCGGTGCCGGTCGCAGCCGCACTGGACCGGGCCTCGGCCGGGAGCGCCTGGGCCAGCATGACGGCCAGTTCGGCGCGGGTCAAGGCTTGGCCCGGGCTGAAGAGGAGCTTGCCGCGCGCTCCCGCGCCCTTGACCAGCCCGGCCTCAAAGGCCGCCGCGGCCTGTTGCTTCGCCCAGACCGGAATTTCGCGGTCATCGGCGAACGGGGTGGCCGAACCGGCCGCGCTTAACCCCAGCGCATCCACCAGCATTTTGGTGAATTGCGCCCGGGTTGCCGGTTCATTCGGATGAAACTCCCGATCCCCAGACCCCTGGATCACCTGCATCCCGATTAACCGATACGCAAACGGCTGCGCCCAATGCCCCTTCAAATCCGGCAATTCCGCCGGTTGATAGCTGAATACGGCATACTTGGCGAATGGACGCACGTCCGCTGTCACCGTTCCGTTTCCGGTATCCATACCGCCGAGGAAGATCCATTTGGCTTGACGTTCATCGTAGTAGTAAATGGCCGGAACGCGGTTGTCCGCTAAACCTTCCGCTTCATAATTCAGGGTAAGCTTCGCCGGCGGGTTAAAGACAGACACCGCGCTGCCCTCAGCGGTTTTCTCCAGAGCGACTACAGGACTGATGCGGCTGAGATGGCCCGCTGGCGGTGCCGACGCCGCCGGAACGACCGATGCCGTCAAACGGCTGGCCGAACGGCCCGGCTGGGCCGGTGCCTCGATGGACATCACGCCGGAAATTTGAGCGCGTGCGCCCTGTCCGGCAGGCCATTCCACGTCCACACGGCTACCGCTTTCGTTCATCCCCACCGGCTGCTCATGGCCGGGGTTCTTGTCGCCGGTGGAGGCGGAGCCGCCGCTGCCCGAGCTGCCGCTGCCGCTTGACCCACTGCCGGAACCGCCACCGGATTCACCACCGGAGCCGCTGCCCGAATTGCCGCCGGAATGACCCCCGCCCGCGCTAACAACCACCGTGCGGATGACCTCTTTTGCCGGATTGCCCGCCAAATCGCTCACATGATACTTCAAAGTATAAGTTCCGGCCGCCTGTGTATTCACCGTTCCGGTAATTTGCACCTCGCCGGCCAAGTCGATATTATCTGAGGCATCCGCCCCCGCCTCCTCATAAGCCGCTCCAACCCCCAGGTTCACGGTTGGCGTTCCTCTGAGCGTAATCACCGGAGCCGCCCGGTCGATGTTCACTTGCAGTTCCTGTGTTTTTTGCAGATGTAAATTATCGGTGGCCTGGTAGGTGAGCGTATGCCGCCCCTCTTCGGCGATCTCAATCTCGTCCCGAGGCGTGTAAGGCACAAAAGACCCCTCGTCCAAGGACAGCTTCAACTCGACCTCCGTTACCGGATTCGAATAAACGGCGTATACGCTGGAGACGACGCTTTGATTCGTCCATTGACCGCTGGCGTATGCCGCTCCGTCCGCCGTTTTCATGGAGGCGCTCAGCGTCGCGGGGGACGTATCGCCGAACCCTTTGACCGTGACGACAAACGTTTTGTGCTCCGTCACCGTTCCCCTTGTGATAGTGGCCGTCAACGTCACCTCCGTATCCTCCGCCGGATAACGGACCAGCAAACGGCCGTCCTGGCCGATCAGCTGTGGATGGGAGCTGTCCCATTGAACGGTAACGCCATGCTCGCCCCGCACGGGGAGCTCCAAATCGTCGACGACCGCGCTCGTACCGCCCAGACTGAGCTTAGCCGCGGTATCGTCCACCGCCTGCCGGTCGCTGTACGGATCGACGTTCACGAAAATCGGATTGGAATAAAACCAAAGATCGGAGAAGTTCCGCCGGTTGATCTCCTCAAACCGGGTCTCGTTATCCGCGGTCGTGTTTTTCACATCGACCAGCGGCTCGCCGTTGCTCGTCTCCCCGGGGACATCCGTACCCAGGTCAGTCCCCCGCAGGCGGAAGTATTTGTTCTTCTCGGCCGGTCCCAGTTTATAGGTGATGACATGGTAGCCATCCTCATCCGTCGTCCAGTCCTGGCTCGTGAACCGCTTGATCACTTTCGTCGTATCGTTGGTACTCTTGGTATACTCCGGAGTGCCGGGCTCAGCATAGCCGGTCACGTCGCCGGCGATCAGATCCACATGGTCCACCTGCACCGGATCCCCGTTATGGTTGCCCGCCGGGCTTTTGAACCGGATGGTGAGTTCCATATCGTCCCCTTCCGTCACTTGCAGTTCTTCTCCCATTTCCGCCTGCCCGCCGGCGCCCGCGATGCGGAAATCCAGTGCGTCGATCAAATCGCCGAAGACGGAAAAAGATTTCCCCGAACGCATCCCTTCCACCACCGCATGCATGTCGGAGCCGTCCACCCAGGTGTAGTTCTTGGAGTAGTCCCCCGGCATGTAACCGCTGGAGTATCGCCGGGTGCCGTCGATATGGAAGTGAAAATCGGAGTTGGCGAAGTTCCAGAACCGTCGGCCTTCACCAAGCAGCGCATCCCATACTCCGCCAAGCTGGGCGACCATGATGTCCGTACCGCCGTAAACCTGAGGCACTTCCCCCCGGTCCGGCGCCATCTGGTTGCCGAGCATGCCTTCGAAACCGAAGGCAATTTCCGGCGCAATGTTGTTGAAATCACGGAGATCCTCGATTTTGAATTCCGCGGAAGTCCCCCGTTTTCTCGAAGGGTGGTTAATAATCATGAAGCTGTCCGGATAATTGTCTTTCATCCACTGCACGGCCTTGCGGGCGTCCGCTTTGGTGCTGTAGGCCCGGCTGTCCCGCGATTTCCATGCCGCGACTTCCGCCGGATCATAATATTTTTCGTCGCGATTCGTAAACAGGTATTCAAAATGACGGATGCCTTCGGCGATCGGGTCGGCCTCCAACCGCTTCGGCAAAATACCGACGCCCACATGATCGTAGGTAGGCATATCCCACTCAAAACCGGTGAATATGATTTTACCTTCGTATTTTCCCGAATCCGCAAGCTGCTTGATTTTGGGAAGCTGGTACAGCTCGATCCCCTTGGACAGCGGGATGGAACCGCCCGGCAAAGCCGCCCCGGTATCGTCGCGTCCCACCATCCGCAAATGGTCGGAGACCCCGATCCAATCCATGTCATTCTGCTCCAGGGCACGATCCAGCACCTTCTCCAACGATTCCTGGGCATCATCGGACAGATAGGTGTGCGTATGGTACTCGCCGATCATCCATTGTCCTCCGCCTTGCAGCGGTTCCGCGGCCCCCGAAGCGGCATAGCTTTTGGAAGGGATAACCGCTCCCGCCGTCAGCAAACTGCCGGCCAAGGTAACGGCCACTGCCCTCTTTAACCAAACTTTTAATTTCATTGAAATGTTGTCCTCCAGTCCGTTCGGAATGATTCCAATGTATCAGCCGGCTGTTAAAATCATGTTCGGGGTAGGTAAAAATTTTCGTCATATGTAAATTGGTGTCAAACTTAAAACCGCCGTCTCGTCCGCCTGTTATTGAAGCGGCCCCCGGCGACTGGTAGAATGTACCTTTAAGCACCTATTTTTCATGCAAGGGAGAGGAATTTATGACAGCCCAACGGCAAGCGGCCCTGCAATCCATGGTGGATTGGCTGGCGCACGAAAACGAGCTCGGGAAGGAGCCGGCCAAAATCGAAATCGCGGGGGAATTCGACCGCCACGACATGCACTATTACGTATTCAAGTACAAAAAAAATCTGCTCGGTAAATGGCTCCTCGGCGTCTGCGGCGGTTATGAGAGCCCGTCCGACACGGAGCATTGCGGTCATATTTTCAGTGAGATGCAGCCTTACGACCCCGCCACCGCCGAAGAGGATGCCATCGCCATGGTGGAGATGATTCGCGCTTATTGGATGCAGCGGGCAGCCGAAATCGAGCAGGCCCAGGCGCAGGCCGGAGCAGGTTCCGATGGGGCGCAGGAGGAGGAAAAATCAGGGGTTTTTAACGGCTTCGTCCTGTTGAATTCCACCGAGTGCGATATGGAGCAGATTAAAGCAAACCTGCTGCAGGATTGGAATATCTCCACCTCCCCGGCCGATGAAGACGAGCCGCCAACCGCCGGGGAAAAAGAGGGTATTCTTGTTTTTGAGGCGGAGGGCTGCATGCTCGCGCTTAGTTTTATCGATGCACCCATCCCGGATGGCGAAGCCGATTATTACGCACAGGGGAACTACCTGTGGCGAGAGGCGGCCGAGGTCACGGCGACCCATGTCGCTCAGATCATCGTCGCCGTATTCAGCAAGTCCGGGTCTCCGATCGATAGCGGCAGATTGTACACGAAGCTGGCCTCCAGCTGCCTGAAGCTTCCGAATGCGGTCGGCCTCTACATGTCCGGTACCGTATTTGAACCCCAGTTCTACCTGGATATGGCGGAGCTTATGAAAACCGAGGATACCGTCCCTTTGATGAACCTCGTTCACTTTGGCCTGGTCGGGAGCGAAAAAGGGCTCAGCGGTTATACTTCCGGGCTGAAGGCTTTTGGCAAGGATGAAATCGAGGTGCTGGACAGCCAGGCGACGCCAGCCGAGCTCCGCGACTTCTTAATCGATATCTCTCTGTATGTCGTAGAGCAGAATGTGACTTTGCGGGATGGGGAAACCATCGGCTTCTCGGCGGAACAGAAGCTGCCGATTGCCCGCTCCGAGGGTGTTTATGTCGAAGGGGAAAGCCTGAAGATTCAGTTTTGAGGTGGAATTGAGATTCATGCCCGAAAGAGATTGGCATAGAAAAACCCGCTCATTTGCGGGTTTTTCATTTACGGCCGTCACACCCGGAAGGAGATGGTCGGCTCGACGGACACCGGCTGTGCCGCGCCTTGCGGTGTGTAGATTTTCACATCGGATGCCGTTGAACCGGCAACCGGTTGAACCGGCGGCACGTCCGTCCCTTCTCCCGCCGGCAGGCCTGCTTCGGCAGAAGACGCGCCTCCAGGCAGGCTCTGACCGGCTTGTCCGGTGCCGCCGGTTTCCACGGTCACCGGCTTGCTTGCGGCATACCGCCGCATCTCCGCTTCCCGAACAGCCACTTCCCGGCGGTGCTTTTCGAGGGCCGCTTCGCGCTCCGCCTTTTCCTTAGCCCGCTTCTCCTGTTGGTCTTTCTCCAGCGCTTTCCCAGCCTTTTCGCTGGATGCGGCGGCATTCTTCAAGGAGTTGGAGGCATACCCTGCCGCATTGTTCATGATGTCAGATTGTTTACTGTCTTTCGCCCAACGATATACCCCCATGGACGCATCCGCCATTTTCATGGAGGAGGCTGCCCCCATCAGCCCCTGCATGACTCCGATTGGTAACATACTCATTCCAGATCCCTCCTTTCAACAAAAAATACAATTTATGTTTCGTCGAAAATGGGAGCGATCTAAAGCATTATGTCATAATCGGCCGCCTGTATGTCATGAACGGTCGGCTTGTCCGCTCGCCAAGGGCAACATGAGGGAGAGGCGGAACACCCCGGGCTGCAACTCGATATCCATCGTTCCCCGATACTTCTCCACTATGGCTTTCATGCTGTCCAATCCCATACCATGCAACTCGGCAGGTGCCTTACGGGTCATTAAAGCTACGGATGGGTCGCCCGCGTTTTCCATGCTATTCTTCATTTCCAGTATATAAAAGTGCTTGGCTGCTCCGGTCTGAATGTGAACAAATTTCCGCCGGTCCGGCTGCTTAATCCGCTTACAGGCTTCTATGGCATTATCTAACCCATTGCCCAGAATAACACTCAGGTCAAAATCCGATATCCCGGAAAATCCGAGCCTTTGCAAGTCACATTGAAAATCGATTCCGGATTGTCTTGCCTCATGACCCTTAACGTATAGTACGGCATCGGCAACAGGATTGCCGGTTATTGCGTAATCCTCCAGCAGGCCGCTTTTTTCGGAAAGGTGGTTAAGATAGGCTTTGGCGGCGTCCACACGTTTGCCCTCCAGCAAACCCATGAGGCTGATGACATGATTTCTCATATCGTGCCGTACATGCCGCAATTCTTTCTGCTGGTTTTCCAGGGCCTGATAATGCGCTACCTGCAAGGCCAGCCGCTGCTCGTTCATCAACTGAAGCATCGCATGATTCGTTCCGAAGACCAGCCGCAAGCTTGCCGCAAGTCCAAGCACGGACAGCAGGAACAGCATGACCGGATCCCCAAATTGGAAAACAAACGAGGGGAGCGGGAGATTTCTATATACATAAAGTAGATGAAATAACTGGTGGTGATTGAATATATACGCCGCTATTTCCAACGCCAGCACGATAAAAGCCATCGGGAGAAGCAGAAGCCCCGAAATTCTGCGCGGGAGGTTCCCGCCCAGGGAGGAACAGCGGCGGGAAATGACTTCGAGGAGAGTCACGCAGATAGCATACCTCAGCGTGCTGATCCAGTAATAGACATGCAATGGCGGCACATGATGAAAGTAGTGGTCAAAAGCCACATCCACGCATCTTCCAAGCAGCGGAACAACCGCATACGCGGTGAGCTGTTGAATGACGTATAAAACGATAGCAATAGCCAGCTTCTGAGCGGGGTTGCCCCGGAACAAGAGCTGGATTAGAAGCATTAGTCCCAACCAAGAGCAGGTTGTCCCCACAAAATAATTCACGCCGAGCACTCGATTAAGAAAAATGTAATCAAATCCGATGGGGTACAGGACGAGCACAGCAGCCGCCGTTTTCGGCGAAGCCTTGGTGCCAAGCAGTCTGTGGCAAAAAAGAAAGAACCCGTATCCATAGAAGCCCAGCACAAGGCATTTGGCGAAAAACCAGACGTTCATAAAATGCCGCCTTCTTTTTTTACATAATTCAGCAGCGCCTCCATGAACTCCTTGTGTCGGCGTTTGGACAGTAACACCTTGTCCCCGTTATCCATCAGAATTTCATTTTTATCAAAGCTCATTACGTGCTTAAGGTGGATCAGATAGCTTTTGTGACATCTAAAAAAGCTTCGGCGGTTAAGTTTTTCTTCCAATGCACTGATCTGATCATAATACTCTAACACGCGCTGGTTACAGTGCGCTTTGATGACGCGGCCGCTGATTTCGAAGTAGATCACGTCATCCAAAACGAGTTTTATCGCCTCCCGGTTGCGAGTCACGACAATATACCCTTCTCCCCGTTCCTCGGCCGAGCACTTATCCACCACCGCCAGAAGAACCTTGGCCAGCTTGCCGTCATCGACAGGCTTGATGAGATAATGAAAGGCCTCTACGTCAAAAGCATCGTAAACATGCTCCCGATAAGCCGTAATGAACACGAGGAGAAAAGGCCGGCTTCGTTTTCTCATCAAGGCGGCCGTAGTCAGTCCGTCCAGGTGCTCCATTTTGATGTCCAAAAATAAAAGATCAAACGCGCACGCCGACTCCAACAAAGCCGAACCTGCAAAGAATTGCTTAATGCTATGCGCGACACCCGCTTCTTGTAAAACCGCATGAACCTTTTTTGAAAGCTCAAGGCACTCCACAGCCTGGTCGTCGCAAATGGCAATGGATAACATTCCAATCTCCCATTTCTAATAATGCTTCTTTATTTATATTTTTCGGTTGGAGATACCATAGATTTAGGAAACCCAGGAAAATACCCGCAGAATTTCAGGACACTCCCCTTAAGGCCGCCAGCCGCAGGGCAACCTGATCCAGTCGCTCTCTGATCAATACAGCTTCCGCATACTTTGACGGAATGCCCTCGTATCCGAAATAAATCCCGGCCAGTCCGCCCGCGATCGCTCCAATCGTGTCGGAATCCCCGCCGAGGTTGGCAGCCCGCTCGACCACCGCGCTGAAATCCGGGGCCGTCAGCAAAATATGCAGCACCCACCGAAACGTGTGCACCACAAAACCGCTTGGCCCGCAATCAGGTTCCTGTTCGATCAGGCCTTCGTATTCGGTCCCGGCAACTTCGCGCCGGATGGCGTCCCCGAGCTCTTCCCCGCGCAGCAGGCGGTCGGCGATCCGGTTATAGATGACGCAAGCTTCATTGCACCGTTGATCGTAATGCGTCATTCTTGACTGCATCACCGTAACCCTCTCGATCTCGGCCGGCTCCCTGTAGGCTAGGGCCACGGGCAAGCATCTCATGAGGGAGCCGTTCCCCCCGCTTTGCCCGAGATCCATGTGCGCATAGAAGGCCGCCTCCTTCCAACTGCCCTCGTAGTGTTCAAAAACGTGACGAATAATGTTCCCGATATCCTTCGGCCTGGAATGGTACCACTCCAGAAAAAGACGCCCGATCGGCTCCTCGGGATCAGCCGGATTGTGCAAAATCCCCTCTGCGACGCACAACGTCATCATGGTGTCATCTGTCACTTCCCCGGGCGCAAGCCCCCACACTCCACCGCCCACAATCTCCCGCAAATATCCGTACTGCGCCCGGATTTCGCGGGCATTCATAAATTCCGTCGTTCCGCCAAGGGCATCCCCGACAGCGACGCCGTACAATCCGCCCTTAATTCTGCTATGGATTAGCGCTTCTTCACCCATCCCGTCGCCCCCCCATCTTTGATCGATCTGTAAAACTGTTCGACATCCGCCCGAATCGGTAGGCCGGAAACCTGCCCGTCGCCCACCTCGATCACCAGCCATTCTCCGCCGGCCGTCTTGGCGATATCCATGGTAAAAAAGCGGCTTGCTATCCCCCCGGCTACATTTCCAAAAGGTTCGAGGTTAACATGAACCCGGCTTGCGCGTTCATAAGCGGCCTCATCCCAATAGTCCAGGCAAGCGATCATTTTATGATCCAGGAAAAACAAACGGTACTCCTGAGCCAGCGGCATCCCGCTCTTCGGGTGTACACCAAGCTGGGCGAGAGGAACAAACTCACGGATGACAACCCCGCCGTTTAGTTCGGAGCCTTGGCGGCTGAGGAAATTCTCCACCACTCTGCGAACCCCTTCCCGGTCCGAGGCGTCCGGAATGAAGCAGGCGTCCTCCCACTCATGCTTTCTTGATTTTACATAATCCTTGACCAGGACGGGTTTGCTCCGAAAGACGGTCATTTTTTCAAAAAGCGGGCCCAGGCCCTCCTTAAGCTCCTCCTGAGGAACCCAAATACTGTAAGGGGTCACCGCCTTAATCGCCTCGTACGAACGGGGAAAATCATGCCCGCTCCTATATGCCTCAGGCGAATTGATCAGGATGGCATTCTTGCGGGACAGGGCTTGATATAAGCGCTCGTAGTCGTCCGGCTTCAGCATCCAGCCCCGGTATATAAACACTTTCGGCGTTTCGAAAGCGGGTACGCGCCGGACCGCCAGTTCCGCACTCCCCTCCAACAACGCCTCCAAAGAAATCAAATGAACATCCGCTCCAAGCCTGCGGGCCGTTTCATATTCCCGCAAGTATTCCATGTCCGGGGCCTTCTCATTTAAAGGGTCCGAACAAAACACAAATTTCATTTTCTGTACAACCTCCGCAATTATATTGTGGATAAAATCCGCCGCCGCCCGCGGGGCGCGGGCCGGTTAATTTTCGTCTGCCTCGCAGCATCCCGGCGGGATCCGATCAGCCAGCCACACTTCATTACCTGCGTAGTAAAAAGTCACACCCGTTTCTCTTGCTTTTTGCGTATCGATCCGGAGGATGACCAGTTCCCCCCGGCGGCTCCCCGCCAGCGCGGCGAAATGCGTCCCTTCCGACAGATGCACATACTGCCGGCACATCGGGTGAAGCCCTTCCTTGAGAATGGAAGGTAGCGCCTTCCGGTTCGTTCCGTGATATAACACGGCCGGCGGCTCGCCCGGAGCATATTGCACCCGATCATGGCTGTGGCCGTACCTGGCCCGGATACGGTCATCCTCGATGACGAAACGCTGTTTGTCAGAATTGCGGACGACCTGCTCCACATCTTCGCGTTGGACCCGGGACCACCGCCGCTGGGCCGCGATCGCCCGGAGAAGCGCGTCCACTTCGCACGATCCGTCCGCGGGATTCAATTGGAGGCCAAACTCCTCGGGAGTATGGCGGAGCATTTTGCTCATCAGCTTGCTTAAACTTTTTTCGGAGCTTGAATCCAGCATCATGGCATTCCTTTCGTCCATTTGGTTACTTATACCAACTAATCTCTGATTGCATTATAACCCCTCCCGGCCCTTACGGTCATGTGGGGGGACGAGTTTCGTCACTATCGGCTGGGGGTTCAGGGCCTGAAGCTTGCAAATTAGTCCGCCGCTTTCGTTTTCGGTGAAAATAACGATCCTTTGGGCCGCTATTTCGGGCCGATTCGGCTCCGCGGGAATCATAGCGGTCAAAACGGCCTTATTGCCCTGGTGCAGACCCCGAAATCAGGTTTGCTGCAATTTGTGCGATCCTGGTGATTTAAGCAACTTGAACACATTGGAACGCCAACTTGACTCCCTGCGCCACGCAAACTACTTTCTGCCCCCATGGAGAATTCCTGCGGATTTGCATTTTTCGGCCTAGGCGGAGGCCTGCCCTGTGGCCCGAACCCTCGGAGGGTCTCCTTTGCAGACCTTACTGCCTACCCTGCGGTGATGTGGAGTCCGCCCCTCATATGGTATACTGCCTGTAATATATGAAAAGGGTGGTTTTACTAGGATGTGGAAAGAATTTAAAGCCTTTGCCCTGAAGGGCAATGTCCTTGATCTGGCCATCGGGGTAATTATCGGCGGGGCCTTCGGTAAAATCGTAACCTCCCTGGTCAATGATATGCTGATGCCCCTATTTGGCATCTTGATGGGCGGCATCGATTTCAAGGACCTTATCTTTCAATACGGAGAAACGAAATTGATGTACGGCGCTTTTTTGCAAACCGTCATTGATTTCTTCATCATCTCCTTCTCCATTTTCCTGTTTGTGAAAGGACTCAACAGGTTCAAACGGAAGGAAGAGCCGGAACCGGAAACCCCGCCGGAACCGTCCAAGGAGGAAGCGCTGCTCACGGAAATCCGCGACCTGCTGAAGCAGCAAAGACAAAACGGAGCGTAACCCCGAACGGGGGCGTGGCGGTATGAGGCGGCATGACGTGACCTAATTAACGGGAATTCCTCCCGTTAAATTGGGCCTATTCGTCCTCAGAGTCGATTTAGCTGGAAAACCTCCCGTTAATTCATCCGAAACCAGGGTATACCAACGGTTGGGCCGCGAAATAGATGGAGCTTTTCCATCTATTTCGATTCCAAGGCCCACGAGCGGAAAATTAACGGGAGGTTTTCCCGTTAATAATCCAGAGCGGCGCGGATGCGCCAAAAAGAGCCTGAACCCCCTCCCGGCGGTTCAGGCTCTTGTGCATCGTCATTACAGCCGCGGATCGATGGCCTTCTCCTGCGCCACTTCAAACAGCAGGTTGGCGGCGATTTCCTGATACGCCGTGTGCCCGGGGGCAATGTCGGCGAATGGAACGCCCAGCAAACTCATCCCGAGCCGATATTCGTTCAGCGAAGTGCGAAGCTTTTGGCTGATGTTCTTTTGTTTCAGCAGCTTGCGGTATTTATGCGGGAACTTGTAGTCGTACCCGTAGATGATGGACAAGTACTCGGGGTTCCGCACTTTCATGTAAGGCACGGTGGCGCCGGTCCACACCTCCGGCTTGATGACGACGCCCTCCATGTGCTTCTCCAGCGTCAGCTCGACGAAGTACCGCTCCGCTCGCTCCAAGCTGTCCGGCGCCGACAAATCCAGCGCCAGCGCTTCGTCCTCCGACAGGAAGCCGTACATGTCGGACGTCGTCCAATCCGGCAATTGCTCCCGTCCGTCATCATAGACGATTTTGAGCAGGGCAAACGGTTTGTACTCCAGCTCGCCTTCGCCGTCCGCAGCATACCATTCCAGCTGACGCTTGTAGGTCTCGTAAGCTTGGACGTGTTCTTCCAGCGGGACATAGGTATCGCGGAGCTCATGAACATGCTTGTAATTCTGGTACACGCTTGGACCGTACTTGTCGCTCAGAACGGACTTCGAAGCCCGGAACTGGTCCTGCTCAAAGCCGCTCGCCTCATAGTCCTCAAGCAGCTTCCCGAACGCCTGCTCGAAGCCGTTTTGCCGCAGGAACGCAAGCTCGGATTCCAGCGCGGTCCCGATCGGCTTAAACTGCCGCTCGATCAGACCTTCGCCCAGCGCCTTCCACGGAAGGAGCTCCCCGTCCAAAAGCAGCATGGCGATCTTCTGCTCCTCCATATAGCCGCCGAACTTCCGCAACAGCTTGCCGAAGATCTCCGACAAGTCCACCTGATTGATTTTGTACCCGTTTCGGCTGACGGCAAAGCACTTCTCCGGCTCTTTATGCAGATATACATTGCATCTCGACCCCATATATTTGGGCTGCAGCACGATCCGCTCTACACCGCGGTCCCTGAAATAAGCCAGCCCGCGCTCCAGGGACTCCAGCTCGCCGGCCGCTTCGTCCTTATCGGCCGGCGACATCGTCCCGGAGATAAAATTGATCTTATGCCGCGAGCAGTAGTGGAGCCGGCGGATTTCGTCCTCTTCCAGGTCCGCCACCGACACCTTCCGCTCCCGCTTGAACAGCGTCTTCAGCTCTTCCCCTTCCCCGATGACCGCCTGGGCCGATTTGCGGGACTTCAGGAACGGTTTGTACGAGATGCTGACCGAAGTCAGCAGATTCCCGTGCACACTGCCGGTATCGATATGGAGTTTGTTGCGGATGCGGAACGGCTGCTTCGCCGCGATATGTCCAAACACGTGGTAAGGGTGATTGGACACCGCTTCCTCCTCCAGAAAGGCCAGTTGCTCCTCGAACGAAGCCTCCCGATCGATCCGGAAATTCCGCTGGTGCCGCGCCGAGTTCGTGTCCAGCTTCCCGATATATTTTTTCCGGCACGGCGCATGGGTGACATAAAACGAAGGACCTTGGACCCCGACATACCGGTAAAACGGCTTCGACAGCGACACCAGATGCCGGAATTTTGCCAGAAGTTCCGCATCGCCGCGCAATACCTCAATCGAGTCGAAATACGAGCGAACCAGCTCATGATCGGCACCCTGAATTTCCCCGTTCAAATATTTACCCACAAAGTTCTCATGGTTGCCGAGCACGAAGTAGAAGTACTCCCGATTCTCGTAAAGGAATTCGATGATCTCCTTCGTTTGCCGGCCTTTGTCGATCCAGTCCCCCACCAGGACCATCTTCGTCTGCCGCAATCGCTCGGGCGCCGACAGCTTGCCGTCCTCCAACCGGAAGCCGTGGTCGCGCAGCAGCCCCTGCAAATCGCCTACACATTCATGGACGTCGCCGATGATAACATACTGCTGATCCTGCGGGAGAACTCCGGCCAGATAAGCATCCAAATTCTCAATGACGATGCGGTATTCCGGATTCGCTCTCCCTTCCTCAGGCAGGAAGAAATCTTTGGCCCGCACCTTATGGATTTTGGCATAGCCTTCCCGGGCCAGCGAGCCCAAGACCTCTTTTCTCAGCCGGTTGATATGGTTGGTAATGAGCTTCTTCGAGCGCTCCGAGGCATAGTAATCGTCCCGCTTCCGGTAATCGAACACGATCGCTTCCAGATTATAATTGTTCTGATAGGCGATATCCTTCACTTTGGCCCGGAAATCCTCGGACAACCCGGTGGTATCGACCACCACGAACTCCGCGTTGACCGGAAAAGAAGTCGCCATTTTCAAACGCTCGAACAGAAGATGAAACGCCTGCTCACTGGCCTCCAGCATCACTTGATCGTACTTGTCGTAATCATGGCCGAGCACCTCCTGGCGAATCTGGTCTGAGGACAGGTATTGCACGTTGCTCTTGATCCCTTTGTCCCGATCTTCGAAACGCAGCCCAGGAATCAACACTTCCTTGGCGAACGTGGTTTTGCCGCATTCGGTAGAGCCGATCAGCATAAAAACCGTATGAACTTTACTCCGGAACTCCATGGATCAGGCCCCCTCTCTCTTCAAAATAACCCCTTGGGTCGTTGTGATCCCGTCGACCTCGTCGCCGATGGCTACAAATTCATACTGTAGATTCGCGAAGCGCTTCAACAGATCGCCGATCCAGGCCTGGAACGAAGCTCCGCCCAGCTCCCATTTGTGATCGTCATGCCGGAAGCCTTCCAGCTCATAATAGCGGTTAAAGTCGGCATTCGGCGTCGTGATGATCAACCGGTCGAAATCCACCTGTCCGCAGATTTGCCGGATCAGTCGCTCCGCTTCCTCCCGGCTCATATGCTCGATGACCTCGGTCAAAATCACATCGACCCGTTCCCCGTTGTAGCTCTCCAGAAAAAGATCGATCGAGGCGAACGTGATGATATTGTCCAGCTCTTTTCGCGCGGCCTTCCGCTGGACTTGCTCCAACAGCTCCTCGTTGATATCGACCGCGTAATAGCTGCCTTCGATCTTCCCGGCAAAAGGAATCGCGTAGAATCCTTCTCCGCAGCCCACGTCGAGAATCGACTTGTCAAAAGCGAGCGCGCTTCCGATGTAGTTCCGCCGCTGCAGCGCCGTGCCGCCAAAAGCAAAGCGAATGCTGTAGCGGTCCGTCTTCTCGAGCTCCGCCTTGTATTTTTTGAACCGGTCCCGGGAAGCCAGAAAGTTCCGCACGAACAGGCTCCGGATGTAAAACGGCGCGTCAATCACGTTCAGACTCTTGATATATTTGTCCAAAATGCTGTCCGAGATATCGACGTACTCATTGCCGAACATCGACAGGAACAAACACAGCACGCTTACCGCGTGAAGGAGCTGGTACAGGCTTTTTTGCGTCTTAACGGTCAAAGAATAGCTTTTGTACGCCTGATGCGTGATTTCGAAAGTGAAGTCCTTCAGGTGCTTCTCAAAAAACGCGATGTACTGCACACGTTCGATGTGGATCATGTTGATAAAAAAAGTATGCTCATAGCCCTCCGCATCCTGCTCGTTCCGCGTTTTTAACGGGGCGGAAAAGAACTCGCCGATCGCGTTCAGCGGAAACAGCGGCGTATTGTATCTCGACACATTCAGGTACTCGAAGGTCTCCCCCTCATGCTGCTTATACGAGATGTCGTTGTCGGCGTCTTTAAAATAGACGTTAAAGGTCTGTTCGTCGGTATACCAGCCGTAGGCCGTCCCTTTGCGGATCGAGCGCAGCTGCATGCCGGAATGCGGATTCTTTTTGATCAAAAATGAAAACTTCGGATTCGTGGATGTAACCTGTACGATAGCCATAATGAACCTTCTTCCAATGTGAAAATATGTACGCGATTGCCCGCCTCTACGCCCATACCTCGCGCAAGGCGGAGCGAAAGAGGGCGTCCAACCGCTCGTCTTCGAGCTGCGACGGTTCCGTCTTGAATTTGGCGGCCGCCTCCTCGAAGTAATCCAAGCGCTCCTCCAAATATTCGTGGATGGCGGTCAACTTGGGCTCCAGATCAAGCTCTTCCCCGGCCTTTTTGCGGTCCAGCAGGCGTTGAACTGTGTCCATCAGTGCGCTTTCCGGCGGGATCAGGTCCTCCACCAGCTTGTCGAACTCCACCGGAGGCATCGTATTGTACTTCTCGATCCAGCCGCAGGCGAGCACCGGCCGCAGCACATAGAAATACTTCTTGATCTTCACCCGTTCCCCTTGCAGATATCCCCGGAAATTCCCCTTCGCCATGTTGAGGTAGTGGTATATGCATGATTTCGGCGAAAACGTCAGCGGGGATATGCGGCGGATCTGCTCCGCCATGGAATACTTCTCCAAATATTGTATCGGAGAATGCAGCCATTCCAATAAGGGCGGGTTCGATTTGCGGAATAGCCGCAAGGCCTTCTTCAAATCCCAACCGTTGATGTCCAACTGATCGCTGATCGGCCGCTCGATGACATCGCGGCCTTCGAAGATGGACAAATACCAATCCTGAGGCCGGATATAGAGAAACCGGACGTCATAGTCGCTGTCCCGCGAAGGGAAGCCCCAAGCGCGGCTTCCCGATTCGCAAGCGTATAGAATACTAACCCCTTCCTGCTCTTCAATGCGCCGAAGCTCGTTCAGGATGACGGGGCGGAATTCGGACGATTCCTGGGTCATAGGGGATCACTCCTTCTTGTCGAGGTCCATGGCATCCACCTGCTTCGTCATGGACGCGTAGCCTTGCAGCGTCTGGGCAATGTAGGACAGGACCGTGTCGCTCCAACCGTAAATGTAAAAGGTGTTGCGGTCCATTTCCGGCACCATCGCGTACCGGTAAGGAGCGATGTCCACGATGAACGCCTTGACTTCCGGGTTGATGTTGGCGCGGTACTGGGCCAGTTCCCGGTAGAACGGGCTGCCGGTGTTTTGATGCTCATCCGTAATGATGATGATCTGATCCACCCGCTTGCGCTCCAGAAGCAGCTTGCGCACGGGCGCACCGGTATCGGTCCCGCCGCCGGCGCGAATATGCTGCGCTTGGCCGAGGATGCTGTCGCGCTTCGAAGGTCGCGCGTCGTGGACCTCGTGGTTGAACAACCAGAACAGCGAGTTTCCCCGCGTCTTCTTGAACAGGGCCAAGGCAAATACCGAACCGGTCTCCAGATATTGTCCCTCCATCGAGCCGGAGATGTCCAGGAAAATCGCCGTGTTCCCGCCCAAATCCGGCAGATTGCCGAAGGTCAGGTCCACCGCGTCCCGCAGCGCGTCGCGCAGATCGGGATGCTCGACCTGACGAAAGGCGGTAGCGAACCGGAACGGCAGGATGCGCGCCTTGCGCAGCGCCTCTTCATCGTTGAACCGCGCGATAACGTAATCCACGTTCCGCTTATCGTCCAGGACGCCCGCCCGCTGCAGGGCGTTCAGGTGGCGGAGCAGCGCAAAGGTCGGCATCTGGTACAGCAAGGCCTCCCACACGGCCTTGGTCGGCTGAATTGCGCCGGTGACCGTCTCGTACGGAAGCTTGCCGCATCCGATCCACTCGATCTGCTCGCTTTCGCTCGCGGCGCGCTTCAGCCGTTCCAGCGCCGCCACCTGCGGCAGCAGCTCAAGGTCGGCCTCCCAGCCGCGCAGGTACCGGAACAGCGCCTGCTGCTTCAAGTCCGCCGGCTTCGGATGGGCCGTGGCGATCACGTCGCCCAGGCTGTAGCCGCGGCCGCGGCCGTTGTATTTGACAGCCCAGTATTCGCTGACGCCGGCCAGGAAGTGGTTCACCTGGCGCTTGACCGCACGGCCGCCCTCCCCCCGGCCCTGACCCTTCAGAATGGTCAGGAAGTCGAACAGGTCGGAAGGAATCCGCACGACCTGCGGGAACACCTTGGCAAACAAATCCGGCCGGTAAGCCGAGAGCACCGCCAGGCCGAAGATCGGCTGCAGGCGCATCAGACCGGTATTGCGGGCGAACACGAGCGCTTTTGCCATAAACGTCGGGTTGGCCGCCGCCATTTCATGGTGGAGCTGCTCGGCATCGCTCAGGAGTTCTTTTTGATCGGCATAAAACGTATTGCTCATCGTATTGGTCAGCAAAGTCTGCAGGTACTGTTCCTCCGCAGACCGCGTATAAGCGGGATAATGATCTTTGTTGCGAGTGGTCGGTCTGAACGGACCGAACAATTTTTGGGCGAAACTCATTTTAAATAACCTCCTATATCCGTATGTGAGTGCAATGACGCCCAACAGAATATTTAGATAACACCGGTGAGGAAAAAGAGGGGCGGGTTCGGTGCAGGAGTCGAACCTGCCGTAAAGCCCGGTAATTCCATAAGTGCGCTTGGATGGCGAAGTAACCCGCCCCGGCGCCTCACCGGTATTATTTAGATGTGCTGGGAACGGGTGCGCGAGGAAGAAAGCTTGTTGAGAAGGCTGCTGTGCCCTCCGGCACGATCATTACTAATCCCTAATTAGTCGAAGTAACCCTCTCAGGCGCCTCGCGCGCGTTCCTGCATTTGATGCAACTCATCTTCGAGGAAAAAGGCGGACAGGTCACATAAACTGCTCTACCTCTGAGCTATTCCGCCGTTAGGCGGAAGTTGGATTCGAACCAACGGCCAGTCGCTTAAAAGGCGAAGGATCCCGTCCAGGCGCCTCGAAGATCTCACTCGGCCGTCCCCTTGCGGCGATGACCTTGTGAACCTATCTTCGCCGATTTTTCGCTTCGCGAACATGGCGAAAGTATTACGAGGGGAAAATTTCCGGGTTGGGTTGGGGAAGCTGAACGGATGAAAGGTATGGTTCCTTTTATTTAAAGGGAATACTTCCTGCTAATTTTCCGGTGTGGGCCCTTTGAAAGGACTTAGCTGGAAAAACTCCCTCTAATCAGGGCCTTGCCGGCCGCTTCTCCCTTCCTCGGCTGAAATAACTGGAGGTTTTCCGGCTAATTCAGCTCAGTTGCCGGGTAGGCACCAAATTAACGGGAGATATTCCCGTTATTGGGCCGCATCTTTTGTCAATCGATCCAGTCTTCGTCAAACCAGCGGCAGCGACGTATCCGGCACCAACGTTTGGTGGAAAAACAACAAGAGCGTCAACGCCAAAGGGCTCGCCGCGAGCGAAGCCGACTTCGTCAGCCTGACCCCAACGCTCACCCGCAACAGCAACGGCTCTCCGAACCTCGGCAGCTTTCTGAAGCTGAGCGAAGGAAGCGACCTCGCGGGGGCCGGTACCCCTTCCGGCGCCAATATTTGGGGCACGCTAAAACATACTAAAGCGATACTTGCCTTCCAGTCCGAACGAATTCCAGACGGTATGGCCGGGGATCCCCTGGCTGTACCGTTTTTTTGTTTCACCGGGACAAAACGGGTATAGCCAACTTTTCGGGCCTGCGCCTCCCGGGCCCTATGGTATCATGTTCATAACGTTAATTTTTATGGAAGGAAATCATTATAAAGCATGAATATTTCATCCTCTGTAACATCCAAGCAATTAATGGAGCTGCTATTAAACGTAGCTGTCGTCCGCCCGGTGTTTATCTGGGGGCCGCCCGGCGTGGGAAAATCCTCGCTGGTTCAGCGGTTCGCCGATCTGGTCGGCTTGCCTTGCGTCTCGCTGCTCGGCAGCCAGCTGGCACCGGAAGATCTCATCGGAGTACCGCAAATCGTCGACGGGGTGAGCCGGTTTTGCCCGCCGAGCATGATTGCCCGAAACGAACCTTACTGCCTGTTTCTGGACGAACTGAACGCATGTACGCATGAGGTTCAGAAAGCCTTTTACAGCTTGATTCTGGAAAAACGCGTCGGCGAATACCGTCTGCCGGAAGGCTCCGTCGTGATTGGAGCGGGGAACCGGGCCCAGGACAGCGCGATTGTGAAGCCGATGTCGTCCGCGCTCATGAACCGCATGTTTCATGTGCAGCTTAAGGTTTCCCACCGCGAATGGCTGGAGTGGGCTTACGAGAACGACCTCCATCCCCTGGTCATCCAGTATATCGAGACGCGCCCGGATCATCTGTGGGTTCAGCCGCCGAAGCACGAGGAACCGTTCTCCACGCCAAGGTCGTGGCACATGTTAAGCGATGCGCTGAAGGAATACGGGGATCGGCTGCAGCCGCAGGTCCTAGAGATTCTCGCGACAGGCTGTCTATCCCCGCATCATGCCGGACAGTTCAAGGCTTTTTATAAGCAGAGCCATCATAAATACAAGCTGCATGAAATTATCGAAGGCGGAGCGAACTGGCCCCACCTGCCGGAGGACCGGGATGTGCTTTACTTTATGGCCCAGTCTTTCCGGGCTCACCTGATCAAGGAGCTGCCGGAATCTAAGGACGCGCTCGCCGAACATCATAAGAAGCTAGCCCACCGCGCCAAGGCCCTGCTCAAGAATTTAAGCGCGATCAGTCTCGAAATCGCCCAACTGGCCGTGGCCAGGGACGAAGCCGGCGAGAGTCTGCCGGATTGGTTCCTGGTGGAGATCGTTCGGGACTTGCCTAGACTTGTACAGAAGAAGGAAGCATGATCGATTATGGGAAAACAAAAACAAAAGTCCGGAGAAATGGACCCGGCCACACGGGCTTATGAGGAGGGGCTGCGGTTTGTCTCCCGCCACCCGATGTTTGCCCCGCTCGCGTCGCACGCTCATTTTGTGCGCATGGAGGGCAATCTCTGCCCGGATAACGGTTGGGCGGTCACGACAAACAGCGGATATATTCATGTTCATCCGAAACGCAGGGCCCTGTCCGAAGAATGGATTTACATTCTGGCCCATGCCCTTCTGCATTTAGGCTTCGGGCATTTCAAGGTCATGGAACGGCAGGACATGTGGAACACGGCCTGCGACGCTTTTATCGCCAAGTTTCTTTACGATATGCGGCTGGGGCAGCCTCCGGAGGGAATGGACGGGCGTGTAGAGATCGGAGCAGGAAGCGAGGAAGAGCTTTACCGGAAATTTATGGATAGGGGGCTCCCCCCTGCCTTCCACAACCTGGGTACAGCGGGGCCGGGACACCAGGACATGCTCCTCAACTCGAAGGCTTCCGACCGCTCTTACTGGGGTAACAAGAACGTCAACTGGCAGGATTTGTTGGGCAAAGGGCTCGCCATGGCCGTGACGAGCGCGGTCAATGTGTCGGCGGGGTATGAAGCCTACCTCGGCGCAAACCGCGATATTTTGACGCCCGTTATGAAAGCCCGCAACTGGTTTGTCAGCAGTTACCCGCTGATGGGCGCGATGGCGGCCGATTTTCGAATCATTGAGGATCCTCTGCTCTGCACCCGCCTGTCGATTTCGGTGGCCGCCGTCGATGCCGAGGCCAAGGAAATTTACGTCAACCCCGTAGCCGGGCTGGATGAGCAGGAATGCCGCTTCGTGCTCGCCCATGAATTTCTGCACGTCGGACTACGGCACCATGCCCGCGCGGAGGGGCGCGACCCCTACCTGTGGAATGTCGCCTGCGACTATGTCATCAACGGGTGGCTTATGGAAATGGGGTTGGGCGCCTTTCCCCGGGTGGGAGGCCTGCATGACCCCGAGCTTAAAGGACTGTCGGCGGAATCCGTTTACGACCGGATCGTCACGGACATGCGGCTGTACCGGAAAGTCGCGACTTTTCGCGGCGTCGGAACGGGCGATATTCTGGAGCCGAAAGTCCCCTATTGGTGGGACCGAAAAGACGGGCTGACGCTGGATGATTTTTATCGCAGCTGTCTCGGTCAAGGGCTCGACTATCATTTCGACCAAAACCGGGGCTTCCTGCCGGCGGGTCTGATCGAGGAGATCCGGGCCTTGTCCCAGCCCCCGATCCTGTGGGATGTGGAGCTTGCCAAGTGGTTTGACAGCTACTTTTCCCCGCTGGAAAAAGTCCGGACTTACGCCAGAATCAGCCGCCGGCAATCCTCCACCCCGGATATTCCCCGCCCCCGCTGGGTGCCGGATGCGGGAGCCGAGGACGGCCGCACCTTCGGCGTGGTTCTGGATACCTCCGGTTCCATGGACACCAAGCTGCTGGGCAAGGCCCTGGGGGCGATCGCCAGCTACAGCATGGCGCGGGACGTGCCGCTCGTTCGGGTCGTGTTTTGCGACGCGGCCGTCTACGATCAAGGGTACCTCGCGCCGGAAGTGATTGCGGACCGCGTCTCCGTAAAAGGCAGGGGCGGAACGACCCTGCAGCCGGCCATCGATCTGCTCGAGCATGCCGGGGATTTTCCGAAAAGCGGCCCGTTGTTGATCATCACGGACGGCTACTGCGATCGGGTGAGCATCCGCCGCGAGCACGCTTTCCTGATTCCGAAAGGAAACCATCTTCCCTTCGTACCCAAGGGGAAAGTTTTCCGAATGGACTGACGCCTGTTAAAATAGGATTATACATAATCAGGAAACAGGTGGTTGAGGTGGCAAAAGAAAGCTTCGATAAGGAAATCCAGTTTCTGCGGATGCTCGTGCTGACCAGCGGGGCTTACAGCAGGCAGCAGTTCGCCGAACGTCTCGGCATCTCCGTCCATACGTTCGACAAGACGCTGCGCCGGCTGAAGGATATCGTCGGCACGATGTATCAGCAGCTGCCGCAGGAGCAAAGCAAGGAATTCGCGGAGGCGATCCGCTTTAATTACTACGAGTCGGCGGACCCGATGCTGCTCTTTCTGTTCCGCGCCAAGTCGCTGAAGGGATCGGAATCGGTGCGCTTCTCGCTCCTTCTGGCCGCGCTGAACGACCAGGCGCTGACAGCGATGGAGCTGATGGACTACTGCTGCGGCAGCCTCCCCTCCGACATCCCGCTCCCCGACGAGAAAACGGTCCGGTCGGATCTGAAATACTTGGAAGAGGTCGGTGTCATCCGCAAGGAGTCCGCCTCCCGCCCTTACCGCTACCGGTTGGACAACGACCTGGTGCGGGAATTGACGGAGGAGGAGCTTTACGACCTGTACGATTTCGTGGATGTGATGGCCAATACGCAGATCCCCTCCGTCCAGGGATATCTTCTCCGCGACGGTCTAAAGAAGCATCTGCTGCGAAACCGGGCCGAGCCGCAGGCGCTGGAGCATTTTTTGTATAAATACCACTATTATTCGCGGATTCTGGATGAGGCGCATTTGTTCACGCTGCTGGACGCGATCCGGCATCGGCGGCGGGTGCGGTTTTTGTATTTTTCGCCCAAAGCCGACAAAAGCTACGCCGCGCAAAATACGAACCCCTTGTTCGAAAGGGAATCGCAAGGGAAATTGGAGAAAACCCTCCCCTTGAAGGTCGTTTACGACCACCAATACGGGCGCTGGTATTTGCTCGCCTCCGGCAGAGAAGGCATCCGGAAATACCGGATGGAAGGAATGACCCAGCTCGAGGAGGAGGACGCGGTGGCCGAGCAGGTATTTGCGGAGAAAGCGGCCGCTCTGGAGGAGAAGATGAGGTACAGCTGGCTGCTCGATACCGGACGGCCGGTGACGGTGCGGGCCCGCTTTTTCAATCCCGGTCATTTCGAACCGAATTTTGTCAGGGAGCGCGTCCTGCTGCAAGGTCAATGGGGGCAAATCGTCGCCGAGGAAGAGGAGAGCTTCATCTACGAAATCAAGGTCAACGGCACGACCGAAATCAAGCCGTGGCTGCGGAGTTTCGGCTCCAGCTGCGAGGTGCTCGAACCGCTTTATTTTCGCCGCGAAATGATTGCCGAGTGGAAGGAGATTCAGGCCTATTATGAATCCGTTTGAGAAAATTTTTAACTACCAGGTCATTTCCCGTCTGGATGATTCCGGCACGTTTATGGTCACCGCGCACGAACGGGCCTGGCTGAAAAAGATGCTGAAGCATCCGGCGGCCGAGGCGGCCTTTACCCCGGAAACCCGGCAAAAGCTGCAGGATTTGCTGCAAAGCGTAGAGGAGCTGACCACTTCGGATTATCTGACCGAAAAGGCGAAAAGCGCGGAGAAACAGGTATATCACCCGCTGCTGCGCGCCTTGCGCAAACATATCATTGAGCGGGGCGGCATCCGGATCTCGTTCCAGGTGAAGCGCGGCCGAGTGCAGCCCGATCGTTCGGGGCTTGCTTACAAGCTGGAATATTCCATGGTCAAAAGGGAGTGGTATCTGCTCTGGTACGATCTGCGCCATCGGTCGTTGATGAGCACCCGGCTGAGCAAATTGATCTCCATCGCCCCCGAACCGCTGGACCCGGCCGCCGCCGACCGGGCCTACGAGGAAATTGCCCGGACGCTGGACTCGCGAAAGACGGAAACCGTCCTGGAGGTGGTCCGGGAGTACCACAAAGAGTTGTCGCGCATTCTGTACGCTTTTTCCTGCTTCGAGAAAACCGTCGAATACGATGAAGAGCAAGGCACCTACCGCCTCCGCGTTTGCGTTCTGGGGGACGAGGTGGAGTATCTCCTGTCCAAAATCCGTTTTCTCGGCAAACGGGTGCGGATTCTGGAGGGCGACTATTTGAAGCGGAGGATGCTGGAGGCGTCGACCAAGGCGCTGGAGCGGTATGGGGATGATGCTGAAGAGGTGGAGTTGTCTTCGTAAAAATAGAGCGGGCGCGGAGATCCTTGTGCTGTGCGGATCTCCGCTATTTTCGCTTCTCCAGCTTCTTCTTGAGCTTGTCCAGTTCGTCCTGCATGGCCGGGCGACGCGGATACATCTCACTCAACCGGTCCAACAACCGCAAACTCGCCTCCCGGGCACCCGCCTCGAAGTAATCTTTGAGAAGCTTGCAGGTTTCTCTGTACTTTCTTCGCTCCGTTGCCTCCTTCGCTTGATTCAAAATAAACTCCTCATACAGGAGATAGGTCTCTTCCGGAAATTCCTTGGCTACCCGCTTCCCGTATTCCCTAATTAGATACTTGTCCTTATGGAGCAGCTCCAGTAGTTTTGCAAACTCCCCGGCTTGATTCAGCAAGGAGGCGTAATCATGGGACATGAGATTTGTGGAAAGCTCTTGCAGCAGCGGCTCCCTCTTTTGTTCCCAAGTTCCCTTCGCTTCATAAAGCAGCTTAAGCTTCGAATAATATGACGTTCTACCGCGGAGCAGGATGTAATGAACAATCTCCTCCAGCTTCTGTGAATCGTTGGTTTCCGTATAGATGGACTCCAGATATTGCGCCCATTTGAGGTTACGGTCACCCCATTCTTTTCTCTGGGACATCGCCTGAACGCAAAGTTGCTCGGCCAACGCATAGTCTTTTCTTTCCAATGCCTTGTTGACGGCCAGTTCCCTGACCTCGGACACTTCCAGATTCTCCATCAGGTACCGGTCTGACGCCTCCGGTCCCTCAAGCCGCTCCACAATTTGATAAGTAATTAAATGCTCATCCGGATATTTGGAGCCGCTAAACATTGTCCCGAAACTTCCGCACACCTCGTAGACTTTTTGCGCCTGCTTTTCATCGCGAACCAACACGACCGCGGCTTTTAACAGACGAAAGCCAAAATCGGCCCAATCCCTCATTCCCGGAAGTTTGGCGGTCTTGAGGAGGGTTTCAAAAAAGTGTTTCCGGTTCGCTTCATCCGCCGTCTCGCACAGGGCGGCCAGCGCTTGAATGCTGAAATTGATCGCTTCTCCCAGGGACCCTGATGAATCATCGGCGTGGGAAAGAAGTTTGATTCCTTCCTTAACCAGCATGATCTCGATATCAAAAGCCAGGACGGAGTCGTCCATAGCTTCGGCTTGTTCCAGGATCGCCACCATTTCCGCACCAACCCGATTACTGCCTCCGTAAGGCAGGAAGCCCCGGTCCGAATGGCGGCGAATCGTCGCCTTAATCTGATCCTTAAATTCCTTGAGCTGCGGATGTTCCGGCATGGGAGCCCTCCTAATTTTTCTTAATAAACCCCTTACGTTTCAACTAAAATCTGCAACATTTTCACACTTAACCAGTTTTATTAACCAGTTTTAACGGGAAAATCCCCCGTTAATTTTCCACTCTTGGCCCTTGGTTCCGATTTAACTGGAAAAGCTACATCTATTTTGCGGCCCAAACACCGCTATACATGGTTTCCGGCGAATTAACGGGAGGTTTTCCAGGTAATTCACCTCTTCAGCCGCATAGGCACCAGATTAACGGGAACAATTCCCGTTAATCTGATCAAAAAGCCGTTTGTCCCTGGCTACTTTCTTCAAAACTCGTCCAAATCAAACCTTTTCAGCTTGGCTGCGCAGCAGAATTTGAACTTCTTGCCGCTGTTGCAGGGACAAGGCTCATATATATTGGACGGAGACAGCTTTTCGGTCAGCGCTTTTCGTAAATCGCTTAAATCCTCGAAAAATTCGATCCCTATGATACACTCCAAATCGTATTTTTCGCAAATTCGGGAGATTTTAGCGGCCTGTTCTTCCGATTTAACGGTTACGATGACCGTTCTGCCGGATTTGGCCGGGCTTGCCGCTGGCCTGCTCTCCGGCTGGGCCTCAGCCTCTTTTCGTGTTTTGGTGATCATCACGTCAAAAGTCCGATGCTTTTCCGGTATCTCTTCCCTCCTGTCCCCCAAGTACATTTCAGCGACCGGATAAAAGGATTCCAACTGATCCGGAATAAGATCGAAATCCATTTCCAAATGCTCGGGCAAAATCCCGCCCTGGTCTTCCGCCAAACCGAAACCGGCTGCGGTCTCTCCATACGGATCCAAAACCGCGATATCCTCCTTAGTCGGCATGATTTCAATGCCGCCAGCGGTTCGCAGATGGATACCTGTCAGGCCCCGCAGTGCCGCAGCCATCATCTGCCTTAAATCGAGGATATCCATTCTTCGATCATATTTGGCGCAGATCAAATGCTTCTTATAGTGGTAGGCCGCTTTCTCGTTTTCACGAATTTGATCCAACAGGAGTCCCAGACTGAAGTGGGATTCGGCTTGAGCCGGATCGGCCTGAAGGGATTTTTCGAAGGCCGCGGCCGCCAGCTCCGGTCTTTTCCCTTGTATATACAGGTTGCCTAAGCGGTTCCACAGGTATCCGTCCTGCTTACGGTCCGGGTCCGCGAGCAAGTCGAGCAGATGCTCTTCCGCATCGGTCACCCATTGAAAAGAGGTTCCGTCGTGAAGGACCGTTTTTCCTCTCCTGAAATTCGGCTGCTCTTCCATGGGGTCGGCCTTCATCCTCAGCAGATAAACCATAAGAAAAAGCGGGTCTTTCACAGTCCAGTTCCCCGCACCATTACAATGCTTGCAGCGAAAGTAACCCGTTGCTTGAAAATATTTGAACATATCTCCATCGTGTGCTGCTGAGTCGGTCGTTATAGATTCCTCGACATCCCGCCCCTGTTGTTCTATATCAAACAAGATCTGTCCAAGATCATACTGGCCTTGTCTGCCGCAGTGACCGCAAATCAGCGTTTGCTTGTTGGGCTCGGAATAAGCTTCAAACTTCTTCCGGTTTCTATTGATGAGCTTGGCTAGGGCTCCAGGAAGATGAGAAGCAGACGGACTGACGGGGATCTCCGACAAAGGTCGATCCGTTAATAATGAAATCAGATTGGGAGAAATTTGCGCACTCGGGGCCGGCACTATATTACATCCTCTCGTTAAAATTATTTGCTCCTGTTTGACTATGTGTTACAGTTCCAACTTATTCTATTCTACTATTTGCGCGTTGAAAAACGAAGTTTCAATGTCATACCTATCAGAGGAAGGAGAGCTTTGCCGACACGTAGAATTTAACGGGAAAACCTCCCGTTAAAATTGCCGCTCTTGACCCTTGAGTCCGATTAACTGGAAAAGCTCCATCTAATTCGCGCCTCGGCCTCAGAAAAACGCCATTTCAAGCGGATTAGCGGGAGGTTTTCCAGGTAATTCGCCTCTGCAGCCGCATAGCCACCAAATTAACGGGAGGTTTTCCAGGTAATTTGAAACAACGAGCTACTGCACTATTCGCAACCGCGGACAGGTCAAACTCTCCCCGTAGGATTATCATGAGAGGTGTTATGAGAACCAATACAAAGATCGACTGGCACCGGAGAGTGGAGGAAGCCATCCTCCGGATCATGAGTGCGCTGGATGAGCCGCTGAATTTTCGCCAAATATCGCATGAGGTCCATGCCTCGCCCTATCATTTTCACCGGAAGTTTCGCGAGCTGACCGGGGAGAATGTGCATGCATGCCTGAAAAGGCTACGGATGGAAAGGGCGATGCACTTCCTCCGCCACTCCTCGGCCGATGTGACAACGATCGCGTTCGACTCGGGCTACGAGACGCCGGAGGCGTTCACCAAGGCATTCAAGCGAATCTATGGCTTAACGCCCAGCGAAGCGAGAAGGCTTCCGTTTTGGAATGGCGCTCTCCACTCCTCCGTGGGTCTGCACTACAGCGAGCATCGGCCAGCCTATTGGTTCTACCTCAATCCTGAAGGAGAGAATGTTATGCAGACAAAAATTGTCGCTTTTGCCTCAAAACGGACCGTCGGCCTGAGAAATGTCGGGGATTACTGGGGATTGCCCCGGGTTTGGGAGCAATTCCACCACACTCTTGGAGAGCATGATCTATATCCGCAAGCCCGGGAAATGATGTCCGTGTTCCCGGATCATGCCGACGACATCCCGGTACAAGACAAAATCTCTTACGCCGCCATGGTCGTAAGCCCTGACTTCGAGAACACCTATGGGTTGGAGGAGTACACGATTCCCGAAGGCCTTTATGCCGTAACCGTTCACTTTGGCTCCTCGGAAGAAATCGGCCCGACCTGGGACCGCTGGGTGCAGGAATGGCTGCCGGACAGCGGGTGGCGGGCGGACCCTTCCAGGCCCAATTACGAGTGGTACCAAAACCACAGCGTTCCCCCCGAATTGCAGCTGACTTTTTTATGTACGCCGGTGGTAAAAATCCAGTTGTAGCGCCAAAAGCCCCCTCAACTTTTTCGTCGAGGGGGCTTGCTTTTCATGAACCCGTCTACAATTTGCCGGTCAAAAACTGGGCTTCTCCCAGCCCGAAGCTCCAGTCGGCCTCTCCGTTCTCGGTGATCGAAATCATGAGGTCCTGCGGAGAAAGCCCGCATTCCGCCTCAAGCCTCTGTGCCAACAGCGCGTACAGCTTCTCTTTCTGCTCCACGGTCCGGGTCTTGCTGACAATGCTGATCAACACCACGTCCCGGCTGCGTGTAAATCCGAGCCCCGTATCCTCAATCACAAGCTCGTAAGGCTCATGTTGATGAACGATTTGGTAACGGTCGCGGACCGGAACGCCAAACGCCTCCACCATCGCTTCATGCGCCGTATCCAAAAGTTTGCGCAGACTCGCTTCATCTCTTCCTTTAATCACATCAAAACGTAATAGCGGCATATATTCGCCCTCCTTCAACATGTCTGTGCTTTACTCTTCTTCGGCAATATGGACGGCAACGCCATGTTCTTCACAATAGGCCGCATATTCCTCCGGCATTCCCCGCGAGGTAATGACCGCATCCACCTTGTCCAGCGGCGAGTAGGTCAGCAGGGTGGAACGGCCGAATTTGGACGCGTCCGCAAGCAGGAAAAGCTGGTTTGCCTTCTCGGCCACCCGCTTCTTGATCTCGTATTCCAACACGTCGGAGTTGGTCAGACCGCTGGCGATGGAGACGCCGGTGGCGGCCATGAAGGCCTTGTTAATGTTGTATTTCTCCAACAAAGGCAACCCGTCGCTCCCGACGAATGACTTCGTGTCCCGCTTGTACATATTGCCCAAAACCAGGAGGGATATATTGTCCAAATGGGACGCGGCGTTAATGACATCCAAGCTGGTGGTCAGGATTGTCAGCTTGGGCAGGCGCGGCAAATATTCGACCAAATTCCGGGTCGTCGTGCCCGAATCAATGAAAATCAGCTCATGTCCCTCCACGAACTCCGCCGCCCGCTTGGCAATCGCCCGTTTCACCGATTTATTGGTCGTATCCCGATTTTCAAAGGGGATCAATCCCTGAGAAAGCGAGGTGACGCCTCCGTATACTTTTTGAATGGTTCCTTTCTCCAGCAGAACTTGAATGTCCCGGCGAATGGTGTTTTTGGAAACTTGAAAATGCTCACACAGCTCATCCAGCGATGTCGTTCCCAGCGAATGAATGTAGTCCTCCAATTCCTGCAAACGTCTCTCTCTCATGGTTATGCTCCGTTCCTTGTTCTAGTAAACTCATAAAAAAAAGATAACACATAACCAAAATGTAATCAACAATTACCTAAGTTGACAATGACTTAATAATTTTATGTTGACACTTAATCATTAAAATAATAATATTTACTCAAAAGATACCCAAAAGGTGAGTATGACTGAACAATCTTTTTAAAGCTATTAACCTGCACCTTACTTATGGGCCCGCTGAAGCAACAGTTCCCGGCACTTCGAGAAAGCGCCTTCACAGGCTGGTCCGAAGAGGGCGTCTTTTTACAAATCATAGAGAGGATGGACATGATGACGGAAATCAGAAGGCTTCGCAACTATGTAAACGGAGCATGGAGAGAGAGCCGCACCGACCGATATGAAAGCGTTGTTAATCCGGCGACCAAAGAAATTATCGCCTACGTTCCCATTTCCACGAAAGAGGACATTGAGGAGGCTGCGGGCGTAGCCGCACAGGCTTTTGAAAACTGGAAGAACGTTCCTGTTCCCCGGCGGGCCAGAATCCTGTTTAATTATCAACAACTGCTCACGGAGCACAAAGACGAATTGGCCCGCCTCATTACTCTGGAGAACGGCAAAAACCTCACCGAGGCCCTGGGCGAAGTGCAGCGCGGGATCGAAAACGTTGAATTCGCGGCAGGCGCCCCTTCATTAATGATGGGTGATTCGCTGGCCTCCATCGCAACCGATGTGGAAGCGGTCAATTACCGTTATCCGGTAGGCGTTGTCGGCGGCATCGCGCCTTTCAACTTCCCGATGATGGTGCCTTGCTGGATGTTCCCGATGGCGATCGCTTTGGGCAACACCTTTATCCTGAAGCCGTCGGAGCGGACGCCGCTGCTGACGGAACGCTTGGCCGAGCTGTTGACGGAAGCCGGGCTGCCGAAAGGCGTCTTTAATGTGGTCTATGGCGCGCATGATGTCGTGAACGGCATCCTGGAGCACCCGGAGATCAAGGCGATTTCGTTTGTCGGGTCCAAGCCGGTCGGCGAATATGTGTACAAAAAAGGCAGCGAGCATCTGAAACGGGTTCAGGCGCTCACCGGGGCCAAAAACCACACCATCGTGCTGAACGACGCCAACCTCGACGAAACGCTTACCAATATCATTTCAGCGGCCTTCGGTTCGGCCGGCGAGCGGTGCATGGCCTGTGCCGTCGTTACGGTGGAAGAAGGCATTGCCGATGAATTCATCCGGCAGCTCAAAGAGCGGGCGCAAAACATCAAGATCGGAAACGGCTTGGAGGACGGGGTTTTCCTGGGACCGGTAATCCGCGAGGACAACCTGAAGCGGACCCAACAATATATCGAAAAAGGGATCGCCGAAGGGGCCGCGCTGGTTTGCGACGGACGGGAGCATGTGACGGATGACGGTTATTTTGTCGGCCCGACGATTTTTGATCATGTGACCACCGACATGACCATTTGGAAGGACGAAATCTTCGCGCCGGTGCTGTCGATTATCCGCGTGAAGAACCTGAAGGAAGCGGTCGAAACCGCCAACCGCTCGGAATTTGCCAACGGGGCCTGCCTGTTCACGAACAACGCCTCGGCCATCCGGTACTTCCGGGAAAATATCGACGCCGGGATGCTCGGCATCAACCTCGGCGTTCCGGCACCGATGGCCTTCTTCCCCTTCTCCGGCTGGAAGTCTTCCTTCTACGGAACGCTTCATGCCAACGGAAAGGACAGCGTGGACTTCTATACGCGGAAGAAAGTGGTCACCGCACGGTATCCTAAGCCTTCATTCGAATAAAAAAGGGGACGAACGACATGCAACAATCCATAGCATCCAAAGCGTACGATGTGATTGCCATCGGGCGCGCCTGCATTGACCTGAACGCGGTGGAGTATAACCGGCCCATGGAAGAAACGCTGACCTTCTCCAAATATGTCGGCGGTTCTCCCGCCAATATCGCGATCGGAAGCGCCAAACTCGGCCTGAAAGCCGGATTCATCGGCAAAATTCCGGATGATCAGCACGGGCGGTTTATCCGAAAATTTATGGAAGGCGCCGGGGTAGACACCTCCCATATGGTCGTCGATCAGGAAGGGCATAAGGCCGGGCTGGCATTTACGGAGATCAAGAGCCCCGAGGAGTGCAGCATTCTGATGTACCGCGAGGGAGCGGCCGATCTATACCTGCGCCCCGAAGAAGTAGACGAGGATTATGTCCGGCAGGCCAAGGCCCTGCTGGTTTCGGGAACGGCACTGGCTCAAAGCCCTTCCCGCGAGGCGGTGTTTCAGGCGATCGCCTATGCGAAACAGCACGAGGTCGAGATCATTTTTGAACTGGATTATCGGGGCTACACATGGAAGTCGCCTCGTGAAACTTCGATTTACTACTCCCTGGTGGCCGAGCAGGCCCAGGTGATTATCGGAACCCGCGACGAGTTCGATATGATGGACAGCTGCAAGGGTAACAATGAACAGACCGTCGGTCATTTGTTCAAACATCAAGCCCGGCTTATCGTCATCAAGCATGGGGTTGACGGCTCCTATGCCTATACGAAGACTGGCGAGGTGTACCGCGGCAAGGCTTACCGAAGCAAAGTGCTCAAAACCTTCGGTGCCGGCGATTCCTACGCTTCGGCTTTCCTTTACGCGCTGATGTCCGGAAAAGATATTCAAACCGCCCTGCAGTATGGCAGTGCTTCCGCCGCTATCGTCGTCAGCAAGCACAGCTCCTCGGAGGCGATGCCGACCGTTTCCGAGATTGAAGCGCTGATCACAGCCCAAGCCGGATTATCCGGCTAAGGGGCGGCGGCGTATCATGGTCGGAGTTTTAGAAAGCGCTTAAACCTTTAAACCTCATTCCAGACAGACTATCTAGGAGGCAACCCCATGCCAATTCTAATTGTAGCCATCGGCGTACTGCTGTTGTTGTTCATGATCATGAAGCTGAAGTTAAACACCTTTATTTCCTTGGTCATTACCTCCGTTATTGTGGCGGTCTGCCTGGGTATGGATTTGTCGCAGATCATCTCCACCGTCGAGAAAGGAATCGGCGGTCAACTCGGCCATCTCGCCCTGGTCTTCGGGATTGGCGCCATGCTGGGCAAGCTGGTGTCCGATGCCGGGGGCGGTTACCGGATTGCCATCACCTTGATCGACCGCTTCGGTAGAAAGCGCATTCAAATTGCAGTTGTGATCGCTTCATTTATTATCGGGATCGCCCTCTTTTTTGAGGTGGGCCTGGTTCTGCTCATTCCGATCGTATATGCCATCGCCAAAGAACTGAAAATGCCGTTCCTGTACCTCGGGATCCCGATGGCGGCGGCGCTTAATGTCACGCATGCCTTCCTGCCGCCTCACCCCGGCCCGACGGCGATCTCGGTCGCCTACAACGCCAATATCGGCCAAGTTTTGCTGCTGGGCATTCTGGTCGGGATTCCGACGACCATTGTGGCCGGCCCGCTGTTCAACAAGTTTGCGATGAAGTTTTTCCCGACCGCCTACGAAAAAGCCGGAAACATCAGCGCGCTTGGCGAGCGGAAGGCGTTCAAGCTTGAGGAAACCCCGGGATTCGGAATCAGCGTGTTGACCTCGCTCTTTCCGGTGATTTTTATGGGGCTGTCCACCCTCTATACGCTGATTTTCCCGGCCGACAATACCCTGAAGGAAATCGTGGTCTTCATCGGGAACCCGGGAACATCCATGCTGATTTCCCTGCTGCTCGCCATTTACACCATGGGACGCTCGCGCGGCATCTCCATGAAGGAAGTGGGCGAATCGCTATCCAAGTCGATTGCCCAAATCGCCATGATGCTGCTGATTATCGGCGGGGGCGGCGCCTTTAAGCAGGTGCTGGTGGATGGAGGCGTCGGGGACTATGTCGCCACCTTGTTCAGCAACTCCAATATGTCGCCGCTGCTGGTCGCCTGGATCATCGCCGCGATTCTCCGGCTGTGTTTAGGCTCGGCCACGGTGGCCGCTTTGACGACCGCCGGTCTGGTAGCGCCTATGATGGTGGCCGGGACGGTAGATCCCGCGCTCATGGTGCTGGCTACGGGCGCAGGCAGCGTCATCGCCTGCCATGTCAATGACGCCGGCTTCTGGATGATCAAGGAATACTTCGGGCTCAGCATGAAGCAGACGTTCCAAACCTGGACCCTGCTGACGACGGTGCTGTCCGTAACCGGACTGGGATGCGTCATGCTTCTAAGCTTGTTCATGTAAGAAAGAGAACCGTGAAGCGGAACACGGCTATCGCTTATGAAATCTAGAAACCGGATAGAGAGGAAGATCAACCATGGCTCTAATCTCCATGACATCCATGCTGAGGAAGGCCCTGGACGGCACATATGCCGTCGGCCAGTTTAACATCAACGGTCTCTTGTGGGTGCAGGCCATTCTGCAAGCGGCCGAAGAAACAAAATCGCCGGTCATTCTGGCGGCGTCGGACCGCCTGATCGATTACCTCGGCGGCTTCAGGACGGTCCAAGCGATGGTCTGCTCCATTATGGAGCAGCAGCAAATCACCGTTCCCGTGGCCCTTCACCTGGATCACGGCTCCTCCGTCTCCCGCTGCAGGCAGGCGATCGACGCGGGATTCAGTTCGGTGATGTACGACGGCTCCCACGGACCTATTGCCGATAATATCCGCAATACGAAAGAGGTCGTCCAATACGCCCATGAACATGGCGTGTCCGTTGAAGCCGAGGTCGGGACGGTCGGCGGCATGGAGGATGGACTCGTCGGCGGTATTTCTTACGCGGATTTGAACGAATGCAAGATGCTGGTGGCGGAGACCGGGGTGGACGCTCTGGCCGCGGCGCTCGGTTCCGTCCACGGCAAATATCAGGGCGAGCCCCAGCTCGGTTTCCGGGAAATGCAGGAGATCGCCGAGGCCGTTCGCATCCCCCTGGTGCTTCACGGCGCCTCCGGCATCCCCGTTCCCCAATTGCGGAGGGCCATCGAGCTCGGGCACGCCAAAGTGAATTACAACACTGAACTGATTACGGCATGGGCCACCTCCGTGCGGACAATGCTGCTGTTCAACCCTTCCGTGGTGGAGCCTAAAGTCATTATGGCGCCCGCCAAGGAAGCTTTGATCTCCAAGGTCAAAGATCTCATGGCCGATCTCGGATCCGTGGGAAAAGTTGAAGCAGGATAGACACTTAAAAAAGCTCAAGCGCTGTTCATGAAACTGAAGCGCTTGAGCTTTTTTCCCGTTGAGATGGGAATCGCTATTCGGCTAACTTATGACCTTCATATTCTCGCCGCCGATCCATTCGCGAAACGCCTGGCAGGATTGCCGATACACCCGTTCCAGCCGTCCCCACCGCGACCTTGCGGCTTCCACGTTCCCATCGCGGGCCAGCCGCTCGATCTCGGCCAGAATCCGCGCCACCTCGACCATTCCCACACTGATGCTCGCCGATTTAATATTGTGGGCGATTTGTTCCAGGGGGCCGGCCATATCTTCTTGTCCATCAAGCACGGCCCGCAGTTCGTCCAGTTTGACCGCCGTATCCGTCAGATACATCTCAAACAGGCCACCCAGCATACTCCGGTCCTGCTCATCCCATGGCGGCGGGGCAATGTCCTCTATCGTTTTCCGATTCAGCAGAATCTCCGCATCGGGAAGGTCTGCCGTCAAGCGATCCGCCGCTTCCTCTCCGCGCACCTCGGGAAGAAACCGCGCCAACACCGCCTGAAGCATCTCCAAATGAACGGGCTTCGTGATATAATCGTCCATCCCGGCCTCCAGGCAGCGCTCCCGGTCCCCCTGCATGGCGTCGGCCGTAATGGAGATGATGGGCACATGCCCTCCCTCCGCTTGTTCGGCCTCCCGAATGCGCCTTGAGGCCTCAAAGCCGTCCAGCACCGGCATTTTATTGTCCATAAGGATGAAGCCCGGTCTGCGCTCACGCCACATCCGGACCGCTTCCTCACCGTCCCCGGCGATCAGAATGCGCTCGAAGCCGAGCTTTTTGAGCTGCAGCGTAGTGATGTGCTGGTTAATCACATTGTCTTCCGCCAGTAAGATCAAAGTGTCCAAATCTTTGCCTTCCATGCGCCGAGGGGGTTGTCCGCTTCCCGGCTTGTCCGTACCGGTCAGCGGCGCCGCGGATTTCTCCAGCCCGATTTCAAACCAAAAGGTGGAGCCTACGTCGGGCATACTCTGGACGCCGATCGTTCCGCCCATCATTTCCACCAACTGCTTGGTGATCGAAAGCCCGAGCCCGGTAGAACTGAACTTCGCCGAAAAGCTGTTGGCGATTTGATAAAACGGCTGAAACAACCGCTCCGCGTTCTCCTTGGAAATCCCGATGCCGGTATCCTTGACCTCAAACCGCAGTCGCTGCCGATTCCCGCTGTCCTCCAGCAAAAACACCCGAATCTCGACCTGTCCCTCGTAAGTAAACTTTACCGCATTCCCCGCCAAATTGAGCAGAATTTGCCGCATCCGGTTCGGGTCGCCCTGAAGGCCGGCCGCCACCTGCGGGTCGATAAACACTTTTATTTCGTTGCGCTGCTCCTCCGCCCGGCTGCCCAGCAGTTTGACCACATTTTCCGCGAGCTCCGGCAGTTCGAAAGGGACTTGATCCAGCTTCATTTGACCGGCCTCAATTTTGGACAAATCCAGGATGTCGTTGATAATATTGAGCAGCAAGTTTCCGGAATCCATAATGATCGAAACCGATTTGTGCTGCTCGTCATCCAACCGCGAATCCGCCAGCAGCTCGGCGGTGGCGATGATGCCGTTCATCGGCGTGCGGATTTCGTGGCTCATGGTCGCCAGGAAGAGGCTTTTGGTTCGATCGGCGCTCTCCGCCTTTTCCTTGGCCGCTTTCAGCTCGATGTTTGTTTTCGCCAGTTTCCGCTGCAGGGAGACCAATTCATTGTTCATGGCGGAGAACTCGTCGAAGGTTCTCATTTCCTGCTCCAGTTTGCGCGCCATCTCCCGGCCCAGCTTCTCGTTCGTTTCGCGCAGCGCCTTTAACTGCTCGTCGCTTACCTTTAACATTTCACGAACAAAGCAGGACGAATCCATAGCCCGGTCCGATGCCACAAGCAGCAGTTGCTCATCCAACATACCGCCGTCGACATAAAAAAGTTCGAGACGTCCTCCCCGTTTAAAATAGATCCGCCCGTTCAAAACCGGCTGACCGTTTTGGGCCTGCTCCACTAAACCGCTAAACGCGGAATCCTTCGACTCGTCCATCATCGCGAAAATACTCGTTCCGATCAGGCTGCTTCCGGACCTTTCAAACAGGCCGAAGTCATCCCGGTTGATCTTGATGATTGTGCCGGAAACGGTGCATAGCAGCGAAGTGATGCACTCCTCTCGTTCCATCCGTATCAAGCCTCCTCGCCTAATTCGGCAGACTCCCGGCCACCGAGCAGCCCGTACGCTGCCTCGATCGCCGTTCTTGCATCCCTGGCATAGCCGTCGGCACCGACGCTGCGCCAAAGCTCCGGGTCGATGTTGAAGGGCATGCCGCCGACCAATATTTTGACCTTCCGGCATGCTTCAGCTTCATTGACCCGGATCTCTCCGATCAACTTCCGGACAAGGCTCACATGATAAGTCAGGGTCGCCGACAGAGCCAGTACATCCGCCTTCCTTTCGATGACCGTACGGATCACCGAAGCGAAAGGCACGTTCGCACCGATATAGAACGTTTCCCAGCCGTTTAATTCAAAGATGTCGGACACCATACGCAGTCCGATCTCGTGCAACTCCTCACCGACGCAGGCGGCAACCAGCCGATACCCGCGCCGCGAAGAAGTAAAAATATAAGGGTAAAGCTGTGACATAATCGCCTGTGTCGCGGCCGTAAAATAATGCTCCTGCGCCACCGAGATCCGGTTTAGCTGCCACAGCCTGCCAATCTCATACTGAGCGGGTTGAAAAATTATCCTATTCCTGCCAATCAGTATACTATAGTGCCGAAAGCCGCAAAAGTGCATCCTGCCCTAGGAAGAGGACTAATGAAAGCGCATGAACGAGGATAAGAGCGATACGCCGGCGAAATTAGCTAAAAAACGGACGCAAAAAACACCATGAGGGTGTCATGGTGTCTTTTGCCCCAAAATCAATTTACTTTATAGTGCAGCAAATCTCTGCCGGCCCCGGCACCTCCCAAGGTCGCCACTTTTTTGGGGCTCGTACCGCCCTGCTTCGTCACAAACACTTCGTTGGCCACGGAATATGCCACATAATCGCCTATAGGCTCCACATTTTTGATCCGTACCCAACCGTAATCAAACCCCAGGGGAATATTGACCAGCAGCTTTTTCTTGCCGGTCTTGAGATCCGCCAGGTACAGTTGCTGATTCGACTTGCCGGGATGCTGTTCTTCCGTAAAGTAAAGTTTGCCTTGTTCCGCCGCGAAAATGTCCACGCCATCGGTACGAAGCTTGCAAATCGCCCGTTTACCGGTACCGTCCAGGTTCATTTCGCGCAGTGCCTTGGAGCGGTTATCCAGATAATAAATTTTGTTGTTGGCAATATATATCTTGGCTACATCAGCGTCGCCCGACAGCTTGTTCTTATGGGTGCCGTTCAGCGTCATCCGGTAGAGGGCCCAGCGATTATTTTCGTAGTATTGATAATAGATCCAGCCGTTGTTGACATGTTTGATATAAGAATCATTTGAGGACAGTTTCGTTTTCTTGCCGTTCGACAGTTTATAAATCGCATAATCCCCGTCTACATCCGTAAACCAGACCTCATTGTTCCGGATATACGTTCCTTCTATTGAATGGAGCTGTCCTTTCGCCAAGGTCTTCCGGTCGGACATATTCTTTTCATTTACCCTGACGATATAACCTTTGGCATTGTAATACTGGTAGCCGTCCTGCGCAAACTGTAGATACATGCCGGCGTTGGGATCGAAATCATAGTTTTCCGCCTCGCCGTCCATCCCGATCTTCTGAACTCGATACGCGTCAAAAACGGACCCGGCGGTATAAAAATAACCGTCACTTTCCGCCACAGGAGTGATCATACGCGGCGTTCCCTCAGAGTTCACGTCCTTGCTCTCAATTGTCCCGTCCGGGTAGACGGTCAGGATCTCCCGCCCCCCAGTGTAAACCACCTTCGGCAGCGAGCCCTGCTTTTGCTCCGCGGATCCGTCCTGCGTGGAGCTGTCTCCCCCCGCGACAGTCTCCTGGGTTCCGCCTCCAGCGTTTTCCTCCGCCGCTGCGGGAAGCGCGCTCAAGCAGACGCAGAGCATGATCGCGATAAGGCAAAATTTTTTGAACAACTATCAATTCCCTCCTTTAATATGGGTGTTATTCCCACCCTCCATGATACACCCTTGTCATTTCGAGCAAAAGGAAAAAAATCCTCCCTATACAGGTTGAACTAAAAAATTGGAGTTGGGCAAGGATGTGATAGGGTTTCGGAACTGCGTTGTCAACATCCACAATTGTAGATATAGAGTCCCACCGTCGGAATCTACGTCATTAACGGGAAAATATCCTGTTAATGTACCGCTCTTGGCTTTTCAATCAGATTTAGCTGGAAAAGCTCCATCTATTTCGCGGCCCTATTGCCCAAATACACCATTTCAGGCGAATTAACGGGAGTTTTTCCAGCTAATTCGCCTCTGCAGCCGCATACGTACCAAATTAACGGGAAGAACTCCCTTTAATTCAAACCAAACATTCAGGTGCAGTTCAAGAGTGTAAAAAAACCTTTACACCGCTGTCTAATATGCAAATCAATAGTTCAACCTAATATAGCGGCTTAGGAAAACTCCTGTCCTGGTTCATGCAAAATTTGTAACTTTCTGAATGATAACAACCTGCTATAATACTAGACAAATTTAGACATTTTCCACAATTTGGAGATCTCTATGAGGAGTTTAAGTAAAGAGATCGCTCAAAAAATTATAACCAACGAATTAAGTCCGGAAGCCTTAAAACGCCTATTTCCCGAATATCAAAAGGAGGTGTTGGATGAACTGAGGAAGCTGAGAAATCAGAATGCCTCGGATTTTGCGGATTCGGTTATTGCTAAGTATACAGCGCTAGCCAAAATGGCCAGCCAACAGATTCACAAAAGCGGAATGAATGAAAAAACCGTTCGGGCCTTCCTTCACCATGTGATCAAAGCCAGACTGGCCATCTCCTACATGGAACAATTAAGCTTCGCCGCCACCTTGGAGCAGCTTTCCGGTACCTTGAGATTTAACCTATGGGATGGGACGCTGCTGCAGAAGCTGTTATTTAAACAAGGGTTTGAGCGAAAACCGGTCTCCCTCCGGCTATTCCATACTCCTGGCCGGTGCCCCGAAACCCATATGAAAAGCATGTCTTTCAAACGAAATCCGGCGAAATCTACATTGTAATCGGAACCAGAAATCCGGCGGTCACGGGAGATTTCGAGGCTTATGCAGATGCCAAAAGCTTCACGATGGAGTTGAACGAACGGCTATCTTCTTTCCTTCTGCCCCCATCCGGGGAAAATGCAGTCTATATTTTCCGAAGACAGTAAAAGGACCCTAAACGGCCAAAAGACCTGAAATCCCAAAAGCGGATTCTTAGCTATCTGTCGCGGTAATTAAGGGAAAACAGCGCACTCTGCAAATTTTGCAGTGAATACCGTTTAACGGAAATCATAGCCGCTATTTCTCTAAAAAACGCTTTTTGGAAATTTTAACGGACGTAATAGCGCCTATTTCCCTGGATTGTCCTAGAAAAGACCGCCACAGAGCCAAATAGGCGCTACTGCTTCCGTTAAAATATGACTTCTGCCGCATATGCCGAAATAGCGGCTGCTATTTCCGTTAGAACGAGTTAAGGCGCCACCGGTCGAAGCCCATCTCAATCAAAAAATCCCCAACCTGTATCGGTTGGGGGTCCCCGCTCTACACTATCGTACTCGCCCTCACTTTATCCCAGCTTCTGACCGCAATTGGGGCAAAAATTCGCCCCCTCGTTCTTCGTGCCGCAGTTCGGGCAGAAGTTGGGACGGGCGGCGGCATTTCCCGCAGCGCCCGCGATCGTATTCGGATGTTGCCCCGCGGCCGGGTTCTGGCTCAGGTTTTTCATCATCTCGCCGGCCAGGTTCATGCCCATCATCATCCCCGCCATATCCGCGGCCGCGCCGCCGCCCTGCACTCTTCCGGAAGCGATGCCGTCCGTCATGCTGACCTGCTGGTATTGGGTCAGGTTGCCGATCATCCCCTGGGAGGCGACCTTGGTGATCATATCCTGAATTTCCTGCGGATAATTGAAACTCATCACCTGGAACCCGGTAATGGTCAGCCCGTCGCCTATCACCTCCATGTCCAGGTCTTCACGAATGCCGCGCGCGATTTCCATGCTGTTGGCCTGAAGATTGAACATATCCTTGCCCTCCCGGCCAATCCACTTCATGAGCAATTGGTTCAGTGCCGAAGTAATCCGGATTTTCACGTCTTCCACCAGGTAAGTTTGCTTGACGCCGGCCACCTTGTCGATCAATGTCACATAGTCGTTCACTTTAAAATTGAACGTCCCATTGGCGCGGATCGGCATTCCGCCAGGAAGCTGGGGCGTCGGGATCAGGATCGGGTTTTGCGTCCCCCATTTCACGGTGAACTCCTTGGTGTTGACGAACAGCACTTCCACCCGCATCCCGCTGTTAAACATGAACTTGAACCCTTTTAATGTCGATAAAAAAGGGATGATGTCCGACTCGATCTGAAATTCGCCCTCATCTTTAAAAATCCCCTCGATCTTGCCGTTGTTGATAAAGATGGCGTCCTGGCCGGGACGAATGATCAATTTGCTTCCTTTTTTGATTTCGGGGTTATTCCACTTCCAGAAAATCATATCATCGCGAAACTCTTCCCATTCCACGACATTCGAAAATTGATTTCTAAAAAAACTCATTCTCCTCATCCCTTTCGCTAAAATGATCCCCGGCTGCCGCTGTGCGAATGACCGCCGCTTGTGGTGCCGCCTCCGCCGCCCGAGCTGCTGCTGCTTTTCTCGATTTTCCGTTTCGTCACCGTTGTCCGGATATACCGGTCTTCGCGCTGAAGCACGCCCGAGTTCCCGGCGTCTTCGTAAGTACCGCCGTTCACCGTCACGCGGCCGCCCGAGCGATAAACCATCATGCCGACGGCGATACCGCCGATCGCCAACGCCGCGCCCAATTGGAACCAGAGGCTGAACAATATATTGTCCGGATTGACGCCCGGCTTATATTTCATATACCGGTCCACCGTTTTTATAAAGGTTTCGAACGCCTGCCGATACTCCCCTGCCGACAACAAAGGCGCGATTTTTTCCCGAATCCGGTCCAGCCGTTCATCATCAAAATATTCCTCGCCCTTATAGAATCCGGCCAAATAAATGTCCCGGTTTCTCATATCCATGGTCAGCATGACTGTATTTCCATGGGCTTTATCATATCCCGGGGCCTCTTTATCGTAAAAATCCTCGGTGATTTTCACAACATCCTGATTCTCCGGATTTTCGGTCGTAAGAATGATAATTTCGATCTCATGTTTGGCCCCGTACTCCCTCGCCATGGCGTCCAGCTCATCGGAGTCGGCCTGGTCCAACAAATGGGCATCGTCATAAATCAGTCTTTTTATATCCGCAGACGCTACCGCCTTCTGGGCCATCCCGGGAACGATGAAGCAAAAAACAATCAGCCCTATCGCGGCTGCAAGCCAAATTCGCTTAATCCCCTTGTTCACAGAAATCCTCCCCCCATCATCCAGGCCACCAGCTTCAACGACAGGAAGGAGATGCCGGAAATCCCGGCAAACCATGCCGCCACCTTCGCCTTGCTGATCGGGGGCTTGCCGACGACCTTGCCCGTCTGCCCGTTCATGGCAAAGACATACGGCTTCCGGTTGTAGTCGTAATAGACCATCCAGACCGGAAGCAGGACGTAATCGGCCCGTTTTACCTGCGTACGGATCTGTTTTTCGGAGAGGTCCACCGACGTATATCCCGAAACGGTCGAGGCAATATACGATTCCATGTAAGGCGCCGTCTTTTCCTTGGCCCGCGGGGTGAGGTCCTCATCGGTATAACTGTATTTTTCGGCTATGTATCCGGCCAGATAGGGAGTCTTGAAAGGCTTGAGCCGGTCGTAAGGAAAAGGCTCCAATTTATCCATCAGCTCATCGTTCATCTTCGCCGAGGCGTCGATCGGCAGGCGGACGTAATCAAGGCGGATTTTTCGGTAAATCTCGTAATGCTCCGTTTCCGTATATCTGTAGTCTCCTCTGGTGTAGCTTCTCACCTTTGTCCCGTGGCCTTGGACATCGATGTCGTTATGCAGATCATACAGCCAAAACGGAACATAGACGCCCGTAATGCCCTGAACCCGATCCGCGGTCATAAAGCCCTTCGGGGTGAGCCGCCCTTTCCGGCACCACTTCTTGAAGGCGGCCATCGCCTCCTCCTTGCTTACGGCAAAAGGGATCACCTGCGCCGGGGCCAGCTTCCCGGTCAAGCGGTCGCTGAGCACCACGGCCGAACCGCAGAAAGAACAGCGGGTTGCGCTCGTCTCCGGCTCGGTAACGATCACGGCCCCGCAGCTCTCGCAGTGATACTCCCTCACCTCGTCCTCCGTGAACACCTGCTGCTTCAGCGGATCGGGAATCTGCCCGATATCGTCTTTTCTGCCGCAGCTTGGACAGGACAACATCCCCGTCCCGCTGTCAAAACCCATGCCGCCGCCGCAGTTCGGACATTTGTATTCAATCACCGGCATTTGCCTCACCTCAATCATCAGGAAGAAATCAGGATTCCTTCTTGTTCATTCTCGCTTTGATCGCCGCAAGCTCGTCTTCGGGGTTCATTTCCGCCTTGCCCCCGGCCCGGACAATCGTCTTCGGCCCTCCGGGCACTGACGCTTCCGTCCCCTGTTCCAATTGCGCGATCAGTTCATCCAGATCGTCCTCCCGCGTCCCCGCCCGCAGCTCGGCCAGCGCCTCCGCTTCGTTCAGAGCCTGGTCTGCCTTGGTCTCCAGCGCGCGAAGGGCCTCGCCCGCTCCGCCGGAGCCGTCTTTCCGCCGCAGCGTCTCGGCTTCCGCCAGCCTTGCGCGCAATTCGGTGCGCCGCGCCTCCAGTTTGCTTACATCCGCGGCAAGCTTATCCTGCATTTGCTTCATCTTTGCCGCGTGATCGGCCGCCTGGTCATAGGCCGACTGCAATCCGTGAAGCCTTTCCGCCCGCTCGACCTTGCGCTCCAGAAACTTCAACGCTCCCGATTCGTCGCCCGACGCCACCGCTTTCTCCGCGTACCGCTGCAACTTGCGCACCTCTTCGGCGCACTCCTCCAGCTCCCCCTTTGCCCGGCCTTCTTCCGCCAGCACCGAGGCCGTTTCCGCTTTAATCTGTCCCAAATCGCGGTTCATTTGGCGCAGGCATGCCTCGACCGTTTTCTCCGGATCCTCCGATCTCTCCAGCAAACCGCCAATATTCGCCGTCATCACGTCCCGAAACCTCGACAAAATCCCCATATCCGTCCCTCCTTCGATGATTAGTTTATTTAATAATACAACAAATGGACGAGATTGGTTTCAAACGAGGGGATAAAAGAAGAGCCCCATTTCTGTCCGCCGCTTGTCCAGCAATTGACCGTTAGCTTGATTTTGGCCTTGCTATCCTTAGGTTGTACAGATCTTGCCGTATCTGTAAACCGAAAAAAATACGGATGGGAGACTAATCTATGGAAAACGAACAAAAAAAGACAAACTGTTACATTATCGATCCTTCGGCATGGGGGCTTCGGACGGATGGCACCGATGCCTTGAAAACAACGGACGGGCTGAACCAAGCGATCGCCTATGCAAAGAATGCCGGGTATCCCGAAGTTTTCATTCCGAAAGGAACCTATTTGATTCAAGGTGTCGGAACCGCCTATCCGACGTCCCCGGAGAAAGGTGCGGGGATCCACGTACCGTCCCACATGAAGCTTGCCCTGGATCACGAGGCGGAGTTGAAGGTCGAACCGAACAGTTCCAAGGGGTATTCCTGCATTTATCTTCGCAAAGTGGAGAATGTCACGATTTCAGGCGGAATCATTACGGGCGACCTGGACCAGCATGATTTCAGCAAGCTTCCCAAATCGTCACAAGAATGGGGGCTGGGGATTTATGTACACGGAGGCAAAAACATCGTGATCGAAAACATGAAGATCCGCAAATGCACCGGGGACTGTATTTTACTCGGTCCGGTGGGCCTCTTGGGGGTGGACCCCGACTATGACAAGCCGGAGAAGGTATCCATCCGAAATTGCTCGCTGGACGGAGCGCGCCGGAACAATATTTCGATTACGGGCGGGGAAGGCGTCTTTGTCGAAAATAATGAAATTACGAACGCGGGCACCGTAAAAGGCACCAAGCCATGGGCCGGTATCGATATCGAAGGATACGGTGAAGGCGATATCGATTACGAGGAGCCGCGAAAAGTCGTGGTCCGGGGGAATGTATTTCGCGGCAACGCCGAATCGTCCATACTGAGCTTTAACGGTTACGAAGTGATCATTGACGGCAACCATGCCGACAATACGATTTCCTACGGCAACGGCACGGATACCGTCATCAGCAACAATGTGCTGCTGCGGACGGATAACGCCAGAGTCGCCATTGCCGGACAGAAGGTGTCGAACGGACTCGACGGGAACAACGTAACGATTGTCGGTAACAGCATCAAAGGCTTCAGCAGCGGCATCGACGCCCGCGGGAAAGACGTCGTCGTTACGGGAAATACGATTTCCCATTTGGGCAACACGAGCGGTACGGGCATCGGCGTATGGGATGCGGAAAATGTACTGGTTGCGGATAATGCCGTTCACCGCAGCCAAGGCCTGGCATACAAGGTTGACAACAGCAAGGATGTTCAACTTTTGAACAACAAGGCCTACCAGTCGGACAGGTACGGCATGGAGGTGGACAAGTCCCAGGAAGTCGTTTTGCGGGGGAATGTATTCAGCCGGTGCAAGGGCGGCATTCAAATCACGAACCGCGGAACAGGCACGCAGGTGTTGGCGGAAGGCAATCATATCGATTGCACCGGTTATACGGGACAGTCGGCGTACACGATCAGCTTCGATAAAAACAGCGATGTCGCCATCAAATCCAACTATATCCGCGGGGCCCGCAATATCGCCATTTACGGAGCCAGCGCCGCCGAAAGAAGCGTCAAGATCACGGACAACGAGATTGCGGACAGCACAGGCGTAACGGCGGCGATTCAACTGGACGGGGGAGAGCGCGGCGAAATTGCCGGTAACCGGATCACCTACAATAGAACGGCGGACGGCGGTTACGGCATCCTATTGTTGAACACCATGGATGCCCTCGTCGCGCAAAATTCGATTGGATCCAGATCGAATTTTGCCTTATCCGGCTCGATCGTCACAGAGAAGTCGCAGTCCACCAAAGTAGTGAACAATCTGGCGTTCAAGGGCAGTTTGAAATTGAATGAAAAGACGGATCTCAATACCGGCAATACGGTGATTGAGTAAAGACATACCAGTTCTGAAACCCTAAGAGGCTGTCGAGTCCTCCTCGACAGCCTCCCCGATGATCACAGCCTCCGAAGCCGTTATCGCCCTACTCTCCGCTCTTCTTGGCGGCCTCATCTTTTACCGCCTTATCCAATACAACCTGCCCTTCCTGCTCAATCGTCCGCAGCGCCTCCTCAATGGATTTCTTCTTCTCCTCGACCAATTTCAGCTCACGGTCCACGATCGGTTGGTATTGAGCGTAGAAATCGCGGGGAATTTTAATGATTTCCAGCGGACTTCCAACGTCCAAATTCGGTTTCAATTTGTAGAACACGTCCAGGTTTACGCCGTCATATTCCTTCGCTATCCCCATCTGGGACAAAAAACCGTTATTCAACGATCTCGATTTAACTTTGGCGTATTGTTCCCCGTTCACAAATTTCAGGAACTCCCAAGCGGCATCCAGATTCGGCGAGTCCGCGCGGATGGTAAAAATTTCATTAATGTCGATATCCCGGGTTGTTTCGGGTTCGGCCGGATCGACCGGCCCCGCGACGACGCCGACTTGAAAAGGTTTGTAATCCTTTAGTGTGCTTTTGGCTTCTTTCATGCTGCGCAACAAATACGCGCTGCCGGTTGTCATGGCCATACGTCCTATCAAAAAAGGCTGGCTCTGGTAATACGCTTCGATCGTTCCGCCCTGGAACCCGCCATCCTGAGGATTGTAGATCGTACCCGAATCGACCGCAGTCTTGGCCAGTTTATAGGCCTGCTTCCAGGAATCCGTATTCAGCGTGATTTTCATCGTATCCGTATTGATAGATTTTAAACCCTGGGTACCTGCGATGGCCGATGCAAGACTCTCCAGAGACATGCCGTAGTCGCTGCCAAATCCGTAGACACGGGTCTTCTCGTCGCCTTCGGTCGGAAACCGCCGGGCCGTGTCAATGATTTCCTGCCATGTCATTCCGTCATGCGGCACTTCGACGCCGTATTTAGCGAACAGATCCGCATTATAGAAGAGGGCGTTACCGTAAAAAGAAGGAGATAAGCCGTACAGCTTGCCGCCGCCTTTCTTCTTAAGAATCTCGATCAGCGCCGGATAAATGCCCTTGAGATCGTATTTGTCGCGTTTAATCAAAGTATCGAGGTCCAGCAATTTGCCTTCCGCGGCGAATTTCTCGTAAGTGTCCATTCGCAACAATACTACATCCGGCTGTTCCTTCTCCACGAGGTCCGCGAACGCTTTGTTGTAATCCTGAACCTCCTCCCTGAAAATACTAAACGGGCTGACCACTTCAATGTCGATGTTGGGATGTTTCATCGCAAACAAATCGCAATATTGTTGGAAGAAAGTCGATTCGTTTATATCGTCCATATACATGATTTTGAAACTGGAGCGCTGCTCCGTTTCCTTGGCGGGAGCACCGGAGCACCCCCCAAACACGACACCGCATAAAAGTAACAGTAGGGCCTTATGTAGCCATTTACTTCTCATCCTGACCTCCAAAACAACGTTTATTTTACTGCCGATTGTTTCACGTTTTAGAGGAAGAATTGTTACCTAAAATGTAGAAAGTAATCCGTCTATTCCTTCAAAGTACTAATGAGAACCGCTTCAGCCACCTGCTTATCTTCGTTGGATAGCCAAACCCTAACCGAGGGAGCGGGATCCCCGGTTTCTAACAAAGAGGATATATCGGAACCTGTTATTTCTTCATACTTGCTGATGACGGTATTTTCCTTGGAGGAAATATAACTGGCAAATATTTGGGTTGAGGCATTGATTTGGATATGAACATACTCATCGTCCGTTTCTTTTTCCCCAGTTGTTCGCACAGATTTAGGATTCATATAGACTGTTATTTTATTTGTTTCCACACCTGCCAAATCTCCAACCAAGTCTGCCTTTGCTTCATCCCATCCCGCCATTACCTCCTCATTTTCATAAATAAATTCGACCTTAGCCGATGAGAAAGGCAGCAAATCGGGAGCAATCATCCTAATCGCGGCGCCCCCCAAGAGTCCTGTAACCAAGAAGAAACCAATAAGAGACATCAAGAATTGATTCCGGGAGGACGTTGTTTTGCGGAACCATTTATATATACCGACACCTATAGCCCCGCCAGCAAAATTCAATAAAATATCATCGATGTCGCTGCTGCCCAAAGCCAACACATACTGAATCACTTCAAGCGCAAATGAGGTCAGCAGCAGGTAAAGAAGTGAAATGCGAAGCGGCTTGTTGTGTGCGGCATAAGCCACAAAAATCCCCAAAGGAACAAATATCGCTACATTCCCTCCGATATTCGCCAAAGCCCTCCCCATGTCCATGTTCTCACTTGTAAGAAATTCTATAATCGTATGTAATGGAATGATATTAATACTTCTTAATGCTGACATGACCCCTGAATGGAACAGTGCGGAAAAAGGAATGGTCTTAAACAAAATAACTTTAATAGCAATGAAAGCATAGGCAATAAAAATCAAGTAAAATAGGAAGATCAATAACCTGCTGCCTCCTGATTTTTCAGGGTTACTCTCCCGGTTTTCGCTCAACTTGAGGTCCACGCTTGTCACACCTTTCCTTATTTTGAAATCTATTCATATAGTTTCATCAAAAAAACGTTTATTTTGAATATTTAGTTACACTAGTACCCCGTCAGACAACCTTGATAACATAGAATTCCTGCATATCTGCATGTTTTTTTCTTGTTCGGGGCCAAAATTTCAAAATTCCTGCGATTCTGCAGGAATTTTCGGCGAAACCGGCTCGGTTCTCTAAAATCACTAGAAATTCCTGCAGATTTGCATCTTTTTTCGAATCCCCTCGTGGATCGGCCTAAATACCTGCAGATTTGCATCTTTTTGGAGTTGGAAGTGTTGGAAGTGCGCTCGGCGCCTTGATGGCCGTGGGCTTAGTACGGATTTGGATGTCTGATGGGGCACTAGCCATAAAAAAAGAACCCAACCTCTAAAGTTGGGTCCTTCCGGGACAGGGGCGGCATTCATTCGGCTTCCGTATCCGCCTTTTTCTCGGAGTAAGCGATCAGATTGACTTTTTCCCCCGTCGATTGTTCCAGTTTTTCCTCCAGATTTCGGATTTCCTGAATCAAGTGTTCCTTCTTTTCCAAGTCGGTAAACACATAATCCTGTTTCATCGCGCACCCTCCTGGCCGTTTTTGACCAGTTTTTGTAATAAGCCAGGTTTTTATGCAATCCGCCTCATCCCTTAATGGACCCGATCATCACGCCTTTCTCAAAATACTTCTGAATAAACGGATAGATGATCAATATCGGCAGCGTGGAGACGATAATCACGCCGTACTTGATCTGGTCGGCATACCGCTGCGCGTAGCCCCCGCCGTCACCGCCGGTGCCCGCCCCGCCGGCAAACACCTGGTTGGACAGCAGGATGTCCCGCAATATGATCTGCAGCGGCTGCAGTTCATTGTCCCGAATGTAAATCAAGGCCGTAAAGAAATCGTTCCAATGCCCGACCAAATAGTAGAGGCCGATCACGGAAATCAGCGCCTTGGATAGCGGCAGGGCCACCTTGAAGAAAAAGGTGAAATGGGAGCAGCCGTCGATGACCGCCGCTTCATGCAGCTCCTGCGGCAGCGAATTTTCAAAAAATGTGCGGGCGATAATCAGATAAAACACGTTCACGCAGAACGGAAGAATAAAGACCCAGATCGTGTTGGTCATATGCAGGTCTTTCATCAGCAAATAAGTCGGGATCAAGCCCCCGTTAAAGAACATCGTCACCACGAAAAGAAACATGATCACCCGTCTCGCCCGAAATTCGCGCCGGGACAGCACGTAAGCGGCCGGCATCGTAAACACCATGTTGACCAGCGTCCCGAATAACGTGTAGAACACCGTGTTGCGGTAACCCGTCCAAATCCGGGCATCCTTGAAAATCTCCTGGTATCCGAAGAAGCTGATCCCTTTCGGATAGAACAACACCTTGCCCGTCGAGACGAGGGTTGAATCGCTGAAAGAGGCGATAACGATAAAGTACAGCGGATATACGATCAGCAAAAAGATGACGGTACAGATGAACCCGAGCACCACTTTAAAGACGAGGTCTTTACCTCCGGTCCGCGGTCCGTTTAACGCTTTGCCCGCCCGCGTTCTGGTCAGCTCCATAGCCGGTCCCTCCTTTCACACGGTTTATCATTTTTAGAAGAGGCTGGTCTGCGAGGCCCGTTTGGAAATCGTGTTCATGGCGAACAGGAACACGAAGTTAATCTGCGTATTGAACAGGCCGATCGCCGAGGCCAGGCTGAACTGGTTGGAGACGATCCCGATCTTGTACACGTAGGTGGCGATCACCTCGGAGACCGGAAGGTTCAGCGAGTTCTGCATCAGGAATATTTTCTCGAATCCGGTGCTGAGAATGTTGCCCATACTGAGGATGAACAGAATGATAATCGTCGGTACGAGCGCCGGAATATCGACGTAGCGGATCGTCTGCCACCGGCTGGCTCCGTCGATTTTGGCCGCGTCGTAAAGCTGGGGATCGACCGAGGACAGCGCGGCGAGATAGATGATGCTGTTCCAGCCGCAATGCTGCCAAATATCGGACAGCACATAGACCGGGATGAACGTGGAGGTGGACGCCAGCAGATTGATATGGCCCAGCCCGATCGATTTCATGAAATGCCCGACCACCCCGGTTTCGGAGGACAGCAGCACGTTCAGCATCCCCACGAGCACGATGACCGAAATAAAATGCGGCAGATACACCGTCGTCTGCATGAGCTGCTTCATTTTTTTGCGCCGGATTTGGTTTAAGATAAGCGCCAGAACAATGGGAGCCGGAAAGCCGAGCACGATACTGGCCAGACTGATCATAAATGTGTTTCGCATCAAATCGGTGAACAGGTAGCTGTCGATAAACTGTTGAAAGTACGCCAGCCCCCGCCATTCGCCGCCGGTCAGCCCTTTGCTGAAGTCATAATCGCGAAAAGCCAGCTGAATCCCGTACATCGGAATATAGTTGAACATCAGAATCACGATAATGGCGGGCAGGATCATAATCCACAGCTGGTAGTCGCGTTTCAGAACCTGAAGTCCTTTGCGGGACGGCATAACATCTCCCCCTTACTGCTTGCTTTTGTATTCCTCGTAGTATTTCTGCATGATTTCGAGGTTCTGAGTGATGCCGGCCTTTTGGGCCTCCTTCACGTAAGCGTCCCATTCCGCCTCGATTCCGCCTTTGGTTACCCATTTCGCGAAGCTGGAATCGGCCAGATTCATCACGTTTGTATTGTTCAAACTAAGGATGTTGTTATCCATCGTGGAGTATTTGATAAACAAAGCCGGGAAGATGTCGTTGTCCAAATCGACCTTCTGCGCCTCTTTCAAAGGTTCGGACTGCGCGAGCACTTCCTGCATATCTTTGCCGAGCGTTAACTTCAGGGAATCCGGGATATAAAAAGCGCCGTGGTCCGCCATCGTGGACGTCCATTTCCAGGTTCCCGGGTCCATCTCCGCCTTGGCCGGAGGCAGAACGGTATAGCTGCCGTCTCCGTTATCCTTGATATTCGGGCCGATGGAACCGAACAGCACCTGCATGCCCACCTTTGGATCGTATAATTCGTTAATAAACCGCATGGCCGCTTCCTTATGCTTGGTTTTGGCCGACATCACGATATGGTTCACGCCGTAGTTCAGGTTGTAATGGTCGTAGCTCCAGCTCAGCTTCCCGGTATAATCGGCGGAGACCTTCAGCGGGGACATGGACACATACTGCGGGGCAAGCTGTTCCCCGAAGCGGTCCGAGGCCACCCAGCCCCAGGTGAACCCGACCTTTGCGATATCTCCCTCGCCGCGGGCGACAGACTGGAACTTCGTATAATCATGGGTAAACACTTCCTTATTGATTAAGCCGGCCTTGTACAGTTTGTTCAGGAAGGCGACCATCATTTTGTAGCGGTCATCGATCAGAAAATTCTTCACCTGGCCGCCCTCGACGAAGTAGCCCTCCGCGTTCCCGTCGGAGAGGGTGACGCCCATGCTGCCGAGCAGCACTGCCGGATTGAAGTAGCCGCCGATGCCGCCCGGCCAATCCATCGGGATTTCATCGTTCGGATCCCCGTTGCCGTTGGCATCCTTCTCCTTGAAAGCGACGAGCACTTCATACAGCTCATCCCAGGTCGTCGGCATGGCGAGGCCCAGTTCATCCAGCCACTTTTGGTTGATGTACTGTCGTTGGGCGGACGAAGGCCAGAAGCGCTGATACTTCGGGAGACCGTAGATCTTTCCGTCGGGCTGGGTGGCGATGAGCTTGGTCTCCGGCTTTTCCTTGAACATGTTCTGCACGTTCGGCGCCTGATCCAGCATCGTGGACAGATCCTGGAACAACCCCTGGAACTGGGCGAAATCGGCATCCGTAATGACATTCGGTCCGATGAACAGATCCGGAATATCGCCGCTGGCCAGCATCGTTCCTTTCTTTTGCCCCCAGTCGGACGTGATCTCTTGCCATTCGATCTCTACCCCCGCGGCTTCCTCCACCTGCTGGAGCCACTCCATTTCCTTCAGCGGCTTGGTGAGCGGATGCTTGGTCATGATCGCCGTCAGCTTCACCTTTTCACCCGACGCCTCCCCGGATGCCTCCGCGGATTCCTTGCTCTCTCCCCCCGAACCGCACCCGGACAACAGCATGGCCATGATGATGACGAGCGACGTGAAAACGGTTACCTTTTTCCGCATTTCTCTACCTCCACACGTTGGATTTGGGCACATCGATTGGATCGCTGCCACAGTTTCGCCTGGCTTAAGCCGGCACCTATGACTGTAACGGGAGGTTCCGGGCCGCGTATACGGGCAGTTTTCCGGCGGTTCACACTTTTTGAAAGCGCTTAATAATGGCGGAAGATTCAAATTTTGTGGATCTTCAAAAAATGAACGTTCTACTCCACTTAACTCCTTATTAACGGGAAAAACTCCGGTTAATTTTCCTCTCCGGGTCCCTGAATCCGATTTAGCTGGAAAAGCTCCATCTATTTCGCGGCCAAACCGCCGAAATAGCCTAGTTTCAGGCGCATTAGCGGGAGGTTTTCCAGCTAATTTGCCTCTACAGCCGCATAGGACCCAAATAAAGGGAGGTTTTCCCGTTATTTGGGTCTCCCAGCCTCCTACGACGAATGCGGATCACCCTCCGGGTTATTAGATTTGAATTTAAGATCAGCCATTCCGTGAAGCCATCGGGCTCCCGCTAGGCAGTTCTTCCTTGAGCGTGGATTCTGCGGCCCGGGTGGAAGATGATAGGTTGGATAACGCGCCGGGACTCAGTTCTTATGAGTTTGGCGGTATTGCCCGGGAGTGGTGCCCACGATTTTTTTGAAGGTTCGGATAAAACTCGAGGTATTGGTGAAACCGACCCGGGCAGAGATCGAATCCAACGTTTCCTCGCTCTCCCGAAGCAGTTGCACGGACTTCTGGATCCGGAGGCGGTCGAGGGTTTCCTTGAAGTTCTGCCCCACCGTTTTTTTGAAATGGTGGCTGAAATTTGAAACCGACATCCCGAAATGGTCGGCCATCAGCTGCAAGGAGCAGTTCGGGTCCAGGCTCTTCGCTTCAAGGACCGCAAGGATTTCCTCCCGGGTGGCCGAGCGGGCGGACGCCGGCAGCGTCTCCCGAATCATCTCGCAGAGCTTGGCGCTGCTCTCCCGCAGAATCCCCGTCATTTGCTCCAGCGTATAGCGCGGCTGAAAGGCGGCATCCGTCAGGCGCAGCAAGCGCTGATCGTCATCCCGGAAGCGCTGCAGCCCGTTAAAAATCACGCTGGCCGTGTTCAAATAGATGCTGCGCAGCATGTGCGGGGACAGCCCCTCCCCGCTTATATAACCGATGATGCGCTCGACCAGCGATTCTACTTGGGCGGCTTCATTTTTCAGAATCGACAATTCCAGGGACTGCAGCAGTTCGGCGAAATAAGAGACCGTTCCGGACGATGACACCTCGATCTCCTCAAAGCAGAGGATGCGGGAAGTGCCGCGGAGCCGCAGTTGCTCCACCGTCCGCAGCGCCTGCAAATAGGAAACGTGCGCCCCGTGGGGACAGCGGGCTTCCGCCGGACTACCGATCCCGACGAGGGTCCTCTCCCGGATTTCGGCCTGGAGCGCCTCCTGCAGCTGCGCCAAATGCGCTTTCGCCGGAACGCCCGCTTCATGCGAGCAGACCAGGATGATTTCGTGATGATACATACTTTTGAAAAAATACCCCCGGATCGCTTCGGGCAGCTCGGACTCCCGGGTTTTACAAAACTCAAGCACCCGGTTCGTCTCCCCGCCCCGCTCGGCTTCGCAGGAGAGGACGGCTACCGTCAGGCTGGGGCCATTCAGGACAATTCCCGCCCGGGACGCCTCCCGTTCAAAATCCTCCCAGGCCGTGAAATGGCCGTTCACCAGCTCGAGCAGCACATTGTCCCGCAGGTAGGGAAGCGTTCCCTTGACTTCCTCGTCCAGCCGGCTGTTGGCCGCGGACAGTCCGTCCAGGGTATAGCGGATCGTCTCGATTTCGTTCATCGACCTCGAGGCTCCCGGTTCAAAAAGCCCCGTAGCAAACTCGACCAACCGTTTGATCGGGTGGTAGTTTTTGCGGATCGAAATGTAGATTACGATCACTTCCAGCAAAAGAATCAGTCCGACCAGGAGCGCCGTGTTCCATTGAATCGCGCGTATGTCCTGCAAGGTTGCCGATTCCGGGAGCATACTGACGTACTTCCAGCCGTTTTTCTCCGAAACCGTCGCGGAAATGAGGTAGGAAACGCCGTTGATCTTGTGGATGCCGGATACGAGGCCTGACGCCTGGCCCATCCGGTCCACCAGCCGGGACAGGTCGTCCGAGCTGCGGTACAGCGACCCGTTTGAGGCCACCAGCGGTTTTCCCTGCCCGTCAAAAATAAAAAACTCCCCGCGGTACGTTTCGGAAACCGATTTCATCATGCGGAGAATCGTATCCTCCCGCACCATAATCAGCACCGCGCCGGGGGAGTGGGAGCCGCCGACCGGCAGCGGTTGCAGGAAAGTCAGCATCCGCACGCGGTTATGCCCCGGAATGATCACATCCTCCACGGGCCGGACGACAGGGGAGTCCAGCGTATTCAGCGTCTCCGCCAAATCCTCGTACGGCCAGTTTTCGTAGTAAAAGCCGATTCCCGGCTTCGCCATATCCTCCATCATGTATGCGCTTCCAGTTTTGGAGAACAAATAACCGATGTTCTTTACGTACAGCAAGGTGTTGTAGATAAAAGCATCGGTCGCGTTGTATTTTTTCATTTCATTGGCAATCAGCACCCGCTGATAGTCACTCTCTTCCGCCCGGTACATTCGAAACTCGCGGTTCTGCACCAGCTCGAACGGCAGATTATAGACATAGCGCGTGAACGTATCCATGGAAGTCATGAACTGCTCCGTAATATGGGCGTTCCAGTCCAGCTCCTTCTGCTTCACGACCTCTGCCGAGTACGGATAGTAATAAAACAACAGAATCATCACCGGAAACAGCAGTACGAGCAGATAAGAAATCAACAGCTTTGTCAGCAAATTCACCTTGTTTCTTCCCAATCCGGTCCCACCTTCCTATTCCAACTGTCAGCTTTTTTTATCGTAACGTTGAGGCGGGGGATTGGCAATAGAGTGAATTCAGTTCTTCCGGGCGTGAACTCAAACTGTGGTCCATCCCCATGGCTTGCGGAAATAATAGCCGCTATAACTGCATAAAATACCGATTTCAGTTTTTAACGGTAATAGTAGCTGCTATTTTGCCAAAATGCGGCCATTTGAGGTGTGATTGCGGAAAATAGGCGCTATGATTTCCGTTATAATCGGGAAACGGCAATTTTACGCGAAATAGCAGCTCCTGTGTCCGTTACCATTCCGGCATTTGCTCAAAGGACACATTTTACTAAATTAACGGGAAGGATTCCCGCAAATTCAATTCAATTCACAAAAAAAACAAGGGCCGCGCCCCGCGTCCCCTGCCTTCCAAGCGGTTAAATTCCCCACTTTAGACCTTCTTCACAAACTCCGATTTAAGCTTCATCGCCCCGAATCCGTCGATTTTGCAATCGATGTTGTGGTCTCCGTCCTCGATCAGCCGGATACTCTTGACCTTCGTTCCTATTTTCAAAACGGACGAGCTCCCCTTCACCTTCAAATCCTTGGTAATCGTTACCGAGTCGCCATCCTGCAGCACGTTTCCGTTGGCATCCTTGACCGTTTTGGCGCCCTCAACCGGCTCCGTCCCGCTCTCGGACCCGGGCATCCACTCATGGGCACACTCCGGACAAACCAATAGACTACCGTCCTCATAGGTATATTCCGATCCGCACTGCGGGCAATTAGGCAAATTAGACATTTTATGTTCTCCAATCCTATTTAATATATTGCAATTGTATCATATGCGGAAAAAGAAAGAGCCCCGGAGGGTGTTCCTCCGGAGCACTTTCTATGTTATTTCACCTGTTCGCCACCTTCGGCCCGTGCTTCGAAATCATGGCTGTAGGAAGCTTCCATAATATTTTGATATGCCCAATGAGCGGTCTCAACGTCACTCCAAAACCGAATGTCTACGCCGTACAAAGGACCTCGGTTGAATAACCGGTTCACGACGGTGACGGTTTCGGCACGGGTGAGCTCCTTCGACGGAGCAAAGCTGCTGTCTTGGTAGCCAGCGATCACGCCGGACGCTTTACCCGCCGCGATATAACCCGCGGCCCAGTGGCCCTGGATATCGTTGAAGGCGCCACTTGCCTCCGCCTCGCCCAGCGGGGTCAGCTGCTTAATTCTGGCGGCGGTCACCGCCATCTCGGCGCGGGTTACGGCCGCTTCCGGCCGGAAATTTCCCCGCTCGTCCCCGATCATCAGGTTCTTCTCTTTTACAAACGAAATCGCTCCATTGGCCCAATAGCCGTCCGCCATATCCGGGTAAACCGCGCGGCTTGCCGTACCCGCATAGCCCAGGTTCCGCGCCAGCATCATGGCCATCTCCGCCCGGGTCACGGAACGATCGGGCTTAAAGGTGCCATCAGGGTAACCCTTGATGTAAGCCTGATGAGCGGTCAGGTCTTTTCCATCCCAACTTAAAATGGTAAAAGTACTGAATTTATTCACTTGGAACTGGAGCCCCTGCTCCCCGCTTCCATAATCCACAACCGAACCGCGAACCAATTCCTTTGATCCATCGCTATGTTCGATGTAAATCGCCAGGGAATCGAGGAAGGCCTTTTTCTCCTGCTCGCTGGCCGGCATAGTTACATCGCGCAGCGGCAGCACCAAAGTAACCGGACGGCTCTGCATATTGGTTTCGATTGTCATCGGACGGCTGACTACGAACGGTGCCAAGTCCTTCGAGATGGTTGTAACCACAGTCTCTTTTACGGCGCGGTCGCGGATAACCTCTTGTTCGGACTTTTGTTTCACCGGCACCAGCCGGAAATACAAATCATCCGGGAAGTTCAACAGCGAGCCGTTTGGCACCAGCACGCTGCCGTTCTCCGTATAAATCCCCAGGTTTTTGCCCCCGGAACTTACGACATTCAACGCGGCAACCGGTACGTTGACTTTGGTCTCGCCGACCTCGTCCTCCTCGTCCGGAATGACGACTCGTACGGTCGGCTGATTTGCGGCGATGGCCTTGTCCACCGCTTCCTGCGCCTTCTCCCGGCCGAGGGTCACGTTGTCCTTGACGATACCGTCCGTTCCGGTGGTACGCTGAATTTTTGCTTTGGAAACTTCGGACTGACCTTGGCCCATATCCACAATGACTTCAATTTCCTTGGTGTTGCCGGCCGGTGCCGATGCTGAGCTGCCGCCTGAACCGCCGGAGGTGCTGCTGCCGGATCCTCCAGTAGACCCGCCTGTGGATCCACCATTAGACCCGCCGCCAGTTCCTCCACCGGAGCCGCCGTTTCCGGCCGATCCGCCGTCGGATGGGTCCGGGTTCGATCCCGGAGCCGCAGCAAGGATGGTCAAATCAAATGTTCCAATGGTTTGACTGGCATCTGCTGCTGTTGCTTTTACGGTTACGGTTCCCGCTGCGTTGGCAGTCAACAAGCCCGCATCGGAAATGACGGCAGAGCCCGTTTCATTCGCAACCGTCCAAATCACGTTCTTGTTGGTCGCGTTGGACGGTTTAACCTCTGCGCTGAATTGAAGCTTGTTTCCGGCAGTGACCGAGGTGGCTGATCCTTCGCTCGTCACTACGATCTCGTTCACCAGAATCGGCGTCACCGTGATCTCCTGGGTCGCAAAAACACCGCTGCCGTCGGCCGCCGTGGCGGTGACGGTTACCTTCCCAACCCCCGTCGCCGTGAGTAGTCCGGTTGCGGCATCCACTGTCGCCGAGCCCGTTCCGTTCTGCACGTTCCAAGTCACTCCGCGGTTATGGGCGCTGTCCGGTTGTACGCTTGCGTTCAACTGCAACGTATTTTCAACCTGAACGGTGTCGGGCGAAGTGATCGCGATGGAAGATACGGGGATGGCCGGAGGCGCCTTGACCGTAATTGTCTTGCTTCCGCTAACTGCCGGGTTTTGCACCGAAGTTGCGACAATTTTCACTTCACCGGGAGTTAATCCGCTAACTTCACCGCTAACGGGGTGAATCACGGCTTGGCCGTCCAGAGGCTCTACGCTCCAGGTTACCCGTTTATCCGTCGCGTTTGACGGTGCCACGGTTGCGGTCATGGGCAGCGTGCCCCCAGTATAGACTTCATCAGTCAAAGAAGATACCGTAATTCCGCTCACATCCACTTGCGGCGGAACAATTTCAATTTGCATCGTGTCTTTCACATTAGGGTTCCCGACGGATATGGCCATCACTTCGGCTCTACCGGTCTGAGTTGTGGTCAACACGCCATTCTCATCGAAGCTTCCGTAGCCTCCCGGCAGGGTAACGGGCCGCCCCTGATCGTCTGTCCCCGGAGTCGGCAGGCCGTTAATCGACCATGTCACCTTTTTGTTAAAAGCGTCCGTGGGCTGAATATCCGCTATAAAGTGTAAGGACTCGCCCAACGTAACCTGGGTTGTATTTTCTTGATTGCTGATCGTCATACTGGCGGGCAAAGTCTGCCCTTTAACCATAATCTGCTTTGTAGCCCGGATGACGTTGTTCTCGTCAGCCAAGGCGTACACCTCGACGATCCCCGGATAAATTCCCCACAAAATACCGGTCTCCGAATCAATGTTCGCTACCCCGTCCCTGTATAGAACCATCCAATGAATTCCTTGATTCGTGGCATCGGTCGGTAGCACTCGGGCGGTCAGCTGCACGGATTCCCCCACGTACACTTCCTCGACATCCCCGGTAATTTCGACGCTGTCCACATTAACAATTGCAGCCGTTGCATAGGCAGCTTCCGTTCCCGCATAGGCGGAGGTCAACACGAAACTTGCCGATAATACGATAGATAGAACCGCTGATAACCATTTGTTCTTTTTCAATTCTGGGTTGCTCCTTCTTGGATGAAATAAACTTTAGCGACGTTCCATCTCTCATTACGTTCCGATGTTCTCTTGTCTGTAAATTCCTGCTGTCTCCGCCCTTTCCTTATGGAGTGTTAATTTGCAATAAGTCTTTATCGGAATAAATTTAGAGGATTTTAATATTGCCGCCATGAAATAATTTTTGCCAAAAAAACACCCCTCTCGGAAAACGAGTTGACGTTTCCTAAAGAGGGGGAGATATCGGATTGTGTTGTTTAATCCAGATGAGTTGTGGCATCAATCCGCTGCATGCCGCACTGCATCCTTGAGTCAGAAAACGGAGGCAAGGCTTCATCATTCGGACAGGAAGCCGCTATTCAGCGTGGGTCGCCAAATTTTATCGGTGCACCCGTGTAGGGTGCGACTTTGATTTCGTCACCTGGAAACATGATAGTCTGTATATTTCAATCCACGGACCCGCGTAGGGTGCGACAGCTGCCGGTACACGAACGCCCGCTCCGACGCGAATTTCAATCCACGCACCCGCGTAGGGTGCGACATTGCCGGTTACGTGATCGACAGCCTTGTATACCTTATTTCAATCCACGCACCCGCGTAGGGTGCGACGAGCAGGGCTTGATTATCTCTTACTGTGGCGGGAATATTTCAATCCACGCACCCGCGTAGGGTGCGACGCTGGACCGATTTGGGGTTATCGAGTCCTGAGAGCTATTTCAATCCACGCACCCGCGTAGGGTGCGACCCCAATAAGGCAGTGACCAAAAACTGCACGTTGCCATTTCAATCCACGCACCCGCGTAGGGTGCGACATTCTTTCTTCCGATCCTGCTTTGTACCGTGCCTATTTCAATCCACGCACCCGCGTAGGGTGCGACGAGGGCACGGCAAAGGCTCCATGCGGTCCATACACAATTTCAATCCACGCACCCGCGTAGGGTGCGACCTTTTTGTCTGCTGTAACGTGGATGTCTACGTTGATTTCAATCCACGCACCCGCGTAGGGTGCGACGATGTCCTTCAGGCTGCCTGTATCGTCCACCCGATATTTCAATCCACGCACCCGCGTAGAGTGCGACAAGTTCCTTATACTTGGCCGCTTGCTCAGCTATATTTCAATCCACGCACCCGCGTAGGGTGCGACATTCTCGATGAGTACGGTCCTTTGCGCGTATTAGTATTTCAATCCACGCACCCGCGTAGGGTGCGACACGGTCAACAATCGCCCCGTAGCGTCGAACCACGATTTCAATCCACGCACCCGCGTAGGGTGCGACTGGGTGATATTCCGTTTCTTCCCATCCTTTATAAATTTCAATCCACGCACCCGCGTAGGGTGCGACGCGGAGGATATCGAGCGCCACGTCAAGGACATCGAATTTCAATCCACGCACCCGCGTAGGGTGCGACACTGATTCACGGGCAGATACGTTACCGTCATTTCATTTCAATCCACGCACCCGCGTAGGGTGCGACAAGAACGATCAAGACAGAAATCATCAACCCATTTGATTTCAATCCACGCACCCGCGTAGGGTGCGACGTTATACATCGAATACCACCTGCGTCACTTGTCCTTATTTCAATCCACGCACCCGCGTAGGGTGCGACCCGGAAGCTCCCTCTACTTGAACCGTCCTATTCTTATTTCAATCCACGCACCCGCGTAGGGTGCGACGCTGATCTGCTGGCCAATCTCGACACAATCGAGCAATTTCAATCCACGCACCCGCGTAGGGTGCGACTTCACTCGCCATTCCCCCTAATCCTTGATCAATCATTTCAATCCACGCACCCGCGTAGGGTGCGACATCCGGAATCCGATGATGATACGGATGATCTGCAATTTCAATCCACGCACCCGCGTAGGGTGCGACATAAATATTTTATCGTTGACAGTGGACACCATCATTTCAATCCACGCACCCGCGTAGGGTGCGACATATCGTGCAGTTCCTTTGTACACCGTGTTGTCCTATTTCAATCCACGCACCCGCGTAGGGTGCGACAAATAACATGGCTACAATCAAACGTTTGACTATTATTTCAATCCACGCACCCGCGTAGGGTGCGACCTTCGCGCGCCCCCGGCCAAAGTTCTGTTTCCTGATTATTTCAATCCACGCACCCGCGTAGGGTGCGACATTAAGTGTGACTTCTGGATGGACGAGCATAATATTTCAATCCACGCACCCGCGTAGGGTGCGACTAAATACAACAGCGACTAAAGCCAATCCACCCCAATTTCAATCCACGCACCCGCGTAGGGTGCGACACATCGTTTGCCATGGCGGCGAGCACCTTTCTAGGATTTCAATCCACGCACCCGCGTAGGGTGCGACGAGAGCCAACTTTGTTGCTCCTTTCAGTCAAAACGATATTTCAATCCACGCACCCGCGTAGGGTGCGACCAACCATAGCCAGTTCTTTTGCCATATCCAGTTTGAATTTCAATCCACGCACCCGCGTAGGGTGCGACGACCAAACGCCCTTAAAAAGTTTGCCAGCGGCAAAGATTTCAATCCACGCACCCGCGTAGGGTGCGACTACGCCCACTTTTTCAAGTTTATCCCTCCATCGATAATTTCAATCCACGCACCCGCGTAGGGTGCGACTACGCCCACTTTTTCAAGTTTATCCCTCCATCGATAATTTCAATCCACGCACCCGCGTAGGGTGCGACTTGGCCGCCGTTTGCATATGGACGGACACCCATAAATTTCAATCCACGCACCCGCGTAGGGTGCGACGGGCAAGCTGGTCCTGTTTGACGAGGCGGAGTATGAATTTCAATCCACGCACCCGCGTAGGGTGCGACGGAAAATCTTTGATGGGCACCGTGGATAAGGTTGATTTCAATCCACGCACCCGCGTAGGGTGCGACGACGATTGAAATCCGAAAGGTCCTGGGGTGGTAATTTCAATCCACGCACCCGCGTAGGGTGCGACAGGGATACCATAGCGTTCTACAGCTTTCCTAAAGATTTCAATCCACGCACCCGCGTAGGGTGCGACCATAGACATCGTGGTAGAGGCGCTGCGCAGACATATATTTCAATCCACGCACCCGCGTAGGGTGCGACGAGCTGTTGGAGGCATTTTTACCACCTTAACCACTTATTTCAATCCACGCACCCGCGTAGGGTGCGACATACCGTCCGGAATACCAGGGATCGCAACAAATATTTCAATCCACGCACCCGCGTAGGGTGCGACGTTAAAGTAAATATCCCCGTAGGCGGATTAAAAATTTCAATCCACGCACCCGCGTAGGGTGCGACCCACTCCATGTTAAAGTCCAGGACTGTGGCGTAATTTCAATCCACGCACCCGCGTAGGGTGCGACTTCCGATTGGTGAATTTTTAAACCAGGACTCTTTAATTTCAATCCACGCACCCGCGTAGGGTGCGACAAGGGGATTATTTTTCCCTTTTGTCGCGGAGCTTGGATTTCAATCCACGCACCCGCGTAGGGTGCGACGGCCTTGGTCACATAGGTATTTGCGCCAAGGTCATATTTCAATCCACGCACCCGCGTAGGGTGCGACGTCGAGTTGGATTGATGACGAAGACGGTACGGAGATTTCAATCCACGCACCCGCGTAGGGTGCGACGCTGTTTTGGCGGCAAAGGCAGCAGGGGTACACCCATTTCAATCCACGCACCCGCGTAGGGTGCGACTAGGTTTATTTGTGTCATCGTCCTTTTTATCGATATTTCAATCCACGCACCCGCGTAGGGTGCGACGGTCATCTGGTCTTTCTTTATCATTTTGGGGTATCCATTTCAATCCACGCACCCGCGTAGGGTGCGACATGACGCTACCATTGATAAAGGTCCATTCGTGCTTGATTTCAATCCACGCACCCGCGTAGGGTGCGACATTCAAGACATATGTACAAAACCCGAGCTTTTGTATTTCAATCCACGCACCCGCGTAGGGTGCGACTCCGATTTTTACTACAAGAAAAGTAATAAAATATAAATACTGTTAATATAGACTCCTTGATTAGCGCATTCCTTCTTTTTTACAATGAAAAGATTTAGCTTTTATGGAAATTAATTTAAATTTCATGGTGCGAATCCCCCGGGAAAATCATGTTCGCTTCACATTCGCACTACAGAATGAGGGGGCCCTCCAAGTCGAGGGCGGCCTTAATTCCCACATGTTCCACTTTATTCTTATACTGATTCCCCAACTGATAAAATCGGAGGCTATCTTGCTCCGGATCAATGAGTTCCATCAACCTGATTTTTAGCGTCGCCCATTGCGCCGCGTCAACGATACACTCGAATACGGAGTTTTGAACACGCTGTCCATAATTTTGACATGCTTTAGAAACCTGTCGTAATCTTCTTTGTCCTGCTGCATCAACGGTACTTACATCATAAGTAATCAGTACCAGCATCCGATCCACCTACTTCCATAAAAATGGAGGGTACTCATCCAGATCCCCTCGCAAGTATCGAGCCAGCAGTAAGGCTTGGACATGGGGCACCAGCCCCCAGGCTATATTTTCACCTAGGTAAGGGTGGGTCATTTTCTCTTGCTTCCTGCTCTGCCAGGCGGAAAGGAACTTTTTTCGAGCGTCCTCGGTCATTAGTACGGCACCGTTCTCCTTGCGGACAAAGTCATTTGCAGTCACTATCTTTTTATTGATCAGTGACAGGACAAACCGGTCGGCAAATATCCCGCGCAGTTCCTCCATCACATCCAGGGCCAAAGATACTCGCCCCGGCCGGTCGCGATGCAAGAAGCCTACATAGGCATCCAATCCGACTCCTTCCAGCGCAGAGGCCGTATCATTGGCCAGCAAAGTGTAGGCTAAAGACAACATGGCATTGACATGATCCAGTGGAGGTCTCCGGGACCGAGTATGAAAATAAAAATCTTCTTTCTGTTGCAAAATCATGGCATCCAGCAGCTTGTTGTAACTTAACGCCGCCTGCCCCTCCAGCCCTCTCAGCCGGTCCAGGTCCTCACATTCCTGGATGACCATCATCAGTTCCGACAATTGGAGTGAAGCTTCCTTAAACTGGGGCACATCAATCCGCAAAGGATAATCCCGAGTCATTCTTTCCAGCATCCATTTGTGGTTGTACACCTTACCCAAAATAAAGTTGCGCGCCACTCTGGCTGACAGTGCCTCGTTCTCCGAGATGGCATATTGTTTCTTACGCAACACCACATTTCCCCGGCTAGCGCCGATAACCCTAGCCAGAAATCTCCCATTTAACGTCATGAAGACAATAGAAATATTCCGCTCCGCACAATAGCCCATCAACGCGGGGCTCGCTCCGGTATATCCAAAAGCGATAATCGATTCCAGATTATGCAGCGGCAAGCGGCCCAGTTTCTCCTGCTCTTTCAAAAGTACGATATTGTCGCCATCCAACGATAAATAAACGTCCGGCTGATTAATGAACAGCGTATTTAGCAGCTTCTTCATTCCTTCAGCTTCCCTTCAATATAGCTTCGCACCGAACGCTTTTGCAAAACCTCCGGCAGACACACCGACTTCAAGGAACAGCTTTGGCAAAAAGAACCCGCCTTCACCCGAGGCGTATATCTTCGCCCATAGTAATCCCACATTTCGGCAACAATTCCCCGTACCTTATCTTTCAATTCCGTGGTCAATGGTACTTCGACTCGGCGTTTAATTTCATTGTAGAACATGTAGCCCACCGGAACGGAGCAGAGCAGCATTTCCTCCAAACAAATTGCCTGCGCCGCCAGTTGCAAAATATCCGCGTCGTTCTTTTTAGGCTTGCCCCGCTTATATTCCACGGGGCAAGCCTTGTACCTTCCTTCGGCCTCGCTAATTTCAACACCATCTTCATCTCGAATAAATTCGACTACATCGCAAATCCCCGTGATTTTCAGTTCCTCGGACTTAACGGGAAGCGCCCTTACAGTCAGCTTGTCGCCACGCTTCTCTCTTACGAAAGGCTGATCGGCTTTACGATGCAGATGCTGGCCCTCAATCGTTCCCACATTTTCTTCCCACTGCTGTTCGATATGAATCAGCGCCCACTGGCGCTTGCAAAATTGAAAATGCTGAATGCCGGACAGCATCAGATAATCCTCTTCCGGATTAGCGTCCATCCAAAACTTCGACCTTCAATCCGTCCAAGTCATAGAGTTCGATGGCATAATCCTCAAAGGAACGCGGTTCCTCCACCTTGGATTTGACCTGTAAGGAGCGATGCACCTTAGCGGAGGAGTATTGCCCCAATTTGGAACTATGCTCCCACCAATACACTTTATGCACCTCCATGCTGCCCTCCGGTCTGGCTGACGATAGGTCATTTTCAAAGAGCGTCAAAAGGGCTTGTTTTATTTTTTCCGCATCATCGTTTGTAAAGCCTGTTTTCTCCGCCAATTGGGTATTGATACTTCCATAGAAAACATACATCCCGAAATCCACGCGGTGTTTCATCCCCATGGTATCGGACCCGCGGTCTTTGCCCGGCTCCGAGTTGACACTCTTGGTAATCTGCATACTACTAATGTCGATGGGATCTACACTTCTGGCCGTATGAATGGACACGGGACCTCTAACGCCAACGGAAACGCCGGCACCGTTACCCGATCCTTTAAAAGCAAATACTTGTCCAAAGCTGCGCACATCGATCCATTCCCGACAAGCGACGGTGGCGAAAGCCTCACTCGATGCGGTTTTGGATTTCAAAATTTGATTCAATTCCGCATTACCATCCGCACGCTCTCTTAAACTATCATACTCATCTACCTTACGATCGTTCGATTGTACGAAAATAGCTTCCCCCAGATCCTGCAGCCGGTTTCTGATCTTCCGCTTGAGGGCCACATCCGATATTTCTCCATAACCGTCATAGTTCTGTCTTGGACGGTTTCCATTTAAAGGGTCCCCGTTGGGATTAGCGCAATTCACTGACAAAACAACGGCAAAATCAATTTTATGGTCCAAACTGCTCATTCCAATCACTCCTCCATATTTGATGATACTTCCGCTTCCGTGCTGCTTTCTTGATTTTTACCTTGATAGAAGACATGTCTCTGACTATAAAATCCAAGCAAATACTTGCCGGATAACGGTTTGTTATTAAAATCCTCCGGTTTGAACTTGAAGCCGATCTCGTCGATCACTCTTGTCCAAAATGCGGCATCCCTGCCCAATCGGGCCAAGTAAGGCTGCAGGCCTTCCTGAATAATCCGCCAGGTCCGTTCGGGGTGTTTGGAGAATGCATTCATATAGCGTATGGCATTGGTTGCCCGTTTCTCTTCTTTTCCCAGTGCCCGTCTCTCAAGCACATCGGCCACGGCCAACATGCGTCCGAACAAGTAGCTGCGGTCGTCGCTGTTTACATCAAGCGCCATTCTGATTCCCTCCTGTTTATCCGTTAAATGCTTGTTAATCAAAGCGCAGGCGATACTTAGCGTCTTCTCCCATTCCCAATTTTCCATGCCCACAGGATTGGAGGCCCGGTTAATCGCGCTCGTGATGATATCCAAAGGAATTCTCGTGCCGTCCACGATACACGGAAGCATGCGCTCCATCAGACCTTTGACAACCTTATCTCCCGCCCTGGGCCCGTAGGCCGCAAATGCGATCTCTTTAGTGGCCGGAGCCCCGTAAAAAGCGACAAATTCACTCTGGTTGTTCTTCCGGTACCGGTGAAGCCAGGCGCAGGTGGTATGCCACTCGGCAAGCCTGTCCAAATAGAGCTCCTTATCCATATTGCGGAAATACAAAACCGCCATACGACCTGTGGTCGCCGAGTCCAATACCATAATATTAACGGTGGGTTGGAGCTTGCCGCGAGTTCCCTCCCCAAGTTTATTTCGGTAACCGTCCAAAGCTTTGGCTACTTCTTGGGCTAACGACTCATTCGTATTAGACTTGTGAGTCACGGCGGGAATGGCGTCCGGATCCAGTGCGAACGTGTCTTCCGACGGATCGGGAATATATAACGAATCATTGCCCCACACCAGGAATACCCGTTGATCTATCGTCTTTCCTTGACGGTTAATGAGCCATTTCAGGGCATTGTGCGCTTTTTGAGATACCTCATAGCTAATGTTGGCGGCATCCCTGCTCTGAACAAAACGACCCCGAAAAGTAAATCCGCTGGTATCGTTCGCCGAAATGAGCTTGGCCTTATCCGCCGCATTGCGAATTTTGTTCGCATGCCGTTCTGTGCTGGGCAAGTTTTTTCCTGTGACATAACATACATCCTCTTCACCCAACCGTTCTTGGTAAAAAGCGATGAAAGAATCATACACTTCGCGATCTTTCCAGATGTCGGTTAAAATCCGGTCCGGCGAATGGACATTAAACCGCACAAAAGCACTAGTCTGATCTCCCGCTACTACGCCAAAAATATCCGGTTTTTCAGGATAACGCGCTTCATATTTTTTGTCCCATTTCTCAATCAAACGGTTGTCCTCATCCACTGCCAGAACGTGTTTATGATTGACCAGGTCATGGATCAGCGTTCTTTTGCTGAGATACCGGTAAATGCTTACTATTTTGGGGTGAGCATAAGGTGACTCCGCCCAATTCTGCAATTCATGTATGTAAGTTTCAAAAGGCTCCTCACCTTTAATTTTCCCGCCGTAAGCCACAAAGTCCCCCGCCACGTAACTTAATTTGTCATGCAGCGGGTAAGGTGCGATGACGGACCCCGCCCGGCTGGCGGACTTCTCGGTACAGGGAATCAAGGTGCTTGCGTCGCTTTTGTCGATCACTTTTGCGAAATGGAACTCGCCCTCCTCCGTAATCAGCACTTCAATATGTGCATTCTGAGTCGTGTGCGAGACGGGGAGGAGTGTGTATTCCCGGCCGTTTTTCAGTTCAATCTCGCCTACACGATCCAGATTGGCTTCATAAGTTTCATATAAGCTGAGCAGCCAACTCATAGATATTCCTCCTCTCCCCAACTGGCCAACAGTTGGTCTGCGGATTCTACATCTGCCGAATCAAAGCGCTTCGGCTCCATCTCCGATATTACACGGACCTGTGGGCATTCCTCCGGCCGCGGGAACGTAATGATTCCATTCTTCATTACCGGTTGCCACAGTCGAACTTCCAACTGATCTCTACCCGTTTCATCCGGGTAGTTGATCCCATGCACCATCGTGCCAAGATGAATTTCGCCATAGTCGTCATAATAACTATCGCCTTCCCCAAACCGGCACGGCTCCACATATCCCTGACACTCCCGAGTGCCGAGAAAAATATCCCTCCGCCCTCCTGCCTTGACGCTGCGCATAAGAATATTATGGTGTTTGTGCTCGTTCCGATCGTAAGCCATATCCGGACGGTTCATATTGAACTCAAAATGGCATCTGACTTGATAGTGCACTTCTTTTAAATAGGTGTAATTGGCAAGCGTATTACCGCCGCTATAGTCAATGGGGCGAACCCCCTTGGACTCCATTCGAATCGCATTCATTACCCGGATCTCGTCGACGATCATGAGGATCGTAGGCTTCCAATAGATACTTTCACATATCCCTTTGATCGCCTGGTAGGTGGGGACCTGATAGCTCAGCTTCTCACCGCCGAGTTTGGTTAGCGGATCGGTAAACAAGGCGTAATCTCCATACACGGAAAATTCAACGGAGTTTCTGATCATATAGATTCACCTCCTTTCGAGTTCACTGTTACGCTTTATTTTTCAAAAAATACTAGCCCCCGACCAGCTCTCATTCTCCAGATCCAATCCGTACTCCTCGTTATAAGCACCGTCTTTCAGCACCCGTACCTGTCCATCCAGACAGTATTCCAGACCGCCGTTTTTACTCAATTGCTCCAATTCATACGGAAAAAGGTTTACAGTGAACTGCTGCGCCTTCCGCATCACCCTGCCGAAATCTTCGATACTTTTTGCCCCGTTTAACTCGGTAATGATCTCCTCGCCTTCTCCATACGGCACAATGACCGGTGTGGTCATATTATCAATGACGTGAAAATGCTCTGCGGCCGTGCGGTAGCTGTTGACCAGAAACAGAGGGGGCCGCTTTGGATGGTTAAGGCAATAGTCCTGAAAATATTTATTTTCCTTATACCCGGCAAAAAGTAAGGTGGTCATGTCCATATTCAATTTTGGAACATTAAAATCCAGGAATGGCTTCACTTCCGTATAAAACCGCTGAAAGTAATAAGTCATCGCCTCCACCGACAAAAGATCGCCGCCATGGCTGGATGCCTTATGCCGCAGATCAATGAGCATTTGCTTCGTGATTTCCTTGCCCTTGCCGATTTCCTGCAAATGCCGCAAATTCTCTTCCGCATGATCGATCAGATAAACCTGCTGCAAGGTGTCTTCCCCGTGCCGGTTGCATCTTCCGGCCGCTTGAGCCAGGGAATCCAGCCCGGCCAACGAACGAACGACACATTGAAAGCTGATATCGACGCCTGCTTCGATCAGCGGTGTACTGATGCAAACCATTTGCTCCTGATTCGCTAGATGTTCACGGATTTTGCCCATCCTATCCTTCCGATGCGCCGGACACATCGACGTGCTTAAGTGATAAACCGGGATATCCCGCAGCTGGTTAAGGAGACGCTGATACAACTCCTTCACTACGGCTTTGGTGTTCAGAATAATTAGAATATTGCGTTTTTCCTTCAGCATATGGAGGACAAAGTTGGCCAGCTTCTCATTCGTGTATTTTTCATGACTTGCTTCATCCATCAGTTCTACACGCTTAAACGCCGTAATCACTTGACCCAGATCTTGAATCATTTCTGCATTCTGTTGGATCTGGAGCTGATGCTTCACAAAGTTTAGCGCCGGTTGGGTCGCCGTGCATAGCACGATACCCGTACGGCAAAAATCATTCAGAAAATTCACCGCCTCATTAAACAAAGACACACAAGAAACCGGCACTTTCTGAACTTCATCAAAAATAATCACGGACTCGCTAAGGTTATGCAATCTCCTAATATTTCTGCTGCCCTTGGCATAAAACACATTCAAAAACTGCACCAATGTAGTGAAGATGACGGGAGAGTCCCAGTTGTCCTTGGCCAGCTTTAGCTTTTGCCGCACATTCATAAGACCGTCATCCGCTTCATCATCCCCATCCAAATCTTCAATCACATTGGAATGGTGCTCCAGAATGTGGGCGTCATCCTGCAAAATTCTGCGGACTTCGGCAGCATTCTGCTCAATGATCGTGGTGTAGGGCAGCACATAAATAATATGTTTTTTGCCATGGATTATCGCATGCTTCAAGGCATATCGAAGGCTCGCCAGCGTTTTCCCGCCTCCCGTAGGAATGGACAGCGTGTAAATCCCCGACAGCCTGTCCGCAAATCGGTCACACTGCTCCGACATGTCGTTCCTTAACTTGTTAATGGAAGAAGATGAGCCTGTCTGTTTACCCATGGACTGGATCACAGCCATCAATTTATCGTAATAACCCTGAAAGAGTTCATTGGCGGGAGGAGCCTCCTCCTCTCCATCAGCAACATTGTCTTCGAAACGCCTAGTATCCGTACGGTCCCCGTCAATTAGAGCGCTGAATACAAACTTTGTTAAAAACATGCATTTAGCTTCCCTGCTAAAAGAAGAAGGAGCCAACAAATATTGTTTTAGTTCCCTTACAGCCTGATCGACATAATGCTGAAACTCCACTTCACTCATCACTTGTTCAAAGAAAAGGCGTACACTTTCGTCATAATCCGCGATATCTTCTTTGTCTCTGACACGCCGCAAATAAGGGGATTCCAAATCCGGGTCCAGATAGTCGTGCACATAAGAGTGGTGGGATATAATCGCGTTGCCTACAATTTCAGCCAGGATCCCCTTTTCCAGCTCAATATTGCTTTTGTGGTACAAATCGTAGAGAAGCCGCCCGCCTGCCGTGGAATGATCTACGCTCCCGCGTTTGGGGGGAGCCTCCGGATGATTCACCGCCTCCATCAGATAATCCTGAAACGCGTTCGAGAATTTCCCCATATCATGCAGCACCCCCGCCAGCCCGGCTACATGGGTGATTCCGAGCTTTGCCCCAAAGGATTCCGCCAGCTTCCGAACTCCGTGCAAATGGGCCTTCAGGGATTGCCGTTCCCGGTCGCTTTCACGGATATGAGCGATAAACTCCATAGCCCTACCTCCCCCTTTCAAAAAAATAGTTCAAACGACTCGTTAAATTGTTATTTACTAATTCTCTAGCACTATCGCATTTCCCTTCCAAAATTCTACATATTTCTTTATTTATTGTTTTATTTCTAGCTTATGAAGTCTCACATTTTGTGTACACATCTATTGGGTAAAAAAAGAACAGCCCCTGCCGGGCTGCCTTATCCATAAAATGTTAAGTTAGGTAGCGTAGTGTCTTACATGGAATCTATGCACCTAGTTAAGTGTGCGACTAATCCTCAAATGATTTCAAGTCATTCCGCTATTTCAAGCCACGCACCTACGTAAGTGCGACTCAATTTGTAACACAACTTCTTAGTGTTCTCAATATTTAAATCCACGCACCTATGTAAGGTGCGACCATGGATCGGCCGGAATTAATTCCTCATCCGCCAAATTTAAATCCACGCACCTATGTAAGGTGCGACCCGGCCATCCGGACGCGGCGCCCCGTTCTTCTCAATTTCAATCCACGCACCTATGTAAGGTGCGACAGTGAGTGCAAAAGGGATGTCCTGCGAACCAAAGATTTCAATCCACGCACCTATGTAAGGTGCGACGAGATTCCAGAAGGTTCATCGGGGACTTTCTTTTTATTTCAATCCACGCACCTATGTAAGGTGCGACCATGTCGAAAACCTTTGTAATAAGTAGGCAATGTATATTTCAATCCACGCACCTATGTAAGGTGCGACTCCTGCGAAACCTGTTGATGTCGATCCTCCAGCATTTCAATCCACGCACCTATGTAAGGTGCGACCTGTCCCGATCAATCCGAGGTATTTGGTGTTATGAAATTTCAATCCACGCACCTATGTAAGGTGCGACGGTTCACGGGCTACTTCGCCAAAGTGGTCCGATTTTTATTTCAATCCACGCACCTATGTAAGGTGCGACTGGGTATGCCCAAAGGATTATGCTATTCGACAGATTTCAATCCACGCACCTATGTAAGGTGCGACCGAATGGCCATGAAAGCCGTAAAAATCCAAATGATTTCAATCCACGCACCTATGTAAGGTGCGACGCCAAGGTTTAAGGATGTGCCGAAGGCAAGGGGATTTCAATCCACGCACCTATGTAAGGTGCGACGCGTTTTTTAACATATATTGTTAGAAAATATACTTCAAAACTACAAAACGACTACTTTAAGCAATTGAGTGATTATTTTACTGGTATATTTTATGTGAATATGGAAACTTAAGTAAGATATTTTAGTGCGAATCCCCCTAGAAAATCATGTTCGCTTCATATTCGCACCAAAAGTATACGCCTCTGTATAAGTCAAACTGTCGTTTTTACCAGATAAGGTGTGAAGTGTCTTTATCGTACTCTTACGCAATGCCAATTCTTTAATTTAAATTAACTGGAATTCCTCCCGTTAATTTGATGCCTATGCGGCTGCAGAGGCAAATTAGCTGGAAAACCTCCCGGTAATTCGCCTGAAATTGCGTATTTCGGCAGTTGGGTCGCGAAATAGATGGAGCTTTTCCAGCTAATTCGGGTCCAAGGGCCAAGAGCGGTATATTAACGGGAGGTTTTCCCGTTAATGATAGAGGTTAAATGTGTAGACTCCAACGGTGGTGCTTGATATCTACATGGTGAATTCCGGCAAAGTTTAACCTAAAACTAGGTTAGAAGATTTCCACGAAATCTCCAAGATTCTTACATTATACCATAGGAAAAATGTCCTCCGAGAAGCCAGCTATCCTACACATAGAGCAGATGTTGATCGCTCAAGGCAGATACGCAATTTTTGAGGTAATCGGCGTTCTTGGCTTGGCCGCCGGTACTTCCGCCGGGTAACCGACTCCCAAGACTCCGACGACATCGTAATTCTCCTGGACGCCGAGAACTTCGCGATTACGTGGCGTGGCGCCGATGGACGACCAAAACACACCCGCACCCGCCTCATGAGCCGCCAGCATGAAGTTTTGAATGAAGCAGGATACGGCCATCACATTCTCATCCCGCTCTAAAGGAGTGGAAGCCGGTTTGGATAAAATTGCAAGTACGACTGGGGCACCGCCAAAGTCGGTTTTATGGTTCAAACTCGCTCTCGTCTCCGGCCCGATGAACAGGATCTCCCAAGGTTCGTTCATCCGGTGATTGGGCGCGTAGCTTGCGGCTTCCAGCCAGGCGGTTAAGTCCTGTTCACCGACCGGATCGGGTTTAAACATCTTGATATTTCTCCGGGTCTTCATGGCCTCCGTCAATTTTGTCATGGTTTTCCGTCATCTCCTTCACTGGCATATACCTATGTATACGACAAGTATACGATTACAAATGTATACATCTTCCTGGGGATTGTCAAAGTAAAGCAACCTTGCTCCACTTCTTAAGTTACCGGGCTGTATCAACATTTAGAATCCCCCCGCTTCATTCGAAGCAGAGGGATTCTCATCATCAGCTTGCCGTCGTCTGCGCTTCATCCGTGTCTGTTTTAGTCCCGGATTCCTGCTGCCCGCCTTTCCCCATATGCGTATGCGTCCCGTTGACAATCTCCAGCGCTTTATCCGCTAGGCTGGCCTTGCGGCTATCATACTCCGTTTGCGTAATCTTGCCGTCGGACAATCGCTCATCCAGCGCGGTGGTCAACTCGCTCGTGACGAGGTCAACGACCGATTTCTGGGCCACGCCTTTTTCTTCAGCCAGGGTAGCCAGAGATTTTCCCGCATGCAAGCCGGTTTTCAGATCATCCGCCGTCATCCCGAGCAGCGAAGCGACACCCTCCTTATCCAGATGAGTTCCGCCGTGTCCGCCAAACCCGCCTTTTCCATCCGACACCCGGTTCACCAGCTCCGCCGCTTTCGCCGAGACTTCGGCTTTTTCCGTGTTATATTGATCCTGCGCCAGGCTGCCGTCCGCCAGCTTCACATCCAGATTCGCGGCTAGCTGCTCCGCAACCAAATCAATCACCGACTGTACCTCGATGTTTTTCTCTTCGGCCAGGGTCGCCAGCGACTTCCCTTCACGCTGCGCCGTCCGCAGCTCCTCCTCGGTCACCCCCAGCAGCGATGCGATCGCCGCATGGTCCAGCTTTTTGGCGCCGCCTCTTTTTTTCAGCGTCCCTTTCGCCGCAGTGTCCGTTGAAGCGGACGATTGCTGCGTATCGGCGGCCGTATCCGCCGCCGCGGCATAAGCCTGTCCGGCCAGGGCGGCACCGCCGCCCAATGTGATAGTCAATGCAAGCACACCTGCTGCCAGTATTTTTTTATTCATGAAAGTTTCCTCCTAAGTTAAGTGGTTTATGAGCTTTGTCTGGCTGCCTTGAGGTTGTCCAGTTCCGCCTGCACTTCATCCTGCTCCGACCAGTCCGCCAGGCGGGAAGTCGGTTGGCCCACGGCTTGATAGGCCAGGGTGCTTGCTTCCAGCCGCATGATTTTTTGCTCCATTTGATCGAATCCGCGGGAAATTCGGCCCGCGTCGATGGCCGGAACAGCGCGCGCCGTAGCCCGCAAAGCCGCCGCCGCGTTCATGCGCGCCATCAGAAACGTCAGCTTGTCGTTCAACTCCCGGCGCAGGTCGAGCAGACGGTCCATCTCCCCGCGAAGCGCCTCCATCTGCTGCCGGATCGCTTCGCGCTGCTCCGTATAGGTCTGATGCAGCTTCGCATGATGCAGCTTCTCCTGAATCGCCAGCTTCGCGATGTCCTCCTCGCCGCGGTCCACGGCGAGCCCGGCTTGGCGGGACCGCTTGTCCACCACCTGGATGGTTCTGGCGATCAGCACATCGAACTGCTGCTCCGCCGCGATTTGGACTTCCAGCGCCGCGCGAACCTTATCGATCTGCTCCTCCAGCTGCCGGATATAATACTTGGCCATGCTGACCGGATCCTCCACCTGATCGAGCAGCCGATGTACGTCTGCCGCGGCAATATCTTTAATTCTTCCGAAAATCCCCATGTTATTCATCCTCCTTTTTATGTTGATCCCGTTCCCATTCATCCAAGAAGCGGCCTCGGCTTACACCGGGTTCCATGGAAGAAGTGTAGGCGATAAGAGCCTGGGGGGATGTATTGTTACGATGGTTTGCAATCCGTCTGTACAGCCAAAAAGCGAGAAGCAGCACGATCAAGCCCCAAAGCGGCGTCAGCAAACTTAGGGTACATAAAGCCGCGAATACGGCTCCGATCCATTTGAGAATCCCCGTACCTTTTACAAAAAGAGCGACGCCCCCGAGCAAGACCGCCAGTTGAAGCAGAATCGTTCCTGCCGAGGCTGCTGAGTCTGACGCTCCGGCCATTTCCGGCTTCGCGAACCTCGCACCTTTCATCGCAAACGCAAATCCGTGCTGACCGTGCCTCATCCCATCATGCCATGCCTGGCGGTGTGGGAATGGTTCGCCGGACGGGGCACCCATGCTCATTTTGAATGCTAAAGCAATCAGCAGGATCGCGATCCCTGCGAGAGCGATACTCAGAAGTATTGAAGATCGTTTCATTGGCGCTCACCTCCTTCCGTGATCTCCATGGCCTTATCTTAGGGCAGGAACCTTTAGTGAATCTTAAATGCTTTTTGGGTCCATCAAAAAAATATCTTTGCCAAATTGAAGGTCAACCGCCGCATGAGTGCCATCGCCCAGGCCAAGGAGCTGCGGATGATCGGCGAAAACAAGCGCTGACGCAAACAAGGAGGGAGCTCCAAATTCACTTCCGGTGACCTCGGGGCTCCCTCAAGTCCGATGCCCAAACGGGAACAACCTCATCAAAAATTTGCGATATTGACGTGTTTTTGTTGCAAATACAATAAAATTAGGTTAAATTTAATATGTATTATTTTTATTGCATTTGCAACAAAAATATGTGCTGAGGAGTTAATTATGAAGGAGATTCTGCGTGAAATTGGAATGATCGCAAGGGCATTAGACTCTATAAGTAATATTGAATTTAAAGAATACGACCTGACAAAAGGGCAGTATTTGTACCTTGTACGAATTTGTGAAAACCCGGGAGTCATTCAAGAAAAGTTGGCTGAGATGATAAAAGTAGACCGGACTACAGCAGCCCGCGCTATAAAAAAGCTTGAAATTAATGGCTTTATTGAAAAGAAAGACGATACACACAACAAAAAAATTAAAATGCTCTTTCCATCAGAGAAAGGGAAAAGTGTATATCCTTTTTTAAAAAGAGAACATGATTATTCCAATAGCGTCGCATTAGAGGGATTCTCCGAAAGAGAAGCGGAAACCATGTTCAATCTTCTTCAAAGAGTAAGAAAAAATATAGAAAAAGACTGGGATTTTGTAAAAAAGGGAAACAAAAGAACTTATTGATGACATAAAGGAGCGACATATTCAGATGACTATAAATTTAAAAAAGTGTACCCTTGAGGATTCACACCAACTTCAAGCTATTAGTTATGAAACATTTAATGAGACATTTAAGCATCAGAATTCACCCGAAAATATGAATGCCTATTTGGAAAGGGCTTTTAACTTAAACCAATTAGAACAAGAATTATCCCATATTTCTTCGCAATTCTTTTTTGTTTATTTTAATAATGAAATCGCCGGATATCTAAAGGTCAATACCAATGATGCCCAGTCCGAAGAAATGGGGGACGCATCACTTGAAATCGAGAGGATTTATATAAAGAACAAATTCCAAAAACATGGGCTTGGTAAATATCTGCTGAATAAAGCTATGGAAATTGCGGTGGAACGTAATAAAAAGAATATCTGGCTGGGCGTATGGGAAAAAAATGAAAATGCAATTGCTTTTTATAAGAAAATGGGGTTTGTTCAAACTGGAGCCCACTCTTTTTATATGGGTGATGAAGAACAAACGGACTTTATAATGACCAAAACTCTTATATAAGAAAAATTTAATTAGGGGCGCCCCTCGGCCATCGACGGATGACCCGGGAGCGGCCCCTGCTTTTTGTTTTATTATATGGGAACTATACGGGTCCTCCTAGAAATTCACCTCAAAGTTCGTGATATTCAGGGTACCCGCCTCTACGGTTTCGCCGGTTCCCGCATATACCTTGAACGCGATGGCCCGAATGTCCGTCAGATGGGATACGGGCGCACTATGGACCCAGTTTGTGTCTTTGGATTTCCAGATCGGGGCATTGAACGCGTATGTTACGTCCACCGATTCCCCTGCCGCGATGACCCGCTCGACGGAAGGATCCGTTGCGGTTTGCCCTCCCGTCTCTTCCCAATTCCATCCGGTACCGGTCCGGAGCACCAGGGAGACGCGAATCGGCTTGGTTCCTTCATTGGTTAATGTGGAGGAAATGCCGGCATACCGGGACCAGTCATCCCCCTTCCCCAAACCGGGCTTCGTCTCGGTCGCCACGCCGGCCGCAACCGTATCGCTTAAGGTAGAGGCGTAATTCACAAACACGGTTTCTCCATTTAAGCCGCTCGAAATGTTCCCCGTAAAAGCCGAATCCGTAAAGTTCCACGGATAATGACTTGCGGTTTTGGGACGGTTCATCTCGGCAATCGTCGCCGCATAGGCGTCGGCCGGTAAATCAAAGCTGACGGTATGCAGTTGAATGCTTCCCTTCAGATTGCCGCCTCCGCCTTGCACCCTAAGAATGATCCGATTTACTTCTTTATCGGAGAGAGCCGTTAGCGGAACGGTAGCCAGCATGGTCGTTTTCGCCGGAATTTGGATGTACTGGCCAAGTTCCACCCACTTCCAAGTGCGGTCTTTAACAATCGGCTGCAGTTGAATTTCAACCGGATTCGGATTGGTGATGATGAGCTTCATGTGGTTAAAAGAACTCCAGTCTGCCGCCGGGCTGGGATCCACTTGAAAGCTGGGGTAATTCTCCTTCTGGAGATCGAAGGTCATGTTTAACCCGCCGTTTTCAAGCGGGGCCAGCTTGGCTTCAGTCGGATTCGTCGGCTGATCACCGCCGTTAATCCCAACGTACCAGTTCGAGTAATCGTCGATGATGCCCGGATCGATCGCCGGCAGTTGATTCGGGTCCCCGGTGGTTACCGTGACGGCATTGCTGGCCTCCGACACATTCCCCGCATCGTCAAAAGCCTTCACAGTGAACGTGTACGTTGTATTCCCCTCCAGGCCTGAAGCGATATACCCGGTTGCCGGGACGGAGCCGATCAGGACTCCATCTCTGTACACCTGATAGCCCGCCACTCCAATATTGTCCGTGGATGCCGTCCAGGACAGATTCGCTGTTGTGACGGCGGGTACAACGGTGAGGCCCGCAGGTGCCGTAGGCGCCGTTTGATCGTGGCTGTCCGCGGTTTTCACGCTTGCCGGGTTGCTCGCTTCGGATAAGTTTCCCGCGGCATCGACCGCTTTTACCGTAAAAGTGTAAGTCATGTTGGCCTTTAGCCCGGTTACCCGATAAGTCGTAGTCGGACTGATATCCACCAATACTTCGTCCTTGTACACATTATATCCGGTCACGCCGACATTATCGGTGGAAGCATTCCAGGCGAGCTCTACCGTGGAGTAATCCGGCGATGTCCCCGTAAGGTTCGCGGGGGGTGACGGAGCCTCACGATCAGACGGGGCATGATCATAAACGGAACAAATCTCCGAAGTCGCCCGAATGCCGTTCGGCCCGTTGATGAGGATATTCCCCTGCTCGGTATAGCTGGTGCCCGCCCAATCGTGGGACATGTCCAGATACTCCAGCCCCGAACCGTTTCCTTTCCAGGACCAGCCGAGATAACCTACGCCCTTTTCCTCGCTATAGCTCATGATCGTGGCCTCGTCCACATCCCCATTCGTATGCCGGATTCCGAATTCGCCGATCACGAGGGCCAGATTCTTGTTCAATACCTGATCTATGTTGCTCTTGACGGTCGAGGCGTTTCCTCCGGCATACTCGTACATATGAATCGCAAACATCGTATTTCGAAGAGGGTCGGCATTAAAAACCTGGGTCCCGTAGTCGAAAACCGATTGCGGATATTGCCCCCATCCCGCGCTGTCCACGATGATCGTGTTCTTGATGCCGGCATTCCGGAGTTTGGGGATGACGGACGTATAGCCGTTTGCCCATCCCGCTCCATCCCATGAGCCATACCATTCGTTCGCTATATTCAGGATCACGGTTTTTTCTTTGCCGATTAAGGCGCTCTTCATTTCGATCCAGTAATTTGCGATGTTGTCCAAGACCGCTTGGCTGTCCGATCCGGTTCCATCATGGACTTCGAGCACGACGACCAGCTTATTTTGTTCGCATAGCGTAATAAGATTCTGGATAGAGGATAAGCTGTCTTTCGACCACTGTTGGCCATCGGAAAGCACGATTCTTACCGTGTTGGCGCCTGTCGCGGCGATCGCGGGGATGGCGGCGGAGAGCTGATCTTTGTACCACGTATGCGCATGATTGATCCCCCTCATCACAAACGGGTTTCCGTTCGCATCGTAAAGCGTCGTCCCGTCAATGTAGAACCCGGTGTGCGTTGAGACAGGACTGGTTGTAATCCTTACTTCACCGCTCGCTCCCGACACATTGCCTGCGGCGTCTTTGGCTTTGACCGTAAAGCTGTACTCGGTGTTCGCCGTTAAGCCCGTTACGGTGTAACTTGTCGTGGCACTTGAACCTGCGAGCGCCGATCCGCGGTAAATGTCATAGCCGGTTACCCCTACATTATCCGTGGACGCAGTCCAGGCAAGGGTTACGGTCGTATCGGTTTTGGAGGAGACAGCAAGATTGGCGGGAGCGGAAGGGGCCGCAGTATCAGGCGTGCCGTCCGGACCGTACACTTCAAATTCCCAAAGAGAATAGCCCCACTGAGTGCCCCTTTGCGTTCCGTACATCCTCACATACCGGGCGGACTTCGTTTCAAAGGAGATTTGGTCTATTCCCCCGTCCCCTTCCGTTGTGGAATAAACGGTGTCCCACTGTTGATTGTCCAAGGAGGTTTGAATTTGATAGGATTTTCCGTAAGCAATTTCCCAGTTCAGCAGGACCCCGTTTATCTCACGGACCGTTTCCAGATCGACGCTGATCCAATGCGGATCGGAATAAACGGATGACCACCTCGTTGAAGCATTCCCGTCGAACGCCATGGCCGGTGTTTTATCGGAATCCTCCACAGTGCTTGCCGCCGCCGGCTTGTTTTGGGCCAGATTGACCGCGGCCGCTCCAGCTCCCGCATTCATTGACGGTATGAGGCTAAATAGCAAACCAAATACGACCACACAGGCTAAAATCCTCTTCATTCCTTGACCTCCTATTTATGGATTACTTTTTGAAACACCTTACACTTTGTGTCTCCTGTCATTTGTTTAAAATGTTTTAAATTTTAATCAATCTACAACACATCCCCCCTTTCACGAACCTCTTTGGTAAGCGCTATCATTTTGGGTTTGACAAAAAGCGGGTGTAAGGTGCTCAAACTTATATAAATGTTTTCAAATAGGTTCGTTTGAAAACATCTAGGACGTTTGCTGCGGTTTGGTGAAATGCTTCCTGTAGTTTCGTGTCAAGGGATTGAAAGTTTATTCCGGATTGAGAGTGATAGGCGGGATGTATTGAGGATTATGCAAAGTAACGGTTAAGCGCTTGTATCCGTTGAATTATCCATAATTTATATCCTGTTATAAGGAAAGTCAATGTACTTAAATAACAAATTTTAAAAAAGTTATCATCCTCTTTCATTAAGAAGAGAAATGACCTAAGAAAAACAAGGAAAATCCTTTAATTTGGTTAAGGTCGGTCCCTTGAAAAGATGGTATGATCTGGTACCGAAAGGAGGGAACGTTCTTCACAATATGTAAGCGCTTTACCTTGTTGTTGTGAGACCATATCACTGAGGGGAGTGCCATGAATGAGTAAAAGGATGAAGCCCACCATCATGATCCTGCTCGCCGCAGCCTTGTTGATCCCGTCAAGCTGGCTTGCTCCGGATGCACTCGCTGCGGCGCCGATCCCGGAGGCAGGCACGGTTACGGTGTATCACGAAACGTTTGAAGACGGCCGGGGAGTCGCCACCCGGGCGGAAGCGGCGGGTTATTCCGTTTCGGTTTTGGAATTTGTTTTAGGGTACTCAAAAACCCGCTCATAGAGCGGGTTTTTGAGCAGCGATATACGCTTGAAGGGACGGTGCCCCAATTAACGGGAATTCCTCCCGTTAATTGGGCACCTATGCGGTTACAGAGTTAAATTAGCTGGAAAACCTCCTGCTAATTTAACTGAAATTTGGTTCCCGGCCGTTTGGGCTGCGAAATAGATGGAGTTTTTCCAGCTAAATCAGATCCAAGAGCCAATAGCGGTAAATTAACGGGAGGAATTCCCGTTAATAAGCGATTAAGTCAACCGCCAGATATCTAAAACTATTGATTCCGAATCATATAATCAAATGCGCCTAGGGCTGCTGTCGCGCCTGATCCCATCGAAATGATAATTTGTTTATATGGAGTATGGGTGCAGTCCCCTGCGGCGAATACGCCAGGAACGTTGGTCGCGCCGTGACTGTCTACGACAATCTCGCCCATGCGGGTGCGCTCTATCGTATCGCCTAACCAATCCGTATTCGGCACGAGACCGATTTGGACAAATACGCCCTGAAGCTCGATGTGCTTCTCTTCTCCGGTCGCACGCTCGATGTAAGTTACACCGTTTACTTTAGTGTCACCTGTGATTTCCTTCACTTGGGCGTTTTTGAGGACGGTCGTATTCGGCAAACTGTTCAGGCGATCCTGCAGTACGGAGTCGGCTTTCAATTCCGGCATAAATTCCAGCACCGTAACATGCTCCGCGATCCCGGCAAGGTCGATCGCCGCCTCAATCCCGGAGTTACCTCCGCCGACCACCGCGACATGTTTGCCCGCGAACAGAGGGCCGTCGCAATGCGGGCAGTAAGCCACGCCTTTGTTCTTGAATTCCGCTTCGCCCGGTACGCCGAGATTGCGCCAACGGGCCCCGGTGGAAATGATGACGGTCTTACTCTTCAGAACCGCACCGTTCTCCAATTCAAGTTCAACGAGTTCTTTCTTCTCCAGACGCTTCGCACGCTGTCCCTTCATGATGTCGACGCCGTATTCCTTCGTATGCTCTTCCAGGCTGGCCGCGAGCTTGGGACCTTCTGTGTACTTCACGCTGATAAAGTTCTCAATGCCCAGCGTATCGTTCACCTGACCACCGAAGCGTTCGGCTACAATCCCGGTGCGGATGCCTTTACGTGCCGCATAGATCGCTGCACTGGCACCGGCAGGCCCGCCGCCGACCACCAGCACGTCATACGGCTCTTTACCTTCGAACTCGGACGCGTCCGAAGTGCCCATTTTGCCGAGAATATCCTCAATGGACATACGTCCGCTCTCGAAAAATTCGCCATTCAGGTGGACCGTCGGTACCGCCATAATTTCTTTGCGTTCCACTTCTTCCTTGAATGCCGCGCCGTCAATCATCGTGTGGGTGATGCCGGGATTCAGGACACTCATCATGTTCAGCGCCTGCACCACATCGGGACAATTATGGCAGGTCAGACTGACATAGGTTTCGAAGTGGTACTCGCCTTTGATGCTTTTAATCTGGTCGATAACGCTTTGTTCCACTTTGGGCGGTCTTCCGCTCACTTGCAGCAAAGCCAGCACCAAAGAGGTAAACTCATGGCCTAACGGTACTCCAGCAAAGGTAACCCCCGTATCTTCCCCTACCCGATTGACACTAAAACTTGGAGTTCGGGGCAACGTGGTTTGTTCAACTGAAATTTTGTCCGACATGCTGGACAACTCTTGAACGAGGTCCAGCATGTCGTTGGATACAGAATCGGTTCCTGCACTGACTTTCAGCAGAACATTGCCTTCCATGAGCTGGAGGTATTGTTCCAGTTGTTGCTTTATATCTGCATCCAGTTTCATGATTTTAACGCTCCTTAGATTTTGCCTACAAGGTCAAGGCTTGGTTTCAGAGTTTCGCCGCCTTCTTTCCATTTCGCAGGGCATACTTCGCCTGGATGATTCCGAACGTATTGAGCGGCTTTCACTTTGTCGATCAATGTGCTTGCATCGCGCCCGATGCCTTCCGCCGTGATCTCGATCGCTTGAACGACACCGTCCGGATCGATGATGAACGTACCGCGGTTAGCAACGCCTTCTTCTTCAACCAACACATCGAAGTTGCGGGAGATCGTATGGGAAGGGTCGCCGATCATAATGTAAGTTACTTTGCCGATCGCTTCGGAGCTGTCGTGCCAAGCTTTGTGTACATAATGTGTGTCTGTCGAAACGGAGTAAACTTCAACACCCAGATCTTTCAGCGTGGCATATTGATTTTGCAGGTCTTCAAGTTCAGTAGGGCAAACGAACGTAAAGTCAGCCGGATAGAAGCAGAAAATACTCCATTTTCCCTTAAGATCGGCCTCGGTAACCTCGATGAATTTTCCGTTTTGATAAGCTTGTGCTTTAAAAGGCAGGACTTCTTTTCCAATCAATGACATGATTTTCGTACCTCCTGGAAATTTGGTTTCGTAAAACAGCATAGAGTTAGAGATAGTGTATCCCATTCCCTTAACTTGCTATGCTTTATATTTATACTAATTATTATATGCGAACCGTTCTCAATTACAAGCAACTTCATAAAGTCTTCATGATTTAATGTGAAGTGAACAAAAAATATGCCGATTAGCTGCTTCAACATTTTCAACGCTGGTTCAAACTGTCTCCATAAAATACCGACCATGATATCGTTCATGGATATCAACTCACTTCCAAATAAGAAGATATTAAACATATTCTTGGTCTCCAAAACCAACTCCTCCGCATCCCCTATTTTGTTTGTGGCGTATGTATGAATTTCTCCGCCACCCCCCCACCCTTCTCATGGTCAAGCAGCCATTGTTTCCGGGATAGGCCTCCCCCATAACCGCCCAAATCGCCGTTCGAGTTGATCACGCGGTGACATGGAATCATGATCGCCAACTGGTTGGCTCCATTGGCTTGGGCTACGGCGCGATAAGCACTCGGCTTTCCCATCGCCGCGGCCAGGCCGGCATACGAAGCCGTCTGACCCGGCGGAATTTTGCGCAGTTGTTCCCACACCTCTTGCTGAAAAGACGAGCCCAGCAGTTTCACCGGAGTTTTGAATTCCGTTAGACAGCCTGCGAAATAATCCGTCAGCTCCCTTTCGATCGAAGCGATCGGCGGTGTGCTGCCCGGAATGATTGCGGCTTTTGTGCGTTTTCTCAAGCGCTCTATCTCGCGCTCCAGTCCTCTGCGGTCCACGAATTCGAGCAAATATAGGGCTTGTTCGTCGGCGATGGCGACCATCGGACCCAGGCGCGTATCCAACCACGAGGCCTTCAAAATCTGCTGCTCGCCCAGTTGGGCAGGCGCGGCTCCCATAATCCGCGAAAACGCGTCCCTAAACCCGCTGCCCGATTCATACCCCGTGGACAACTGCGCATCGATAACCGCGCTGCCGGACCGGATCTGCTTTAAGGCGATGCCCATGCGCCGGGCTCTCGCATATTCAACAAACGTCATTCCGAATCTTTTCTTGAACTGCCTGCGAGCCGTTGACGCATCCACGGATAATCTGCGAAAATCTTCTTCTTTCCAGCGATGTTCCGGGTTCTCTTCTACCGCTTCGACTAATTTGCGGACAAGCTCCGAGACATGGTTTGGATGAGACAAGGGGCGGCAGCGTTGACAGGGGCGGAATGAGGCCAGCAGAGCTTCCTTGGCCGTCTCATAAAATTCGCAGTTTTCAAATTTAGGCTTTCGCGCCGGGCATGTAGGTCGGCAAAATACACCGGTTGTCTTCACTCCGACATAAAAAATCCCTTCATACTCCGACTTTTTATCGATAAGCGCCTGATAATACACTTGTTTCTTGTCGGCCGGTATCATCCTGCTCCTCCTTTTTTATGCGGTTTTGAAGGTTGAAGCACCTTCACGAGTAACAATTCCGATTATAACGTGTCCGGAGACATCGTTCCGCCGAAAATCGGGCATTGATTTTTTTGCCTTCAGCAACAAAAAGCAGTGACTCCGAAGTGTCAGAGTCACTGCTTTTTGTTGGATGCTCCCCGGTATCGTCAAGCGGCAGATGATATGGACCAGAGTTAAAGATCCGGCGGAAGACTTTCCACGGTAGTAAAAAACACATCCAGCAGCTCTACGCCAAAGGTTCCATTTACGTATTCACCGATCTTCTCCAGCTCCTCCGTACTGCCATACTCCAAGCACGGACGTCCTTCGCTCCACAACACCCTGCACGGGAACAAATCCGTCACACGCTCAATAATATAATCTTGTGCCACGGGGCCACGGCGGATTGCCATGTTCTCATGCCTCCTTCACAATAGACTTTCTCTAGTATTATTATAGGTACTTCTATTATTTTAAATTTGAACATTATTTACGGTGATGTTTATCACACCAAATCAAAAAAGCCCATTTCCAAGAGCGGAAACCGGCTTTTTTTGATCTACCCAAGCTCCTTCATCAGGATTCGTTACCAGTCGTTCCTCTGTAGGCATGGACATGGGGGATACGCCCATTCACCGTGGTATGGCCCTCAAAGTGGTGGACATGGCCTCCATTCGGCAAAGGAATAGCCGGTCCGGTCCTTCCTCGAATGATATGCTCATGCCCATCGTTAAACGAGGTAACCGCAAAATAACCATGAACATGCGGCACACCATTGGGAGCGGGTTCTGTAACCCCGGCGTAGTGGTGATCATGACCGACATCGAAGGAAGTCACGCCCTTGAACGGATGGGTATGAACCGGCCGACCGTCCCAAGACGTAATGAACAACTTATGCGAATGCTTTGAATCGTTATCATGCTGATCCATCAAATAACCCTTTACGGGAATGTTTCTCATACGTCACCTCCTCTCATACCACATCTTATGAGAAAAGGTGCGTTTGCGTACGAATTAAACGGCCGACCAGCCGCCATCCACAAATAAAGTTTGGCCTGTCGTATAGCTGGAAGCATCCGAGGCAAAATATAGGGCCGCCCCATTCAATTCTTCGGGATTTCCGGGTCTTCCCATGGGGCATAGATTATTGTACATTTTCAAAAAATCGCCTTTGTATAATGCGGCTTCCGTCATTTCCGTTCTGAACAGGCTTGGACCGATCGCATTCACGGTGATGCCGTCCTGTGCGTAGGAAGCTCCCATGGCTCTCGTTAAATTGACCACCGCTCCCTTGGACGCCGAATAGGCGTGAAGGGGCACGGCTTTACTCCCTACAAGCCCGCAAACGGAAGCCATGTTAATGATCTTCCCGTATTTTCTTTGCTTCATATACTTGACGACATGCTTGGACATGAGATAGATGCCCTTCAGGTTCGGATCGACCACGGCGTCCCATTCCGATTCCTCCAATTGATCGACCGACCCGGCCCCCGCAACGCCCGCGTTGTTCACGAGAATGTCTATTTTTGAAAATGTATCCAACACCCTGTTAACGGCCTCCCTGACCTCCTCTTCCTTCGTCACATCGCAGGGGACAGAAATCGCCTTTCTTCCGCAATCCCGGATTTTCCCGGCCTGGGCTTCCAGATGATCCGCCTTCTTATCAAGCAGCGCCACGTCGGCCCCCTGGACAGCAAAAACTCTGGCGATTTCAAAGCCAATTCCGCCGGAACCGCCTGTAACCACGGCAACTTTGCCGGTTAAATCAAACGGATTCTCCATATCGTCCATCTCCTCCTTCTGCGGGAGTATCCTCCCACCAATCCCATCTCAGATACGAATATGGCAGAAATTCATCGGGCTTCAGTTGCTCCAGCATCGTCCCTTTTAAGAGAACCGTATCGCTGACCGTGTATACACCCCCCAGCAAATTTACGACTTCCAACTCCGCCCACGGATCGTGCGGCGAATCCTGCATGCTGATTTCGACTTCCCCTTTTCGAAGCACACGAACGTCCATCGTTGTATTCTGTTTTACAAGCGTTGGCTTTAAATCGAATCCACTGCCGTCTATAGCTTGGGAGTATTTAATATTGAAGACCGCCAAATCATGGCCATAGTATTCATCGATAACCTTCTGTCCGTCTTCCGCATTCATCTTCCCGTTCAAATGGGCTCTCACCCGAAAAAAGTCGATCCCATGCCGCCTTACCGTTCCTTCCACAAGATTTCCGTCCTTCTTCATCTCTATATCCGCGATCTTCTTGGGAAAGCCGCAAATCTCTCTTCCCAGCCCCATGGCCACGTCATCGCTGATGGGCATGGACAAGCAATAGGTGCCGACCTCCCCATGATAGTCCGCCAGTACGAATAATGCCGCTTCGCTGTAAGGAAGCGAGAAGCTGGTTCTGGGATAATGTGCGACAAAAGCATGAACCAGCGGCCTACTGGCCGCTTTGAGCGGCGCCGGAAGGATCCGTTCAATGATCTCACGCCGGGTCTCCCAATAAACCGTAAGAACCTCCGCATCATAAAATGTTTTCGGTCGGTTATTGAATCTCATGATCGCCTTCGGGTCTTTCACAAAACTTCCCATCCTAGTGCCTCCCTTGCTTTAACAGGATTTTCAACACAACACCAAACTCTGGTTCAACCCCAGGATAATGTCAATATATAACAAATTATATATACAATTAGATAAAAATGTATAAAAATTATACATTATAAATAAATTGTATATTTTTTTCAAAGTATTCTGCCAACCTGGGCTTCTAACCTCATGGGGAAGCATTTCGTCAACAAATCGGCAGGATTTTCCGAAACTTAAGGATGAAGTCCCAAATACAAAGTGCTATACTTGGAAACTGACGAAAGGAACAGGATGTATTGCGGCACTTTTACATAGCGTCGTGAAGAATGACCAGCAAAGGGGATGCAGTTTTGACAACGACCGTCATTGAAATTTTTCTGATTGCCATATTGGCGGGGATCGTGGGCTCGATTCTAGGTCTGGGCGGGGGTATTATCGTTACGCCTGCGCTCACTCTGCTGTTTGGCGTCGACATTAATCATGCGATTGGGGCAAGCGTCATATCCGTGATCGCCACGTCCAGCGGTTCGGCCGTGGCGTATTTGCGCGACCGGATCACGAATTTGCGGGTCGGCATGTTTCTGGAAATCGCCACGACCGTCGGGGCGATTACGGGGGCTTTTCTCGGGGCGCTGATCGCGCCGCGGTTTTTATTTTTCATCTTCGCGGTGCTCTTGCTTTATTCGGCTTACGCCATGATCAAAAAGGGCAAGGAGGAAATCCCGGCGAGCGTCAGGCTTCACCCCGTCGCGGAGAAACTGGGGCTGCAGGGAGAGTATTACGACAAGGCGGTGGGCAAGCAGGTAGCCTACAACGTCGACCGGGTCTATGAAGGCTTCGGGGTCATGTACGGTGCGGGCGTCGTTTCAGGCTTACTGGGCATCGGCAGCGGCAGCTTTAAGGTGATGGCGATGGACGTGTTCATGAAAATGCCGCTGAAAGTATCCACGGCCACCAGCAATTTTATGATGGGGGTTACGGCGGCGGCCAGCGCGGGCATTTATTTGCTGCGCGGCGACATCATTCCGATTATCTCGGCCCCGGTAGCGCTGGGCGTTCTCGTCGGGGCAACCGTCGGGTCGCGCATCATGCAGCGGATGAAAAGCAAAACAATACGCAAGCTGTTCATTCCGGTGATGATCTATATCGCGTGCCAAATGATCTATCAGGGATGGAGGGGTTAACATGAACGAAGGCCATCCGGCGGAAAAGAAACGCGCCTTTGAAGTTGAAATCATCATTAGCAAAATGCTGCGAATCGGCGTCCTTTTGGCAGCCGCGGTGATCATCACCGGCCTGCTGCTATTCCTGGTGACTGGGGACAGCGGTTACCCGGAAGATACCTTCCCTACCGATTTTGGGGACATCATGACAGGGCTGTTCGCCCTAAAGGCGGCCGCAGTGATCCAGGCCGGACTGCTGCTGCTCATCCTGACCCCGGTGTTCCGCGTTTTCGTATCGCTGTTTGTGTTTTGGGCGGAAAAAGACTACCGTTTTGTCCTGATCACAGCAGTCGTCTTCGTCATTCTGATCGCCAGCTTCTTGCTCGGCAAAGCAGGTTGAGGTTAAACGCTGGAACAGAAATAGACCGTACCTTCCTGTGGGCGGTCTATTTTTTTGTCAGAAGTCCGTTAATATCTTTAGTAACCGTAATACTCAGGAAGGAGATTCTTCCCTTCCTTCACGCTTTTATTCACGATATCAATCAGCTCTTCCATGCTTCCATATATTTGTTCTGTGGGAATAACGTCGCCAAAGTGCTCCTCAAAAGTATGATTGGATGCACATTAATTGTTTGGTTCAAATTAACGGGAATTCTTCCCGTTAATTTGGTGCGCATGCGGCTGCAGAGGCGATTTAGCTGGAAAACCTCCCGTTAATTCGCCTGAAATTGTGTATATACGCAATTGGGCCGCGAAATAGATGGAGCTTTTCCAGCTAAATCCGATCCAAGAGCCAAGAGCGGTACATTAACGGGAGATTTTCCCGTTAATGTGTAGACTCCGGCGGTGGCACTTTAAGAAAACAGCCATAGACGCCAAAAGCCAAAGAGCTAAGGGAAAACAGACCACTTAGCTCTTTGGTTTTTACGATAACATCCTATTTTGTTGGTGAGGGTGTTCCAAAGTTTTCTTTTGGGACAGCTTCTTGTTAGTGCACTTGGCGGCACGTCGACTGGGGAGGTCCTTAGTCCTCATTCATAGATTCTCCGGGACGCGTTGAATGAAATCGGAATATACCTTGTAAGGGCTAGTAAAGGTGCCTTCTTTTCTCCCTTCTTGCCAATAATCTGTGGTAATCCCGTTCCCTGTTCTGGAAAACTTCACCCCTGTCTGAATTAAAGGCTCCAAAGCAGGGTCACTCAACAGAAACACCGTACCTGCTGTCCCCAAATATTCATTGCCTTGAGGGGATTGAATCCATTGACCCGCCAGAATGGCCTTGCCATCTTTAATCTCTATCACAGAGGTCGTATATCCATCGTAAAACGCATAAACATCGGCCCTTCCGCCCGGAAAAAAGTAGGCATGATCTTTATATGTCTTAGCCGCAAGAGGCTTAAAAGGGGTGGTAATCGGCAGCGAAATCGCTGTTGCGCGCGCAATCTGCAAATCATTCTGCTCCAACAGACGGCGATCCGTCTGGTAATCCGGGGATGTGATAAAAACAAAGCTGCGAATGGATTCATACTGAACCCGATAGCCCAGCGCCTCCGTTACAAATCGGGCGGGAACCAGCACGCGTCCTGCTTGACTTCGGGCAGGCGTCTCCATGCCGAGCGACTTCCCGTTCTTTGTGGCTGTTTTCTGATCCACGGTAATTTTTAATTCGTCCCCTGCCTTGTTTTGAACCACAGCCGTCTTGGAGCCGGGCTCCCACCTATAAGATAATCCCAAAGATGACAGCGCCCGGATCGGCAGGTATGTATAGTTGTCGATAACGGCGGGAGGAACCTCCATCCGCACAAAGTTGCCGTTCACAATCACTTCCATCTCACTGGCCGCCATTTCTGCCGCCGCAACCTGGAATGAACTTATCGCATCGATCAGCAAAATAAACAACACCGTCATTTTTTTCATCCTAATATCCCTCCAGAAACCCTATAGCGTCAACCTTACTCCGCTTCTGCACTATCCTTTCTGACAGTAGCTATCAAAAAAGTGCGTACTTCTTTTTGCCGTCCTCTCCTTTTATACTGACCTTACTTTCAGATAAAAGGAGAGAACAACATGGCTCAAGTAAAAATGTACAATCACGATCTTTGGGATCACGGCATCTCCCAAGGTTACAGCGTCAACGGAACGGTCTACATTTCGGGGCAATTTGCCCACGACATGAAGGGGGCCTTCATTGGCGAGGGCGATATCGAGGCGCAAACGCGGCAAACCCTGGAGAATCTCGACCGCGTATTGAGGGAATTCGGTGTAACCAGATCGAACCTCGCCTATGTGGAAGTTTATCTAACCAACGCGGAAGTGCATGCCGAGCCGGTCATCGGGCTGTTTAAGGAATACATGGGACAACATCGGCCAGCCGGCAGTCTCATCGGTGTATCCTCCCTGGCGTTTCCCGAGCAGTTAGTCGAAATCAGCGCTATTGCCCATACCGACTAACTCCGCTGACGGGGGCGGTGCGTGGGAAGCAGTCGTACTTTTCGAAAAAAGTGCAGCCGCTAGATTCGCGGAAATTTCAGGTCATCCCCAGCCCCCGGCATTCCGCTCAACCAGCCCTGCCAAGAAATCCAGCCATTCCGGCTGATCATTCAGGCAGGGGGCATAATGAAACTGCTCAGCCCGCCCGCCGGAAGCACAAAAGTGATCCCGTCCTTCGATATCCAGCTCATGCAGCGTCTCCAGACAATCGGCCGCAAAACCGGGGGCAAAGATCAGGAGATGGGCGACTCCGTGTTTCGCCAAACTCCCGATCACATCATCCGTGGAAGGTCCAACCCACTCCTCCGGGCCAAATCGGGATTGAAACGCTACCTGCCACTGGTCCTCCCGCCAGCCCATAGCTTCAGCGAGCAGCCGCGCCGTCTCCATGCAATGTTCAGGGTAAGGATCTCCGGTGTCCACATACCGTTTGGGAATCCCGTGAAAAGACAGCACCACCCGATCCGGCTCCCGATTCAACCGCTCCATATGGCGGAGCAAGTGCGCCTTCATCGCAGAGATATATCCCGGGTCCTTGTAATAGGGCTCCACAAACCGGAGCGCCGGAACATGCCGCTTGAGGGCCGGCGCCTTGGAACTGGCACGGCCAAGCGCGGCAAAACAGGCCTGATCATAGACGGAAGCCGTTGTTGTTGAAGAATATTGGGGAAACAGCGGGACAACGAGAACGCGGCCGATTCCCGCTTGCTCCAAGCGCTGCATGGCCTTTTCTATGCTATGGTCACTGTACGCCAGTCCCAGCTCCACTTGAAACTTCGGACCCAATCTCTCCTGTAAAGCGGATTGTTGACGAAAAGAGTTCACCAATAACGGAGACCCTTCCTCGGTCCAAATTTGTCGGTACAATCGGGCCGACTTTCGGGGCCGCGTCCGAAGGATAATTCCCTGGAGGATCGGCTGCCACAGCCAGGGACTCCGGTCAATGATTCTCCGGTCCGACAAAAATCGCCGCAAATAAGAACGCACCGCCTTCGCTTCCGGCATGGACGGCGTTCCAATTTGGGCGAGAATAACACCGATCGATGGATGGGTTGGCACAGACAACAACTCCGTTCGTATCGCTTTTTGCCTTATTTTCCACCATCCGGGCCTCCCAGGCTATTAGTCTGCTCACAAATTCGCTCTATCCCATCAATCACGAGAGGGACTAATCTCTATTTCCCTCATGTAACGAGTAATTGGAAAACAATCCTCCAAATCTTCCCCCTCCAGCGACCAATATAAAATGGTATTCACATGGATTTGCATATCTTCTTCAAGAAGATGCCTGATTCTGTTCCAGATCACAATATCAAAATCATATTCACTAAGGTGATCATTAAATGAAGATACGATAATCACCATAAGAGCAAATTTTTCTTCACTATTCAGTGAACCTTTTCCATAAAATGCAAGAAACTCTTCTAAACGGGATGAGTTCGCAACAACGTATTCCCAATCCTGACAAAACTCATCAGGCTCAGGTAACCCTAATTTTTCAATAAGGGATTCTCTTGCTGATTTACAAACATATCGGGGGCTGTTTTCCATAATTCCTCCACCTCCCTCAACCTCCGGATACGCGTTTATCCAATTTTTAGAGAAAGTTACTTTCCTGCAGAAGGAGTGTCGCCCGTGTCTCAAACCTTCTATGTGATTCGCCATGGTCAAGCCTCCGGCAATGAACCCGAAGCTCCCTTGACGCTTAAAGGAATTGAACAAGTGGAGCGCTTGGTAGATTTGCTGATTCAACAAGGTTTCACCGATTTTAGCCGGATTGTTACCAGCCCTTACTTGCGTGCGGGACAAACCGCGGTTCTTTTGGCACGAAGATTGGAAAAAGAAATGAAAGCCGACCCGCGATTGGTGGAACGCAATTTGGGCAGCGCCCCTGAGGATGGAAGCGTACTGCTGGACGAACTGCGGAAGCACGATGAAAATGTGGATTTGCGGTTCCCTAACGGGGAATCGAACCGGGAAGTGGCCTCAAGGGTGCTTGAACTGACGCATGAATTGCTTAATCTCAATGAAGGGTTTCTTCTGATTACGCACCGGATTTCGATGGCGCTGTTGATCCGGCAGTATGAGCCCGCTTTTTCTTTCGACCGGATGATGGCGCTCGCTAACCCTGCTGCCTATTCTATCACCCACAACAACGACGGTAACCATTTTGTAAAACGCATATTGTAAAGCCCCTTGGCAAAAAATACTTCCGAATCCCAATGAACCCCAAGGAGGTATTGGTTTGCAAGAGTTATTCAATAAAAATGTGACGAACCGGATCGCCGTAAATACGGTGGACATTTCCAATTTGGCCGTTTGCATCGAAGATGTCAGAAGAGCGGTTTTGACCCCTCTCCAGTCCCCTGAGCCGCCAACCGACTTTCACGAGCTTCGGGGCCGATTGGAAGCGGTCAAGGACAAGCTGCCCAAGCTTTATCAGGAAACGGTGGTCAAGCCCTTCCTGAGAAAATTGGACGAGCTGGGACCGCGGGGCTTCGTAGAGATTCTGATTCGTGATCCCGAACGGAATTCCAGCGCCCGATTGATGTTGGACATCGCCCAATCCATTCTCCAGCACGGCGAGGGTTACTTGCCGCTGGCCACGGATGCTTTTCAAGAGGTCGTAAGCGACCTGTACGACGGATTCCTGAGCGCCGCCGACCGTGTAGGCGTGAAGCCGCCGGACTTAAGCGTTATTCCGGCGCTTGTGAAATGGGGAAGCCCGGAAAGCGGCCCCTACACCTGGCCGATCGACGCTACCTCGGTTTTCGACCTGCAAGCCGCTATCGTCAGCCTGCCGCCCATTCATGCGAATGCCGGGGTCCTCTCCTGGTCCAGCCTGCCTCATGAGGTATGCGGCCACGACATTCTTCATGCGGATATCGGTTTGCTTGAGGAACTTTCGCAAACGGTTTGGACCGAACTAAACCGGGCCAATGTCGGTCATAATCTGCCTGATTATTGGGCGTCCCGGATCGACGAAACCGCTTCGGACGTGCTCGGCGTATTAAATGTGGGACCCGCGGCCGCCATCGGTTTGATCGGCTATTTTCGAGGGATGAATGCCGCGTTCACGGGAAATGCCGCGCTTAGAAACATAGGCCCGGCCAATGATTCCCACCCCGCCGACATTCTAAGGGGGTATTTGGGAGCCTTCGCGACCGGCCTCTTGGAATTCTCCGGAGCCCAGGAGTGGCAGCGCGTGATTCTTGCGGAAACCGACAAAGACCTTGCTTCGATTCGCCTCGAAAATCGCGCTGTCGACGCGAACGCAGCCAGGGAATCGGCCCGGATTGTGGCGGAAACGATCATGAAAGCCAAGCTGAGAAGCTTGGAGCATACCAGCCTCAGCCAGATCCAGAACTGGAGAGACCGGGATGAACAAATCATCCTTGCTTTGCGCCCTTTATTACAAACCACGGGCACGCCGCTTCCGGCTCTATACAGAGATGGTTTCTATGCGGCGCATGTCGTTGCGGCCGCCGTTACAGAAGCTCTATCCAAGAATGCAAATCCGGAAATCGTCTTCCAACGGATGGTTACCCTGCTGAAATTGATGCATGACGCCAACCCTTCGTGGGGCCCGTTGATCGTTACGCACCCTGGGGATATTTTCAGACACTTCACGTATATTCCCGTCAATGAAGCGCAGAAGGATGTGCAGCTTTATGTGTAGTATCGGAGAACAGGGAGAGTCGTTCTAACCCCGATGCTGCCAGGTAGAGATTAAACCAGCTTAGGCTGGTTTTTTGTATAGGTGAATAAACAACGGGGAAAGCGGGATGGGGTCATTGAAGGAAGATGGTCGTCAGTGGTCCTCCCCGTGAGGAACATGCCGAGTCCATTTTGCGAATGGATATTACTCACCCTCTCTAGAAAGCCTCTTCTTCATAAGGATAATTCAGCAGCGCCAGATTTTCCTTTGCCATCAACCATGTCCGATAATCTAAATGACTATTAATCAGCAAACGCCTTTGAACTCTTTTGAATAAAGGATACGAGGTGTCGTCCAAAACAAGCAAATCCAGATTGTTTAAGCGCAACAGCTTTTCAATGACTTCAAGAAATTTTACCCATCCGATCTCAAAGATGTACGATTTAAATTGAATACTAATAAAAACATTCGTATCCACCCCATACGCCTCGAGATTGGCCTGCCGATAACGCTCCATATAATCATCCTCATCTTCTAAATCAATGCCCATTGAAAAATAGGTGCACCCGACACTTACTTCTTGACCATAAGAGTGATTCCATACTTCCGCCTCATAATCGATTAATTCTACAAATAATACCTCGAACATCATATTGTAGAGCAACTTCCCCAATCCTTCTTTAGGCAAATCAAAACCCATGTTTAATGAAAAATCCATTAGGTATACCTCCGGAACCGCTCTGGTGCCCCATTAGATATCGTAGTTTGCAACGAAAAAGAGCTGATCCTGTCCAGGTTCGGCGGAATTTCCTTATCCTTGCCTCTGCTCAGAAAATGAAGATGCCTTAGAATAAGTCAGCTTTATGATATTTCCCAGGAGCATAATCGTTAAAACGATCCACCGCTTCAATCAAGAAGGGATAGCCTCGCTTAAACCTAATTATGTAGGAGGTTAACCTCGAACGTTTACGGAAAAACAGTGTTCTCGAATTGTTGAACTGGCACAGATTCCTCCTCGCACGCTGAGCTATCAGTTTACGAATTGGTCTCTATCTAAAGCTGAAAGAAGTAGTAGAGCAGAAGGAGAATGCCTATCGATCCCCATTGAAACCATCCGTGTGATTCTGGACGAAGCCAAGATTACCTACCAGAACACTAAGACATGGAAGCAGTCCGATGATACTGAATTTGAAAGTAAAAAACGAATCGAAGCCCTATACAACAGTTCTCCAAAAGACGGTAAGGTGATCTGCGGTGATGAGTTTGGCCCACTTTCTCTTCAACCTTATCGCGGTAAAAGTTAGGTTCAGCAGCACTCCGAAACGTGTTTGCGGGCACCTATACACACAAAAGAGGAGTTAAGCACTTACTCTCTGCGCTGGACTTGAGATCGAACCAGTTGTATGGCCACACTTCACAGAGTAAAAAACACACGGGTAATCTGCGCTTTTTCAGGATACTCCGCCGCCGTTACCATCGTTCCGAGCGTCTTTATTTCATCCTGAACAACTTCTCCCCGGAACATCACCATGGAGTAATTTCGAGCCTCTGAGTACAAGGATCTATCTTCTGCCATCCAGGCATATCTTAGCTGCAGAAACAAAAATAAGCGTCACGGAGCTATCTTACGCGAACAAACAAGATCAAGGTCGTCTGATAGGACACTAGTAAAAGACAAGCGGTTCCACTTGATGAATTGGAGCAGGCGCTTAGCACTTTATTAAAAATGTGTTCCCTCCCTGGTCTTCCTTTGGTTTCTGCTGGCTACCGCCATGGCTTCTCCGTTCGCTACCGCCGCTCGCACGATTCGCTCCGTGCCCATTAGCCTCAGCCCCTCAGAATCTGACCTACTGCAGAGCTTCTTCCTTTCAACTGGTCTTTCTCTGTCGGCTGCCGCGCCAGATCCTTCAAACGAAAGTTACCGACGGTTCTGTTCTTCCGGATCCGTTCCGAGGTAAGTGCCTAAAACTTGACTAAAACAGAAAAAAATATAATATGTAATTAAGATCATATTTTTCTAATTTTAATAAATAAATGAAATCAATATGATATTGGAGGTTTTTTTTTGGAAAAATACGTAGGGCCTATGGTTTTATTGGTAACAGGATATTTATTGTTAAATCTTTCCCCAACATTAGAACCTTTATTTTTGTTTAAAATGTTCTTCGGTTTTTTCTTTTCAAACATTGAACTATACATTTTACACGCCTTGAATATTACAGGATTAATACTGGTTATTTATTCGACAGTAATGATAATTTATAAATCTGTAAAAAAATAAACTGCTTGAAGAGATGCCCTTATTTTGCCAATTTGGCAATATAAGGGCGTCTCTTTATTGAATGATATCTTCAGTAAAAGTTGTTAATTAAAAACAACAGAATCCTGATCGGAGACACCCCATTGTGATGGAGTTCTTGTAAATGTTGCATTCAAACTAAAAGGGTAGCTTAAAGTAAGACTTGTTAAAGTTGCACTTAAAGTATTCCAAGTGTGGACCCATTGCGACTTCATATAATAAGATTTTCCACTGGTTGGTTTAGTTATATAAAACCATGCATAGCCATGCATACCTTGCCCATATGCGTAGTTGTCAGCAAAAGTATAAGTTGCACCTGAATTCTGATAACTATAAAGAGAAGCACCGTTAGTATATTTGGTGTAATCTTTATCTTGCATCACGATGCCACCGTTTGTTCCTTGAGCATTAACCGATCTACCGTTTTCATCTGTAATAGCTATACCTAAAAAGTCGTACGCCGATCCTGATGTAGTATCCCAAGTATTATTTGTACCAGTATAGTCCCAGAGTACTTCAACTAAATATGTCCCAGGTTTATCAGGGTTTCTCATGAAGTAGTTAGTAACCTTCCCATCACCAGGAAGGCTTTGCGGTGAAATTGAGTCATTACCCTCCGAAGTTTGAACTTCCCATCCAAGTTTTTTTAACTCCTCTAAGCGATCTTTCTGAGTTAGTGCCCCTGATTCTCTTAGAATCTTGTTGGTTTCCCGCATCAGTTCTTCCCCCCCCCTTTCACTCGTAGGAGCTGCAATTGCTTGCGAAGAGAGAACTAACGCTGAAACAACAGTAGCCAACATAACAGACTTCAGAAGCTTTTTCATAATTTAATATCTCCTTCCTAAAATAGGTTATATATGTAATATACTACATTCATTTATATAATCCTCTTTTTTTATAAATATTTACAAGGATAAATTTAGAAATAAATTATTATTGCAGTTTTCCTCAGCTCTCTCTCCAGAACTTAATCTCTTTTCCATCGACGACTACAAATAGAGATATTGGTCGTGTTTTCATTGGATCTGCCACCGCCTCACCCCCTAAGGATCTGACCAGTTACAGGGCTCCTTCCAGGGACTCTGGTTCTTCTGCCGGCGGTTAGTCGGATCTGCTCCGTTGCCATCGGCCTCATTCCTATCACTCACTCCAACACATCCCTCTCCCAGTCCAAATTTAATCAGCGTTTTAATTGAGCTACAGGGTGTACTACATTAATCCAAACGGGGCAAAATGGAATTTTACACCCGAGCATATCAATAACGGTTTCTAAGTCAAATTCTCTCCCACTTAAGTTTTAATCATTTAACATCCAACGATGTAGAGAATCATCGGTAGAATTAAGCCTTTTTCCATGCTCCATTTTAGGCACAACTATGAACTTACACGTTTCGTCGATCGTAATATTTTGACATATGGAAATTTCATTCAAGGTTTGCAACAGGTGTTTCTTAAACATGGTTTTATTTATATTCAATGCGACCATACCATCACTCCGGTAAAATGGATATTCCATTACAATATAGGTTCCCTAAATTCGGTAGTTGATTGTTTGATTTCACCTCATACTTCCATATAGATATGGATAATTAAGACTCTTAAGATTTTCATTTGTTATAAAACTTGATTGATGTGCATCCAAATCATCGCTTACGAATAGAGTACCGCCAGCTCTTTTCATGATAGGGCTTGACCCATCGTCCAAAAGCAGCATTTCACCCTCAACTTCTCGCAGGAACTTTCCAATAACCTCAAGAAATTTCAACCAACCTAAGCCAAAATTCCTTGAGACAAATTGCACACTAATTACCCAGCTTGATTCAATACCAAAATCTTCTTTACTACACTCTAAAGTATCAGTCATGTCGTCGTCATCAAGGGTTATTGTCAAAAGAAAGTATTCACATCCTATATTTATATATCGATATCCATACCTATGCTGATACTTATTAAATGTCGGGGATTCTTTCAGAACTTGACTCAATAGCTTATAAAACAACTCCCCTAACATTCCACCATCTAAGCTTGTATTTATAAATAACGAATAGTCCATTTTTTTCACCTCTTATAAAACTTCGTTACTTTACCTTCTTCAATCCACCTTTCGTATCCAAGGTTATGTTGATACTGAAGAGCTTACCATTGCTCAATAGCTAAATCAGGATCAAGCATTTTGTCCGCACTATTTTCTTTAATAAAAAAGTAAATTAGGTCAATAAACAGTCGTAAATCCTTGTTTTGTACAATAAAGTGCCAGTTGACCATTTTGTCACCTTCTATACTGTACTCAATCCCTCTTTCCGTTACTTCTTCATCAAAATCCCACATTATCATCGGCATAATGATATTAAAACCTTTGTAATTTAGATAAATATGTATGCGATCTTCTTCTGTTATTAGCTTTAATTGGCATAAATCACTTGTATACCATAGGATGTTCTTATTTTCCTCGATTCTCCAAATCATCTTTTATGTCCCCCAGGATATATAGTAGTATAAGCGGACCTTGCGTTATAAAATGAACGAAAAAAACAGATCAATCCCGGTGGTATCTGACCATGATGGATCGACCTGTTTCGTGTAACGCGATTTCGCTAGTAGGTAGACATCTCGTACACCCTAATTCATGGTGACTTCTTACCTGCCAGATTGAACTACTGTTCAAGCTTATAACGGCTTCTATACTCGGCTATTCTGTCATGAACAACATAATAGCTTGGGTCTTCCTCGCCTATTTCCCGAGCCGATGCCGTGACAAGATCACGCAAAAAAGCCCATTCCACTCATATATTAAGTTGGAAGAGCTTATAAAAGTTTATCAAGTGTTTGAACTATTTAATGTTTAGTTTATTGGTTGTACAATCTAGTTACTGGTTATAAATAGGCTAACACAAAAATGTTGACAGCCCCTTACTTGATTTAAGACCCAAACTCTATAATGATATTTTTTACTTTTTCTAAATGTAAAACTCTGTTGAATACTTCTGCATCATTTATCCCTTCTTCTTTCCAATAATCCACTAATTTCTTATCGTTTATAATACTAAGTGCCTCTAATTTAATCTCATCTCTCAAACAATCGTGCTTTATACCTATCTCGGCTAGTAAAACTGTAAACATCCACCTGACATCCTCATAGTCATCTGTTTGGTTTTCATACTCGTTGATTAACCTTGAAACAGCTTGAATTGAAGATAAACCGTCGGATACAAACTTATCAAAATCATTTGGAACATACTCCATTAATTTCTCGCAAGTAATTTTTTCAAACATTCAACTCACCTTCCATTATCTTTTTTGCTCTTTACAAAGTACACAAACACCTCGATATCAGGGTACTTCGCTTTAAATTGTTCGATTATCGGACTACAGCTCGCACAAGGCTCACGGTCAGTGTTAACTTCAGCTATACCAAAGTTACCGCTTTTACGAATTCCTTTTTGGTAACTCTTTTCTTAATTCTTTACCTCTTCTTGCTAAATCTCCACCTATCCCTTTTGAATTTATATCTACTTTTTCTAAAGTGTAGCTGTTAGATTTATTATTACCCGTCCCCCGACCATCCCCAAGCTCCCTCTCCCGCGTCGGTCCAAGGTCATCCACCTTGGGCAATGTTTAATTGTCTGTACGCCAGATATTATAGTAATTTCAACAGGCAGTGAAAAGTCGGCATAACAGAAAACAGATCGATTAATGGTAATACCTTCCCATAACCGATCTGTTAAATGTAAAAGCAATCATTCTTCGCATAGAGCCTAACACTCCATAAGGATCGAATTTGCGCTGCTTACAGCGTAACAATTTAATAATAAAAACCTATAATGAATGTTTATAGCCAAACAGATTGAGACTTTAAATGAAAGATAGCTTCATCGTTCTTTATTATTTTTTCTTCATCAAAGTTTCCTATATTTAAATTATTACCAACTTTTTTTTCATCAAAATTTTGAATATTAATAAAACTTAGATTTTTTACCGACGCACAATAGAAATTCAATTTTTCAAAATCTATATCATTAAAGGTGATACCATCTAAACATGAATAAGCAAAACAATCGTACAATTTACAATTACAAAAATTACTGTTTATATACTCCGTTTCATTAGTCTGACATCTCCAAATTTGTGAACCTTGAAAACTACATTGAACAAATTTACTATACGAGAGATTTGCTTTAACCATGTTAATATTATTAAAAGCTACATTATCAAACTTGCAATCACACAATAGGCAATCGAAAAATTCGGTATTCTCAAAAACGTTATTCTTAAATAATGAACTTGTAATTTGGGCGTCTATAAAAGTAACTCCATTGAATGATAGATCAGAAAAGTCAACATGATCTAGTATTATCTTTTCCCCTTCTTCTCCTTTTGTATTAATATAACTCATATGCTTAGCAAACTTTTCATCCAATTCGCTTTGAGATATTTTTATCATTGACTACAACACACCTCTTTATTTCCAAATAATCTTGTCGTACAATCCTGCACTCTTTAAAGCATCTATCAATTGCCTTACATGCTCTTCTTCTACCTTTCTTGTGTTTATGATAACAAAATCCATGCCGTTTACATCAAACTCTTTTATAATATCTCGCATTGCATTAGATAATTTAAATGCTCCTGCTCTCGGATTAGTGATTTTATTTCCTTGATTATCCAAAGGGTATGATTGGAAGCTCTTTATATCATAATTAAGTCCTGTTACTTCGTCGATATAATCACCTTGGCCAATTGTGTCTCTAATTGCTCTTTTTATTATTCCCTCCTCTTCTAATTCAAGAATCACTTCTCGTTCGATTTCAGATCCCTCTGTAGTTTTCTTTTTATGTGGATCATATGCTAAATCAGCTAATTCCTCGGGTGTTCTCCCTCCGGTATATTTACCAGATTCATCATATAGATTTAACTTTCGCACTTCCCCCGCCCCCCGACCATCCCCAAGCTCCCTCTCCCGCGGCGGCCCAAGGTCATCCACCTTCGGCACCGTTAAATCGCCGGTACGCTCCGGGTTCAGGGCTGGAGGTTTCAGGGGTTCCTCGAGTTGGGACAACGTTTTGTCCACCTGTTTGGTTACTTTGGAGGAGACTTTCGCGCCGGCCTGGGCCGCCGCCTTAACCAGGGCGGCAACTTCCACCGCCTTGGCCAGCGCCCGCCCAAAACGCTGACTTTCCTCGTAGGAGGCCTTGCCGCTCAGGACTTTATCGTACAGCTCCCGGATATCCCGAAACGGCACGACAAATTCCGCGGCCGCCGCCTCGCCGATCGCAGCCTTGATGTCTTCGAAGGTCATGTCGCCGCTATAAACCGCTTTACCAAAATCGTAATAGGCGGGAACGGTTTCTGTCCAGTATTGGAGGGTTACGGGGTTCGTCTTATACGCGAATTGGGCCGCATCCCATGTGTCGGTGAGGAGCTGGCTAGCAATCCCATCGCCTACCCCTACTAGCGTCACGGAAGCCGCGAGGCCGCCGGCTTTCACATCCGGGTTATTCCAGATGCCCAGCCCTCTTTCCGCAGCCGCCAAATCCAGCAGTTCCTGCGTGATTTTCCCGTTTACCTCGAACTGATAGCGGTCTAAATGAAACATGTCCCGCCGGACGGCAGCCACGGAACTAACGGTATTGCCGATATGCTGATAGCCCGCAACAGCGACTAGGAACTCCAGATTGTATTTCCCGGTAATCTCCCCATGGTAGAGATTCATCTCTTTCAGATGTTCCTGCATTTTGCGGATATCCTTGGCCGAAACTTCTTTATTGTACTGCTCCAGAACCTGCTCCATCCGCTTGCGCTGCTCGACCGCCTTATGTACCGCTGCCTCAATTCGAGGATAATGCAGGGCAGCCCACTTCCGATACGCGGGGTTAAACAACCCGGCCGCAATGACAAATCTCAATTCGCTTTCCAAGGGCATGCGTGAGAAATCATTATTTAGTGGGTTATAGTCACAGGCGTTTAACGGCGACCCTTTGTAAAAAGAGGACAAACTTCCCCCTTCGCCATACCACTCCTCCGCTACGCCCAGATCGGCCAATCGGCTGCGCTGCTGATCCATCCGTTTATGGATGTACGCCATGTACTTCTCATTTTGATAGGTTTCATAAATTCGATAGGCCGACCGATCGCGGGCGATTTCCTCAAGCGTTCCGACGATGTCCTCCAATTCTCCCCTTGCCCACTTCTGCGCTTCAGGAGACCCGTAATCCAGCATGTCCAGCAGGGATCCGATGCGCTTATCGGCTTGGACCGGGCTTAAACGCCCCTTCAAGGAGATGTCCTGGACTTCCAGTAGCGCTCCCTTCAAAATTTGCAGCAAGGACAGCGGGGTGTTCCGCGCTTCGGCCACATTGTTCCGGCTATACCGATCGAAGCGGCTTGCCAAACCTAGCGCAAAGCTTTTTAACGTAAAAACGGCCCCCCGCTTTGCCTGCGCAAGCGCAAAGACTTCGCGTTCCGTTTGCAGGTACGCGCTAGCCACCTCGCCCAGCGCCCTCACCTTGTCGTACAGCCGGTCGTCCAACTGTTTTGCCATCCTCATCATCTCCCCAAGCTGTGCCGTCACCTCACGCACCGCGTCGCGGACCGAGGGTTCGGGATAGGAAGATTCCACCTGGCTAATCAGGCTGCTTAACCTCCCGGACAGATGGGTCAGTGAATTCTCCAGGTTCTGCCTCAAACGGCTCAAATCGCTTGATAATTGCTCTATCTTTTGGGTATCCGTTTTTTGCATCCCACTCGCCTCAACATTCCATACACCGAATTCAGGATATTTTACCAAAAACCTGAATTGGGAGGAATAGGAATAAGGTTCCGTTTGGATGGAACGCGGAGTAGGTATAATGGGTTATGGCGCGGGCTCATTAACGCCTTAGTCGGCAACCGACGGTAACACAGCCCTTCGAGGGGAGTGACTCAGCTCATTCCCAGCTCATAAGGCCTTTAATGCAGGCAACCAGTTTTTTCGCCGCTTTGGTATGCGTCGCATGCGACGGATGGTAGTTGACGGTATATCCGTCCTCCGCCGACTGCACGTCAAACTTCATCGTGGAGATGTGGGTATCCCCCGTTTCTTTCGTGTACTCGCGAACCGCTTGTTCCACCTTGGGATATAACCGGTCTCCCATGATCCCGAGCGTACAAAGGATCGTCGCACCCGCATTCTGCGCCCTGACCCGTTTCAGGAATTCGACGTATTGTCCGGCGTATTCCGCCTGTCTGTCGGCATCTTCCTTCGCGTAGGTATCATCATTCGTTCCAAGGTTAATGACGATCAGATCGGGGACAAACTGCCGGAAATCCCAGCGAAGCGATGTAGGGTCCAGAATGCCGTCAAATCTCCCCTCGGACTTGGCCACCAAGTCGTAATAATCCGGCAGAAGATGCGTCAGCAGTTTTTGATCGTTATCCGTAAATCCCGAGATTATGCCATACCCGCTATACGAAACCATGCTGTAGTCCGCCTGAAGGGCCTGGGCGGTTTGGTAGGCATAGGTTTTCGTGGCATCTTCCGTCGCCGTGGAAAAAACAGACTCCACCTTCTCATCATCCATCCCATAGCCGCAGGTGATCGAATCGCCGATAAACTCGATTTTACGCGCCTGTTCCGGGGTGGGCTTGATCCCCTCTTCGGCTTCCACCGTAATCTCCTGAATCCCCACCGTGGACATCGCCGCCTCCGACAGCTTCACGATCCTTACCGTAACCTGCTGCTTCACATCACTTTCGAAAAAAGTATACGTTTTCAAGGGTTGATTCACCAGATCATCGACAACCCGTTCTCCATTCACCTCGATGCCGATGCGGGCCAGATTCTCCTCGCCTGACGCGATATTATCGCCCTTTATCGTCACTTCCGCTTTTTTGCCATAAAACGTGAATTCCACGCCACCACCGGACAAAGCCAGCCATAGCGCATCATTGTAAACATAAGTCCGCCCCAGCCTTTTGACATGCTTTCCTGTGGCTTTAAACGTTTGGACGCCCCCGACATTGGTGCTCATATTGAACCTTCCCCCTCTAATTTAGACCGTGGCTGTATGCCGATCAATTTGTTCCATAGGTCGTCAAAATGATTTGTACGATACCATTTTATTAAATTCTCGCTTATGATCACATACTTTTTCTCGGATTGTTCCGGATGCAATTCGATGCCACCGGATGGTCCAAAAAACAAAAGTTTCACCCTCGTATGATCTTTGAACAAAATCGCCGGTATTGCTCGCACCATAGGCATTGCCTGGCTCGAAGGGGCTAAGCTCCGCCGCTTGTATCATTTCGATGACCGTGTCTGTCTCCTCTTGGGTTAAGGTTACAGGGTGGGTCATCCCGATATTGATTTCTAACACCCGATCTGCGGAAAGTTTTTCTTTAAAACGCGCGCGGCCATCCATCCGAGGATCTCCCGGATTCAAAGCAGCTCGAAACAAGCAGGATGACGCCGACCATCACCAGCATAAAACCCGCAAAACGTTCCCTACGTAACGCTAGAGCACTGGGCTCCGCGTCTTTAAACTTCCATCCAAGTTGCAGATACCATACGGATTAAGGCCGTATTGCGGCTATAAGTCCCAATATAATGAACAAAAACCCAAAAAAGCCTGCCATATAAGCCCCCTTATAAAGTCCCGCCGTCGGAGTCTACACACTAACGGGAAAAGCTCCCGTTAATTTACCGCTCTTGGCGGATTTAGCTGGAAATTCTCCATCTATTTGGCGGCCTAATTTCCGATAGACACAATTTCAGGCGAATTAACGGGAGGTTTTCCAGCTAATTCGCCTCTGCAGCCGCACACGCACCAAATTAACGGGAAGAATTCCCTTTAATTCGTACCAAACCCTTTTACATTCATAACATCTAATGGAGATGGTTTTTCCGGCTATAAGCGGGGTATACGCAAAAAGAAGGACCCGGAAAAAATTCTTCCGGATCCTCTCCATCAAGGACTTCTCATGCTCCATCGTTTAGTCCTAGGGTCAAAACTCCTCGTACTCGCTCGGATCCTGCCCCCATAACCGCCCGTCTTCGCGGCTGAAGGACGAGATGACTTCCATCTCCTCCGCCGACAGCTTGAAATCGAAAATATCAAGATTAGCCTGCTGATGCTGTACGGAGCCTGATTTCGGAATCGGAATCGCCCCGAGCTGGGTGTGCCAGCGCAAAATCACCTGAGCGCCCGTTTTTCCGTGGGCCTGTCCGATCTTGACGATTTTCTCGTGCTCCACAATATCATTCCCGCGCCCGAGCGGACTCCAGGATTCCGTCACGATGCCAAGCTCGGCATGCTTCCGCCGCTGATCGGCCTGGTCGAAGAAAGGATGCAGCTCCACCTGATTCATACTCGGAGTCACGCCAGTTTCTTGAATCAGGCGCTCCAGATGCTCGGGAAGGAAGTTGCTGACGCCGATCGACCGGATATAGCCTCGCTTCCGGGCCTCGATCATCGCCTGCCAAGCTTCCACGTACAGATCCGTCTTGGGATTGGGCCAATGGATCAGATAGAGGTCATAATAATCCAGATCGGCCCGGTACAGCGATTCCTCGATGGTCGCGAGCGCCTCTTTGTAGGCGTGACGGCGTCCCGGCAGCTTGGAACAAATCAACAGCTCTTCCCGGGGAACGGAACTCCGCTTGATCGCCTTCCCGACTGCCCCCTCGTTCTCATAGTTAAAAGCCGAGTCAATTAACCGATACCCCGCATCCATCGCGGCGGCCATCGCCTTTACGCCCTCTTCCCCCTTCAGGCTATACGTGCCAAGCCCGATCGCGGGGACCTTTAAGCCATCGTTTAGCGTATGTTCCGGGATGTTCCGATTCATTTTGAGCAGCCTCCTTACAGAAGTGATGGAATCTTAACTCCTACTATTATAAACGATGTTCAGGAGTTATTACCCCATAACCCGTACTTCAATGAGGCTAGAGAATTTCGTAATCGGCTACTCCGAGCATAAATCTTACACGATCGGCCACCTGCTCGGGTTTTCCGTTCTTTTCGCGCATCAAATCCCCGGTTCCCTTGGAAGGATCAAAGTTGATGATGTAGTAGAGACCGCTGGATTCGTTATAGTCAAAAGCGTGGACATGCTCCGAAATTTTGACGGACTTTCCGTTGCGATAACGGTATAAAGTTCCGGCCCGTTCTTCCAAATCGTAATCCGCTAAATAGTAAAGCTCGTCCGTCTGCGAATAGTATTTATTGGAACTGTAATCGACGCCTTTAAAGATTTGGTGGCTTGCCCCATTGGCATAGGCATAGAGCGTAGATTCCTCGCCTGAAATTTTGAAATAGAACAGCTTGTCTCTGTTTTCCCCTAGAGGCAAAAACAAGGAAACATCCTCATCCAGCACTTTACGGTGAACAGGTAAGCCTTCCTCCAGATCGTAAGAAACAAACGTCTTTCCTTCTTCATTGCCATAGAGCTTTTTGCCATCCGGGCTTAATGCAGCCTGTATCAGCAAGGAGCCCGAGTCCTTATCCAGCTTGACCGCGCCGGTGCGGGGCGTATAAAGATAAACCTCCGAAGCCTCGTCCAGTTTTTTCTTATAATCGGCTTCCGCCTGCTCCGGGAATTCCACCTCCGATAACGGAATTTTAGGTGCCTTGGTATAATCGGGCAATTTCTTGTAAATGATTAGGCCCGTTTTGGCGTCGACCAATAGCATGCGCTCATATCTATCCGTTACATCCACAGATTGTCCCCCGCTGAAATAATGTAGACTTCCAAAGGTGCCCAGGCTCCTTGTCTTGAGGACACTGCGTAATCTGTCCCGTTCGACCTTCTTGTCATACGCCTCTTCGGCCTTGTCAAAGCCCGATTCATCGAAAACCTCCACATCCGCTTCATAGGGCTCGCCCGTCCAGTAGTTAGTCAGCGTTCTCTTTTCTACGCTCGCATAATCCTCTTCCTTCGGTTTTATGATGGCCGCATCGCTTTCCTTGAGATCGTCGACCACCACATCGTAAAGCGTCAAATTCGTTGGCTCGGTCGCGCGATAGAAGAGCGCCCCTTCATGCACTTCCCCTACCTCATAATCCACATTAGAGATCAGTTTGACCGGGGATTTGCCGGGCATCATGCTGTAAAGATCGTTCGATCTGTTTGACGTCTTTTTCAAGTAATGGATTTCCCCGGATTTAGTATCGATATTCGATATACGGGACACATTCGTATCAATAACCGCCTGCTTATGGAAACCCCTACGTTTGGCCATTTTAAGAGTCCGTTGGTTCTGGTCATCCAGGGTTATGTAGTATAGCAGTCCAGGCTCATCGATATAGTTGTAGATGACTATCCTCTCATCGATTAAAGTTTCCTTGTCCAGATTATGTACATAAAGAGCTCCCCTGTCGTCATCCTTCAAGTAAAAGGCGAACTCACCGTCGCCGCTGATCTCGAAAAAACTCGAATTCATTTCACTGATGCCGGAAGCCAGGTCTGATCCGGGTTCACTGGCGGAGGAACTTTTGGACAAATCACGGTAAGATAAGACAGCTTTACCATCCTTCGTAATCTCCCTTACAAAAAACATCCTGCTCCGCCGTTCATTTACCTTGATCAGTCTATCTTTCATATACCTCTCCACCGAAGAGTGCGGCCACGGCCTTAATTCGTCCTCCGGCAAGGGTCCACCCAACTCGAGCGGCTGCTGCTCATCCTCTTGCATCATCATGAGCAAGTCGTCTCTGACAAAGACGACGGGACTCTCCAAGGCGGAACCTGCTCCCCATGGTTTGAAGATCCATAGCACCACCAATACGGCCACCCCCGCAAAGGCGAGGAGCAAGGAAACCGCGAGCTTTTTGTGTTGGCGTAAAACTTGCAAAACTATTCCCTCCTGTATGTATAAATGATGAAACAAAATTACATATTATAACACAATACCTTATAACCCCCTTCCCTTCCATGATTTTTTTGTCGTATTCGATCAATATATGTCATAGAATCCGCTGACAGCACAAAAAGGGACCCGGAGAAAGGCTTTCCGGATCCGCCAAGAGTAAATTTCACATTTTCATTATTTATATTCAGCCATGACAGCGTTTCGTAATTCGTTGTACTTTTGTAGTTGCTCTTTTTTTGTTGTGATTATCGCCCAATCCTTTACTTTGGAATACTTAATCCCATTATCTAGTTCCTCTCTGGATAAGGGCTGGTTTGTTTTTTCGTTAGAAGTCTCCTCGAACTTTCCGTAATAAGTAGAAATGGGTACGAAGCTGACATCCTCATCTCCCTTATATTTATATCCCTCTGGCTTTTTAAGATGTTTTAAAAAAGCAATATATTCGCCATCATCCTGCATAATATTGTAACCGCCAAAAGATAGATAATTCGGACCAAAAAAATAACTTGGTTCATAAATATAAATCTCATGTTTCCCTTCTAAATTCGCTCCTTTATAAACCTTCATGACTTCGACTTTGGTTTTGATGGTTTGCGAATAATTTAATCTGTTCTTCGTTGCTTTAACTTTAAGAATTAAGTCAGAATGATCAATCAATTCATTAAGTGAGTCTATCTCATTATTAAAATAAGTGGAAACCAAGGTCTCATCCTCTATAAGATTAAGGCGAATTTCACTTTGTTTGGTGTATTCCTGAACAGCCAGATTATTTTCAAATGACTTGGATGTTACTATTCCCACCACAATAGAGACCATTAAGATTATAACCAACAACCCGAAATATTTACGCATCGTTGTCAGCCCCCATCTTTAAGCCGCCTGCCTCGATCTCTTCCTTGAGACTCCCATTTCTCATTAAATACCTCTTATCAGCCAGGATCTCCAAATCTTCTTTATTATGACTAGCAATTAAAACTGTCGCTCCGCGTAACTTTTCTTCCAGAATAATATTCCTAATACGTTCGACGCCTTCCTCATCCAACGCATTTGTCGGCTCATCCAAGACCAGAATATCCGGCTTCTCCATAATCGCCTGTGCCATCGCTAAACGCTGTTTCATCCCTAGGGAATACTTCTTATAAACACGCGAATCCTTTGGATCTAATCCCACTCTGTTTAGAGCTTCGGATATTTCCTCATTACTTATTTTATTTTGAATCGATGCCAGAACCTTCAAATTCTCAAAGCCCGTATACCGATCCCAAAACCCGGGTGATTCAATGATCACTCCAAGTCCCTGAGGAAAAGAAAGATCTCGATGCAAAGTTTTCCCGTGAATGATAATTTCGCCTTCAGTAGGTTTTACCAAACCGCAGACTACCCTAAACAGCATGGTTTTCCCAGAACCGTTCGCTCCAAAAAAAGCGTGAATTTTATTATCCTCAAGGGTCAATTGTATATTATTTAAGACCTGTTCATTCCCTATAGTCTTACTAACATTTTTGAGTATAATCACTAAAGAGCCTCCTTAGCTAAAATATCTTGGTTTCTAATCCTCCAGCAGCCGAACAGTACGATTACTATCAAAAACGTTGCTAAATAAAAAAACGGAAAGTACAAATCAGACATTTTTATATGTAGTAAGTCTTCGGATTGCCAACCCACAATGTTTTGAGTAAAAGGGAGCCATTTTGTAAAATTTGTGTCCCCACCCCATATTCCGCCGATAAGGATAAATAGAAAATTTAAAGCAATTATCAAACTCGAACTATAAATTACATTCATAATAATGGAAAGAACATTGACAAGTAATATAGAAACAACTAATCCGAGCGTACTAAAGATGAATATTTGTAATATAAGAACCAGGAACGAGGAGATGTTAACAGGGCTTAAATTATACAGAACCCCCAAAGATAAAGTAGCGGTATATACGACTATTTGAAAGAACAAAATATATATTAGTACGGTAGTAACTTGTTGTAGAAACCACTCAATCCTTTTATTGGTTCTAGTAAAAATATAGACAGCATGTTCACCCATTTGTTTATGAATATGGTTACCAATATAGAAATTGAGTATTAATAACGGTAATAACCATATGAATAACGGAATCACCCAAGTAATACTTTCGCGATTTATATTACCGTAGGATTCCATAATGATCCCTTCTAGATCAAATCCATAATTTAATGTTCGGTAAAACGAAAACACCGCAAGCGATACTCCCCATAAAAGAAGCTTTAGCAAAAGCTTAATATCTATAAGAATTCTCATATTTGCTACTCCCAATAAATATCCTTTTCTTTTATTAAAACCAACCCCAGAACATATAATATTATAGTGGCACTAAAGCATATGCCCACATGGACCGCATCCGAGAAATTCACCTGCCCAAAGGCAGTGGAATTAGAGCTATACTTATAACTAATGGCCATATATTGATCCAATGTAATCCAGGTTGCTTTAAAAACCCACTGGACCGTTTTAATAATAAAAAGCAACACTATGGGAAGAATTATCCCCCAATAGTGTTTCCGAAAACATAACACAATAATAAAACTTGCCTCTCCTAGCAAAACAAACCCGCTTAGGAGTGTACATGTTATTAAAATACCAATCGGTAAATAGATATTAACAATAGCATTTAAAGATAATCCGCCAAATAACAGCATCGAGATCATTACCAATTGGATGATGAGTGAAACCGTCGCGGAAAATAGAAAAATTAAAAATACACTATTTAGCCACCATTTCGAAAAGTTTCCGTACTTCAACAAAACGTTACTTTTAAATAAACTGAAAACAAAATTTAGTATAAACACCAAAAACATAGGGATATATAAAAATAATACTATATTCTCGTTCATCATCCCCGTAAGCACATTTAAAAGTAGATTGTGATCCCCAACTTCATCAACTTCCACACGATGGATGGAGTAACCCCCTAAAATAACAAGAAAGAATATAAAAAAAAGGGTTAGTTTAGTTTTTAAGGCTCGTAACCAAAGTTGAAGTTGTAAATTCATAATATTAATCCACAGCCTCCATTAACGATGAATTCCCAATTCAATGCGCCGTGCTTTAAACAGGACTAGACCAGAACTAACCACAAGTAATCCGGTTATCCATAAGCACAAATCTATAAGACTTCCTTTTGTAGCAGGTGTTAGTAAGCTTGTGTAGCTTAACCGGTTTGAACCCAGTAAAGAAATAACCAGATTTAATATGGTTATAAAAAGAAACACACCTGTAAAAATAGAGAATTGGTTATAGTTAAACGTTAAGAACGCCGCAAACGCAAATATAGAGAAGAGCGATGCCATCAAACTGATTAAAACCATAAACACCATGTTATACAATAACGGATGGCCTAATCGGAGCACATCCATGATCGCCTGCGAATCATAATTTTGAATGCCAATATCATATGAAGGTAAAGCAAACCGATTATCATAACCCACTTGAGGAAATGTAATTAAACATAGAATTTGATTAATAAATAAAGGAATAAAGACTGTAAAAAAGCTCACTAAAAAAGTCACCGAAACTTTTGCCCAAAGATAAGTTTTTAAATCGGATCTTGTCAGGATGTTCTTATAAACTCCGGATCGCAAGTCAGTAATTAGAGAATTGGAATAAATCACGGGAATAATCAAAGGGAGCAGCACTAGTAGAATATTCATCATAATCTTAGTCGATGTCCCTTGTAATATTGACATTTCATAAGCTGATCGAATAAAGGTTAATTCCGATCCGTATACAATGTAACAAGCTTCTATAAAAGTTCCGATAGATATAAGAAAAAACACTAAAAATACAACCTTAAATTCTATTCGACTAAGACAATTTTTCAACTCCATCTTCCACAAATTCACCGATAAAACCCCTTTAAAATGAATTTAATGAAGCGTTCTCAAAAGAACGCTTCATTTGTTTTCAAAATAAAATTCCTCCTTTATTGGAAAATCATAGTTTGCAAACTGTAATTATAATACAATATTTACCTGTTTTTAAGTATGGGTAAACTGGACTTTTTATTTCAAAAATTTATTTTATACTATTCGTTATCCCAACTCTCCTTCTTTTAAAATCTCTTAAGCGTTTTCAATTGGGCATTGGGAAAAGTCCCAGTCAGGAATATAATAGCAAAAGATGTGGCCTTTCGAAGGGTACGATACATCATAGGTAACGGTGCAAATCAGGAGTTTTTTCATGTCTACGGACAAGGGAACCTGGTCATGATCGTGGGGGGCAGCCAAAGTAGTGCTGATCTGCGCCACTTGCTGGTAATGCTAAAACAAAAACAAGGGCCTAGGGCAGCAACGATATTAACATCTTTTTCATTCAAATCCCTTCCTCTCATATTTTGCTTATTTATGCTAAAATAGGGAGCACAAAGGAGGATGATTAAATGGGTTCATTTGGTTCGTTTATATACGCAGGAATCTTCTTTTTTCTATTATTTCTAGCAGCTATAGGAGTGGGAATCTGGGCTTTAATCAAGTATACAAGGAGAAAATAGCAATGATCCCGGGTCAGCTTTGAACGTCCTACCCTTCTAGAGCCCACTCGTAAAAGTACGGCCCGACCCTTCAAGAATAAGCATACCTCATATCGACACTCGTCTGATAATCCTGTACCCTTCCTTCAAAGATCAGTTGAAAATTGGCAAAATGGGGCAGCTCGCCGGGTTCAACCAGCGCAGGGTCTTTGTCAAAATGAAGGACCTCCCCCTCCTTCAGCACAGACGCCACAAACTGAAAGCAGAAGAAAGCATGCTTTCTCGGGATCGGTTTTTGCAGCATCACGCCAAATAATCCGATGAAATTATAGCGGTAACGTTCTTTTTGCGCGGCGACTTCCCGGATATAGCGATGCATCCTATGATATTCATCATGGGTTACAGTTAAAGCATAGATCGCACATTCCGCTTGCATAAACAGGACGGAGTGAAGATTCTCTCGGACGAATCCGCCTATAAAGGGGTTATTTGCCGTCTTTCTCCCAAAACTATATACCTCGCTCAATCCGGCATCAAAGGCAATGGAGGCATGATTATAAGGTTGTCCGGTATAGGACTTAATCATCCGGTTTAACACCGTCCCCGTATCCGTCAAAAGGAGATATATCATTGGTTCTCCGGTCAACTTCCTCACCTCAACTTACATCCTCTCGTGCGACAAGGGATTGGTTATTCCTCACTTTGGTATTCCAAAATATCGCCGGGCTGGCACTCCAAAGCCTGACAAATCGCTTCCAGAGTTGAAAAGCGGATCGCCTTGGCCTTGCCGTTTTTCAAAATAGACAGATTCGCCATGGTGATTCCGACCCTCTCCGAAAGTTCCGTTACACTCATTTTCCGCTTAGCCAGCATCACGTCAACATTGATTATGATCGCCATTGTGTTCACCTCAGACCGTTAAATCATTTTCCGATTTGATATCGATGGCATTCTTTAACAGCTTTTGAAGCACCGCCGCAAAGACCGCAATCACAAACGAGGCAAAAATAATGACCAGCCCGATCACAATCAGCCCCGGCGCATCGTCTTTCTCGGCCATCAAATAGAGAAAAGGCTCGCTTGCCGCAAACAGGATACTGATCGCGAACGCACAGTATTTTATATTTTTCAAAGTGCCGACGGCCAACTCCGAAAACGCCTGATCCTTGTCAATATAGCTCAACAGCCGAAACGCCTGAAACAAGGCGAAGTAGAACGGAATCACCGAGACGTAGATCAAGATAAACACCGGATACACCCAATAGGGAGAAAAATACTCCGCCGCCTCACCGACAATCCTGGGCAACCCCAATACGCACAAAGCAAGAACCGGAAGTCCGATCAGAACCACAACGGCCTTTAAAAACAGCGTCTCACGCTTCACCAAAAGCACCTCGCTTGAAAATTCGATAATTTGATTATACACAGAATTTATTGTTTTTCAATAAATAGTTATTAATTAACGTTAAATTATTATTGATAAAACAGAAAAACAAACCAATAAAAATGCACCCCTTAGATGGCATCGGTAGAACCTAAGGAGTGCACTTTTCAATTTTAATAGAAGGGCCTCGGGCTGATTTCGCCTCGTCGCTGGATGAGGCAGTTCCCCCCCTTCGCGGACGGGGACTTTTTCGTCTATTTGTCCATCCTCTCCGCATACACCTCAAACACCATCGCCGCCCCAAGCCTAAATCCCTGCGAAAAAGAAGCCGCCAGCTCCATCCCCTGAATCTGTTGGTACAGATCGAGCAACGCCTCGAGTTCCTTGAGGTCCTCGTCGGAAAGTTTACCTTTCCAAGCCTCTATGGACTCGGATATTTGCCGGCCCATCTGGCGATACTTCGGATCTTGGGGTACGGCCGTTTCATGGGGGATTAGGTTGCCATAGTATAGGGATTCGAGGAAGGTTGGCATAAGAACACCTCCGTTTTCTTTTTATAGTAACAAAGGTGGGGTGAGGGTGTGGTACGTGTATGCGTATAGTAGTTAACAAAAAAAGCACCTCGTGGGTGCCTATTACTGCGACTGATCGGCAAATTCTCGGGCCACCGTGATAATATAGTCGACACCTTTGGCGGGGAAGTTTTGTGAAACCGAGATTTGTCCGTCCTGCTTGACCTCTGGGATCGTAGGGTAGAACGGCTTGCTGTAGGAATCGGTCGCGAAGCCTCCACCGGCGCTTTTTTCGTAAGAAACCAGGGGGTGGATGTCAGACTTTCCTTTGGGCAAGGCGTGCCCAGTTACGTTCGCCGCGTTAATGGTGAGCCGGAAAGTGCTGTTACTTTTGGAAGTGATCGTATAGCTGTCGATGCGAAAGGCTCCGTCCTGGCTGTTGCTGTACAAATCGTTTCCGTCAAAGTTTTTGAATGGCTGCCCGGTGAGGATCTTCTCATCATCCAACACCAACACCTGCAACTTCTTATCCCAATGACTCTTTAAGTCCGCACGGTCCAGAAAAATACGAATCGGCAAAAACACGGCCCCACTCTTCAGTACAGGTTCAGTGTCCATAACCACGGTTTGTCCATCCATCTCTGCTTTGTTAGATCCGACAGTGAACTGAAACTGGTGGTCCAGCCACTCGAGTTGAGCTGTCTTGGAGGTGGTAGAATAAGCCACCTTTCCGCCGAACAACTCCTCGAAAATACGGAGTGGAACCAGTAGACGCTGGTTCTTATCCATAAACGGCGCTGCCGGTTTTGTGTACAGGATGAAGAACTTGCCGGCCTTGAGGTAAACTGCGGACTTGGAAGGCAGAGCCGAAGCGGAGGCCTCCTTAAGCTGACTAAAAGGCAAAATTATAGAGAGACAGAGCAAGGTTAAAAGTATCTTTTTCATATTAGTGATCACCTCACCGTTTTATTGTACCTTAGACGTGTTACTGCATGTTGAAGTTGCATTAACAGCCCGAGCCAGCGCTTTCATACTTTACTTAGGAACCTGATAGAATTACGATTGGGATATATTAGAAATGGGTGTAAGCGAGGGTGATGTAATGAAAATGTTTAAAAAGAAATGGTACCTGTTAGGATTCATAATAATGCTTCTCGTATCACTCTCCGCTATATTTTTACTATTACAAAGAGAAACCTATAGCAAAATAATGGACCTCCATATTGAGCAGCTAAGAGAAAAAGAAAATATTGAAGTACTTGATGTAGTAAAAAATAACGATCTTGAAGAACCCTTTGCATTTGTATCCTACAGGCAACGCCAAAAAATCGGAGCTTATGTAGTAAGGGTTATTAATGAGAGGTTAGAATACGGTATCAATATCAAGAATAGTGTGGATCCAAGCAAACCTGTCCAAGTTTATGGATCCCGAACAGGTTTCCCTATGCTAATGGTTCAGATCAATGATGATAATCTACTCAGCGAAGGCACCTATATTTATGTAACTTTCAATCAAGAAAAATGGCATCGACTAGACATGGAAAAGTTAAAAAGAAACTACATCATTTCTGGAGACTATGGTGAGGCATCAATAGGGAGGTCATCTGTTCAAATATACAATGGGAACCATGAAATGATATTTGAGAGTGGGTGAAGTTGGCCTCGAAAAGAAAATCGAGCAGATGTAAATTAGCAGTTAGTACGTGTCGCGTATAGTTTGGGGCTAGCAAAGAAGGCACCTCGTGGGTGCCTTTTAGTAACTGCTGATATTCGCTATAATTAGGGTGGGTCTGATACAGATACATCGTCTCGATATCCTCTTCCTCTGACCGGGCTGCTTGTGTTTCATCCACTAAGGAGTGCCTTCAAGGGCTTGATTTACGCGGTATTTTGCATCAAGACTATATTTCTTCAATCACCCCGTCATTTATTTTAACGTCATCACATTATCCGGTCTCTGCGCCAACGTAGAAGTGGTGACTCCCTTAGGCAAGGAATTATTAGTAGAGAGGGAATTTTTTAATTCAGTCACTAATATCAAACCGTTGAATGACTTCAATCATTTTTACATAGAGATCTTGCTGTAAATCTTCTCGGTGTTCGGTTGGCACTTGATAAAGCTCTGCCTTTATTTTTGGGGTAAAGAAATCAAGAATCTGCATTGTTGCATCGGGATCATGCAATTGCTGCGCTCTCATTAACAACTTGGTCATCATGGACACCTTCACCCTTTCATTTTTTTTGAATTTCATTCTTCAAGTCATTAATCGCCTGACATAAATCGGATATTTTTCTTTCAAATCGGATTAATAAGAATGATGTAATAGCTATGGGAAAGCCCAAATTAGCAATAAGTGTTGGAAGGTCTATTTCATTCATTTTTTTTCACTCCATTCAACTCTTGACGTAATTTCGATAGAGCATTTAAGCGATGCTTTGAAATATTTTGTTGGGATACATGCATGAGTTGGGCTATTTCCCTATCATTCAACTTTTGAACATATGCATACGACAAGATTAGCTGTTGATTTTTAGGTAGTTTCTCATAAGCTTGATATAGGAAGGGATCAGTTATGTGATATTTTAAGTTTGCTGAAGCAGGCTCAGAAGCAGGCTCAGAATCAAATACAGCCATTAATTCGGATCCAAGATTTTTTTCATTGTTATCCAGTGTCAAAATAAATCTACTGGCTTTCAATCGCCTCTTTTTGTCATAGTTAATAGAGTTGTAATGAATTAAATTGGCCATGTACTTAATAAATCTACGGTTTGCTTGATCATTCATTATAGTATTTAGACCCCCTTTTTAAGAGATCATTCCTACACTATAAAGAGATATAAAAACACATTTTTACAACCATTTTCCATCAAAGGAACAAATGTTCTGTTTTTATCTATAGATTTACCATTCCCCAGCATAGAAATAATGAAAAAGCACCAAATGTTAGGGGTAACAAAAACAATATTTTTACATTATATATACTTGTTGTATAGCATATATAATTTCTATGCTAGTGCTGAAGGTAGGACATTCGTGGTGGCAATTGATTTGGTGAGCGGCGAAGTATTGGGTTCGTCGATCGCTAAGATTCGATGTGTGGCCGGGCTGTATGACACGTATAATCCTTGAGAAAAAAACTATCCGTTCGATTCAAACAAAAATAAGCCAGCTTCAGGAGCTGGCCAAAGACTTGAGCTAAATTAAAAGAGATGAACACTAGAAATCACGATCCCGTTTTATAGTTCAATGGGACCGAATCATCAGCCCCTTCTATCTTTAATTTTCTACCCAAAATTGACAGTAGTAGAATAATGAAAACTCTCGGGTTGGATGCGCCTCACTAGCCTTTTGGCGATGTTCGGGTAATTGGCTTTGAAAAGGGGGGAGATCGAGCGGCCTTTGTTGCACTAATGGGACACGTTTAAGTTGAATCAAACAACGAAAGTCTGGACTTTGTATTTACCATACATTTGTCGTGATGTGGATAAAGGATGGTCTTCAATAATCTAAAGACCATCCTTTGTCGGTTTTAGGGGATCGTGGAGAAGCCATGTTCTTGGCGGCCTCGTTTTCTTGGGTTATTAAGCTGTCGTCCCCTTTATGGAACATTATTGCTGATCTCGGTCAGAAAACCGTTATTTGAGGCTGTATCAATTAACTGTTGAATTTCTCGATGTGCTTTGTAGTTAAACATATACCATTGGTTTACATTCGCTTCATAAATTAAAGCCTCGGGATCCTGGTCCTCATCAAATGTTTGAACTTTAGTATAAATGTCAAAACGCTTTATGCTATTCCCTTCTTGGTCTAAAAAGTCATATTGTCCAGCTTTATAGTAGTCGCCAGTTGTGAGGTAATTAAGATTCCAGGAGTAATTAGAAGGTTCTTCGACCTTTTTTCCTTTGTTTTCTACAAAAACATGATATATTGCTTCATTATAGGCATTTCCATTGATATGATTTACTATGCCGCCCATAGTCATGTGTACTTCTTGTTGCAATGTTTTCACTTTTACACCATCAATGACTAATGGCTTGTTTTCGACAGTAACTACAAAATTGCTATACCCGACATTGGAGCCAAACATCTCTGCAATAAAACGAAGTGGAACCATCACGTGCTTTTTCTTAAGATATGGTTTGGCATCAAGCGGCACCTTTTTACCATTTTTCATTGCTGTATTACTATTCAATTTCAAGACTACATTTACATTACTTCTTTTGAGCACGATTTCTGAATCTGACCAGTTGACCCTAGCTCCCAAATTCTCACTGATCACTCGCAGAGGTACCATTGTTCGATTGTCTTTAAATTCAGGCTTCACATCGGAGGAAATAGTAACACCTTCAACTTTTATCTTCATGTCTGCCGCATATGTAGGTAATGCGGTAATCGATAAAATCAATGCAGTGAATATTCCTGCGAGAAGCTTTTTCAATTACTTCACTCCTTTTATTATATTTTGCCGTACCGCTCTTCCATGGGAGCTTAACGAAGAAGTTGTAGTATTTCATTTGTTCACTGGCAACCCATATTATACCTTTTTCTGCAAGATATTACTACCCCTCCATTGCTAAAAAAGTCTCCCCAAAAAAACTGGGAGACTTTTATTGAATTTTTTATTTATAAATTTTTCAAAGACGCATACACATCAGCGTTACCAATCCATGTCTTATCCAAAATATACTTTCTCCTGTCAGGTGTGGCTACACCTAGAGGCCACTCTTCTGTCTGTACTTTATTCCCCATGGTAAAGGCAACCCAATTATTTGAGCTATTTTTATATTTCATTTCATAAGCTCTCACCTGGTCATGGAAAACACTCCATTGTTTTAGTGGTGGGGTATATCCCGTATCTTGATTAGTAGCAATGACTAATCGTGCAGAGTTAACAACATTAGTGACTGTTTCATCGAAACTTCTAAAAACCGCATCATTGACCTTGTATACAACCTTATTCTGTTCGTTTAGTTCGATTGAAAGTGTGACAATATCACCGTCATTAAAAAAATCTCCACTTTTTTCTCCTTTTTTTGTATTACCTTCTCCATTCGCAAAAATGCGCCATTTCCATGCACCATTAGGTTTAAACTCAGTTCGGTCTGCAATAGATATTCCACATTCATAACCATTAATACCCACATAGAAATTAATATAGTCATACGCTCTTGGCAAGGTTTTACTGTTTGGTAATTTTATTTTTGCTTTGAACCCTCTGTCGTTAAGATTATCAGTTTTGATTCTTACAAGCTTTGCATACTCAGTATTAAATGCCATAGTCAACCATTCCTCTCAATTAGTTTTTGATAACCCTTTTTAACGTGTTATCACTAATATAAAGAGATAATGAAAACCGATTTTACAACCACTTCCGAACCTATTTTTAAAGAGTCATATACGGTTATCTCAACATGCCATCCAATGAGTTTATTCATCTTCAATTCACTTCATTTTGAAGACATGGTACAAGTAATACCAGATGAAAAAGCAAAAACCGCTCAGTGAGCGGTTTTTGCAAGTGGATAAAGGATGGTCTTCAATAATCTAAAGACCATCCTTTGTTGATTTTAGGGGATCGTGGAGAGGCCATGTTCTTGGCGGCCTCGTTTTCTTGGGTTATTAAGCTGTCGTCCCCTTTATGGAACATTATTGCTGATCTCAGTCAGAAAGCCGTTATTTGAGGCTGTATCAATAAACTCTAGAATTTCTCGATGTGCTTTGTCGTTAAACATATACCATTGGTTTACATTCGCTTCATAAATTAAAACCTCGCGAACCTGGTCCACATCATCCATTGATCGAACTTTAGTATAAATGTCAAAACGTTTTATGCTATTCCCTTCTTGGTCTAAAAAGTCATACTGTCCAGCTTTATAGTAGTCGCCAGGTGCGAGGTGACCTGCATGCGAGGAGTAAACAGCAGGTTCTTCGACCTTCTTTCCTTTGTTTTCTACAAAAAGATTATATATTGCTTCATTATAGGCATTTCCATTGATATGATTTACTATGCCGCCCATAGTCATGTATAATTCTTGTTGCAATGTTTTTACTTTTACACCATCAATGACTAAAGGCTTGGTTTCGATAGTTACTGCAGAGTTACTGTGACTGACCATGCAGCCAAACACTTCTGCAATAAAACGAAGTGGAACCATCGTACGATGATTTTTTAAATATGGTTTGGCATCCAGTGGCACCGTTTCACCGTTTTTCACTGCTGTATTGCTATTCAGTTGCAAGATTAACTTCACCTTACTTTTTGTGAGCACGATTTTCGAATCCGACCAGTTGACCCTAGCCCCCAAATTTTCACTGATTACTCGGAGAGGCACCATTGTTCGATTGTTCTTAATTTCGGGCTTCACATCGGAGGAAATCGTAACACCGTCAACTTTTATTTGCAGGTCTGCCGCATATGTAGGTGAAGCGGTAATTGTTAAAATCAATGCAGTGAATATTCCTGCGAGAACCTTTTTCATTCTACTTCATTCCCTTTTCAACATATTTCGGCATACCATTCCTCCATGGGAGCATACGAAGAAAATAGGAGTATTATTTATGCTCGCTTCCAATCCATATTATACCTTTTCATTACAGGAATTTCTAGCGATCACTTTTAAAAAAGTGCCGAGCCCCTACTCCTCCACCCGAATCTCCACCACCGACTCCGCCAAATCCACATCCTCATGATCGAGCCGCACTTTGACCTTGCCGACTCTGCGAGCTTCGCGCCATTTTCTCAGGTCTTCTTCATTCTCCAGCTTCAACTCCGCAATTTCGCTAGCCCGATCAAACATGTACTTGCTCGTATACAGACATGTATAAATCCCTTGCCCTCCTAGAGCAATGGGCTTGTCCCGACGATCCCAACGTTCAATCGTAAATTTAACATAAAGCTCCTCTTCTGTTCCGGGGCGAGCGGGTCGCTCCGTGATCTCCCGTCTCCGAACTACCTTCCAATCCTGAACGCGGCCGAACCATTGAATCCCCGTGTCCCCTTGTCCTTGGAACTTTTTGCGCGACTGACACATCGCGATGTATTCGATTTGGGTAAGGAGCTTGTGGTCTGCGATATTCTTAAGCGGCATATGGTAGAAACGATGCGTCAAAGCCATGTCCAGTTGGGATGGCCCCCTTAGTGAACCGACAAGAACATTTTTGCCGGCAAACTTGTTGTAATAATACTCCATCGTTCCGCGGGGGCGGGTGGAACGTTCGTAGGCTTTTTCCGGGCTGTCTTGGATCATCTCGTCAAGAAGTTGCTCCATGAGATTTGTAGCATTCGGCAGAAACGGAATCGCCCCGATGTTAACTAGCTGAATGCTTTTATAAAAAGGATGCTCCCTAAATTTCACCTCATCCGGATACGGAAAAAGCACATACGCCCCAAACATACTCCGCTCGAACTCCCCGTTCCGCTGATCTTTGTACACAATCGCATCCCGATACCGATGCATCGTGTTAATATCCTCTTCCTCTGGCCCAGGCTGTTGATACTTCCTCCAGTAAGGTGTCCCTTCATAAGCTGGATTTAAGCGGTATTTTGCATCAAAAATATATTTATACTCGATCGCCGCGTCATTCTTTTTCAACGTCAGCACATTATCCGGTCTCTGCGCCAACGTAGAAGTGGTGTCTTCCTTAGGCAAGGAATTATAGTAGAGAGTAAAGACCTCGCCATTCCGCGGATTTCGATAAACCATCTTCGCCTTTTGCCCACGCTCCAGCGTCACAAAAAGACCATTACGATTCACCTTAATCAAATCCTGGCTAACCAGCTCATATTTTCGCTGCATTAACTCGTGGATTTTCAGGAAACACCAGTACTCATACAGCTGCGCCAAGTCCTTCATCGATAACCGGAACAAATCCCCTTGAATGGATAGGCCCTTCATCAGCAAAAGATAAATCCGATATACCTCCCGATACCCCGGAGCCATCTGCAAGACGAGCGTCAACGAAACCTGCCTCATATCCCCCACTTGTAAAAAGTCCTGCTGCAACAGCCGCTGTAACTGCGAACTCATCACGTCAACTTTTTTTAGTAATACGGGATCTGGACTCCCCTTCTTCGCTACGTTTGTTCTGAGTTCCTTTAACTTCGAGGTGATGCGTAGCAATGCCCAGCGAATAAACCGATTTTCCGCCGTATCAAAGTCCATATATCGTCTGGTTTCAAGCACATGGGTAGGTTGCTGCAGCCCCGGAACAAAAAGCTCCGGCCTTTTGCGCAAAAAAGCAATATTTTCCTTCCCTACCCGCTTCGCCCTCGACGCCTCCACAAGATGAGATTCGCGTCGCATTTTGTAATGGGGTGCATTTTTGATGCGTTCAATACCTTGGGTTAGCTGCCCAAAAACCTGCTGCAATATCGTAAAAAACTCCGTCACACTCTGATACCGAGTCTCTCTCAATCCCGTTAAGTGAAACGTCTTGCGAAGAAAGTCAAAAGACAGATTATAGATCTGCTCATTAACCTCCCGCAAAATCACTTCGTAATCGTGCTTGTAGTCCATTTTTGACGGAAACACTTCCAGTTGGAGCTTAAAGATTACCTCCCCATGCAGGCGAAGCTCAAGTTCCGTCAAGCCTACTTCATTTTGAAAGTTAAGCACACCCGACAAAATCCTACTGCCCAAGGGTTTAACAGCCTGCCGAAGGTGAAGATTCTCATGAAAAAAGACAATCGGTAGATCCTGCTTCTTCTCCACGACGAGTTCATAGCTTTGCGTTTCATAAAACAAGGGCTCTGCCTGATCACCAGGATTCCATGCTTGGAGGCCCATTGTCTGGTGAGAAAACACTTGAACCGAACGAATCTCTACCCTAGAAGTGGGGACCTCCACATGAAAATGGGCATCCGCCCAGACATCACCCTCCTGACGATGGAGCTGCAAAGTCTCAACGGTCGGATGAAACGGCTTCCCTTGAATATATAGATTAAAAAGATTGCTCTCGATTCGCAGCAGCTCAACCGGTGCATTACGATAACCAGTAAGAGGTGAATCCATCTTCTTCAAGCCTCCGTAACATCGAAGCGATTTTCCTTGCACTCAGCGGATACTTGGCCTGATTTAACAGATCACTGAGCTTGCGGCCCTCGAACAATAAAGCTGCATCGTCCATATAGTCGTTGACGACAAAAGAGGAGCCCACACACTCCCGCATCAAATTCAGGAGAACCCTCCGGATGGATGTGCTGCTGCCTTGAATGCGTGGCAGTATTTTTTGAAGCAACTGATGATCAAACGCCTCTTCTTCTGAAAATAACCCGAACCGCTCATTATAGAGCATATAAAAGCATACCGCATCCCGAATCCGAAACCCGACATGGGCATGGATCTCCTCTAGAATACGATTGATTTGCACTAGTACATCCGTTGTCTTCGTGATGAGTGCTTTCGATTCGGCATGATAGGCATCGACAAGCTGAAGATAGTCGCTTCTTAGGAACTGATTTGAAGTAGGCTCTGGACCTAGCTCTGAACCCGGGTCCTCATCAGGAAATTGAGCTAAAAAGATATCATTAAATTCTATCGTATTCGCCCGGTCAAGCACCTTTTTGCTAAAAGGATGTGTCGTCTCGTCCATATTGACCGTTCCGATCAAATACACATTTTCAGGAATCGACAAATTGCCATACACCGCCTGATCCTCATCCTGCACAAGTGAATTGCCGTGAATGATTGGAGCAGTTGTAATACGACCATCCTTCCATTCCTGTGTCTCCAGAATACTGAGCATATCGCTGAAGTAGTGCTCCACTCGAGCCAAGTTCATTTCATCAAGGCAAATGAAGTAGGGTTTGCTCGGGTTTTGGGATGCCTCCAACAACACTTCGGTAACGCGACCTGGACGGAATTTGCCCGACAAATCACTATAGCCGATCAGGTCGGATGGATCGCTCCAGTCTGGACGGACAGGGATCAACGTAAACTGACCATTCTGCGCAGTGGCTCCCATCGCCTCAGCAAAAAGCTTGATCAGCTTCGTTTTCCCCGTTCCCGACACGCCTGCCAGGATAACGAAGGGTTTGGTTTTGAGGGAGAGGTAGAAGTTTTCGATTAATCCGGGTGGGTATGCGAAACCTTTATGTTTAATGTACGTTTTGATACTATCAAGACGCTCGCGAACTACCTCATCATCCATTATCTCTTCCACCGTTTCCACAGGATATTCTGGATCATCTGCCTGATCTGTTTGAAGCTTCCGATCGACGTACTCTTGATAAGTCGTCATCAGTTGCTCTAAATCTGCAATTAATTGATCGTCGCTTGGAATATTAGAAGCATCATACCGCTTATAAGCGGCAGTAGATACTTGGTAATCACGACCCAAACCGGCTGAAGTGAGATGGATATTCTCATCTGTAGAAAAACCCTCAAAATCCAGGCTTTCTCTTAGTTCAATCACCTTTTGTTCTAAGAAAGCATAACCTTCCCTTTTTCCTAGATCAGTTTTTGGCTTCGTGACTCCCTGGTTAAAAGTCAAGTAAACCGCGCTCATGTCCTCCGCAAATAGATAAACAACATATTCCCCGTACTGTGTTGACTTCGTAATTCGCGTATCCATGAGTGCTATCCATGGCACCCCCGCCCAATTCCCCTTCCCCACCGATCCTTGAATTCGAATGTGCTCAGAAACAAAAGGAAGCGATCGAAGCTGTTCTGGTAGTTTTCTTCTGAATAGAGCACCTAATGGATGATTAGCAAAGGGTTCAGACTTAGCCCCATGATATGTATGTAGAATATGATCTAGGCTTTCTTTAAGAGAGAAGTTAAATCCTTGCTTAGATCCAAGCTGACTATGATACAAGTCTAATTCTCGATTTGCATAATCCTGAAGCTCAGACAACAATTCTTCCCCCTGCGACCATACTGAATCCGCAAATGTCAAAAAGGCCCCCTCCGATTGTTTAACAACAACCGAACGAAGCGCTTCTATTGGAGTTTCGAGTAAGGATTTTACTTGTGGAATACTCATGAACTCCCACCGATCTGTAACCTTCGGCGGTGGTGAGTCCACAACAAGATTTTGAGTCTCTCTATATTGGTAATAGGTCAGGAACCGTCTCGCCACATCATCAAGTTTGAGCATTTTGTCGTGTGTTTCCTGCCAGGTCTCAATCATTGCAAACACAAGCACCATTTTATAGGACTTTTGCTTTGAACGAAAAATAGAAGAAAGTTCGACTGGAAGTGACATGCTTTGTCCTCCGGGATAGTGATAGGTTTTTGGCACAATTTATTAATTAGGAATAGTTACTTTTAATTTTATTAGTTACCCCCTTCTAAATTTATCTTGACGCCAATACGGGAATAGTAGCTTAGCCCCAAAGCAGCAATTAAGATGAATTAAAGGATAGACGATAGAACACAGCCATGGGATAAAGCCAAAAGCCTATGAAGGGTACCGGCGAGCTTTGCCTGAATAAATGCCATTGATGAGATCTGCAAACTCTAAATCCCCTTGTTCAACCATCAGCATATTGGTCGAACTTATCAAGCGCATTGTTTATCAAACTTGACATAGACCATCCTCCAAGACAGCCGGCAAAGCTCACGAGGGAGCAGCGCAGTCACTAGTCGTCATATCAGTAATTTATAAAACCAATCATTCACAACTGATAAAACGATAGACTACCACTTCCAAACTGTGGTTATACTCAGTTTATATAACCAAATCCCCCTTTGAAATCCACTGTTTCTACTCCTCATGTAACTTACACTCGATCGAAATCATTTAATAAATTTAAATATAAGTCTTGTGCTAAATGAAGCCGTATCTCTGGCCTTCTATGAAATCTGGGAATTAAAAACCTTGTTTTAAAGTATTCCGTGTACTCTTGGAAGGGGAGAAACAAAAACTCTGGTTTTGATGTTTCGCCTTTTAAATATTCCTTAAAATTAGTAGCAAGTGGAGAGATGAACACTTCTCTTTTAATTCCATGTTGAAGGACTGGTGTCCTAGAATATCCTAAAATCTCCATAGTTTTTTTTATAACTCTCATTCTCCAATTTGGCCCATTACCAAATTCATGCCCGTCAGCATACTTTTCGTCTCGTTCAGATAAAAATTGACGCATTAATCTAAACACTTCCTCTGAGACATGAAAATGTCCAAACCCAGCTGTAAACCCAATTTTCTTCAATAGGAGTCTCCGACTTTCTCCTTTATCAAAATATACTCGATTGTAAACAGATGATTTTCCTAGAGCCGAAGTTGTGGTGATTAAGACTAAATCAGCCGGCTTGCTCTTCCCTTGAATAATGGTCTGCTTATCTTTATATTTACCTCCAAAATAGCCCCTTACCTCATTTGTACTTAAAACCCCTGCTAAATATTTTCCAACAAGCAGTTGGTTATATGGAGGAATGGCACCTAATACATAGGCATCCATTACATTGAATAGTCGTTCTTTACGGTCCTGAGCATTCCACCCAATATAGTCATCACGTACTTTTAAATTAAAAACAGGGTCTCCTAGAGCTATTATCCCCGCAAGCTTTCCGTTACTCCTATCCATGACTAAAAATCTCATTCTTCTTCCATAACCCTTACTCACAGGGACACTCCAAAGTAAAGTTGCTATTCTAAAGAGTCTTCCTGTCCAGTCGTTTGAGGATACTGGTATAAGCTCAGGTCTAAATTTTTCCGGGTCAATCTCTACTCCGTTTGCAAAGTAGGCATTAATAAGATATTTCCCATACTCTTTAAAAAGTTTAATATCCTCCATATGACGAGTTCGCTTTTGCTGATGATGTAGTCTTCTAATGTCCTCTTTTGATGTTAATACAGGAGGTCGAATTTGATCACCAAGAATTAAATAACCTTGCTCTTCTAGGGATTCGAATAATGTATCCTTCATTTTCTTTTTTGTTATTTTTACTCGTGAAGAAGGCAACTTTATCCCCATCCAATCTAGTCTTAAAAGACAAATAAAAAGATTAATGGACACCACCATACTGGAGGGCAGGTGGTGTCCACATTTATGCTTCAAGCATACTCTTAATCTTGTTGTACACCAACGGCAGATTCCTGGTCAATAGGTATTCATTTTCAACAAACACCTTTAATCCATTTGAATGGGCTAATAACGGATGATAGTCTCTAATATTTTTAGAATCGAATAACGAATGATAGGTACCTACAGCTATTTTCTGCTTTTGTCCATATATTGTTAGAGGAATTCCATCTTCAATTGTTGTCACTTTATACCCGTCTAATTCTAATAAGCGTTTTAATGTAATCAGTTTTTCTGACTGCTCTTTTGCCGTTTCTATTTTTGGAACGTCACCATTGAATAAATGTTTTAAAAGCGCTGCACCTATAAAGCGATCTAAATTGGAATGCCAATACTGATTTTTGTAATGCCTCATACAATTTGTACAAGATCGATCACAATTACTCGGACAATGCTCTAAAAGATCCAATGTACTGTTAATTATAAACTCAAGTTGTTGGCCTGCTTGTTCTGCATAACCAGCTCCGCCCGATAATGTATCAAAAAGATAAATATCTGCACGTAACGGCTTGTTATCGGACCCAGCTTCAATTAACCGATAGCCCGCTTGAAATTCAGTTGGGTCGATATCCAACTGTTTACTTGAGGCTAACAATAAAGCTTCAGAAATGGTTCTGAGACCATCGTGTAAGATACTTAACGTTAATCTAGAGTTTGCATCCCTAACTAATGGTGAATCAATTTGTACCCTCAGTAATAATAAGTCGGTTTGAAATTGATGACCTAATACAACTTTCTTAAAGTGGCCATCGCACTTAGGTGTAACATTGATTCCCTCACGTGGCTCAACCTCATAGGGACGATGATGCGGACCCTTTCTAGGCTTCTCGCTATTGAATACCGATGCGGCCCCACATTTAACACAGACCGAGAAACCATCATTGGTTTCATCATCCCCTTTGTTTACCATAACTAAGCGCCGATCTTTTGCATATGTGAACTTAATATTTCTACCCAATTCACCCCAATCTGTTAGATCGTCTTCAGCAAGAGGAACTGGGAATTGAGCAGACGTCGCGTAGGTATAATCCTGTTCTTGATCGCCTTCAATAATTGCTCTTCCTTCTTCAGGGTGAAACACTTCCGGAATTAGCATTTCTGATTTGATTAACTTAGAATTACAAATTGGACAACTAGTTAGGATCCTTTGGTCAGAAATTATGTCTTGTACGAAAGTACACTTTTCACAGGTGACATAGGGGCGTATATTTCTTCTAAATAACGGAGCAGCCCTGTCTGGATCTGTTACGTGTGCATTATTTGCTGTTATACCACCTGAACGATAAGTAGTTTTATCGACAACTATCTGTCGGCCAGGTGCAAATTCACTTAGTGCTTTATCTATAGATTGCTGTGGCCTCTCTTTTACAAGAACCTTGAAACCACCTTTCCTCTTTAGCCTTTCTTCAATGATAAAACTACATAAATTCGTTGGAAATGCGTAACTAGGCAAAAGCCCCTCATCAAAAAGGTAGGCTAGTAACTCATCCTTAGAATCATTGTTAGATTCGTCAATGTCCTCATTATCGTCACTATCCTCGGATACTACAGTTTTTAGATTTGAGTCAAAAGAAAGCGACTTGATTTCTAAAATGTCTACCAATTCTTTTGTTACCTCTAGTACCCAGCTAGTATTATCATTCGAGATACCTTCAGGAATCCATTTCACCAAAGACTCTAATAGGCCGTCCTTATTCCTAAGCAATTGATCATTTATCCAGGTTTTGAATGATGACAATCTAAATGGATTATTTTCATTCTTACTAAAGAAATCAGATGTAGCTCCAAGTGTTGAGAACAGACTCCTGCTGCTTTCAAACTTTACACCTTCGTCTATTAAATGATGAAAAAAAGTTTGAAAGAGAAAAGCATGCACATGTCTTCGAGCAATTTTTTCATTATTTGTTTTAATCATAGGTTGTCTTGGTGTACCAGCAACGATTTCCTCTGGGTTATGGAAATAGTAACTATCATGGGGACCCCCTTGAGCAAAAGTAATTACTGTGGAAACTGCAGACCCCCTACGTCCTGCTCGCCCAGCCCTTTGTTGATAATTTTCACGTTGAGGAGGTACATTTCTCAGACCTACAGCAACTAAAGAGCCAATATCAATTCCAACTTCCATTGTTGTTGTGCAACTCAAAATGTCAACAGGGCCATTTTCGACATCTATTAAAACATCTTGAAAACGAAGTTCATATTTTTCTGTTGTTGCAAAGACAATCCCCGCGTCCCTATTTGATAACTGGGCCGTATGCTCTTCAGCTGTAACATGTTGGGGGCGTCTACCATTAAAAAGAGCTTCAACGACCGGGTTTCTTAAATAACCCTTCCTGGATTGAATATACTTATTAGTATTAGGGTCTATTATCTCTATGTCGGCACTTCCGCAATTAACACAGCAGTTCCCAATAGCCACTGGATGAATTTGGGTGCACAGATTACACGAATACCAAGGTGATTCAGTGTCTATCGCAAGTACTACAGCATCATTTTTGACTGAAAAAGCATTACCATCGGAATCACAGAGTCGCCTTCTTAAAATATCTTGTATGGAGTCTATTTGGAATTCACAACATCCGTATTTATCTACCAATAACCGTATAATTGTTTCACTTAGTTTCCCGTCACCTACCCAGCTTTTCTGGGGATATCCTGCTGCTTCTCGCCGTACCGAAGATGAAATCAAACTTTCAGTACCAAAAGCATATTCTTCTAGTAAGCTGTTTAGAAAACCATATATAATGGCGTCTACTGCATCACTCGGAATATCAGTAGATATTGTATTTATGTCTCTATAAATATTTTTGGGCTGAGCAGCTCTTACATATCCCAATAAAGCAGATTGTAATGAATATTCCCTATTGCATATTTGACGTAACAAAGCTTTATAATAACTTGGGCTAGGAAGTGGCTGCCAATCATTTTCTAATGCCTCTTCAAGAGATCCCTCATAATCAGATTGAAATTCCCTAACATCACTTGTAAGTCTTCTACGATCATCTCCATCAAAAAACTGTAAATTAAATTCAGCGACAACAGAAATAAACGATGCATAGAGCAGCGAGTTTAACTTTGGGTTTCTGTTCTTGATTTTATTATATTTAACAACTGCTAAAGCAATTACTTGTCTAAACGTATCCCATTCAACTTCTCGAGGAATGTCCCTTGCCAGCCTGGCTGCTTTCTGCCGGCCGTCAGAGAATAGTAGTACCTTCCTCCCCCCATTAGGATTTTCAACGGTCTCAGCCAATCTAGGAGGTTGTAAAAGAAGTTGGGATTTTACTAAATTCGCAAACGGAGCTTCACCCTTTGTAACCAGATCCATTATTTTACTCCGACCACGCCACTTTTTTAGACAGATAGGACATGATTTATATACATGTTCATTGGAATCTAATTTCGAAACAGGTCTGTAGACCTTAATAAATCCATTAAAATCTTTAGGCTCTTCTCTCATTAGATGACCCGTAGTGACATCAAGCCAAGAAGGTACACAATTAGCCATTGCATCACGGTGAGGCTCTCCATCAACTAATAATTGGATCTCCCTCAGGTGATGAGGTTCGTCATCCTCTATTCCTACTTCAGTAGTCGGTTCATTAAGTAAAAAGTTATCGGTTCCTCCCCGAATATACCCTCGAATGAATGCTGCCCCACAGTCTCTATGAGTTAACAGTTCATATACACGTCCCTTTTTATTACAGTTACAATGCAGTCGAGGGGTCGTATATAAACGTCCTAATATATACTGCTCGTTTTCTTCTTCTGAAAGCCGTTCTGTACAATAAGGATTTATACATGCATATAAACCAGGTAAGCCCCTGTAGAAGAGATGCAACCTTGTTGGCAAAAATACCCGATTATCCGTTGCCCTTTTGGCATAAGCTCCTAATGCAATCAAAACCTCGGTTGCCGAGTTAGCGGTTCTTAGAGAAACATTGGGAAATAAAGAAATACTTATTTCCTTTAAAGGCACAGCCCTGCCGCTAAGAGTGATTACCATCATTTCTGCTGGTCCCCAATTTTCCAGATGATTATAAATATAATTGGGAAGTTCATCGATGCTCTTAGGTATATTACTCCAACCAAGAGTTACTCCCAACTTCTCAATTTGACTTAAAGCTAATCCGGGATCTACAGCTGCATTTTGAAAACTAGTGAGGTCCACCTTAGCCAAGGCCTCAGCTTCAAAGGTAGTACCAGGAGATGCGCCACTTCTTTTTTCTTTTACCCCCTTCACCAGCTTTATTTTAGAAAAATCACTAAGGCCTGTAAGTTCAGCAGCAAACCTTTTCGTTGCAATCTCTGCCTCTTTGCCCTCTCCCAAACTTGCACTTGTTAGGATACATTTTAATCTATCTCTACCTATTCCTAAGCGGGCCATTAACCTTCTAATTAAAAGAGCGACTTCAGCACCACCAGTGCCTCGATACATATGTGCTTCATCCAGTACAAGAATTAATTTATTGTCGACATTACTTTCTAACCATGCTTTTGTCTGATTAAAAATAGGACGCTCAATAGGCCTAATTAACATATACTCAAGCATCGAATAGTTAGTAATAAGTATGTCGGGGCATGATTGGTGCATCTCGTGTCTGGTTAATAATTCCCTATCTGAAGGCTGAGTTTTTAATCTTTTATGCCAATTCCGTTTAATATAGTTTTTACCCGATTTCACCCCAGATTGATATACTGCTTGCTCCTCCTGTTCTTTAGCAAAGAAATTAACCAAATCCTTACTCGGCCATTTCCCTTTTTCTTCAAAGATTGAAACCATCTTAGAGTCGCTTACTTGCTTCAAATAGAAATCTTCAAAGAGGGGGGCTATATGAGTATTGTTTTTTGAATTACCAAATTCCCCTGGATACGGGGTTCGTGATGTATACGATCCAAACCTGATTGGACGATTGCGGGAACCTTTTAGAATTTCCGAAGACCTCTCGTTACCAAATAATCGTCTAATTCTTCCGAGTTGGTCATTAACTAATGCGTTCATTGGGTATAATAAGATTGCTCGGCAACCGAACATATTGGCAGTATCCTGTCTATCATAAGCTTCAATCGAAAGCTCCCCAATAATCGGCATTAAAAAACTTTCCGTCTTACCAGATCCAGTACCTGTTGCTACAATAATATCCTCCCCATTACCGAGAAATGCCTCTAAAGCTTCTGACTGATGTTTGTAAGGTTTCGGAAATACCCCCACACTTGGAGAAACTTTTGAAAGCCTAGTAAGAGTATCCTTTGCTGGCTTGGGAATATCCAACTCAGTATATGCACATCCCAATTCATAACTAGGCGTTGATTCAACAAACGGCTCTTGATGGATATATCCGATCGTTTGCAAGAGTTCTCTTCGCTCATTTATTAGTGATAGATTTCTAATATGATAAGTTGATTCAAGGTATAATCTTAAAGAATCATGAAGCGCTTTCGACATCCCAAATACGCCCAACGAATCGTTTGAAGTCATTTTACTTTTCCTCTCTATAAATAATGGAATAACCCAAACTTTTTAAAAAGGAGTTGACATATTCTCTATACTCAGGATGTATATAATACTTAGGATATCCTGACTTTGACGGAACTCGGTAAGAGAAAATAGATAAAAACCTATCGACAGACGTCGGAGTATGAATTAGATTTAACCCGTTTTTGTGCCATGTAGCCCTGATTTTGGACTTATGTAATAATTGAAGTCCGTTTGTTAACCATAATATTTTCTCTTTATCCTTTACTACAAATTCTCTCTTGAGAATTCCTTTTTCAAACACACCTAAAAAATAGTACCTAGGTCTATATAAAGTTCTGCACAGCATGACCTTGGATATTCCGAAGGATGCAAAGGTATCGTAACTCAACCACATTCGCTTTGATTTATACTGCAGAGAGTTATCTGAAAGAAATACCTCAAACCTATCAAAAGAAGATAAACTTGTACTACCATATCTCTGAGCGTAATTACATTCTATTTGTGCCCAACCCAAAGTGTCTGTCGGTATCCAACCTACCCAATCATTATATAATTGCCATAAGTTTGAATCTGACAATAAATCTACTGGGATATCCTCTTTCATTAATATTCTACCTAATCCTCGCGCCTTGACCTTGGGTAATATTGAATTAATCTCTTTAGTACTGCGAGTTCCAATTACTGCAACATAGCTTTCACCAAGATATCTAGGTAGTTCAACGAATCTTACCGGAGAGGGTAACCAAAACCCATTACGAACATAAGTGCAATCTCCAATTAAGGCTAAGTTCCATAATGTCCACTTCATTAAATCAGATGAATCATTGTGTTCTTCAGATTTAATTACTTCAGTATATTTTGTCAAATTTCTTGTCTTTAGTTCCGTCCAGATTCCTTCTAATTGAGCATTAACAACATTCAGCAACTTCATAATATAGACCGGTTCCACTTTATCTCTTTCATGCAATGAAAGTTTGTTAAGGGTTATTCGCAAATATTCTGCAATAACTATATATTTTTGAATCATTTTATTCTTTAATACAGGTTTTAGGGGAAGACCAAGATATTGAAATAAGATCTCCATGCCGGCTTCTATATTTATTGCTCTCATATCATTTCCTCTTGATTTACAATTAATTCAATTAACAACTTTGAACGGTCATCTAGTTCAATCTCACTCAGAAACTCTGATAATTTGCTTTTTCTACATACATATAGCATTGGTATCAACCACCCAAATGTGGTGTTAAGTCCGACTGTTTTATAGTGCATCCGTTCACATAATAAAGAACTTATTCGTTCAGCGCTTAACACAGCTTTCCGCCACAATACTCCAATAGCAATGCTATTTGACCAATTAGGTAGTCCTAGACCTTCTTCATCTAAAAGCATAGTAGATGAATCTTGCATAACCTCATCAATAATATTTGGATTAATTTTGCCATGTACTGGTGTAACCGCAAACTTATCTCCCCATTTTAACGCATCGGTATTATAAATTGGACCAATATCAATAACCCCTTTGCTTAAAGGTAAGGCACCTGCGCCTTCAGTTATTGTTGCTAAAATTATAATTTGTAGATTTGTATTGATCCTGAGTATTCTATCCGAAATAAATTTATGAAGTGCTGCCCCATAAACCTCAAATGTAGACCTATTTATCCCTTCAATTAATATAACAATAGGGCCTGCCTTTTTATTTGGAATGAGGCTCTCAAACGCCAATTCAAATGGAGTTGGACTCATCATCCCCAATGGGATTTTTATTACGTATATTGAATCTGATACCAGTGTTTTTGCAACTGTCTCCGCTACTGTGACTGCTAATGATCCCGAAAAGGTAACCATTTGTCCCGAAATAAACGCAGAAATAAGTTCTACTGAAAGTTTTCTTGCATGAGTCAAAATAATTCCTATTTTCTTAAGATTCTCTTCCAACTTGGAAACGGACTCTTCAATCCCCGTTAATAAAATCGGATCAGAAATGTCCTTTTGGAGAAGAAGAACAACTTCTAAGCCATTCGTATCTTTAGAAATCTGCTGAGTTGTGACGGCTGTATGCGCTACACTAGAGAACGTGTTCTCCAAATCGGTCTTCATTTGGAAGAGTTGCTCTAATACTTCGGTATAGGTCTCCCTTTGCCTTTCTATTTCTTCTGCCATTTCAATAAGCTTAGTATTAAAGGAATCTAATTGTATTTGAGAGATCCTCTCGACTTCTGAAATTCGACTGATTATTTGACTATTAATTCCTGTACTGTTTTTATCGAGCTCATATATTAGTTTTTTGCATTCATCAAGCTTACTTTCTAAATTTTTTTTTAGTCCTGAAAGTTTCCTTTCATAGGTATCAACATTCTTATATTCATTGACTCTAATATCCAATTTATTTATTTCTTCTTTAAACCCACTATATTCCTTAGTTAATTTTATTACTTGTTTCGTAGTGTTATCGTTTATTACTTTAATTTGTTGCCCTATGCTTTTTATTTCAGTTTCATTTTGTTTTAAGCGCTGGTCGAACGTATTAAACTTTAATCTTTGTGTTAATTCATCATGACTAGGGGCTAGTTCTAAAAGTTCCTCAACTTCTGAGTCAGGCAAAAAAGGACTGAATTCTAACCAAGTATTTAACGCTTCACGTGTTAAAAACTCACTACCACGTTGTTGAATTAGTTTCCTCACTAGGTCTTTTAAATTTTTATCTTCGTAATGGGAGTCAAGTTCCCTTACTAGTTCTACTTTAGATTTGAAATTTAAAGCATGCCGAAAAGATTCATTTGATTGTGTCCATGCCAACCATATCTCCTTCATGAGTTCCCAGTCTTTTTCAGTCCAACGAAGTATCTTTTTACAATATTTATTTATCTTCATCTCAACTTCTTTTTCCGGTCGGAATCCATTTACTTTAGGTAGCCGTTTTAAGAGCACTGTTAATAGGGGAGTTGAAACACCCTTAATAAAATTAACTAGCTTCTCTGTTTTAACTTTAGAGATTATATTTTTTTTTTCGATAGAATAAGTTAACGTCATATCAAGGTCCTCCTTAATTCTTTCTTCTATCTTCAACAGCCTTATTTAATTCCTTTATGATAGTTATGTATTGGCTAGAAAATTCGACCGGAATTAAAGAGTTTAAAAGCTTAATAACCAGAGTTTTGTCCAAGGCACACAAATAATTAAGATACTGATTATTCCAATATGGAGCAGTCCGAATATTTCTGAATCCATTTCCCATTGAGTGTACTAATAACCACTTTACTCTCATTCGCCAATCAGCACTCATATTTATTTTCTTATCAACTTTGGTCTTAAAATTCACACAAACCCTTCCATATTCTGTAGCCTCAATTACTAAATGAGTTAAATCCATTGATAAAAAATCATTTAAAAGCGCACAAAGTTGGTCAGCAACACTTGGACCCATACTGTTGTCGACTAAGTCTCTTTCATATGTTTTATTTTCACCAGCAACTCCCCACCTGATATTTATGCTCAAACGACTTGGCACGTCTATCTTCTCCAGGATAATATTTTTCGAGTACCAACTCTTAATGAACTCATACGTTTTAGAACTATGAAGACTTACAGAAACCAACTCGTTAGTGTCATGTTTATATCCAATAAATTTTATACTAGGACTTTCTAATGATACTTTTGGTTCGTGAGAAGCAACTGCAAGCTGAATTCCGTTTTCAAACTCATTGTCAATCCAAATATTAAATTTCCCATTCTCTAATCGACCTAACGATATTAAATATGGAGTTGCTCCATTACCTCTATGTCTCGTTATTCTATTTTCACTAGAAGAATGAAAAAATATTTCGTTCCATTTCTTTGAACTTGCCGTGCCTACCACCGAAATTAGAACATCACTCTGAGGTTCTATTACTAGCGAATTATCTGGTAGTCTCGTTAAGGGTACCGGAGTAACCAATGTTATATCAGTTGGTGGAAACTCTACCTTTCTCTTCAACCTCTGCCTTACCCACGTCTGCACAGCATTGTTGTAATTTATTGGAAGATTAATGATTATTCCGGTCCAAGAGTCCAGCTTGTATAGAGATCTTATAACTAATCCCTCTGCATTCGGATACCACCCGGGGTCTGCTCCAACTTTCCATAGAATTATATATGTCTTTCCCCAAAACAATGACTGATTTTGGCGAAGTCGTCTCCCACCTTGAGGGGAATATTTAAAAACTGTAAAATTAGACAGACCCTCAATAGGCTGAATAACTCTATTGTACCAATCACCCTCGGTAAGGTTATCAACAATCAACTTATAGGCTGATTCTTTAGGATTTACTCCAATCCGTAGTCCGCCTGATTTTATTTGATTAATTGGAATAGTCCTTTCCCCTTGCTTTTCATATGGCACCTTTAAACATCCATAAGTTCTGTCTGGTTCAGGTATACCAATTTCTAAACACCAATAATATCGTTCAGTATCTTCGAATATTCGAATATATAACCCTAGCGTCCTCGAAAGCACTTCCTGTTGAACTGCCTTTAACAGTAATTTTTCAGCATAAGTACCCGGCATATATTTTTCGCACTCGGGATTAGCTTGACCAATTGCATGTGCAAAATAAACACGTTTTTTACCTTTTCGAAGTTGAACAGGAGCTTCACAGCTGGGACAAAGATAACCGTGATACTTCGATATATTTTGATCATATGCACTAATTTCTTCGTTCGTTATTGGATCAATAGCCCAGTCCATTTTTTTCTCTCTTTCTAAATTAGATTAGTACAAGAGACATATTGACTTATCTTATATATTATTCCACAACATGACTATATGATCCTTTATAAATCAAAACTTTTTTAGTAAATAATTGAAATAAATAATGACCTTCTTGTTTACTCAGTTCAGAATAATTTGCAAGGAAATTCAGAAATTGACTCACAATTGTAGAGAACTTTCATGCTCTTATAGCAAGTGCGAATATAGAATGAATAGGGAGATAGTTTCACAAAATCTATCACACCTAATATTTCATTATGAAATTGGGGACAAGGGTATGGGCAAAGTCACATATGTTACACGGAAGATGTGCTCTATAACGCCGATTCAATAAACCTTCTTCTAATTCCCCTCTTACAGGCCCGTGCGATGAAACTACTACTACTCCATCTCATCCCAAATTGCTAAAGTATCAATCACCTGAATCCTTATACGGATCAAACTCATCCGCTCCGGCCATACAAACGCCAATCGGTTTCAGCCCATGCATAACCTCATGTTTTCCCTTGCTCGTTCAGCACTTCCTGGAGCAACTGGTACACAAAAGGGCTCTCGTCCGTGCCCGCGCCGCGCAGTTCCACGCCGAAATCCCGGACGGCCGCCAGCATCTGTTCGGTGGTGATTTGGCCGCCGCTGCGGGTGCGTGTTTTCCAGTTCATTTTTCCGGCCGCTTGGGTCCGGCTCATGATTCGTCCCGCTCCGTGATAGTGATGTAGTAGGGATCTCCTTCCATCAACACAACAGTATTAAAAATAGCGTGGGACGCCACCTCTTCATGTACCCAACAAAAAAAGAGCGCCATAATAGCGCTCAGTCTTTACTGTTCCTTAGATTTGTAACACCAAAAGGCACGTGGGCGGAAGGCGAGATACTTGATACGCCCTCAATATGACTGACTTGGTCATCAAAAAAGATATGGGGCCGGAACACCTTCATTACTCTCCCTTTATCAATTCCTCCTAAGAAGAATGCATCATCAACCCGTATTCCCAAACTCCTCAAGGTAGTTACAACACGTTCATGAGCCGGTGCATTTCTAGCCGTAGCAATGGCTACTCTAATCCGGGGAATATAGGATGCGTCGTTTTGTTTTTTCTCCCATTCCCGCTGCTGTAATCGCGCAACTTCTCTAATAAATTTATTTAACGGGCCCGGCGGAAGCGCCTCATTGGCCCTTTTTTTCTCATTCTCATGGAAACCCTGCATTCCAAGTTGTTGAAATATATTCTCTGACGAATCATCGGCAATAATCCCATCAAAGTCAAAAGCAATTCGCAATTCGATCTCATCATCGTCATCGATAAACTTAGTTGGGAATACCTGTGCAGCAGGAAGTCCATTTTTTAGAGCTTCTCTGACATCACTGGGATTAGCGGAAAGGAACAGCGAGGCGTTAAAGGCCTCCATATAAACATACGGATTGGACCCTGCCACAAAAGCAGCCCGAGAAATCGAAAGACCATAGTGTTCAATTGACTTAAACACACGAAGTCCAGTATCCGGATCATTTCTTGACAGCAGCACTACCTCGACCGGCTGCTCACTCGGCTCTTGGCTATTAATCGCTAATAGCCGCTTTATCAGCGGAAAAGCAACCCCGGGTTCCAATACAACTTGTTCGTGCTCATGCTGATATTTTCGGTACTCCTCCTCTCCTTTCTCCCTGAAAACATTATCAGATTCCTCGAGGTCAAAAAGAGCACTTGAGGCAACAGCGACAACAAACTTTTCATCTATAGGAAACGGCATATGATCCCCCACGCGAGTTGTTTTGGATAGTATATCATAGAACCTTTTGACATGAAGCAAACAAGGCACGAGAAGCATCTCTCTAGATGCTTACATGAGGTTCCAACACCGCCAACTTTCTTTTCTCCAAATCCTCTCTGATCTTCCCAATCATCTTTCCAACCTCCGGACCACGATAGACCAGAGATGTCTCGAATCGGCACCACTGACTTGATGGAACTCTCACGGCAGACAGCCAGTTAAACGAGCCTTCGATAAGCACATTGGAGTCTACCCATAACGCTTTACTATGAACTTTTTTAGTTAAATAGAGCTGGACCCCATGGTCCTGCAAAATTTGTTTTGCTTTAACATAATTGACTTTAAGCTCTTTCCTAAAATAATTCAGCGCTTCGTCCGTATATACGGTTACCGTCACGCCTCGCTTCACGGCTTCATCAAACATTGCCTCGAGCTGATCGGCTTTAATGGCCGCGGAAGACAGGAAGGGCGAGATGATGTGTATCTCTTTGTTAGCCGATTGAATACAATTTCTAAGAATTTGTCTGTGATCCTCCAGTTGATGAATATGCTCGACGGGGGCGCCATAACGCGTCTTAAAATAGTCGCCTAAATCCACATTCTTTATCTCGTTTTCTTCCTTGGCGAATAAATACTTCGCAAGTAAGCCGGAAGGTGTGGAAGTACCTGAAGAAAAGATCCCCATATCCCCAAAAACAAGAAAGCTATCTCTGGCTCGGGAGACGGCAACATTTAACATATAGACCCCTTGGTCGAAATAATAATCCGATTCATGATTGCTGTCGTATACGGGAGAAAAAATGACGATCGGACGCTCATCCCCTTGCAAAGTATGCACGGTCCCCGCTTTAACCCCTTTTAATCCGGCTTGTTCCAGCTTACTTTTGAGTAATCTTTTTTGTGGGGCAAACGGGGTCACAACCGCCACGATATCTTCGAGCCGCATAAGTCCTTCTTTGGAGTAATATTCAAGAAGTTTATCCTTGTTCCGGTCGATCCAACTCACAATGACTTCGGCTTCGAGCCTATTTTCGATGCTTCCCCCTCTCTTCTCCGAAGTGCCGGGAATATGAGCATATCCCATATGCGGTAGAAAGTAATCCTCTATGGATTTTCGTTTTGGTTCAAGTTTTCCATGATAAGCCAATTCATTACAATATTCGATGATCTCAGGTACACACCTCCGATGTTCAGTTAGCCAGAATCCCCCGTCCGACGCGGAGGTGGAGTATCTCGTTTGTCTTCTGGCCATTTCCATAACGGACCCGGACGATGCCAACATGCCGGTGTTCGTAAGATAGTCAAAGGTGTTCGATTGAGTTTGGAGTTCATAACGGTTCAAGTTTCCAATATCGACATCCGTAGGAATACTCCAGACCGGTTGAATCTGCAACGTATCCCCCACAATGATCGCTTTTTTGGCCAATGCGAAAGAGGCTCCCGCAACTTCGGGCACTACCTGACCTGCCTCGTCAATGATCAGCATGTCGATATATTCATACATCGGAAGTGTTTTTCCCTCCCATGCACTGAAGAAAGCGGGGAGCATGTATAAGGTTGTGACAAAACAAGGCGTTAACTTGGCCAATCTCCGCCAAAATAAAGAACGTCCCTGTCTTCCCTTATTCCGTTTATAGCCGGGGTCCGACAGCATTCTTTCTGTTTCCAGCAGCCATTGACCTTCCCAATAATGTACAGCAAGCTTAAACGCCTCGTAACGGACCGTTTTGTCCAGGTATTCCAGAATACTTTCGGTTTTGTCCATGGAAAGGCCGGAAAGAAGCTCGTCCCACTGATTTTTTGCAGAATAATATTCCGCCAGTTCCTTCTTTATATCGCCCAATCGCTCCTCGGATTCCACTCTCTCCCTGTTCAATCTTTCAAGACCATCTTTAAACCACTGATTAATGTGGTCTTCATCAGACAACTCCGGCAGCCGATTTACTGAGCAGAAATACTGGCCTCTTAGCTGCTTTTTACGCAGCGAAACGCTCTTCACCAAAGGAAATTTAAGCAGCAAAGAAACCCACCAGGGTTCTTCCATTAAAAACTTTCTCCACTCCATACCCAGCGTCTCTAGTTCGGCTAGTTCCTCCGCTGCTCGTTTTACCTTTTCGGTACGTTCATGGATCGCATTTTGAATGCCTTCGGGATACTTTTCCTGAATCGAGCGTTCCAATTCTTGATACAGCCCATGCGTGTTAACGATATGCTGAATTTCCAATAATTTTTCAACAAGCTTGCCATGCAATAAATCGATGGCTTCCTCGACTCTTTGAATATCCTGTGCCAAGTACCGAGAGCACTTCTCCAAATAATATTGAGAAGCCTGAGCCACAAAATCATTCGTTTCATATTCCTCAAAAAAGCCCTTAGGACCGCCTTTTCCATTCATAACAGTTAAACAGTTCGCGTTCACTTGTTCACTTTTGAAAGAGGATTTCAAGTAAGCCCCGTAACTCGCAATTTCAGGAATCCATCTGCCCGCAAGGGGTTTGTCCCCTACTTCATTCACCTTTCCAAAGCTACCGATGACGTTAGTAACCGCATTATTATTTGTGGAGGAAACCACAATTATAGGTGGATCCATTTTATAGAGGGCGTGGCGGACTACGGAAGTAGCGACAATACTCTGCAGAAGTGTGGTTTTCCCTGTTCCGGGCGGACCGTTTACCGCCAGCAAATCGCCGTCTTGTAATAGAGTCGCATGATGCATGGCTTGGCGCTGGGAAGGGGATAAACTAAACTGATTGCTCATCTGACCATAATGGTTGGCGGTTAACTTCTCCGATTCCGTATCCGGCAGTGATAGTAACGGTGATTTTCCTTCAATACTCGTGATCGTTGATAGCAAGGGGGATTGAATTTGATCCCTTTTAATATAATCATAGAGATCCCGCACGTTCTTAGATGTTCCGGTAACAAGCTCATTCGAAAAAAGATAGCTTTCGTCCGATAACTGATACTGATCATGCACCCATTCCAAAGGGGGTTGTCCCGTAACGTTTTTAAATAACTCAAGCGCAAAGCCGAAATATTCATTCCAGCACTCCCGATTTACTGAATGTTCCGAAAGATATTGATCAACTTGATCAATGGTACCCAGCGGCAAAACATCCGTTTCAACGGGCTCCAGATAGTCCCTGCAGATCCACGGCGTAAATCTCGGATGAGGCTTCAAACTCCCGGATATGTCCAGCATAGCCGGAATCCACAACGGAGCTATCACTTCCGGCAATTTATAATTGATCTGACTTCCATGTTGCTTTTTCACAAAAGTAACAGTGGGACACAGCATCACATCAAAGTTGGTTTTCTTCTTATCCTTCATTTTGGAAACAAACTGCTGCACGATGTCCAAGGGGATAACCCCTTGTTCAATCGCATCATATCGAATGAGATAGCCCCCAGGCTTCATCTTTTTAAAATCAGGATCTAACTGATCCGCGTCGGCTAAGCTGCTCTTCCAATACTTCAACACGTTGATCATAGTTGCCTAACACCTTTCCATGTCTAAAAATCTGTATCTTAAGGTTAGGGTTCGACATGATCTAGGAAAATCCTTCCTGATTTGTATGATCGACAGACAATCCTCGAATCGGAGCACGTTATATTCAATGTATAATATTTCCTCCATGGAGAATAGGAGACTATGGGATGGGGTATTCTAGGACTGCTTCTAAAGGGAACGCCAACTTATGAGGAAAAATTACTACCTGTTGATTGCCGCTGTATTTTTAGTAGTATGCGATTTTCTTTTATATTTGGTGCATTCCCATAATTATGAGGTCATTTTATTTAAAGGAACGGGGTATTTTATTCCGCTGCTATTAAATGTAGGCTTTTTAATGTATATTGCCCTTCGTTTCGGTAAGTGGTGGATGTATATTTTGCCTTCCATCCTTGCTTTTGTGCTGGGTATATATTTCGTTTGGATTTTCATCTTGAATTCTGTAGTGTCTTGGCAGCACGATTCTATTCGTTCCCCACTAGGCCGAGAAACGCTTACGATTGCTCACCGATCGGCTACTTTAGGGGAAACCACCTATTTTTATGAATTTTACAAAAGCTCTTTCATGGGGTTGATCGTCAAGAAACTGGATGGTATGGATTTTGAAATCATGATTCGGGATTCTCGGGAGAAGGGTGATCTTAAAGTGCTTAATGTTAAAAGTCCTACTTGGGTTAATGAAACTACGGTTATTTTCCACACCTTAAATGGTGACCGAACGGTTGTATTGGAATGATGCCTGAACTTTCATTGTATTCCTGCTTGTTCCCAACATGAGGCCCACTACTTCCTCCCCATCAGCAAAAAAAGCCCTTCCCACCGGTTACCCAACCGCGCGGAAAGGGCTCTCTTCATTCAATCGACCATCTTATCCAACAAAAGCACGGCATGGATATAGATCTTGATACCGTCCCAAATATCCTGCAACCGCAGGGCTTCATCCGGCTGATGGGGCCTCCCTCTTCCGGCGGGGAAGGGATTCCCGATATCGGAGCGGCTAGGGCCGAACGAGACGGCATGGGGGAGTTTGCGCGCGTGCGTGGCTCCTCCCATGACATAGGTCGGCAGGTCGGTCTTCAGCCGTTGATTGGCCAAATCGGCGAGGCTGCGGACGATCGGGTCCGTTTCGGGAATATAGAAAGGCGGGTTATCCTCGATATTCGCTAACGAAAATCCATACGCCGCCCCTTTCTCCCGCATACGATCGATCAACGTCTGAGCATTGGCCGACACCGGATACCGGAGGTTGACGTTGACGACCAGTTTGCCCGCCGTTAAGCGGACAAGGCCTGTCGTATGCGTCGTTTTCCCCGATACTTCGTCCTCGGCATCCACATGAAGTCCGTGGCCGTAATAGTCGGCAAAGGCGGAGGCGATAAAGGCGGCCGCCGTCCTGGCTTTTCCCGTCAACAATCCGCATTCCAGCAGCGCCCGCGCCAGCTTGGGAATCGGGTTGATCGTCCCTTCCGGAAAAGCCGCATGCCCTCCTATGCCCTCCGTCCGGACTAAAAGTCCGTCCGTGGATTCCGTGACCGCAAAGTCATCGCCGAGCGCGGCCTGCACCTCCAAAGCCGGGAAGCCCTGGATGACCGCCGAAGCCGAATGGGGAACGACATTCGATAATTCGCCGGCCGTGAACGACAGCAAATTGCTGCCGGATACATCCGCGACAAAGTCCGCGATCAATATGCCTTTTTCCCCGTTCCCCAGCGGGAAGAAACCATCGGACACCACCGAAAAGGAAGGCGTATCCGACCGCAAATAATGCTCGACATCGCGCATGCCGGACTCTTCGTTGCACCCCAAAAACGCGGTTATCGTATGGTTCAACCGGAGGTTATGGTCGCGCAGAAATTTCAAGACATAAAGCACGCCGATCACGGCTCCTTTATTGTCCGCAGCGCCTCGGCCGAACAGGTATCCATCCTTTACGAACGGATCATAGGGGTCAAAAGACCAGCCGCTGCCTTCCGGCACAACGTCGAGATGGGAGAAAAAACTGATCGTACGCTCGCTAACCCCCGGATAAACCGCGGAAATGCCGTAATAGTCATGCTCTTTGGCCTGAAGGCCGGCCAGCGTGATCAGTTCGCGCGTCAGATCCACCGCCTGCGCACAGCCTTCGCCGAACGGATGGGCTTGTTCGGGGAAGAAGCCTTCCCCCACACTACGGATGCGCACCAAACGTTTCATCGCTTCCAGCATCTCCGCCTGATGAGCAAGAATCCACTCGTCCACGAGGGCGTCGGTAACGACTTCATGAGGCCCGGTCATCTTGCGATCCCCTGTGCACGAGCGTAGAAGGCGTCGATGCGGCGGTCGATTTCCGTCACGAGTTCGCCGGACAGCTTGAGCTCGGCACCGCGAAGATTGTCTTGCAGATGACTTTCTTTGCGGGCTCCGAAAATGACGTTAATATGTTCCCCTTTGGCCAGCAAATAGGCGACCGCCAGGCTGGTACGGCTGCAATTCAGCCCCGTGACGATATCCTCCAAACCGTCCACAAATTCCAACACGGCGGGGTACAGTTCCGGTCCCCACAAGGGATCGCCTGCGCGGGAGCTGCCCTCCGGCGCCTTATAATTCCTGTCGTATTTCCCTGTAAGCAGCCCATTGGCCAGCGGGGAATAGGCGTGAAAGCCGATGCCGTTGGCTTGGCAAAGCGGCAGGATTTCCGCCTCCACTTCACGCGACAGCATGTGATAACGCCGCTGTACCATGGAGATTTCACCGAGCTCCAGATAGCTGTTGATATGATGCGGCTCGCAGTTGGAAGCCCCGATCGCCCGGATCTTGCCTTCCTTTTTCAAATCCGTCAAGACCCCAATCGTTTCTTCGATTGGCGTCAGGAACGGCTCGACCGCCGGATTATGCGTATAATAGATATCGATATAGTCGGTATTCAGCCGTCTTAAACTCTCTTCCACCTCCACGCGGATGGTGCGGGGACTGAGATTGCGTTTTACCCGGTGACCGTCCCAAGTAAAACGATAACTTCCTTCCTCATCGCCCCACCATAACCCGCATTTGGTCGAGAGGATGGTCCGGTCGCGTCTTCCCTGAATCGCTTTGCCTACAACTTCCTCGCTATGCCCGAAACCGTATACGGGCGCCGTATCGATAATATTGACTCCCGCGTCCAGCGCGGCGTGTATCGTGCGGATCGACTCGTTATCGTCGGTATCCGGAAACTGAAAACCTCCGCCTATCCCCCATGCTCCCAAAGTGACCGCGGAAGCCTTGATGCCGGAACGCCCAATCTCCCTATATTCCAATCGAAACGCCCCCTTCCTTAAGCCTGCTTGTCCAATCGGAGAACACCGCCCACGCCGACGTTTTCGTCAGCATGTTCTTTAACGATGACGATCGTCGTATAAGAACTCCCCGAAAAAAACGCGTCCGCCGCCGCCTGAATGTTTTGGACCAGCGCCCGCTTCGCTTCGACCGGTTTGGGAGCCGTATACACGAAGAAGGTGATTTCCTCGTAGGACCTTTTCGTAGCGTAGGCTTTGGGAAGCTGATGAAGCGACACGCTCTTCAAATGATCCGGGAGCCCCAGCGAAGTGGTTACCGCCTTGCCGATCACCTCGATAAATTGTTCCAGCTGCTCTCCCGCCAATTCCGTATTGGAAACGCCAATTACAGTTGCCATTTTATATTCCTCCTAAGTGTTATTGTTGGATGATGCTCGCACGTCTGTTAGTTCAGCGGTTTCTTCACCCCGTGATAGGTTTCCAGCAGCCAGTCGGCGTATTCTTGCGACGTCATGAGGGCAATCGTTTTGTCCAGCCACTCCGTATTCTCATATCCTTCTTTCACGACAAAAACAACGCCGCCGTAATTGCTGTAGACTTCCTTCGTTTCCTCGAACAACTTCACCACTTCCGGATCGTTCATTTGATAGACCGTAATCGAAGGCGCCGTCATCGCATCCAAGTCCGGGAAAATACCGACGCGGTTTCGAGGGTCCGTTTCCACAAAATTCAGCTTTTTCGGATTCTCCTCAATGTCCAGCAGGGTCGGCAGGTCGACGCCCTCTTTCAATTTGATGAGCCCATTGGCATCAAGCAATTGCAGTTCCCTTGCCCGGTTCACCGAGTCGTTGGCGATACCTACCTTGGCTCCCTCAGGAAGCTCATCGATGGATTTATATTTCTTCGAGACGAACAGGACAGGCGTAGTGAAGATTTCCGGGCCATACGCCGCCAGGTGCGTGTTTTTGCTCTCGTTGAAGCTTTTCAAGTAAGGCTTGTTCTGAAAAAAGTTGGCGTCCAGGCTGCCATCCTCGGTAGCCGTATTCAGGGCGATGTTGTCGTTGAATACCTTTGTTTCGATGTCATACCCCTCCGCCTTCAGCTTGTCGGCCACAAATTGAACATCCGGCTGCTCGCGCGCAAGGAGGCCAATGACGATTTTCTTGTGATCCGGCTTATTCGATTCCTGGCCGGAGGAAGCTTCACCGGGAGAAGACGCCGCCGCGTTCTTCGTGCTGCTGCTGGAGCAGCCGGCCAGAACAGCGCTCCATATCAAAGCTGTGACAAGCAGAATAATCGTTGTATGTTTTTTCATCGGGTCGATTCCTTTCCTTCGGGTTGTAGTGGGAGATCCATTCATTTGATTTTCTTATAGAGTACATTTCCTGAAATTTGCAAAATTTCGACGATCAGAATCAGAATCAACAAGGTGCTGTACATGATCTGATCGTTGAAGTTTTGGTAGCCGTAGGTTAACGCGACTGCCCCCAATCCGCCCGATCCGACCGTTCCGGCGATCGCCGTAAATCCCAGGATCGAAACGACGGCAAACGTCATTTGCGAGACGACAAGCGGAATGGACTCCTTCACGATCACATGGTACGTAATCTGCCAGTCCGAAGCCCCGAACGATTTCGCGGCCTCGACCAAACTTGGATTGATTTCCTTGAAGCAGTTTTCAAGCAATCTGGCGATCAAGGGCGACCCCGCTACGGCAATGGAAAAAATAGCGGGCCCGATCCCGATCGACGTACCGCAGATCAGACGCGTCAGAGGGATGATGGCGATGATAAGAATGACGAACGGAATGGAGCGCAGGACGTTGATCACGACGCTGATCGTCTCATAAATGACCCGGTTCGGGCGAAGTCCTTTCGGATCGGTCGTGATCAAGACCAGCGACAGAAGAAATCCGAAAATGACGCTGGCGGCGAACGAACCCACCAGCATGAAGATCGTTTCGCGCAGGCCCGGCAATATGATTTTCATCAGCATGGTCTGCCAGTCATACTCATACATCCTATATCTTCCTCCATTCCACGCCGCGATTGTGCAGGTGCCGCTCGACGACAGGGAAGTCTTCATCGCTGACCCGGATCGTAAATGATCCGGCTACCGTATCGCGGTACTTGTTGAGGCCTCCCCAAACCACCTCAAATTTCACTCCCGACTGAATCGCAAGATCCGAGAGGATATCCTCGTTTTCGCCAACCCGCTGAATGATTTCCAGATGGGTTTGCCGCTCCGGGCGGCTGCCGTTGCTCTCTTCGCCCATAAAATCATCCAGCATGTCCCGTTTGTTCAGGAATATATCCTGCACGTCGCCAGCCACCTTCAGCTTTCCTTCACTCAGTACCCCCATTCGGTTACAGATCTGCTTCACAACGGACATCTGGTGCGTAACGACGACGATCGTAATGCCGAGCTCCTGATTGATTTTTCGCAATAAGGCCAAAATCGACTGCGTGATGTTCGGATCCAGCGCGGAGGTAGCCTCGTCGCATAGCAGAATTTTCGGATTCGTGATCAAAGCGCGCGCAATCGCTACCCTTTGCTTCTGCCCTCCGCTCAAACTTCGCGGAAGCGCGTGGATCTTATCCGAAAGCTCCACCAATTCCAGGACCTCGCGAATTTTTTGGTCCAAGTCTTTGACTTTATAGTGCAGGCATTTGACCGGAAACCGTATATTTTCATACACGGTCTTTCGCTCCAGCAAGCTGAATTGTTGAAAGACCATGCCGATCTGGCTTCGAAGCAGCCGTAGTTGCTTCTTGTTCAACGCTTGAATATCGGTGCCGTCGACCGTCACCGAGCCGGAGTCAAACCCCTCAAGGCCGTTGATACACCGCAGCAGAGTGGACTTACCGGCCCCGCTGATGCCGACCAGGCCGTAAATATCTCCGGTTTCAATCCGGAGTTGGATGCCTTGAAGCACCGGCGGCTTTCCGTCATACGTTTTGGATAGATTTTTAATTTCAATCATGGACATTCCCCTTGCCTTCGAGTACCCGAACGGCGAGTTGTCTTAGAACCGCGTCCTCCATCGGCGGATTATGAAGCCCGAACCGGACGTCGCGGTACATCCGTTGCAGCGGATGCGATAACGACAAGCCGTGGATGCCGACGATCCGCATCGCTTTGTCAACGACCGACAGCGTGTTCTGGACCACCAATATTTTGGCGGCGCCAAAATCACCGTCCCACCCCTGTACGGAATCAAACTCCTGATTCTCGTATTGCCTGGCGACCGAATATAAAAAGTGTCTGGCCGACAAAATCTCCAGCTCGATCTGCCCCAACGTTTGCTGAATATTCGGAAGACTGGCGATCGGATGCTTCAAGCTGTTCGGCTGATAGCTTCGGGCAAACCGCACGGCTTCATCTCGTGCCGCTTCGGCAATCCCCAGGTAAACCGCCGGAATAAACAAAATGTACGGATTAGGCTGGAACACCCTGGAATGGTTCCTTTCAATGACCTTCGCGGCAAACGGCACGTTCACATCCCGCAGCACCAAATCGTGACTGCCCGTCCCCCTCATGCCGACCGTATTCCAGGTTCGGTCAATGGACAATCCCTGCGTCCCTTTCGGGATCAGAAAATCGGATACTCCTCCCGTTTCCGGCTCGAAGGCCGAGACGATGAAATAATCCAGAACGGGCGAAAGCGAAGTAAACCGCTTCGTCCCGGTAATGGTATATCCGTCCGGCGTGCGCTCTGCCGTAGTTTGCGGAACTCCGCCGCGCGAAGGGCTTCCGGTTGCCCCTTCCGAGTCGGCCCGGTTGATCAAAGCGCCGCTGGCAAGGATTTCCCCGCACAGCGCTTCAAAATCCGCTGCCCTCCAGGGGCGAACGGCTCCCAACTGCAGCACGGTGCTCATATGCCAACCGATCGCCAGTGCTGTAGCGCCATCCGCTTGCGCGATGCGCTCCTGGAACGCGAGGAAATCGGTCAAAGAAATGCCCCCGCCCCCAAAATCGGACGGCACCGCCAAGGCCGGGTAACCGATTCTCTTCAAATCGGAGATCAGCCCGTAATTCAAGTCGTTTTCGGCATCCGCCTTTTCGGTCCCCGCCGCGTGCTGTTCCAATATGGCATCCAATCGGGCAAGCCATTCCTGCTGTTTGTCTGTGATTCCCAGTTGCTGCCGTTCTAACGGCATTGGCTGCACCCCCTTATATGCGTTGGTTGAACTTTTTTTAAAACTATAACAGCCGGGATTCCGAAATTGAATGTCCAAAAGCGATTCACGCATTGTCCAAATGTGACTTATTTATATTATTCTTATAAATTTACTTGGTTTTAAGCGAAAGTTCATCTTATAATAAGGCAAAAGTCATACTTGAATCTCACTCGGGAGGTGTATTTCATATGTCGAGAAAAGCTGATGAACCTATCCTCAATGTACCAAATAAGTATTTCTTTACTCCGACATCCTTCGAAAAATCGAGCGGCGCCTGGCCGATCAGGATCGGGATCAGCGAAGCCAAGGTCCGTCGTCCCGCATTCAAGAGTCCTCGCATCGAGCCGCATTACAACCTGATTTTCATCCTGGACGGGAAAGGGATATTTATCCAAAAGGGTAAAAAATACCAGCTAAAAGGGAACGATTTATTCGGCGTGTTCCCCCAAGTCCCCCATGAATATTTCAGTTTCGAGTGCGATCCCATGCACTATATACGTCTGACCTTCGAGGGATCGCAGTCGGTTCAATTGCTGGAAAGAATCGGGATCAAGCGCTGCACGCCTTTCAAGGTCAACGGATACACCTCGTCAGCGCTATCGCATCTTCGCGAACTCATCGTACAAGCGGAAAACACGGGAGATCGCGACCGGGATCTGATGCGCTTAAGCATCTTCCTTCAGCTGTTCCGCTCGCTGTCCCGGCATGTTCCGGACGAAATCCGCAATATCGACTGCTCGGACGAATGGCTGGAGCGGGGGCGGGAACACATGGAACTGCATTATTCGGAGGATATAAGCATCGAAACCATCGCGAGGTATGTGGGGATCGAGCGTTCTTATTTTTCAAGAAAATTCAAAACAGCCTATGGAGTCACGCCGTTAAAATATTTGCAGAACATCCGGATCAATGCCGCAAAAAAACTGCTCGAAACTACGGATTTAAGCCTTGCCGCCATCGCTCCGTCCGTCGGGTATGTCGATATTTTCTCATTTTCAAAAGCTTTTAAGAAAAATACCGGCATTTCCCCCGCCGAATATCGCGCCGCCGCGAACTGGCATGTATTGCGAAATGACAAAATGAACCTGCGCTAGAATTAATGTAGGTCCGCCCCCTGCGGATGGACCTGGCATACCCCAGGCCGAAGACTGCCCGGTCCTCGGTCTTTTTCTTTATGTCCGTCATTCGATCCGCACAAATAAACACCGACCACCTATGTAGGCGACTCGTGGTAGGCCAACTCCACAATTCGCCGTCGCGCATTCACGCTGTGCTACTTTTGGATCCCCATGTTAACCCAAGAAAGCAATAGAACGCTTTACTTTTTTGGCGAAATCAAGCGGTTTATCGATCGACTCCCAGTGGACATACATGAGCCGCGGTTTCTCGAACAGCCAGTGATTGTGCACCGCCGTGACTTTAATTCCGTTATTGCGGAGGTTCGTCAGCAATCGGTTGACCTGATCCTGGAAGAGGGCCGTTTCCCCTAAACAAAGTGCGCGCCCTGAACTGTCCAGCGATTCGAACGAGAACAGCTGATAACGGATCAATGGGGACGTGGTTTTTCTCCCCAGAATGGTCGCATTTATTTTTCTGTTTCGGCTTACAAAACAAACCGGGCCTTTGGTGATTTCATGTTCCGTTCCGCCTAAAATCGTGGAGAATTGGTTACATAGTCTTCTGAAACGAGGGCTTGCTTTCACTTGTTCCATCAGTCGGGTTCATCCTTTCAATTCATAGTATTAAAATGCAACTGCACTACCGGTCCGCATCAGCCCAGAAATGAGATCGATTCCTTGGTTTTTCTGGCAAACACGACGGGATTCTCAATGGCTTCCCAGTGCATATACATTAAGCGCGGATTTTCGTTCAGCCAGTGATTATGAAGGGCGGTTACCTTGATCCCCCGTTTGCGGAGATTTGAAATCAGGCGATTTACCTGATTCTGATGCACGGCCGTCTCGCCCAAACAAAGCGCGCGGCCCGACTTATCCAGCGACTCGAACGAAAACATTTGCATTTGAACCAAAGGGGAACGCGTTCTTCTACCCAGAATCGTCTCGCTCAGATTCGTCATCCGTGTGACAAAACAAACCGGGCCTTCTTCAATTTCGGACTCGCCTCCCAGGATCTTACCGAATTGGGCGCACAGCCGCTTAAATTGCGGGCTTACCTTTGCCATGTAAATCCTCCTTTAATCGATTTCACAACATCCTATGACTAAAGCGGAAAAGCGAACAAGGCAGATACCCAGTGAATCGCAATAAAATCGGGCGGACCCAAAAAAGACCACACCCTCATGAGGATGTGGTCTTCTAGGCTGAGGCAAAACCCCTCAATCCTTATACGGATCAAACTCATCGGCTCCGGCCATGCAAACGCCAATCGGTTTCAGCACGTGCAGGAGCTCGATGGTTTCCGCGTGCGCGTCCAGCACTTCCTGGAGCTTGCGGTACACAAAAGGACTCTCGTCCGTGCCCGCGCCGCGCAGCTCCACGCCGAAATCCCGGACGGCCGCCAGCATCCGCTCGGTGGTGATTTGGCCGCCGCTGCGGGTGCGCGTTTTCCAGTTCATTTTGCCGGCGGCTTGGGTCCGGCTCATGATTCTTCCCGCTCCGTGAACGGTGCTGTAATAGGCGTCCCGGTTCTCCAGGCTGTCCTTCCCCTTCACGATCACCGAGATATCCCCCATGCTGCCGCCGATGAAGCCCATTTGGCCGGGCGCGGACGGGGTCGCTCCTTTACGGACGACGACGACTTCTTTTCCGTGATGCGTCTCTTTCCAGGCATAGTTATGGTGGTTATGCACTTCCAGGTCCGCTTCCGCTCCCAAAATGGCCAACACTTGCCCGATCACATAGTCCCTTCCCGCGTAAGCATACCGTCCGGCCAGCTTCATCGCCCGATAATACATTTCGCCAACTTCACTGCTCAAATCCAGCAGCACCGGCGGCTGATCCATCTTCTCGCCCGGCGCGCTTGCAAGGAACTCTCTCCCGGCGGCCAGGTTGATAAAACCGCTTGCCGTTTTATGTCCGAACCCCCGGCTCCCGAAATGATTCGCGATCCACAAGCGTCCGGTTCCCTTTTCCTCCAGCAAGTCTACGAAATGGTTGCCGCTGCCGACCGTGCCGAGCTGGCTTTGCGCCAACCCCTTCAGCTTGTCGTGCTCCTGCCTGCCAATCGCCTTATACACCGCCCAATCCGGATCCTCAAAAAGCGGATGGTCCACCCATTCCTGATTCACACGACCGATCCCGAAGGAAATTTTGCGGGCGATCTCATCCATGACTTTCGACAACGTCGGCTGGATGTCTTTGGCGAACAAATTCGTCCGCACCGCCTTATTTCCGCACGCAATATCATAGCCAACGCCGGAAGGGGAAATTTGCCCGTCATAGACCACCACCCCGCCGATCGGCTGGCTGTACCCTTTATGATGATCCGCCATCAGCAGCGTTTGCACCACGCGGCCGGTTTCCGCGCACGTTTTCGCTTGAGCCAGCGCCCCGGGGTCCGGATTTCCCCAGACTCGCACGCCGTCGATCTCTAAATAAGCCATTCGCTTTTTCAACTCCTACAATAATGTAAAAAATAATATGAGTGCATTCCCCGACTTTAGATCCCTTTAGCCTCACGTAACTGATGCAGACTTTCCTTGACCGAGTCGTCAGGTTCCGTCTGTGACAAGTGAATCACGGCCTCAACCAGCCGCTCTCCCCAGGAGGCCACGCTCCAACCCTCCAGCGCCCGAAGCGCCATGTTCCGGTTTCGGACCACAGGGCTGTTCAGCCCGGTAAGAATCAGTTCCCCACCGATTCCCTCATACTGGTCCAAACGCTGTAAAATGTGATCCAGACAGCTATGGGCCGCATATTTTTCGCCAAGCCCTATCTCATCTGCCGGCCCCGTGGCGATTTGCTCGAGGGGGAGATGTTGGACCGCGAACTCGACCAGCTTCCGAATCCGCTCCGGATTATCCGATTTCATCAGTTGATAGAAATGATAGTCCTGCAGGGGATTTGCGGCAAGCTGCTCATAAAAAATATCCCAAACCTCGATACCGAGCTTCTCCGCGCAAGAGGCCCCATAATAACGTTCCGACGTGCCGCCAGAACGGACGGCTTCGATCACAAGGCTCGCCCACTTGCTGTCGGCCGCAATGGATTGAGCCGCCTCCCTAAGATCCGCCCGCAGCCCCTCGGTCCATCCCGCCGACATCCGCGCCGCCCACTTGTCCTCCTCATCCGCCAACGCCAAAAAGTCGCAAATCCCGAGCATAACGGACAAATGCCGCACGGTAGTACTCATTTCCCAGGCCAGTCTTTACATAGTCGGGCAGCACTTGCGGCGCATGCTCATAATCATCGATATCCTCCGCCGGCCCGCCGCTTAACAACGCTTCGATGATATCGGTTGCCCCGTCAAACAAGGCGTCATCGACCCGATCGGCCGCGAGCGCCTCGCGCAATCCGCCGTTCCGGGCGCAGATGCAGGCCAAATATTCGTTCATGACGCTGTTTTGGCAGCCTTGGCGCAACAGCCAGTCCCGGATCTCCTCACTTGCCGGCTCCAGCCGCTCCACGAGGTGGATTTTTCCCCAGCCATGAACCTGTTTGGCCAATTCGAATAGAACCTCATTGCTGTCTTCCATGCCATTTTGGATCGCCACCGCGGCATATAGCGTAAATTCATCATGTCTCCCCAACGTCAGGAGCAGATCCTTCACATCTTCGTTCTGAAAAAGACCCAGCAAAGCGATGCCGAATTTAACGGCATTCCGATGCGCCCCATGCTCCGCCAGCCAGACCGCCTCATCAAACACGGCACCCGGCTGGATCCCGGGCATCTTCCGCACTTCCGCCAAAATATCGTCGATCATGCTGCCGATATCCGTCTCCACAAGCTCTGCATACAGCAGTTTTCGGGTCGAGTTTTTTGGCTTTCGGGAATGCTTCGCCAGCTGTCGGGCCAGTTCCTGCGCCTTCTCCTTCTTCTCGCTGGGCATAGCATGATGCCCCAAAGCTCCATCCAGGCCACCCGCGACCCATCTGAATTTACTGCCTGCCCAGAACTCCTCATCATCCGGCAGGGAACCGTCCACGGCTTCCCCCTGCTCCTGAATATACGAATAAATGGAAGTCTTGCCCTCCCACAGAGGACGAACCGCTTTATCCAAGAAAATAACCATGTTTGCATCACCTTTTTTTCATATACTACTTTCAACACGGACCGAAACGTCTCACAGGACCTATCATCGCTCATTCCGGCTTGCAGGAACATGGTGAAAGTATTACGACCGGGTATCCCCATTAGGCAGATAATGGAATCGCAAAATGGTATACTGGAAATAAACTAATCTACCTACAAGTTCAAGGAGGGATCACTATGATCTATTGGTTGTTTCCGGGACTAAATCCCCTTTTACCGTCACTACTATTCTGTCCTATTCTGGCTATCTTGATAGGAGCATGTTCTGCGCGCTTCCATGGAAAAGTCTATTGGGGATTAGTTATCGCTTTGTTGTTACCGCTTATTTTCATTGCTGCTGACTTAAAAACCCTTAAAGTGAATATAGATGCTTGGATGATCTATGGTATTGTCTACGCCATGATTACATTTGGAGTTTACAGATTGACACTTACCAAAAACTAGAGAAATCAAGCTCTATAAGTTGAATTATTGATGTACATGTAAGGCCGCTGTATGAAATGTTCTTACGACCCCGGTTGTTGAGGTATTCTTCAACCTTCAAGCCAAAGAATTCTTCTCCCCATGGTATTCCATTTACTTTGCCGTCTCCGTACCGGATTTCAATATAGGCGACCCTCAAATTCCATTTAATTCTTCCGATATTTATATAAGCAATAGGATTATCCCCATTCCATGAGAAATGAGGGACATGCTTGCATGAATTAATGGCATGGGGGAAGGTACTCTGTACTTAAAGAAATGATTACATCAAGAGAGTAGCGTCGCTTGCCTCGTTAGGCCATCACGGACGCTGCAGAAGGAGGCAAAGATATGGTATTCGGCAAGATCAGGAAGGATTTAAGGGTCAAATTGTACTTAATAATGGTGATTCCCCTGCTGGTCATGGGCGCCCTGATTCTTTGGACGACCCAAACATCCAGCGAGAACGCATCCCTGCTCACGATCCAGCATAACAATCAGCGGCTGACCGAAAACACGGCCAAACTGCTGGGGCAAGATGCCGACGGCATCAAGAGGTTAAACAGCCTGGCGGCGGAGGATAACGATCAATATAAAAGTCTTAGAGACGAACTTGTGAAAACAAGTCTTCAATCCGGCGCACTCTATATATATATGTATAATCATAACTCGGACGGCTGGTTTTACACGGTCGACGGAGCCCCGTGGGATGACGAGGATTACAACCATTATGGAGATGAAATGAAGTTCGATCCAGAGATTGAGCGGCAGCTCCTGAACGGCAAGACGGTCACCACCGGTATCGTCCATGACCCGACCTGGGGGCCCATGCTGTCTTCCTTCACTCCGATTAAAGACGCTGGCGGCGAAGTGATCGGCTACCTGGGCATCGATATTTCGGCCAAGGCCGTACACGAGATCACCGCGGGAACGCTGGCCGGCTCCTATCGAAAGGTCCTGCCTATTTTTGCGGCCGTCCTGATCTTGTCGCTGATCATGATCGTCCTCTTGATGAGAGGTATTTTGAAACAAGTCGGCGATATCAAATCATGTCTTGAGCAAATGACGGGCGGTAATCTGAAGGTTGTATCCAGACGGATAACCAAAGATCAGTTGGGCGATATCAGCGAGTTTATCAATCATTTGGTATCCCAATGGACAAAGATGCTTCAGGCCATTCAACAGGGATCGCAATCCTTGCAGCAATCCTCTACATATCTTGCCCGGACGACAGACGCGAACCATCGCCAGATCGGCGAACTCTCCCGGGCGATCGAGGAAATAGCGACAGGTTCCATGAAGCAGGCCGAGGAGACGGACTATTCGGTCAGGGATTCCGAGCAGCTCGGCGGCATCATGGATGAGGTAGGATCGTATGTCAATCAGTTCTCCGATACTTCCGAGCGGTTGTCCGGCGTTCAGACTCAAGTAACCCGCGAGCATGAGCTGCTGCTGGTGAAGGGCCGCGAGAACGCGGAGAAGGTAGCCGCGCTTCAGGCCATTTCTCAAGCGTTAACCGAGAAGTCCCGGCTCGCTTCATCCATCAGCGACCAAATACATAACATCCTCAAGCAGACGCAAATCCTCTCGCTCAACGCTTCGATCGAGGCGGCCCGAGCCGGAGAGGCGGGCAAAGGGTTCGCGGTCGTTGCCGGCGAGATGGGCCTGCTCGCCCGTCAATCGGAACAGTCCATTCAAGAGATCGACACGATTCTCGAATCTTTTGTGCGGGAGACCTACGAGATGGCCAGCCATTTCAACGACAACCTTGCGGCGGTTCAAGAGCAAGAGGAGCAGATTGTGGACTGCCTGCGAACCTTCGGGCAGGTCAGCGAAATATCGGCGGAGATCCAGCAGCTGGCGCGCCGGCTGGAGAGCCGTACGACGGACATGCATGCCCTCCGGCAAAATGTGGAGCACCGCTTGAGCAGTATTGCCGCGGCGAGCGAGGAAACTTCGGCGATGACGGAAGAAGTATCGGCAAGCGCAGTGGATCAGAGCCAAGCGGCGGAGGAACTGTCCAAGGTTTCCGTGCAGCTTCAAGAGCTCGCTGGAGAGCTGAAGGCCTATGCCGACCGATTCCAAATCCAAAACGCTTAAACCAAGCGGAAGTGGCGAATAAAATCAGGTGAGCCCACCTGACAAGGAATAAGGCTGTATCCCGGGATTTTATCGGACCTGGGGTACAGTCTTAAATGATTTGTAGCGGTGCCATACCCAATATCATGCTATAACGAAAAATCAGTAACCCCCTTTTTATACGCATATTTCAGAGTATAATCTTCTTCTTTTCCATAGGGCATGGTAGCAATTTTTATACGGGTATAATCAAGCCGGCTCTCTCTTAAGACTCGTTTTATCAAGGCGATACTCCGTTCTTCTTCCGCAACGACGCAAAATATATTAAGAGCATATTGTTTCGGGTCGGCAATGCATTTCCCCATATCAAAGCCATCGACATAACCTAAGTCAGCGTTCGCCAGAGAGATCTCCAGGTATTCCATTACTTTATCTCTTAACCAGTAGTCGCGTTGGCTGCCTTTTGCGCTTTTTAGGGGGTACTGTACCACTAGCCAGAATTGTTCGCTCATTCAGGTCACCTGCCAATTTTCGGTTAATATATCACATATAAAGGTATACCAGCTAGCCCCCCACGTTTCTTAAGCTGTTGTTGGTCTATACCTCCAATTGGGTAACACAACCCTTTTTATAGGTGCGAACCGCCACTAGCGTCGATGACCTGACCCGTAATCCAACCGCCCTCTGAAGATGCGAGAAATGCCGCGATATCCGCAATATCCTTAGGTTCTCCCCACCTTCCGAAAATCGAGAAGCTGGCGCCGAACTGACGGCTTTCGGGATCCCGCAGCATCGCCGCGTTCATATCTGTCGCCACGAATCCCGGGGCAATGGAATTAATTGTAATTCCACGCGGGCCGAGTTGATTGGCCAGTGAAAGAGTCAGTCCATTGATGGCTGCTTTCGACATGCTGTACGCCGGTATGGCCGGCAGGGAAATGCGTGTAACGGCCGATGAAATCTGAATGATGCGTCCATCATTACGGAGATGGGGCAGCGCCTGCTGGATCATGAAAAATGGCGCCTTTACATTCAGCGACATCAGCGAATCAAAGTCCTCCTCTTTCGTATCCTCAATGTCAGCAATGAGACCCGTCCCCGCATTGTTGACAAGAATATCGATTCCTTTCGTGCCGAATCGTGTAATGAGCTCTTGTTCTACAGCACCAAAAAGCGTCTGAATTCCCTCCAGTGTACCGAGGTCAGCACCGACGGCAAAGGCGGCCCCCCCGCTGTGATGAATCTCTTCTACTACTTCCTCTGCAGCGCCTTGACTGGTTGAATAATGCACAGCGACCGTAGCTCCTTCGCGTCCAAACCGCTGTGCGATGGCCCGGCCGATGCCACGACTGCCGCCTGTGACGATCGCTACTTTTTTGAACAGCGTACCCATGTTTCCCAACTCCTTACGGTAGTTTTTATGCACTTTTGTTGTACCATACCTGGGCTTTCGCGATGTTGCGCTTTCATTCCCGGATTCCTTAGGCGACCTCATCCCCGACTTCGGCCCAGTTGTAAAACGGTCCCAGGCCTGTTTTTTCCGCCTGTGGAATCGCCTACAATCAAGAGAACCAGTTTGGAAGCGGCGCATCAAAACCTAGGCAACCAGAGGAAACGGACATGGCGTGAAACCGAATTCATCAAAACCCACAATAGGAGGAGATGTAAGAAGTGAAGCTCATCGAATTCAAGAACGTAACGAGAGAACACAAAATAGGGATACGGCTAGCGCGGGTCAGGTGTTGGTAGGCGGTCAAAAAATCACAAAATTCAACGAAAAAAAATTAACAGAATATCGCGCGGAAAAGGTCGGCTTACAGGATCGTATCAAAAACTTCCCTTCTCAGATCTCTGGAGGAGAACAACAAAGAGTTGCCATCCACAGCGCTCCCACTTCACATCAAAAAGGGTTTCATCTTGTGGAATCGCACTTATACAATCCTGTAACTTGAGTGTTCTCTAGTACGTTTTTAAGTGCGGATTGCATATAGAAGTGCGAATCTTCGTAATTTCTCATTTCTGACGCCTCCGTGATACAGAGAATAGTCCCGGGGAATTAACATAACAACAAAAACCGTGAATTGAATGGTTCATTCACCACAACATCGGTTCACACATTATAAATGGCAGTTTGGACACTCGGCAGGAAGCCGAAAACCTTCACTCGTGTAATATTCAGGATTTGTCTCATCAAACACAAAGGGGTCGCCACATGACTGGCACGCCAAAATAATCGGGTACCGCGAGCGAATGATTAGGGATTGACCTCGCTCCGTCAATAATTGTTTCCATTCCGTGTCATCCATATCATCGCTCTGTTTCAATGCTAGGATCACATTGCGTATTTCAGCCTGTACTTTTTTATATTCGATATGTTCCCACAAAGTCAAAAACGGAATATACTTTCTATTCCTGGAGCATAAAATTTTATACAAAAATAAAAATATCATGCCTCGATTCCGATCTTTCAAATATTCCATATTGAGCGGAGCTACATTATTCTCCAGCCAACGATCCCATTCTTCTAAAAACTCTTGAGCCCGTCTTTCCTTTTCGATCGCCCATCCATATGGGGTAAATACAACGGTAGGGTACTTACCATTGGTCTCCGTTTTCAGAAAACCCGTCCGAATCATGTGATCCACTTTATCCATAATCTGTTGTAATGTTAAATCTTTATAATAACCAAACGAAGGGTTTCGGTCTAACCCCAGTTCCAGCAACTTTCGTTCTTTAGAGCCCTTCAAAATCTTCGAGAGAAGTGTCCTTCCGCCTTCGGCGATAATGTCGTCGGCAGCTCGCAGAATAATCCGCAGTTCAGGATCCGGCAATGGCAGTATGCGTGGTTTCATTGACATTCGGATTCCCCCGTTTCTTTTCTCTAGCTTGGTTAAAACTTCGTTACTGATAGGTCTGCCTTGGCGTAACACCGTAGAAATTGTTCCAGGTCAAAAGGCACCCCCTCGCGTTCCGGCCTTTCGTTAATCAACCAGTTCTCATCCAGAGGAGAGTGCGATGGCTTCCAACTGTTGGTCCTTGCTCCAAAACTTATTTCAATCCACGCACCCGTATAGGGTGCGACCCAGTAAAATCCGGCTGCTGATCACGGCGACGCTATTTCAATCCACGCACCCGCATAGGGTGCGACGGAAGCGACGCCAGCAACTCGGTCGGCTGCTACATTTCAATCCACGCACCCGCATAGGGTGCGACTCAGACGTAAACAAGACCGGAAATTACGTGGCGATTTCAATCCACGCACCCGCATAGGGTGCGACGAAGAGGCCGGCGGCTGGATTCGGTGGCTTGAGATTTCAATCCACGCACCCGCATAGGGTGCGACACATCGCTGATTCGACTTGGTTCATCATTCCGGAGATTTCAATCCACGCACCCGCATAGGGTGCGACACGACAAGGACGGAAACCCTGTAAAGTACGTCGAATTTCAATCCACGCACCCGCATAGGGTGCGACGCTATCAAGATTGTAATTCGCGGCCATAGCAAGGATTTCAATCCACGCACCCGCATAGGGTGCGACAACAGCATCAGGAGAAGGCTAGACAAGAACTTCTATTTCAATCCACGCACCCGCATAGGGTGCGACCGATCCGCTGAGCGGGATGACGGACAAGGAAAGGATTTCAATCCACGCACCCGCATAGGGTGCGACTCCGATTTTCAATATAGAATAAGTAATAAAATGAAAATATTACTAAAATTGTCTCTCTAATCAGCGATTCCTCATCTTATCGTCATATAATCATCTAACTTTTATGTAAAATAAAGTAATTTTCTCGGTGCGAATCCCCCATAAAAATTATGTTCGCTTCATATTCGCACCAACTAATGCATGCCCCTTTACGACCAACACGGTGTTAAAAAGATATTGATTTCTTATCCTATTACCAAAATAATATAAATCTCCTTTTTTAGAAAGCCTTAACGCTTATATCATCACTTGAGGTCTGATCGGGTTCGCTCGTTGGTTATTTCCTTACACCACTCTTTGGCTTCTCCCTTAAACTCAACGTCCTCAACCCCATTTTTCAACAAATCCATACACTTACTTCGAAATATCCAAAAACCCTTCTCCAAACACATCCCGCACATCGTGGATGGTGAGAAACGCGGCTTTGTCGATGGATCTGACAATCTTTTTAAGCGTGGACACTTCTTGCTTGTTGATGACGATGTATAGGACTTCCTTCGGATTTTTCGTATAGTATCCATGGCCCGACAGAACTGTAACTCCACGGTCCATTTGGGTGATGACCATCTCGGCGATGTCGTTCTGTTTCTCCGAAATGATAGTAACGGCCTTTCTGGGATTCAGCCCCTCAATAATGAAATCCATCACCTTCGTACCCACATATAAGATTACGATCGTCAGCATCAGCTTCTCCGCACCAATAATGAAATAGGAGGAAAAAGCCACGATCAGATCGAAAAACAACAGCGCATAACTGATATTCCAGTCGAGATATTTATTGGCGATCCGGGCCAGAATAACGGTTCCCGCCGTCGTTCCCCCGACCCGCACAATCAGACCGATTCCGATCCCCACCAGCAAGCCGGCGAAGATGGCATTAATGGTCGGCTCATGCGAATCAATCCTCCAGTTTTCCGTTAAATGCAGAAACAGCGAGTTAAAGGCAACCGCAATCACCGTATACAGCGTCGTTTGCCGATCCAGAAATTTGTAGCCGACAATCAGCAGCAAGCCATTGATCACTATATTAACTACCGAGGGCGACCACTGAAACAAGTAGTACAGAATAATCGTGACCCCTGTAACGCCCCCTTCGCCAAACTCATTCGGGATAACAAACAAATTGACGGCCAGCGCAAATAAAAAGGCACCCACAATGATAAATGCGATATCCGCAATTTTCTTTTTCATAACTTTCTAATCCTCTCTCCTCCAATGAATCGCCGGGCGGATTTGCCGACTCTGGGGTTGCAGCACACTTAACAACCAGATCATCGTATCCACTTACTTCTATAAAGTCAATATAACTTTGACACTTTAATTCGCTATCCAATTCACACAGAAAAGGACTATACCGACATTCCGATCTAAACTGACACGTTCCTCCGCGTTCGCACGTATGCTATGATTTTTAGATCGAACCTTGAGTTACATAACATGAATTTCGGGAGGAATTTTGCATGTTGAGAAGCAGAATCTTAATCGGTTTAGTCTCTTCGGCCTTACTCTCTCTGCAAATGGTTGATGTCTCCTACATACGTTCCAACGGACATGCCCCTGTATACCCGGTTGTTATCGCCGCCATACGGGTAATTCGTCTGGTCGCCCGCCGAGTCTCATGGTTACGAAACTTTATATATTATGTACTTGTTGCGTTGAAAAAAAATAAACCATGCTTTTCTGCTACCTCTAGGAAGTTCTCAGGAATTGCAAATTTCAAAGGATTCTCCAAGTCGGCAAATATGGATACTTAGATGGTAAAGCAGGTCGGCAATCATCAATTAAACGATAAAAAAAGACCCTCTTCCCTAAGGGCTAGAAGATCTTGCTTCACTAAGTATGTAGTGTCGCCTCTTTCGTTATATCAATATCTCAAATAATTCATGCACGTGATCAAAATATGCGTCATTCCAAAAATAGCGCACGGAACGAGGAGGACATAGTTTTTCATCCAAAGTCCGACAAAAAAGAAATACAAAGGCGGCATGGATGCAATTCCTAGGATGAGTAACCAAGGAGCAACCACCCCATTATAATAAAAAATCCAAGAAATATAATAGGCTGCCAAAAACAGCATGGCCAGTCCAATATAAAGGTTGCTGTTGCGTCCTTCGACTTTGCCTATCAGAACAACCATTAGAATCACCGTTATTACTCCAAACAATCCCTCTATAATATTCAGTATATTATAGGCAGAACTGTTTTTCGTAAGCACATTATTTGCTGGAGGCACAAGCTTCCAAATTATATTAGGAAGTAGCTGTAATGCGTATAACAAAAGACCTATCAGTGAAAATTGAAATCCATAATTTTTCATAATATCCCTCTAAATTCTTTAAATATAATAACATAATCTACTGACTGCCGAATCGACAACGCAATGGTTGTTTTAGCCTAAATTCCAATCCCCTAGTTGCCAAAAAGCTAGATAGCATCGCGCTTAATAGTTTTATGCAAGGGGGCGCTGGTCTGGCACATCCATCATAGTAATAGGTGTTCGTTTTTGAGTCTTTTAAATGGAGGCGAACCACGGCTGTGAATACCACAAATCGCCACAGAGTGTTGATGAGGTACGGTACACTAAGTAGTGGGTTAAAAAAAGAGAGCTTCTAAAGCTCTCTATGCGCCGGCTGCATCATCCCTTGAGGGGACAGATCCTCTGTGTACTCAAAGTATGGCGACTGCACGGGCTCATGCATTTGAGCTTCCATGGGCACAGACGGCCGTTGGTAAGGCTCATCCACATACATGATTCTGCGCTGAATTTGCATGAGCCCATTCACGACGCGCAGCGCGACCCAGAAAAGTACAAGGCCAACGCCAACGTACAGGAGGTATTGCTGATTATAAGTCCAATCTATATGAAAATAACTAAACAGGCTATTCTCTAAAATATCAAGCTGCATTTCATTCATCAAAATGATATGCACGACTGGAAGAGCAATAAATCCTAATCCTAGTGAAATCACCGTTACCATAATAACAAAGAATACCATACCTGTTACGAATCTTAGTAATACGAGCAACAGATTTCGAATGAATAGCCCACCCTCAAAACCCCTCACCATCCGCATCAACCAGTTCTTCCCAGATTCAGACTGTGGATTGTGGGTATACGAAACGGAAGGAGTAGGTAAACCTAAAATTTGTCTAATCATGCTTTGTTCAAAAAGCACAATCCCATTCAACAGCTTGGCTACCCCAAAAAACAGCGGTATTCCGATAAATATGGGAGTTAAAGCGATGGATAGTGTAAGTCCTGTTATCGCTACTGTAAAATAAATAATCCCTAACGGGAGAGCTAGCAATAAATAGAGAATCGTCGCATAGGTTTTTGGATTAAAAAGCACCCAATTCACCTTGCCTGCCCGCGCCATGTCGGTCGCTTCTGTTGCCTTCATTGTTCAAACACTCCTTTTAGCCTCATATATCACGCTCAGAAATATAAGTTCATTATATCCGCCTTATTTGCGTGACATAACCGTCTTAGGGGGTGTCTGAACCTAGACTTTAGACTAGGATACGGAGGGATAACCGCCTATGAAGCCAGTTTCATTTCCAAAAACCTTGATGACATATAGAATTCCTGCATATCTGCATGTTTTTTTCTTGTTCGGAACAAAAAAATGAAAATTCCTGCGATTCCTCTAAGGCCCCCTAATTAAACTGGAGTCTCCCTACCCAATAATTTAAACTTAGAATAAAGGGAGATGATCGGTATGGGAAAAAGGTTGAACGAAGAAAAACGTTTAAAAGTTGTGAAAGAAGCGATGGCAGGTGTTAAGGTGGGGGTATTGGCTCGAATGTACGACGTCCACCCTGAGACTGTCCGTTGTTGGATTAGAGATCATCGGGACTCTATTTCGCCTGAAGAAATTCCTGCGGCAGACGAACATGTTCAAGAGTTGCAACGCCTGCAGGAGGTAGAGCAACGCTATCAAAAGGCCGTTAAGGTCCTTGGTGAAAAAGAACTCGAAATCGAAATTTTGCGAGAGTTGCTAAAAAAGCAAAACCCCGCTTATCTGAAAAATTTGAAATAGCCGACCCATTCATTAAGCGGGGGGA
>NZ_JBAGJC010000007.1:0-335253 GCF_036864765.1 Paenibacillus sanfengchensis | reverse complement strand
AGTGACTGCCGGTGACAAACCGGAGGAAGGTGGGGATGACGTCAAATCATCATGCCCCTTATGACCTGGGCTACACACGTACTACAATGGCTGGTACAACGGGAAGCGAAGGAGCGATCCGGAGCGAATCCTAAAAAGCCAGTCTCAGTTCGGATTGCAGGCTGCAACTCGCCTGCATGAAGTCGGAATTGCTAGTAATCGCGGATCAGCATGCCGCGGTGAATACGTTCCCGGGTCTTGTACACACCGCCCGTCACACCACGAGAGTTTACAACACCCGAAGTCGGTGAGGTAACCGCAAGGAGCCAGCCGCCGAAGGTGGGGTAGATGATTGGGGTGAAGTCGTAACAAGGTAGCCGTATCGGAAGGTGCGGCTGGATCACCTCCTTTCTATGGAGAATCGCTTCCTGCGACGGAAGCATTCAAAAAAAGTTCGGTCCGCTGTAAGCGGCCGGATAAAATGGCTTCGCAAAGCGAAGTCGACCATACTCACTCGTTGGTCAGTTTTGAGAGTTCAACTCTCAACTGACAGAAGTTTTGAACGTCACCGAAGGTGATCGTTACAAAACATCCGTCATTGATCCTTGAAAACTGGATAACGAAACGAAATTTGCGTTTTAGAAACAACTCTTTTAGCTGAACTTGTGTCTAACAAGTTTAATAAAGGTAGTGACTACAGAGCGAAGGTTTTGGGATGACCGAACTTTAGGTAGTGCGCGGCTGCTTGCGATAGCAAGCCAGTAAGCGACGAACGAGGAGAGGGCAGCGCAAAACCGGAGCGGATTGGTTAAGCTACTAAGAGCACACGGAGGATGCCTAGGCGCTAGGAGCCGAAGAAGGACGTGGCGAACAACGATACTGCCTCGGGGAGCTGTAAGCAAGCTTTGATCCGGGGATGTCCGAATGGGGAAACCCGGCTGGAGTAATATCCAGTCACTCATGCCTGAATACATAGGGCGTGAAGAGGCAGACCAGGGGAACTGAAACATCTAAGTACCCTGAGGAAGAGAAAACAAAAGTGATTCCGTCAGTAGCGGCGAGCGAACGCGGATTAGCCTAAACCAAGGGGCTTGCCCCTTGGGGTTGTGGGACGTCTCACACGGAGTTACAAAGGAGCATATTAGACGAAGAGGTCTGGAAAGGCCCGCCAAAGAAGGTAAAAGCCCTGTAATCGAAAGTGTGCTCCCTCCGAGACGGATCCCGAGTAGTGCGGGGCACGTGAAACCCCGTATGAATCCGCCAGGACCATCTGGTAAGGCTAAATACTCCCTAGCGACCGATAGTGAAGCAGTACCGTGAGGGAAAGGTGAAAAGCACCCCGGAAGGGGAGTGAAAAAGAACCTGAAACCGTGTGCTTACAAGAAGTCAGAGCCCAATTTAGGGGTGATGGCGTGCCTTTTGTAGAATGAACCGGCGAGTTACGTTTGCAAGCAAGGTTAAGCCGATAAGGCGGAGCCGCAGCGAAAGCGAGTCTGAATAGGGCGAAGTTAGTTTGTAGGCGTAGACCCGAAACCGGGTGATCTACCCCTGTCCAGGGTGAAGGTGCGGTAACACGCACTGGAGGCCCGAACCCACGTACGTTGAAAAGTGCGGGGATGAGGTGGGGGTAGCGGAGAAATTCCAATCGAACTCGGAGATAGCTGGTTCTCCCCGAAATAGCTTTAGGGCTAGCCTCGGTGGGACAGTCGTGGAGGTAGAGCACTGATTGGGTGCGGGGCCCGCCAAGGGTTACCAAGCTCAGTCAAACTCCGAATGCCATAGACTGATTAACCGGGAGTCAGACAGTGAGTGCTAAGATCCATTGTCAAAAGGGAAACAGCCCAGACCATCAGCTAAGGTCCCCAAGTGTGTGTTAAGTGGGAAAGGATGTGGAGTTGCACAGACAACCAGGATGTTGGCTTAGAAGCAGCCACCATTTAAAGAGTGCGTAATAGCTCACTGGTCGAGTGACTCTGCGCCGAAAATGTAACGGGGCTAAACACACCACCGAAGCTATGGCTTGATGCTTTGCATCAGGGGTAGGGGAGCGTTGTATTTTGTTTGAAGTTTTACCGGAAGGATTGTTGGACTGTATTCAAGTGAGAATGCCGGTATGAGTAACGAAAAGATCAGTGAGAATCTGATCCGCCGAAAGCCTAAGGGTTCCTGAGGAAGGTTCGTCCGCTCAGGGTAAGTCGGGACCTAAGGCGAGGCCGAAAGGCGTAGTCGAAGGACAACAGGTAGAAATTCCTGTACCACCGTAAACCGCTATGAGCGATGGGGTGACGCAGTAGGGTAGTGACGCGAGCTGATGGATGCTCGTCCAAGCAGTGAGGCTGGTGTGTAGGCAAATCCGCACACCGTAAGGCTGGGCTGTGATGGGGAGGGAAAATTTACAGTACCGAAGGTCATGATCTCACACTGCCAAGAAAAGCCTCTAGCCAGGTGAAGGTGCCCGTACCGCAAACCGACACAGGTAGGCGAGAAGAGAATTCTAAGGCGCGCGGAAGAACTCTCGTTAAGGAACTCGGCAAAATGACCCCGTAACTTCGGGAGAAGGGGTGCCTCGGTAGGGTGAATAGCCCGAGGGGGCCGCAGTGAAAAGGCCCAAGCGACTGTTTAGCAAAAACACAGGTCTGTGCGAAGCCGCAAGGCGAAGTATACGGGCTGACGCCTGCCCGGTGCTGGAAGGTTAAGGGGAGTGGTTAGGAGCAATCCGAAGCTATGAACTGAAGCCCCAGTAAACGGCGGCCGTAACTATAACGGTCCTAAGGTAGCGAAATTCCTTGTCAGGTAAATTCTGACCCGCACGAATGGCGTAACGACTTGGGCGCTGTCTCAACGAGAGATCCGGTGAAATTTTAATACCTGTGAAGATGCAGGTTACCCGCGACAAGACGGAAAGACCCCATGGAGCTTTACTGCAGCTTGATATTGGACTTTGATACGATTTGTACAGGATAGGTGGGAGCCTAGGAAGCCGGAGCGCCAGCTTCGGTGGAGGCGCCGTTGGGATACCACCCTGATCGTATCGGAGTTCTAACCTGGTACCGTGATCCGGTGCGGGGACAGTGTCAGGCGGGCAGTTTGACTGGGGCGGTCGCCTCCTAAAGAGTAACGGAGGCGCCCCAAGGTTCCCTCAGAATGGTTGGAAATCATTCGCAGAGTGCAAAGGCAAAAGGGAGCTTGACTGCGAGACTGACAAGTCGAGCAGGGACGAAAGTCGGGCTTAGTGATCCGGTGGTACCGCATGGAAGGGCCATCGCTCAACGGATAAAAGCTACCCTGGGGATAACAGGCTTATCTCCCCCAAGAGTCCACATCGACGGGGAGGTTTGGCACCTCGATGTCGGCTCATCGCATCCTGGGGCTGAAGTAGGTCCCAAGGGTTGGGCTGTTCGCCCATTAAAGCGGTACGCGAGCTGGGTTCAGAACGTCGTGAGACAGTTCGGTCCCTATCTGTCGTGGGCGTAGGAAATTTGAGAGGAGCTGTCCTTAGTACGAGAGGACCGGGATGGACGCACCGCTGGTGCACCAGTTGTTCCGCCAGGAGCACAGCTGGGTAGCTAAGTGCGGACGGGATAAGCGCTGAAAGCATCTAAGCGTGAAGCCCCCCTCAAGATGAGATTTCCCAATTAGTAAGACCCCTTGAAGACGACGAGGTTGATAGGCCTGGGGTGGAAGTGCAGCAATGCATGGAGCTGACAGGTACTAATCGGTCGAGGGCTTATCCAAAAAATCACCCCACAAAGTGAAGAACAGCTTCGATGCTGATTCCGAGTACTTTGCGGGGACCCCGAAAAACAAATAGGGGCTAAAACGCAAATACGTTTCGTATCCAGTTTTCAGGTGATCAAACATCTGAACACGTTTGGTGGCGATGGCGGAGGGGTTCCACGCGTACCCATCCCGAACACGACCGTTAAGCCCTCCAGCGCCGATGGTACTTGGACCGAAGGGTCCTGGGAGAGTAGGACGCCGCCAAGCGAAGAAGAAAGAGCACTACCGTATGAAGCGGTGGTGCTCTTTTTGTATGCTCTAATACAAATTGATGCAAATCTGCAACAATTTCCGAACGTTTGAGCCCCGAAAAGCGAAAAGGATGCAAATGTGCAGGAATTTTCGGCCTTTTTCTTGAAGGGAGCCCCAGCAACAAAAAAAGCCTGCAGATTTGCAGGAATTTCGGACAGAAGGGCCATCTACTCCAATAATTCCTGCAGATTTGCAGGAATTTGACCATTCCGCACTTTGCAACCGCTCGCTAGGTGTCGTTACGAGTTTATTTGTTTAAGCTTGAACTTTATGATAAAATTTTTGAGATTTGACAAGGTAGAGGAAATACGGATGAAGGAAGTGGATCATATGGATTTAGTCATTAAAAAAGTAAGTACAGCGGATGGAATGGCGGCGTTGGCGGAATTGGCCTCGGAAATATGGCATGAGTACTATGTTTGTATTTTATCCAATGAACAGATTGATTATATGGTGGACAAGTTCCAATCCAAGCCTGCTATTACGGAGCAAATCGAAAATCAAGGCTATGAATACTATTTCCTGAACGCACTAGGGGAGCATGCCGGTTACATAAGTATTAAAGAGGAAGAGGGCAAGCTTTTTTTAAGCAAGTTCTATATCCGAAAAGAACACCGCGGGAATGGCTACGCCAGCAAGGCAATGGAGTTTCTGGTGGAGTTATGCAAACAACGGGGGCTAGGGCTCATTTGGCTTACGGTAAATCGGCATAATGACGACTCGATCGCAGTATATACGAAAAAAGGCTTCAAGGCCGTTCGCACCCAGATAGCGGATATCGGAAATGGTTATGTCATGGATGATTACGTGATGGAGAAAGAAATCCGGCTGGCTTGACACGAAAGATTAATTAGAACAACTCCCAAGAAAGGTTACAGGCATCTTCAAACCATTCTTGGGAGTTGTTTTGCGTAAGTCTATGTTGTGCAACGCACAGCCAGGTATTAAGCAGGATAAACGCGGATTTCGACGACCTCCGCTCGCGGGCATCCGTTCGTCGCTTCAATAATAAGCCTCAGGGAGGTTGCCGGGATCGGGCGGTCAAGCCGATGGATGTTTTTCCGCTTCCTGTTGTTTTTGAAATGAACGACTTCGATGCTCCCCGAGGACGTCAGAACTTCGATCTTGTAATCCTTCACAAGTTCCGGGACGACTTGAAACGGGGTGCGATGATGATGGAGGTTGATCAGATCCTCGTTCACATCGTCCTGGAAGGTAAGATGAATTTCCCGTATAGTAATCTCTTGTTCCCATTGAAGCTCGATCCAGGCGGCTTTTCCCTCCGTCAGCGGTTCGGATGCCCAGCAGTGCGGACCGCCATAGGGACGGCTGAACCCGTCAATAACCTTATCAGGATCGAGGGCGTGGCCCGTCGGTAACCGGAAGCAAAGAGGGCGCCGGGAAAAAGGAGCGGCATTCCATTGTTGGACTGGTTGGGGAGGCTGGCGGTCACCGTATTCGGCAGACACGATCGGGGTCTGTCCTTTTCGGAAACAAAGCACGCCGGTTAAAGGCTGGGCCGATGTATATAATGCAACATGCGGATTCGCTTTAATTACGATAAAGGCATTGCAGGCTTCCTCCGGAGTCCAATCCAGCGGAACGGAAACCCATTTTTGCTCGCCGGAGAGAAGACGGATTTCAACGGTCTGAACCAAGGCATGAGGAACATAATTTTCTTTCTTGCCCGTATGATAAAGCTCAGCGGTCAGTATTGTGGCTTGCGAGCAATCCGTTAAAAGCTCCAAACCCGTTAAACGGCCATCCACCGGAACCAGGATGCCGAAGTCCGCCTCCAGCGGAACCCGCCCGACGGGGGCAGACGGCGCATAGGCGAAAAGTGTGGACGAGGCGCGAACGGCAGCTCGGGGTGCCAGGTCAGCGGGATCATCGGCTTTCAATCCGATGACCGATGCATCTTGGCGAAGCAGCGTCTGCTGCAAAGCGGCAAGATGAAGCCGTCCCAATTCCCGCGGCGTTACGGATTTGGCCTCGCACAGTGCGGCGGCTGTCCCGGCCGCCTCCCCCAGGATGGCGCAGGTAGCCATTACGCGCGTTGTGCCAAAAGCCACGTGGGAAGCGCTGATGTTCCTTCCGGCAAACAGGAGATTGTTGACGTTAACGGAATAAATCGAACGGTAAGGGATATGATAAATACCATCCGCAAACCAATGCTTGGAGCCATGCTCCTCAGCGTAAACGCCGCCCGGGGGATGGAGATCGATCGACCAGCCGCCAAACGCGATCCGGTCTTCGAAAGGCCGCTGGGCCAAAATGTCGTGCTGCGTCAACGTGTAATCCCCTATAAAGCGGCGATATTCCCGTTTCCCGGGAAGGCTGCCTACCCATTCGAGCGTCAGATTCTCGGATTCGAATTTTCCCGAGTTTTTGATGTAATCCCAGATCCCGTAAATGACCGACCAAAGCTCATCCCGGATGCGTTCATTATCGTGGACCGTATCCAGTTCGCCACCCCATTCGATCCACCAATAGGCGCAGCCGTTGTCCCCGCTGCGAATAATTCGCCGAAGCGGGATGGAGGTCTGAGTAATATCCGTAGCGAAGGAAGGAGGGGTGAAACGGACAGGCTCTCCGGCATCCTTCGTATAGAATAGCAGCGTACTGCCCAGCGTGATGGCATCCGCTTCTTCCGGGGCCCAAGGTTCGCCGAACTCGGTCCTCGACTCCCGGCCGATCCGGTATTTGGCTCCCGCAAGCGTGCCAATCAGTCCATCACCGGTACAATCGAGAAACAAACGGCTGCGAAATTCAATCCTTCGTTCGGAGCCCATCATCCAGCCGGTAACACTGCGGATGTTTCGGTCGTTCTCCGGCCCTTCGGCCTCCACTTCATGGACGTCCGTATTCAAATACAGGGAAAGATTCGGCTCCGCCTTCACAGCCTCCAGAAGAGTAAGATCCCATAGATAAGGATTGCCCTCCATGTTCCGGAACTGGTTTTCTAGAAACAGCTCTCCCATGATACCCGTTTCCCGGGCATACCGATTTACCCCATGTCCGGTTGCGCCACAGACCCAAACCCTCACTTCGCTGCTGGAATTCCCCCCCAAGACCGGGCGATTGTGAACCAAAGCCACGGTTTTCCCCAGCCTAGCTGCGGCTATGGCAGCGCATAAACCGGCAAGGCCGCCGCCGATGACGGTTATATCCGGTGTTACGGTCTCATTTCTCATTGTGAACACACTCCTTTTTTAAGATCGAACGCAGCAACTGACTACATCAAACTATCTTTAATTTCATAATAATAAAGCATATTTACTATACAAATAGCTTGAATTACAATATACATATCCAAAATTTCAAAGAAAGAGGTGAGAGAAGGTTGGGGCAAGGAGGTGTAACTGTCACGGGTTACCGGTATTGGGATTTCAAGCGTCAGTTTGCTTTGGAGAGGGACCGGAACGAAGACTGGGTAATGTTTGCCTTGGAAAGCGGAAGCATTTCCTATGCGGTCGGTTCAGAAGAGGGAGAAGCCGGAGGAGGAGAGGCGGTGATTTGCCCGCCGGGGGTATGGCTGAAACGCGAAGTCTTGAAACCGGTTTCTTTTCATTATGTCTCTTTTCGGATCACCGAGATGTCTAACCATACTAACACCTTGGCCCATTTTGAGGAGTATGACACGCTGCGGATTGTAACTTCCCGATGTCATATCCGTTTTACAGACCGGGAACGGTTCTTCTCAAATTTGCGGATCATGAGAGAAGTGGACAACCTGGGGAAGGATGAGGCGGTACGGTGGCGCAATTATGGATTTGGTGATTTATGTATGCAGGCCTCCTACCAGGATATTGTAAAAAAAACCGTACCCGCCGTGATCGATGTAAGAATGGCGGAAGCCATAAACGAACTGAGAAGCCTAGCCGACGCCCCGTTGGAAATTCGGCAGGTTGCCGCGCGCTACGGAATGACACCGGTTCAATTTATTAGGCGATTCCGTAACGCCACAGGCCAGACTCCGCTTGAGTACGTAACGGCTTTACGAATCGGCAAGGCCTGTCTTTTGCTGGAGGAGACGGATGATACACTTGAGGCGATAGCGGAACAGTGCGGATATGAGAGCGGGTTTTATTTGAGCCGGGTATTTTTGAAACAAAAGGGCATCCGCCCTTCAGAGTACCGCAAGTCTTACAAAGTGTAAGAAATTTGTGCACCCTATTGAACAGATTTGTTGACGGAAGTCTCCGCCCTCTTGAACTACAATCATAGAAAGAATGAATGGCTCAATGAGGATGGAGGAAAATCTGTGATACAATCCGAACAGGAAAATTACGATATGGTGGTTTGCGGCGGGGGGTTGGCCGGATTTTGCGCCGCCGTGGCCGCGGCCAGACTTGGAGCTACGGTATGCCTGATTGGGGATCGGCCCGTGTTCGGCGGCAACAGTTCATCTGAAATTCGGGTAACGCCGCATGGAGCGGCGGCTTTTCATGCGTATGCGCGCGAGACCGGTATCATTTCCGAGTTGTTGATTAAGGAACGCGCTTCTAATCACGAGACGATTCGGGAGAACGGCTGGACCAACAGTGTATGGGATATGACCTTGTATGATATGGCCGTAAGCACGCCAAATCTAACGTTCTATCTGAACACCACGGTCACCGGGGTACAAATGGATGGATCGCAAACGATCCGAAGCCTGACGGCAAGGATCGCCGGAGCCGAGACCGAACTCAGAATCGGCGGACAAATCTTCGTGGACTGCACGGGAGATGGCGTCATAGCGGATGCTGCGGGCTGCGAATGGAGATGGGGCACCGAAAGCAGAGAAGAATTCGGAGAACCGCACGCCCCGCGGATCGCAAGCGGCGACACCATGGGCAGTTCCATCCACTTTAAAGCGAAGGACATGGGCCGGCCGGTTCGGTTCCATGCTCCGGAATGGGCGGTGCGCTATGAGGATCCCGCTTTTTTTGCCGATCAAGGGAGACATTTTTATGAGCTGGAATCGGGCTACTGGTGGATTGAGATCGGGGTACCCTGGAATACGGTGTTCGACCAGGAACAAATCAGGCATGAGTTGACTCGGCATACGCTGGGGATCTGGGATTATATCAAAAACCGGGATCCGGTATTGAAAAAACGCGCCGCCCACCTGGCGTTGGACTGGATCGGCCAGATTCCGGGCAAACGGGAAAGCCGGAGAATTATGGGACGCTATCTGATGACCGAACACGATCCTGCCGGCAAAACGGTGTTTCCGGATGAAATTGCTTACGGCGGGTGGTTTATTGATTTGCATACCGCCGGAGGACTGCTGGCGGGGAGTGCGGAGCCTTCCAGTGCGGAGGGTTACGCCGAAACCTCGGAGTACGCGGTCAAAAGCTACTGCGGCCCTTACGGGATTCCGCTGCGTATCTTGATGTCCAAGGATGTGGAAAATCTGATGATGGCGGGGCGCAACGTTAGCGTTACGCACGCCGCTTTAGGAACGGTTCGCGTCATGGCCACCACCGCTTTGATGGGGCAGGCCGCCGGAACCGCCGCGGCCATTGCTTTGCGGGATAATATCCGCCTGACGGAAGTTCCCGGCCGTTGTATTGCCAAGATGCAGCAGCAGCTGCTGCGCGACGGTTGTTTTCTTCCGAATGTTCGGGGCTGTGACCCTGAGGATTTGGCAAGGGAGGCCCGCGTAACGGCCAGCAGTTCGGAACCGGTGGAAGGCGCCGGCCCGGAGAGCTCCGATGCCACCGGAGGCTTTATCCTTGGCAACAAGGAAGAGAGGCAGCAGGCGGATGAACCGCTGAACCACCGGCGAGGGCAGTGGATTGCCGTCGGTCCGGAAGGAATCCGCTCTCTCTCGGTTTGTTTATCCAATGGCTCGGATAAGGAGCAAATCTTGACCGCGGAGTTAGTTGCCGTAAATCATTTATGGGATTACCGCAGCCAGGGATCGGCCAGACTCGCCCATACCGAGCTGGTCATTCCTCCGGGGAAGAAACAATGGATCCCCTGGAATTTATCTCCGGCAGAAACCGCTCATTTGAAGCAGGGGAGCTATGTGCGTCTGGATCTGCTGCCTTGCCCCGCGGTGGAGTGGCACATTGCGGGAACCGTCATCCCCGGGCATACGTCCGCATACGAAATGGGGGACGGTCGGATGCGCCGTTATCGGGACGGAGGCACGCTCAGCTACAGAGTAACCCCGCCGCAAACCTGCTTCCTTGCGGAAAATGTGCTCACCGGGATCACTCGTCCCTATGATAATACAAACCAGTGGCGCTCGAATCCCGCGGATCCGCGGACCCCGTGGGTGGAGCTGGAATGGAAACAAGCCCGGACCGTCGGCATGATTGAGGTGACTTTTCCAGGCCATCTGTTCCGGGAATACCACAATTATCCTCCTTTCTACCGCGACCCTCAAACGGCGCGGGATTACCGCATTGAGGTTTGGGATGGCCATGCTTGGGGGGAAGTGGTTCACGTGGAAGGGAACGTTCAATGTAAAGTACGCCACAAACTGGATAAGCCGATTTTCATCGTTAAATTGCGGCTAAATATTCTGGCAACCTGGGGGGATCCGGCCGCAGGAGTGTATGAGATTCGTTGTTACGGTCCGTAATTAAAAATACGTTCGTCCCATATCCGTGCCTGTGTTACACTAGCTCTAACCGACACAGGTTAAAGACTATAGAGCATTTCACACAGCTGCCTTTCATGCAATCAATAGTTCCGCTTATATAGGCAGGGGGAATTGAGTTTGAGCTGGAACTGGAACTGGAACATGGCCCTATTAAACCGTCTCAGTCTGAAGCATCGCCTGTTTATCTCCATTTTGCTGTTCGTGCTGATCCCGGCCACCATTGTGCAAATTCATAGTATTTCCCGGCTGGAGACGATGATGAAGGACAACATTGCGGAGCAGAATATCGAGCAGCTGGATTCGTTGAAGAACAGTCTGGAGAATCTTCGGATCGGTGTGCTCGGGGCGATGCTTCAACTGGAACGCGATCCCGAGGTCGTCCGAATGCTCCGTACACCGGGGGAACCGATAACGGAGGAGCGCCGTCTATATTTACAGAACCGCTTATTAAGCGTTAAACAAGGCCTTATGAACGCGGTCGTCCCGGTTGATATCACATTAGCCGATGCTTCAGGCCATGTTTATACGTCTCTGGAGGAGGCGACCGTGGGGACGATGGAAGGGGGAGAGATGTATCAGGAAGGCAGTCCGGAGGGAACAAAGCAGCTTTTTGACGGAGCTACCTTTCAACGGCTGCTGTCTTCAGAAGAGCCTTATTTCTGGGCGGTTCATGCGCCGGAAGACAGGTATGAGAAGACTTTTCCGCCCTCGGAGCTCTTTTCCCTGTACGGCAAACTGCAAACACCCCAGGGGGATACCTTCGGCTACATCCGTATCAGCCTGGATATCAAATCCTGGATGGACTCCATCACGGGGGGATTTTTAATCAAGCAGAATTATTATTTGCTGGATGGAGATGGGCAGCCGATTCTGTTGGAAGCGGATGAAACGGAAGCGGACCATATGCAAACGATGCTGCCCGCATTCAAAAAGAATCCAAGCCGGTATTTCACAGATCATCAGGATCAATACATGTATAATGGAGTTTACATGCCCAATATGAACTGGTATATGTTAAACCGTTTCCCTTTGGAGGCGTTATCGGGGAATGTTTGGTCCATGAAACGGCAGGTCGTTTTTTCCTTCCTGCTGACGGTGGCCGTATTTATGCTGGTCACTTATGCCATCGTTTCCTCCATTCTGCGTCCGCTCCGTCAGTTGCAGCGGAAAATGACGCAAATGGCGGATCAATATATGCATCTTCATCTGCAGGAGTCCGGATATAAAGGCGAGACACGGGAGCTGGCCAGGTCCTTCAACCAGATGACCGATGATATCCGTAAGCTGATCGCCACTTTGCGGGCGGAGGAACGTCAAAAAGAAGCTTTGCGTTTTCAAATTCTGATGTCGCAAATGAATCCCCACTTCTTGCTGAATACCTTAAATACGTTGAAGTGGAACGCGCGGAGCCAAGGGGATACGGGAACTTATGAGATTTGCCAGAATCTGGGCAGGCTGCTGGAATGCGGTTTGAATACCGAGGTAGATCTGGTCCATTTAAAAGAGGAAATCGGACTCGTCCAGTCCTATCTTTATATTCAATCTTTCCGGTACGATCATACTTTTCAGTCGGAGATCGAGATCGGGGAAGGGCTCGATTACGCGTTAATTCCCAAACTCAGCTTGCAGCCGCTGGTAGAAAACTCGCTGCATCACGGATTGATACATATGCGTGAAGGCGGCCGCATTTCCATACGGGTTACACGGGATTCCCGAAAACTGAAAGTGGAGATTCTTGATAACGGGCAGGGCCCCGCCGCCTCCGAGTCTTTGCGTTCCTCAGGAAGGCGAAGGGGAATCGGCATCAGCAATCTAAGGGAGCGCCTTGCCTTGTTGTACAAAGGAGAAGCTCGCCTCGAGCTGATTCCAGCCAATCCGGGAATGCTGGCGGTGCTTGAAATTCCGCTGCTTATATCCTCACCCTATGACAAGGAGGGCATCCAACATGTGGAGTATCCTGCTGGTGGAAGATGAGCCTTTTGTGAGAAGAACGATCCGGAACACGATTCCTTGGGAGGAACACGGCTTTACGATCGCGGCGGAGGCCGCCCACGGTTTGGAAGCTCTAGAGCAAATGGAGACGTTGTCGCCGGACATTGTGATCAGCGATGTGCTTATGCCGTATATGGATGGTATCGAGCTGCTCCAGCAGGCGAGAAAAAGGGGGAATGAGGCGGCGTTTATCATGCTGACCTGTGCCGGTGAGTTTGAGTATGCCCGGATGGCATTGGAGTACGGAGCCTCCAGCTATATTTTGAAATTATCGATGGATGATGATAAGCTGCTGGAAGCGTTAAACAAGGTAAAGAGCCGCCTTCAACGAAAAGTCGAAGAAGAGGCCAGGCTGAAGTGGGACAGTCTGGAGGAACGCCTTCCTTACTTGTGGAAGAAGGCTTGCGGCAAGACGCTATCGTCGATGGAAGCGTTGAAATTAGCGGAGTTAAGCATGCACAAGCTGGGTACCAGACTTGTTTTGCTGACTTGGCTAGAGCGTGAAAAGGGGGTGTCTTGCGAGCAAGTGCGGGAAATGCTGGCTAATGAGGGGCCAGGCTCGTACCGACTTATGACGTTCCGGGCGATGGGGGTCAGTACGTTGTTGATTTGCCCCAGCGATGCAGCCGCTTCCGCCTCATTAACCAAGAAGCTGAGCGGCGATCCCCAAAAATTTGCGGGGGTGTGCCGTACGGTTTATCTGGACAATAAAACGGCGGACGATATCGCAGGGGAATGGGCCCAAAATTTGCGGGAGCTTGACCGAATCTATTATCACGGGTGCCGGACAGTGGTTCACAACGGATATCGGATTGATCGGCAGGACGAATATCCCGCGATTCCTTGGGAGTGGGAGCAGGAGATCCTTCGCAGTTTCGCCAAGGCTGCGGTGAACGAATGTGCGGATAAGCTTACGGAGTTGTGGGCTTTCATGGAAAATCATCAACTGCCGATGGTACAAGTGAAAGAAACGGCCGAACGATTGGAACGGCTTTTCGCTCATATTAGCCGCAAGCCGATTCTTCCCGGTGGGGAAGAAATGACGTTTTATTCCCGCCATCAAGTTTTGCTGGATACCCTTTCAGACCGGATGATCCAGTATTCCAAAGGAAGGACCACGCCGGCTTTGGAGGAAACGGACCATAAAGAAGTTAACCGGGTCATCCACTATGTGCTCGAGCACTATGACGAGGACATCTCGTTGCAAGCGATGGCCCAAAGAGTGAATATGGATGAGAATTATTTAAGCGGACTTTTCAAAAAGAAGACCGGCCAAACGTTCATCGGCTACCTTCAGCAGGTCCGTGTTCAGGAGGCCAAGGGGTATTTGGAGCGGACGGACCTGACGGTGGCGGAAATCGGCGAAAGATGCGGATTTGCCAACCCCAGTTACTTTTTCAAAATTTTTAAGAGGTGGACGGGGCTGCGGCCGAGTGAATACCGTCTTACTTTAAAAAGAGAGGAAGCCGGGCAATGAGCCCGGTTATTCTATTTTTTGCAAAAAAAACGGGTAATTGGGGAGGAAAGTGTAATTCGTTCATTCAGCAAGACAGATTTGTTGATTATGGCCCCAAAAAGGGTCTGATATCATGCCTTTGTAAGCGCTTAACAAAAAAAGAGTAATGGAGGGGTGCCAGGTGCAAGGGAGCTTTGGATCAAAGCGTATCAAAGGGCTGCTGTTGTTCGTGGTGATTTTTTCGTTGTGTTCGGGCGGTTTTATGGGGCCGTCCCCGCTCGTCGCAGCGGATAGTGAGGATGCGGGAGAAAGTGAATATTTCTGGGGGCAGGTGCCGATCGGCGGCGGAGGTTATATCACCGGGATCGTGATTCATCCGCAGGAGCCGGATCTGGTTTACATCCGCTCGGACGTGGGCGGAATTTTTCGCTGGAATGAAGAAAACCGCAGTTGGAAACAGCTGATTGGCGAAGCGGACCGTCAACATGCCAATTTATATGGCGGGGAAAGCCTCGCTATTGATCCGTCCGACCCCGATGTTGTTTATGCCGCTCTGGGAAGGTACGATTACTTGACGCCCAGCGACATTTACAAATCAACCGACCGGGGCGAAACCTGGTCTCCGACCGGGTTGAATCTCGGGGGCAAAGGGGTAAGAATGTCGTCCAACGGACAAAATCGCGCGGCCGGGGAAAGGTTGGCCGTGGATCCCAACGACGGGAACATCGTTTATTTCGGGTCCCGTTATGACGGTTTGTTCCGAAGCGTGAAGGCGGCCGAGCAGGGGAGCTGGATGCGGGTTGAGTCATTTCCTTCTCTGAAGAATGCGCCGTATGGCATCAGCTTTGTCCAGTTCGACCCGTCATCGGGAACCAAGGGAGCGAGAAGTTCCGTCATTTACGCGGGTGCGTACAATTATGGCGTCTATGTCAGCCGTGATGCGGGGAAAACCTGGACATTACTGCCCGGCAGTCCGCAAAAGCCGAACCGTGCCGCCGTTTCGAAAGAGGGTACCTTATATGTGGCTCATGGACAGGGACTGGCCAAATTTAAGGACGGGGTATGGACGAATATGACGCCTCCTGCGGACTCGGGCCAACCGTTCGGTTCCATCGCGGTGGACCCGGCGGATTCCGATACGCTACTGGCCGCTCGCCGGCAGGATGCGCACGGCAATCCGATTTATCGCTCGACCGACGGCGGAGCCACTTGGGCCAAACTGCAGATCAGCCGGAATTCGCTTGTCCCCTGGATGCCCTCCTGGCATTGGTCATCCGCCACGTCCGCTCTGGCCTTCGATCCGTTCCACAAGGGCCGGGTTTGGATGACGGACTGGTATTACGCCTGGAGAACGGAAGACGTGAACAAAGCCCCCTCCCAATGGAGCAATTACGCCAAGGGGCTGGAGACGGTAGTCAATGTAGCGAATCTCGTGAGCCCGCCGCAGGGTAGCCGGGTTCTGCACAGCGGCATCGCGGATAATGGAGGCTTCGACCATCGTTCGCTGGAAAGCTTTCCGGAGTCCACTTACTTTACGTCATCCGGCGGCATCAAGGAGCTGACCACCACCGGTATAGACGTTTCCGCATCCCGGCCTGATTTTGTCGTTCGTGTCGGCACGTATGGATGGAACGGCGACGGCCGGAGCGATCCAGGCGGCGGCGGGTATTCCACCGATGGGGGCAGCAGTTACACGGCGTTTCGCGCACTTCCTTTCAAAGGAGTTCAGGGCGGGAAAACAGCGGTGTCGGCCACTTACTCGAATAACGTAGTGTGGATGCCGCAGAAAGGCTCCGTCTATTATACGATGGACCTTGGAAACTCCTGGATGAAGAGCGCCGGTTTACCGGGAGACATGATTACGGGAGATCATATTTTTGCCGGTTACTATCAGCCGCTGGCCTCCGACAAGGTAAAAGACGGTGTGTTTTATGCTTATGATTACAGGAACGGGAGCTTCTTCCGCAGCGCAAATGGGGGAAGATCGTTTGAGACGGTCTCCGAGTTACCCACACAGCAAAACCCGTGGCATCATGTCCAGGCGGCTCCCGGGATGATGGGAGAGGTTTGGGTAAGCTTGAATGACAAAGGATTGTATCGCTCCGGCAACGGCGGCAGCCGATTTGACCGAGTGGACCATGTGGAGCAGGCGTACCTCTTCAGCTTCGGTAAAGCGGCTCCCGGTCGGTTGAATCCGGCGGTGTTTGTCTTCGGTAAGGTCTCGGGTTTTCCGGACGAAGCCATATATCGTTCTGATGATATGGGGGCAACCTGGGTAAAGGTCAGCGTTTCCGACCCATTCCCCGGCAATGAGCCGAACAGTATGGCGGGAGACATGCAGGTACACGGCCGCGTGTATGTCGGCACCAATGGTACGGGCATCCTGTACGGCGAGCCGGGCAGACCCATTCGGCTTCCCGAATTTAACGACGACAAATCGCCAAAACCGCCGAAAAGCTTGGAAATAATAGCCAAGGGCAATACGTTTCTGGATTTAGGCTGGGACAAGAGCACGGACTCGGGCTCAGGCATTCGCGGTTACCGCATTTCGAACGCGGCTGGGGAGATCCTGGCCGAGACTTACGGAACCTCATACAGCTTTTCCGGTCTGGAGGCCAAGACCCAATATACCTACTTCGTTCAGACAGTAGATCTGGCCGGTAATTTGTCGAAAGCCTCGAAAATTTCCGCCAAAACCGAACCAAATGATGGGACGCCGCCGGAAACGCCGCGGGATTTTCAGGCAGAGGCGATATCTTATGCAGAAATTAAACTGGTTTGGAAAGCGCAGGAGGATGAAGATATCGCCGGCTATCACCTTTACCGCTCGACCGAGCCGACTTTTGAACCGGGGCAGGCAAACCGGATCGCTTATTTGCTGCAGGGCGACAACCATTTGGATTCGGACGGGATAGAGCCTGAAACGGTCTATTACTACAAGTTGACCGCCGTGAACATGTTGGGAAATGAATCGGAGCCCTCCGGAGAGATTCGGGTGGAAACGCCGACGGATCAACGGGTGGACATCATCGTGGATAATCGGGATTCCGGCTTTTCCGTGGACGGTGGATGGCAGAGCAGCACGTACTCCGCCTCCAGGTACGGGGAGGATTATATGCATGACGGAAGAGCGGCCGGAAAGCAGGCCACATGGGTCCCAGACCTGCCGCAGGCCGGGGAGTACAATGTCTATATGCTTTGGAACGCTTCACCGAATCGGACCGCCAAAGCGGCCGTGGAGATCACTCATGAAGAAGGAAGCGAGGCCGGAATTACCGTCAACCAGACGCAAAACGATAACCAGTGGGTGTGGCTCGGGAAGTACCGGTTTGGAGAAGGGTCGGGGGGATCGGTAACCCTCCGGACGGCGGGCGACGAAACAACGATTGCGGATGCCGTCAAATTCTCCCTTGCCGCGCAGGATCCTTTTGGAGAAACACACCCGCGATAAATGAATAGAACACATCACGGTTAAAAACAGAAATATGTGCATGACACTGCTGAGAAATGGCAATATCGATCCTCTTACCTCTCCGTTATGATTGGAGTATATAACGGAGAGGAAGATGGTGAGCATGAAACAGCACGTCAATTTACAAGCCCATTCGCCCCAGCCCGCCGGGGGTATCCCCGGACAGCGGCTGCGCAGACTAACGGCGGACATTTGGAAGATGAAAGCGCTATACCTCATGTTGTTACCCTGTCTGATTTGGTATTTTATTTTTAAATATCTTCCCATGTATGGGGTCGTGATTTCATTTAAGGATTACAATTTTGCCGAGGGAATATTCGGGAGCCCTTGGGCGGATCCCTGGAACAAGCATTTCAAAATGTTCTTTGAATCCCCTTATTTCTCGCAACTTCTGACCAACACGCTGTTAATCAGTCTTTACAAGCTGTTGTTCGGCGTGTTTCCTTCGATTATCCTGGCTATCGTCTTTTTCGAATGCCGCGTGGGCTGGCTAAAACGCTGGGTACAAACGTTGAGTTACATGCCGCATTTTCTGTCCTGGATCGTCATTTACGGCATTTCCATCGCTTTCTTATCGGAAACTACGGGCCTCCTTAACCGCTGGATCACGGAGACGGGAGGGAACGCTATTCCTTTTCTGAACGGGACGGAGTGGTTCCGCAGCATCCTGGTTTTGACGGAAATCTGGAAGGATCTCGGTTGGGGGGCGATCATTTATTTGGCTGCGATCAGCAGTATTGATCCTACGCTGTTTGAAGCCGCCAAAGTGGACGGGGCCAGCCGGCTGAGAATGATTTGGCATATTACGCTGCCCGGGATCCGCAATGTGATTATTTTACTGCTCATTCTTCGGATCGGGAGCGTTTTGGACGCAGGTTTTGAACAGGTTTTTGTTTTTTATCACCCAAGAGTGTACGAGGTCGGGGATATTATCGATACCTGGGTGTACCGGACCGGCCTGGAGCAAATGAATTTTAGCCTCGGCGCGACCGTCGGACTGTTTAAATCGGCGATCGGGTTCGTTCTGGTACTAGGGGCAAACAAGCTGGCCAAAAGATGGGGGGGGAGCATATGGTAAGCAGCCGGTCGGATAAATGGTTCAATGCCGCTATATATGTCATCTTGGTTCTGATTGCCGTTGCCGCTGTTTTTCCGTTGCTTTATGTGATCTCGATGTCTCTGACCCCCTACAGCGAGGTGGTTAAAAACGGAGGTTTTATCGTTCTGCCCCGAAAAATCTCTTTTGAGGCTTACGAACGCATCTTTGCGGACCCGGCGCTGGGTCGATCGATGCTGGTGACTGTAATCGTTACGGTCGGCGGCACGCTCGTCAATATGCTTTTTACCACGTTGGCCGCTTATCCGCTCAGCCGCCGAAATTTGCCGGGACGTACTTTTTTTCTGCTGTACATGGTATTCACCATGCTGTTCAGCGGCGGCTTGATTCCAACCTATCTGGTAATCCAGTCGCTGGGCATGCTCAACACGCTGTGGGCCTTGATCATCCCGGGCGCGATCGCTACGTTTAACGTGCTCATTTTGAAAAGTTTCTTTGAGACATTGCCGGAAGAACTATTCGAATCGGCACGGATTGATGGGGCCAGGGAATTCCGCATCTTATGGCAGGTGGCTGTTCCGCTGTCGCTGCCTTCTATGATGACCGTTGGTTTGTTCTATATGGTGGGGCATTGGAATTCTTTTTTCTCGGCGGTGTTGTACATCACGGATACGGACTTGAATCCGCTTCAGGTGGTCATCCGAAATATGCTGCTTCTGACGCAGTCCAGCGAACTGCAGGCGGAAATTACTGTGCCGACGGCTGCGATGCAGATGGCGGCGGTCATTGCCGGCAGCCTTCCGATCATAGCGGTCTATCCTTTTATTCAGAAGCATTTTACCAAGGGAATGCTGTTGGGCGCAGTGAAAGGGTAATGGACGCGTCGCCGGAGATTTAACCGGGTTGCGGTATTTTAACAATGTAAAGGTGGGACGATCCATGAAAAGAAATCGAATTTGGTCATTATCTTTAGCTTTCGTATTGGCAGCAACGTTAGTAAGTGCGTGCGGAGGAAAGGAGGAGGGAGCGAAAGGAAATGGCTCCGAAGGCACAAAGGGCTCCGGTCCCGTAAAGATCAACGCATCCCAAATCAGCTGGGGGACAAATTTACCGGCCGACGATTTTGTTAAAAAAGAGCTGGACGCCAAAATGGGCATCGAGTTGTCGCAAACCTTAGTGGGGGACCAAGCCGATTATGAGAACAAAATTAATGTGCTCGCCGCTTCCAACAACCTGCCTGACTTGTTTATGGTGACAGGTAAGCCACACTTGCAGAAGCTGGCGGAATCGGGCAGCCTGCTCGATTTGACACCATACCTTGAAAAAATGCCCGATTACACCAAGTTTGCCGGTAGCGATGTGATCAAGAAAGGGCTTGTATCGGAAAAGCAATATGCGCTGCCGAAGGCGGGGCAGGCGGTCTCGTACACGTATTGGGTCCGCAAGGATTGGCTCGACAATTTGAAGCTTCAGCCGCCAACGACCGTGGATGAATTGCTTGCCGTAGCGAAGGCGTTCACGGAGCAGGATCCGGACCAGAACGGAAAAAATGACACTTTTGGCATAACGGGCACCAATTTTCAAACTTTTGATCCCATTTTCGGAGCCTATGGCATTACCAATATTTATGAGGGTTCCAAGCTGTTTGTGGAAGACGGTAAAGTAACGAATACGTTGTATCACCCGAAAATGAAAGAGGCGCTGGCGGCCATTAAAAAATTTGTGGATGCCGGAGTCGTCGATCCGGAGGTCGTGAGCAACAAAGGGACGATGGCGAAAGACAAAGCGTTTCAAGGCAAAGTGGGGATTATCAACCTGGACTGGGCGCAGATCATTAAAGACGATCAGGTGGCGGTATGGAAAGGGGCCAATCCCAAAGCCGAATGGATTCAACTGAATCCGCCAAAAGGACCGGATGGGACGCAGAATTCCAATTCCATCAATATCGGTGCTACCGGCGGGTTGTGGGCCATTCCGAAACGGCTGGAGAAGGAGCCGGAGAAACTGAACAAGATCTTGGAGCTTATCAATTACCTCGCAACGCCGGAAGGCGGCCGACTGGTGCAATTCGGTCTGCAGGACGTTCATTATACACTGAATGGCGAGCAATTAGTGATTACCGACAAAGGCAAACAGGAAGCTGGATTTACGTGGCTGTATCAATTTGCCGGGCGGGAGGAGACGGAGTATTTAAAAACGAAGTTTGCCGGCCAAGCCGAATACATTGAATTTGAGGCAAACCTGCCGAGAATTCAGACGCTCGATGGTTATGTGCAAAGCCCGCCCGGTTACAATGCGGCGGATGCCAACCGTTTTGTTGAGGAAGAAATGATCAAATTCGTATACGGTAAAAGCAGCTTGGACCAGTACGATCAATTCCTCAGTACGCTTGAAAGCACATTCAATTATAAAAATTATATGGATTCGGCTTTGGACCAGTTGAAAAAACTCGGATACGGCAAATAGAAGAATGTACGTTCGCAAACAAGATTGACATGAATTCCCTTTTCAGGTATATTATCTTTAAATCATAACGGAACAAGCGAGAGAAGCACCTCGCAGGATTGGCTGGATAGCCTGTCTTGCGGGGTGTTTTTTGCTTTTGGGGAACCCTGTTATGACATTAACCCATTTTACGAAGGAGTGGTACGGATGAATTTGAGGAAGAGTATAGTTCGGAGGGCTTTAAGGTTCACGCTGCTGATCGTCTTGGCGTTGGCCGTCCTGTCGGGCACCGGATTGTCAACAGCGAAGGCGGATAGCTGGGAGGATGCGCTGCTGACCGTGGACACGCTGCATGACAGTTTCTCCGCACTGGAGAGTGTAATCAAGCTGGCGAAGCTGGAGATGCAGACTCTCAGAAAGCAAAACAACGAGCGGTTGAAGGCGATTCAGGCCAAGATTAAAAATGTCGATAAGGCGAAAATCGACCAACTCAAGGCAAGCTATGATCAGGCGCAAAAGAAACACGCTCCATCGTTGGACCAATATAAGACGTTGACTAAGCAGGCCGCGGCAGCAAGAAAAGCGAAGGATTCCAAGAAGGCCGCCTTGCTTGACTTGAAGAGGAACAGCCTGAAGCCTTCGGTAGACGCGGCTAAGCAGGATATCGCGAACCGGAAATCGGAGCTTGCGGCGGCCAAGAAGCAGGCTGCGGCCAAAGCCAAGGAGATCAGAACGGCGCTGGCCCCGATTCAGCCCGTAAAGAAACAGATCGCTGCGGAGAACAAGTTGATCAGCCGGACCAACAAGAACAAGTCGGCGGCGGAGAAACTCTACCGCGTCGCGGTCAAGAAAGGAAACGCGGTAATGGCGGCGGCCCAGATGACGATCATGTACGCGGAGCTGGGCAAGGTAAATCAATCGCAAAAGAAGATCCATACGTGGGAGAAACAAATCGGCAGCTGCCTTGCTGCGGCCGAGGCCAAGCTGTCATAGGCGACCCCGGAATCCTAGTTGCATCATAGTGGTTTTAAGCCCGGCATATTCGGGCTTTTTTTTGTGGAACAAAGTCTTGACAAATTGTGGAGTACGATTCATAATGCAAATATGAGCACATGATCATATATAAAATAATACATAAGAAGGTTGTGATGACATTGGAAGCGAAGGAACATGCATTTTTAACGGAAGAGGAAGTGGAGTCGGTTTCGCAAATTTTTAAGGCCTTGTCGGATCCGACGCGGATTAGGCTGTTGTATTTGCTTTCGCAGGAGGAATGCTCCGTCAACCATATTGCCGAGGTGCTGGACATGTCGCAATCCGCGGTGTCGCATCAACTCAGTTTCCTGCGGAATAGGCGGTTAGTGAAGAAGAGGCGAGAAGGCAATATGCTGTTCTACAGCTGCGATGACGATCACGTCATTTCACTGCTGCATCAAGCGATTAACCATTGTGAGCATTAGAGAAGGAGGTAACCATTATGCATAACCATTCTCATCACGGGCACCAACACCATGGACATGATCACCATGGGCACCACGGCCATCATCATCACGATCATGCCAGGGAAGGCAATAAAAAAGGGTTGGCCATCGCCCTCTCGATTACGTTCGGCATTATGTTTCTGGAGTTTTTTGGCGGACTGATCACCAACAGCCTTGCACTCCTATCCGATTCCGGGCACATGCTTAGCGACGCCAGCGCCCTTGCGTTAAGCCTGGTCGCTTTATGGTTTTCGTCCAAACCAGCTTCGGCCAAGCGGACTTTCGGATTTCACCGCTTTGAAATTTTGACGGCGTTATTCAATGGTATCGTCCTGTTTATCATTGCGGGATTTATCGTATGGGAGGCCGTACAGCGGTTCAATAGTCCGCCTGAAGTGGCCAGCGGGTCCATGATGCTTATCGCGGCTGTCGGGTTGCTCGCCAATGTCGGCAGTGCCATCGCGTTGATGCGAAAAGGAGATGTGAAGAATAATTTGAATCTCCGCAGCGCATATATCCATGTTCTAGGTGACGCCTTAGGTTCCGTAGGCGCTATTCTGGCGGGAATCGTAATGATGGTTTTTAAATGGTACCTGGCTGACCCGATCATCTCGATCCTTGTGGCGCTCCTGATTTTGAAGAGCGCTTGGGGAGTTATTTCTCACACGATTCACATTCTGATGGAGGGGACGCCTGCCGCCATCGATCAGGGCGAAGTGAAGGAAGCGCTGCTTGCGATTGAAGGGGTCCAGGATGTCCATGACCTTCATATTTGGACAATTACATCCGGCTTCGATTCACTGAGCTGTCACGTGCTGGTTCGAGACGGTGAAGATAACCAAATCATTCTGCAGAAGGCGATTCATATCCTGGAGGAGCGTTTTCATATTGAGCATTCCACGATTCAAGTGGAGACCGCCGATATCCATCATGGGAAGTTAAAATGTTAACGAGCCGTGATCATACGCAACTCACATTTTATCGGCGCAATTCAAAAGCCTCCCCGAACGGGAGGCTTACGCGCGATAGAAGCTAATATATTTCATAAGCTCCGAAATCCCTTGAAACGCCAGCGTTAGATGGCTGTTCAATTTTTGCAGAGCGAACTGAAAGGAGCGTTCGACCCTGGCGAAATCCTGTGTCTCCAGCTCGTATAACAGCTGTTTCATGTTTTCGATGTAGTAGATCGTTTTCCGCAAGCTGCTGATTGCAATGATTTTTTTAAGTTCTGCCGTCGTAAAAATTCGGTACCCATTCTCCTTATTTCGCTTCGAGGCAATTAATCCCTCTTGCTCCCAATGGCGGATCGCCGATGGATTGACCCCGGCAATTTCCGCTACTTCTCCAATGGTCATGGCGTCCGTAACCTTTACGTTGTTGTATTTGGTAAAATCGGCGTTTCGGATCATGCTCATGATTTCTTCCACCCTGTGTTTCTCCATTTGAAGACGATACAGCTGCTGATTGACTAACCAAAGTGCAGGATCTACGTTCCCATGCTTTATTTTCCTCATTACCTCAAATACAACCGGTATTTCAAAGCCGCGCAGTAAAGCTCTGATCGCCGTAAACGCCTGTATGTGAACGGGGCTGTAGCATCTGCGGTTGCTGGGTGTTCTGGGAACGTCGGGAATGAGACCCTGATCCTCGTATCTCCTTAGTGTTGTCGTACTTACTTTCAACGCATGGGCTGCTTGAAGAGGAGTATATATTTCATCCATTGAAACTTCACCTCAAACCTAAAGTAAAACCTTCAAGTGCTTCACCAATATTAAAATTGAATATTTCAAAGATATCAAGGCCATTCGGAAGACAAACCGAAAGATTGCTTGAATGTTATAAGATGGAGATACAAAATGCCGAACAGGAGTGATATCATGAAAAAAATGATACAACTAAACAATCATACCGAAATTGAGGCAGGCCTGGCGGGAAATCCGCAGCGCAAAGTCGTTATGCTGCCGATCGCCAAAAAATCGGTTTACGGGCCGGAGGCCGAAAGCTTAAAACAATGGGGCGTGGATCCTCAGTTGGGGGAGCATTTCGTGGAGGGGTTGGCCGAACAGTTTCGGGTTCTTTATTTTGATTACGAAGGCCATTTATTTCAATATCCAGAGCCGGATCGCCTCACCGCGGAACATATTGTTCGCGATTTTTTGCAAATTGCGGATGAGATGGGCGTCCATAGGTTCAGTTATTACGGTTATTCCTGGCTGGGGCTTATGGGGCTTCAGCTGGCATTAAGAACCGATCGCTTGGAAAGTTTGATGATGGGCGGATATCCTCCTTATGAAGGACCTTATCGCGAAATGACGATCGTGACCGAAAAAACCTATGAGCTGGCTTGGAAGTCGAGTCAAGAGGTCTTCGCTTCCGCCGAAGGATGCCCGGGGCCCGACGACATGGACTGGGAAGAGATCCCGGTTACGATCGACCCGCGCATTCCCCGGCAGTTCCAAAGTTTATATAGAAGTTTAAACGGATTTGACGACCGGTTGGTTCAAGCGAGGCTTACGATTCCGAGACTTGCTTTTGCCGGATCAGGAGATACCCTCGTTTACGGAGAAAAGTTCGGAAATGTCACGGTCGATATTGGCGGAATTCTGCAGAGGAACTGCAGTCTCTTAGAATCTATGGGTTGGGATATAGAAATTCTGCAAGGGGACGGGATGGATCATACGAAGGCCATGCAGCCGGCGGCGGTTCTGCCGCTAATCAAGCCTTGGCTGATGAAAAGTTTGAAGTATATAAGTTGAACTAAAAAAAGCTCTAGGCAATAGTGTGAAATGATTCTGGAGAAGCGTAGCGTTCGCCTTTGTGACCGGATTTCTACCTATTCTGAATTTAATTGATGAGGAAATCTGGGAACAACAGCGATCGGAAGAACATTTCACACGGCTGCCTCATATGCGAATTAATAGTTCAACTTATATAGCAGGCCCGAGAATACGGAACCTCTAGTATTCATCCAGACGTGTAATAGAAATAGAACATAAAATACGTCATGAGGAGAAAAAGAAAGGGGGAGCCGGCAGTGCAGCAAAGCGTGTTATTTATCGTTTCCTCGACGATTTATTTGACCAGCCAACCTTTGAGCTATAGTGCGACGCGTTCCGCTTTCACGATAGAAGAACGGGCGCGGCAAACCTTGGGTACGATCGCGTCGATTCGGGACAAGTTTCCCGCGGCCCGCATATTGTTGATAGAAACAGGGCTTAGGCCAGATGTTCCGCCGGAATTGACGCAAAGTGCGGACCGCTATTTATATCTCGGACATCGAAAAATAATCAGACAGGCGGCGGATGGCCCCTATAAAGGATTGGGTGAGGCGCTCAGCTTATATCTGGCGAATCGGGCCATACGTTCTTTTCAAGCGGATTATTACTTTAAACTAAGTGGACGGTACTACCTGGATGACCATTTTGATCCACAAAATTGGGTAGGGGAGACCGTCATGGGCAGGGAATGCGGAAGCGGCCTGTATACGGTATTGTACGGATTTCCGCGCAGACTGTATGATAATTGGCGGAGTTCCTTAAGACAAAGCATTCCGGTTCTCCTTCGGGGGGAATCCCTTGAACTCATTCAACCGAAGTTTTTTGAAAAACCGATCCGCTATTTGCCGCGGTTAGGAGTTAGCGGCTGGAAGTCACATTCAGGGGAATTTGTGTCATTATAAATGAATAGCAGGAGCAAACCGTCTGAACGACAAATCGTCCGATGACGGTTTTTTTGTTTAAGTCAGATATTTGCGGTTCTGCTTCCTGTTCTCCGCTTTCTTTATTATCGACTTGGGGTATGTTACTATAATAACAAGTGAGTCGCAAGTCATATGATAACATATGATATGATAAAGACTTGCAATATCGGGCCTAGTTTAATTCCGAAGGAGAAAGAAAATAGATGAAATTGAATGTATCCAGTCAAAGTCCACTTTATCTACAATTAAAACAAATTATTAAAGAAGATATTTCCAGAGGCGTATACAAAGCGGGGCAAAAGCTGCCCCCTGAAGCGGAAATCGGGAAGACATACGGGGTAAGCCGTATTACCGTTCGACGGGCCATTACGGATTTGGTGGAAGAAGGGGTTTTGCATAGTCAACAGGGCAAGGGCAGTTACGTGCGTGAACTCAAGGAAAAACGGGAATTGATTTCAGTGGGAAGCTTTTCCGATATGACTACCTTGTCCGGAAAAACACCTAGCTCGCAAATCCTATCGAACCTGGTCATGGAAGCGGATGAAAAGTTGGCAAGCACTTTTAAAATTCAGCTAAATGATCCGGTGCTTAAATTGCATCGCCTTCTGTTCATCGATAACCAACCTTTCATTATTGAAACTTCCTTTTTTCCGCTGGAAATCCTGCCGGACCTGGAAAAATACATCGGGGAGTCTCCCTCCACTTACCACATTTTAAAAGAACGTTATGGTGTTGAACCTGCCTTTTCGGAAAAAACGCTGGAGGTTATTCTCGCGACGGAATACGAGTCAAGCTTGTTCCATTGCGACAGAGGGACCCCGCTTTATTTGCTAGGTAAAATTACTTATGATCAACAAGACAGACCTATGCATTATTCGCAATCCGTTTATATGTCCAGCAAGGTCATTTTTACAATAAATTCCGGGAAACGCAGTTAGCCTCAGGCGCTTAAATCCATACTGTATAAACACATAACAAAATGAAGCTCTCCATCTTCACTCCATCCAACGAGGAGCGAGAATGGCGGGCTTTTTTGTTGACTTGAACTTGGAGGTCGCAAGAATCTATGTAAGTGAATATTACATGGATATTCTGTTTTGGAGTATGAGGCATCAAAAAATGGGTTTATGAAAGATAATGTAACACAATGAAAACACTTACATAGAATTTTATAGTTGACTGGTGTTGTATAGAGATGGTATATCTTATATTATAACAACATATACAATTTGGATAGGAGACAAATACTCACCGAAAGAGGAGGCCGGTATGCGCGTAGCGGGAGTTGGGTTCAGTTGCATTGACAAGTATGATAATTTGGGCAAATACTATCCCACTGGTAACAGCGTTGATTTTGTGATTCATCTAAGCCGATTAGGCTTAGATGTCTCCATGGTAAGCGTCGTTGGCAATGATTTGTACGGGTCTATGATGATTGAGAAGCTTAGGGAAGAAGACGTAAATGTGACCTGTATGCATGTCCGCCCAGGCAAAACGGCGATCTTTAAGATGGATTTGAACGGGAATGACCGGGTGCATAAGGAGAAGATCGAAGGGGTCATGGCCGAATTTGCTTTAACCGAACAGGATTTGGCCTTCATTCTTCAACACCAAGCCATTCACACCAACCTATCCGGCCGGATCAATGAGCATCTTTCGTACTTCCGCAGCAAAGGGGTCAAGGTTATTTATGATTTTTCCACAAGGACCAAGAAGGAAATCGCCGGACCGATCTTGCCGGACACCGATTATGTATTCTTCTCCTATGAACAGGAAGACGACTACATTATGGAATTCATGAAGTGGGCGCACGCCCAAGGACCTTGTATCGTGGTCGTGACTTTGGGAGAACACGGAAGCCTTGCCTACGACGGAGAGTCCTTCTACCGGGGCGAAATCGTCCAAACCAAAGTTGTCAATACGGTCGGGGCCGGAGACTCGTTCTGCGCGGGCTTTATGTACGGGCAGTTGAAGGGGTGGCCGATTCCCGATTCGCTTAGGCAAGGGGCGGTTGTCGCCGCAGGAGTCGTTTCCCGATTCGAACCTTATTAAACACAGCCGGACAGGCGGAAAGGCGGATGATAAATTGATTATCGATGTACACACGCACCCCATTTTTCACAAAGCGATTAGTGATGACAAGCAAGTTTTGGACTACCGCAAAAAAGAGTTTGGTATTTTCAAGCAGTCCCCGAGCCCGCTGGAATCGGTGCTGCAGGAGATGGACTACATGCAAATCAGCCGGTCGGTTCTGCTGCCCATGGACCTGACCACCCAAAGCGGCGGATGGATCGTATCCAATGAAGAGGTCAAGCAACTGGTCGATTTGGCGCCGGATCGGTTTATTGGATTTGCCAGTGTGGATCCGCACCGGAAAGACGCCGTGAAGGTTCTTGATTACGCTTTCCGGGAACTGGGTTTAAAGGGGCTGAAACTCCACCCTTCCAAGCAGAAGTTTTACCCGGGTGACGATAAATTGAAACCGCTTTACGAAAAATGCCTGGAGTTCGATAAACCCATCCTGTTTCATGCCGGCATGAGCTGGGAACCGGATGCGCCATCGAAATATGCCCAGCCCGTGAATTTTGAAGATGTAGCCATAGCTTATCCCGAACTGCGCATGTGTCTGGCACACTTCGGCTGGCCATGGGTTCAGGAAACCGTTATGCTGCTGCTGAAATACCCGAACGTGTTTACCGACACATCGCTGCTTCACATGGATAATGCTCTCGATTTTTACCGGCAGGTGTTCAAAACGAATATGGGGCCCCTCTGGATCGAGCGGAATTTGAACGATAAGGTGATGTTTGGTACAAACAGTCCGCGTTTCAAGGCCAAAAGGCTGCTGCCGGCGCTCGAAGCGATGGAGTTCAGGCCCAAAACACTGGAAAAGATACTTGGCGGCAATGCACAGGTCTTTTTAGGCGAAAGGAGGAATGATCGGCCATGGTTAAACTAAAAACGATCGTATTGCGTTCAACGGCCGAATTTCAAATGATCAAAATTACCGATACAATCCGCAGCTTTGTTGAAGAATGCGGGGTTCAAAACGGGATCGCGGCCGTTATCTCGGCGCATACCACGACCGGGATCATGATTAATGAAGGACTTGAATGTGTGGAGACGGACATTGAGGAACTGCTGGAACGTCTGGTTCCCAAAGATTTCCCATATGCGCATGCGCATTTCCTGCCTTCTTACGGGGCAACGGGCAGCAATTCTCCTTCTCACTTGAAGTCGATGCTCTCGGGCAACAGTTGCTTATTCGTCGTGGAGAATGGCCGAATGATTGCCGGCGACGCTCAGGATGTGTATCTTGCCGAATTTGACGGTCCCAAGAGCAGAAAAGTTTACATTCAAGTCATTGGTGAGTAAGACAAGCCGCGGATAAAAGGACCCTACATTTCAAATCAACTTCAAAAGTGAAAGCGAGGATGGGGTATGAAAAACGAAAGACGCAAAAACGCAGTAGGCCATTGGGTGCTGATGATTTCGCTGAGTATGGTGGTTTTGCTGGCCGGCTGCGGAAAGAACGAAGCGGGCGCCGGCTCCGATGCGAAAGAAACGGACGGTAAAACCGGCAATACGGCGTCAGCCGCGCAGGCGGAAAATTTGCCGGATGCGCTAAAACAGCGCGGTAAGCTGGTCGTTGGCGTCAAAGTCGACTATCCTCCGCTGGGTTATTTGGATGAGAGCGGCAAGAATGCGGGTTATGAAATCGGCGTGGTCCAAAAAATGGCCGAATATGCTTTTGGCGATAAGAACGCGGTGGAATTCGTCCCGGTCAATGCCACAAACCGGATTCCTTATCTGGATTCCAACAAAATCGACTTTATCGCGGCCACCTTGGGTGTAACCGAGGAACGCAAGAAACAGCTGGACTTTTCAACGGAATTTTTTGACGGCGGTGTTGTTACGGTCGTCAAGAAGGACAGCGGCATTAACGCGATTCCTGATCTTGCGGGGAAAAAGGTCATCGTCATCAAGGGCTCTACAGGCTCCACCTATCTTGATGAAAATGTGCCCACGGCCGAGCAGATCAAGATTGAAAGCAATGCGGATGCTTTCCGCGCTTTAAAGGACGGACGGGCCGACGCGATGTTCCATGATGCCGTGCTCATGTCCGAATTCGTAAAAACATCCATGGACTACACGATTGTAGGGGAGCAGGTCGCCTTTGCGCCGATGGCGATCGGTGTCCGCAAAGGCGACGCGGCCATGCTGAAATTGGTCAACGATTCGCTTGAGCAGATGAGACAAGAGGATTATTTTAAATCGCTGATTGAAGAATATATGCCGAAGGCCGGCGATTTGGACCCGATGCAAATGATCCCGAGACCATAACGCCGGCAAAAAACAGGGAGGGGACAGCATGGAAACGAAGCGACCGAAATTATCCATCCGTAATCTGAAGAAGCAGTTTGGGGATAGCCTCATTCTTCGCGGTGTCGATATCGACGTCCATTCCCAGGAAGTGATCGTGATTATCGGGCCGAGCGGCTCGGGCAAAAGTACGCTGCTGCGCTGTATAAACGGTTTGGAGAGCATGAACGATGGAGAGATCTACATCGACGACCAAAAGATCGATTACACACCTTCATCCTTGCAAAAGGTCCGGCAAAGAATCGGCATGGTATTTCAGAGCTACAATCTTTTTCCTCACCTGACGGTCATGGAAAACCTGTTGCTCGCTCCGATGAAGGTGCAAAAACGGGCGAAGAGCGAAGTGCTGCCCCAGGCCAGCGAACTGCTCGATCAAGTCGGACTTCTGGATAAAGCGAACAGTTATCCCGCGCAGCTTTCCGGAGGCCAGCAGCAACGCGTAGCGATCGCAAGGTCGCTTGTCATGAATCCCGAAGTGCTTCTGTTCGATGAAGTTACGTCCGCGCTCGATCCAGAACGGGTACGCGATGTGCTGGATGTCATGAAGGACCTGGCTGCTCGGGGCACAACGATGCTGATCGTTACCCATGAAATGGGCTTCGGCCGCGATGTCGGCGATCGGATTATCTTCATGGACCAAGGCGTTATCGTGGAACAAGGGCCGCCGGAGCAGGTGTTTGGCAATCCGCAGGAAGAACGAACCCGCCAATTTCTTAAAAATGCCATGTAAGATGACACCATGAGGAGGTGCTAAGGCATGAGTTTTGATTTCGGTTATATCATCAACGCGTTGCCCCTCTTGCTAACGGGGCTCCAAATGACCCTTTTTATCAGCGTCATAAGCATTCTATTGTCGCTGGTGATAGGAATGAGCGGCGCCGTCGTCCGCACCTTGAAAATCCCGGTTTTATCCCAAATTGTAGCCGTCTATGTGGACGTGATCCGGAATACCCCGCTATTGGTGCACGTATTCTTCCTCTATTTCGGCCTGCCTGCCTTCGGGATTAAGCTGTCTGCGGTTGCGGTAGGCATCATAGCCCTATCCTTATGGGGCGGGGCGTTTGCGGCCGAAAACTTTCGCGGAGGAACCGACGCCGTGCCGCATGCGTTGATTGAATCCGGTCAATCGCTCGGACTCAGCACCTGGCAGATCGTCCGTCATATTATCGTTCCATTGGGATTTCGGATCAGTTTTCCCGCTTTCAGCAACACCGCCGTATCGGTGATCAAAAACTCCGCCTATATGACAAGTATTGGCGTTGCGGAAATGACTTTTGCGGCGATGGATCGGATCGCCTACGACTTTAAAACCTATGAAATGCTGATTACGATAGCGGTTATCTATCTCCTGCTGGTTTGGGGCACCTCGTATTTGTTCGGGCGTATCGAGCGCAAGCTGGATTACAAAAAAGCAAAGAAAGGCAGGGGGCGAAATGGAAGTATTAGCGAAAAATTCAAACTTTCTCCTCGACGGGTTGATTAATACGATCTTATTAAGCCTCAGCTGCCTTGGCATTGCCCTGCTGCTCGGCATGATCGTCGGTGTGCTGCAAACCGCAAACCATAAGGTTATCGTCTGGATCATGAAGGGATACGCCGAGCTATTCCGCGGCCTGCCGATCGTAATTACGTTGTTCCTGGTGTTCTTCCTGCTTCCGGAAATGGGCGTTCAAGTCAACAGTTACATTTCCGCGATGATCGCGCTCAGTCTATGGAGCAGCGCCAATATTTCCGTTGCGGTGCGCGGGGCTATTCAATCGATACCTCCCACGCAGACGGAAGCGGGAATGGCGCTCGGGCTAAGCCCCATTCAAACGATGCGTTATGTGATATTGCCGCAAGCCATACGGCGGATGCTGCCCTCCGTCATCGGACTGATGTCCAATCTTATTCAATCGACGTCACTCTCCGTCCTGATCGGCAATTTGGACTTCCTGAAATCGGTACAGCTCGTTATCGAGCGGGTCGAGCTATTGGAAGGCTTGTCGATCGCTACGCAGATGTATACCCTGGTGCTTGCCGTGTATTTCCTGATCTGTTATCCGCTTTCCCTATTGGCCAAAAGGATGGAACGGGTGTACCGCTAAAAATTTGGAGGCATCTATATATCGGAGGCGCTGCGGAAATTTTCGCTGCATCTGTACAATCAAGCCCAAGAAGCTGAACAATTCAACCTTATAATAATAGCAGGTCTCTGGGATAGGAGAGAGGCGAATGGGATATGAAAATCTGAGGCTGCGATTGGAACTGCTGCACGCAAAAGCCGGCTTCGGCGATGTGGCGGAGATCGTCAACCGACTCGGCGGTGATATCGTGTCCGTGGAGACGATTCGCTCGGATATCGGTTCCTCCATCCGCGACGTTGACATTCAATTGGAACGGGATGGTTACGAAGGGATCTTGAAAGAACTGGAATCGTTGAATGGGATCCGGATCATTGAGGTTTCCGATCGTGTTTTTCTTGCCCATCTGGGCGGAAAAATTTCCATTCAGCCTACCATGCAGATCAAGACCAATATGGATTTATCCCGGGTTTACACACCAGGCGTAGCCAGAGTATGTGCCGCGATAGCTCAAGATCCCCAAAGGGCGTATTCCCTTACGCTGAAGAGGAATACGGTGGCGGTCGTGACCGACGGCACCGCGGTGCTGGGATTGGGTGATATCGGGCCTAGTGCCGCGGCTCCCGTGATGGAGGGAAAGTCCATGCTTTTCAAACAGCTTGCGGACGTGGATGCTTTTCCGATTTGTCTGGATACGAAGGATACGGAGGAGATTATCCGCACGGTCAAGGCGATAAGCCCTATTTTTGGTGGTATCAACCTGGAGGATATCAGTTCGCCGCGCTGTTTTGAGATTGAGCGCAGACTTCAGGAAGAGCTGGACATCCCGGTTTTTCACGATGATCAACATGGCACGGCCATTGTGGTTATCGGCGGGTTAATGAATGCCCTGAAGGTGATCGGAAAGCGGATGGAAGAGGTTAAGATCGTCGTGAACGGCGTCGGTGCCGCCGGCGTATCCATCTGCAAAATGCTGATTTCCGCCGGTGTCAAGCACTTGATCCCCGTGGACCGGAGCGGAGCAATCGTCCGCGGCGGCAGCTATGAGCATCCGATGTGGAGCTGGCTGGCGGAGCAGCCGCAGGTGGGAGATCGGGCGGGTCAGCTATCGGACGTGATAGAAGGGGCGGATGTATTTATAGGAGTTTCCCGGGCCGGTGTGTTGTCGGCTTCACATATCCAAGCTATGGCGGAGAATCCGATCGTCTTCGCCATGGCGAATCCCGAGCCGGAAATTTCCCCGGAAGAAGCGATGCCGCATGTGCGGATTTTTGCAACCGGACGCAGCGACTATCCGAATCAAATCAACAATGTGCTGGTCTTTCCCGGCGTTTTTCGCGGTGCGCTGGATTGTGGAGCGGGCCTGATCAACGAGGCCATGAAACTGGAGGCGGCCAAAGCGATTGCGGATGTCATAAGCGAATCCGAGCTGAATGAACAGTACATCGTGCCGAGCATTTTCAACGAGAGGGTCGTCGTTAAGGTCAGGGAAGCCGTGATCCGGGCTGCGCTCAAAACGGGCGTGGCCAAAAGAGTCCCTTCCGATTTTAGCGCATCGCTGCCAGAGGAAGGAGAGATGGTTCATGCTGCCGGAATCACATAGAATCGAGATGGATTTTTTGGGAGAGAGACAGGTGCCCCTTGATGCCTATTATGGAATTCAGACGATGCGTTCCGTGGAAAATTTCCCAATCACTGGTTACCGGATTCATGAACGTTTGATCTGTGCCCTGGCCATGGTGAAAGAAGCAGCCGCGAAGGCAAATCGAGAAACGGGGAGGCTGGAGCCCGAAATAGGCACGGCCATCGAGCAGGCTGCCGAGGAGATCCGGGCAGGCCGCTTCCATGACCAGTTTGTGGTCGATCCGATTCAAGGGGGAGCGGGAACTTCGATAAACATGAATGCCAATGAGGTACTGGCCAATCGGGCGATTGAGCTTCTCGGCGGAGTCAAAGGAGATTATACCCGGGTAAGTCCCAATACGCATGTCAATATGTCGCAATCTACCAATGACTGTTTTCCGACGGCTTCGCAAATCGCGGTACTTGGTTTAATGGAGGATCTATTAAGCGAGATGGAATCCATGTATGCGGTGTTTCATGCAAAGGCCGAGGAATTTGATTCCGTGATCAAAATGGGGCGGACTCACCTTCAAGATGCGGTACCGATCCGATTAGGCCAAGAGTTTGGGGCTTACGCCAGAGTGTTTTTCCGGGATATCGGGCGAATTAAACGCGCTAGGGAGCATTTGCTGACGATTAACATGGGGGCGACTGCGGTAGGTACGGGTCTCAACGCGGATCCGAGGTATATCGAGCGGGTAGTCGAAGCGCTGGGCAAGATTAGCGGTTTGCCGCTCCGCCTTACGGAGCACATGCCTGATGCGACTCAAAATACGGACAGATTCACGGAATTGTCCGCCGCGCTAAAAATCTGCATGCTGAACATGTCTAAAATCTGCAATGACTTGCGTCTCATGGCTTCGGGACCAAGCTCGGGTTTTGGCGAGATACATTTGCCGCCCCGTCAGCCGGGCTCCTCGATCATGCCCGGGAAAATAAACCCCGTGATGTGCGAGGTCATCAACCAGGTGGCATTTCAGGTCTTTGGTAACGATCTTACGATCTGCCTGGCCTCCGAAGCCGGCCAGTTGGAGCTGAACGTGATGGAGCCGGTGCTTGTTTACAATTTGCTGCAATCGCTGGAGATTATGAAAAACGCCTTTGGCGCATTTAAAACCCACTGCCTTGAGGGAATAACGGCCAACGAGGAACGCTGCAGCGGCTATGTGAATTCAAGCACCGGCCTGATTACCGCGCTGAATCCATATATCGGCTATGAGACATCGTCCCGAATTGTCAAGGAAGCGCTAAGAACGGGGAAAACGGTTCGCGAGCTGTTGCTCGCTCATCATTTGATCGATCAAAAACAGCTGGAAACTATCCTGGATCCCTATCGAATGACAAGTCCAGGGATAGCTGGGGAGAGAAAAAACGGAATAAGAAGTTGACATTTTGTGCGAAAAAATGTATATGTATATATAATACAACATATAACAACTTAACTATGGAGGCGAGATCATGAGCGTAGCAAATGTATTGACTACAGCGCAGGAGCAAGTGAATCAAATCATTGAGGCCTATAAAGAAAGAGAAATCCGCCGGGTATTTCTGGTGGCTTGCGGCGGATCCTCCGCCTTGATGTATCCGAGCAAATATTTCATTGACCGGGAATCGACCCAAATCACGGCGGAAGTTTACAACTCCAACGAATTTATTTACCGCAATCCCGCAACGCTGGGTTCCGATTCGCTGGTTATCCTTTGTTCCCACAAGGGAAAAACGCCGGAAACGACCGAAGCGGCCAAATTTGCCAAAGGAAAGGGAGCGCTCACCGTTTCGCTGATGTATGTCGAGACCGCTCCATTAGCCGAAGAGTCCGACTTTATTGTAAATTACAGCTGGGCGCCGCCGGGGGAATTGGATCCCCATCCGGAAATCGCCAACTATGCGGTATTGTATCGTTTGACGATGGGGCTGTTGGCTGTTAAGGAAGGAAACAAGAAATACGAGAAGCTGCTAAGCAGCTTGAACAACTTCGGTCAAGTGCTGAAGAAAGCGAAGGAGCAGTCTTTGGAGAACGCCAAAGCTTATGCCCAAGCCTTTAAAAACGAGTCCGTCATCTACACGATGGCAAGCGGAGTGAACTACGGAATAGCCTACTCCTTCGCGATCTGTATTCTGATGGAGATGCAGTGGAAACATTCCCATGCGATTCATGCCGGAGAATTCTTCCACGGACCGTTTGAAATTCTGGATAAGGACGTACCGTTTATTCTTCTGAAAGGGCTTGACGAAACCCGCCCGATGGAAGAAAGAGCGCATAAATTTCTTAAGGAGCATGGCAAGAAACTGTTGATTCTCGATGCCAAGGAATTCGACATGAGTGGAATCGATGAGGAATTGAAAGGATATCTTGCGCCGCTGCTGCTGAACTTTGTTCTTCGCGTTTACGCCGTCGAACTAGCGGCCGCAACCGGACACGCACTTGAAACGAGACGTTACATGTTCAAGGTTCCTTATTAATCCCGTACGCACATTGAAAATAGACAAGAAAAATACAAAAAATGGCTTCCGCTTGCGGAGGCCATTTTTTGTATCATCTTTCGACCTTTCGCCGAAGATTTGACTCAGTCCAGCTTGTTTTTATTAAAGGTACGCCTCATTCGGGTCGTCGCCCAGCTCTTCGAGGATCAAAAAGTCAAATCGGACCTCCAGTTCCTTGCCTTGGGGACTGCAGGCGTACAATCCGGCATAAACCGGGGCACCCGCAGGAAGATCCAAGTGAGCGACGCGGATTTGCGACCAATGCTCTCCATCCCAGGAATAATCGGCATAACTGTTTTGACCGATTTTGGAAATCCGGAAGAACATCTCGATTTCGCCGCCGGAGAGCGAAACGGATTGGGTCGACCAGTCCGAATATCCGCGGTTTGTCACCACCGCTCCGAGTTTTCCGGTCCCTTCCGATATGTACTCCACGGAGGTTTTGATCCATAGATCCTCCGAGAACCGGACCATTAACCCAGCCTGATCGTATCGCGATTTCGGCCGGGCGATGACTTTGGTCGTCATTCTGAAATTATTCTTAGTAGTCGCATATAAGAAATGACCGCTGTCCGCTTGAAAACCGTAGTGAGTCTTTTGCCAAAAGTCCGTGTTCTCCTCGGTATGCAATACAAGCTGGCTAAGTTCCGCATCAATAAACCAGCTTTGAGGCTCGCAATGCCAGGCGAGCCCCTCAGTTAATTGTTGTTTCCGGAAATGTTCGTCCAATAGTAAGGTATTTATCATATTAACTCGAACTGCCCCTTCTGGATTTGTAATAGCCGTGCCCCAGATTTCCGTGACGGTGATGATAGTCGGAGGAGGAGCCCCGGTGCCGGGAATACCCGTGGCTGCTGCTGTACTTTTTACCGTAGTGTTTCGCGGAGCTGCTGTTATGCCTTCGATGATGGCTATGAGAGGAGGAGTGCAAAAGCTTGTCGATCAATTTTCTTAGCATCTTCAACGTCCACCTTTCTTGTTCATAATAATATACTTTAACTTTATTCGGATATTATCACAGATGGAACGGCACCTTCAACTTTTGGTAGATCAGGGAATGTTCATCCAGGGGAGAACTTAAGTCTGCACAAATCTTCTTTAAGTAAAGAAAGGCTAGAATACGGCTGCCGAAGCTTCAGCAAGCGCTCCAGGATCGTTCGAAGTTCCTTGGAGAGGTCCAATTCTTCCCGCCAACTCCGGCCGCTCGTTCCTCCGGCTGCGGTATTGTCCGGTTCATAGGAGGAATAAAGCAAAAACAGCATAAAATGCCCGATGTCAACAAGATCGGCCTGGATTTCTGCGGCTTTGAATTGAGCGGGAGATTGGCGCTTTAAACGAAAACCCTTTCCGGGAGGGGGAACCCGGGGAGGGGGTTCTCCGATCCTTCGGGCCAGCCCAAAATCGATCAGATGCAGGCGGCCATCGTTCACGAGCACGTTCGGGATGCGGAGATCCAAGTGAACGATGCCTTTGCTGTGAATATGTTCCACCAGTTCAAGCAATTTTAGCGTATAACGGACGCAATCCTCTTCGGCCAGCCGCTGGCCTTGATCAAAAATCAAGTCTTCGAACGTATCGCCGCTCAAAAAAGACATGACCAAAAAGGTACCGTTCTTTGCTTTGAACAGGTCAAGGTATTCGGGAATTTGCGGGTGTCTAACGGTTCTCAGAATATCCGCTTCTCTTTCCAATAAACCCGTAGCCCCGAGGCCTTTGCTGGGCCTTGCCTGTTTTACGGCAACGAAGGATCCGCTGATCCGGTCTTTACATTTATATATTAAGCCATAGCTTCCTTCACCAATCAGCTCTTTAACGATATACCGCTCCGCCAGCTTAAGGTTTGCTTCCAAAGGATAATCCCGCCAGGCCATCACAAAAGAGTTTAAATATGAAAATAAGCGCAAGTCCGTTACTCACCTTCCGTTTCCGGGAGTATCACCCGGCGTCTTAAGTAAATTATAGCGTATAACCGCGGGAACCGGCGAATACCTAGACTTTAGTCCAGAAGAAAAAACAGTCCGGAGTCGGTTTTTCATAGGGGTTCGTGTATAATAATCTAGAATAACAACTTTAGATCCTAATCATTTAAATTTTCTATATACAAGCTGAGGGATAACATCGGATGAGCAAAGCGGGAACCCATCAAGCGGAGGCTTGGTACAGGCGGGCCGAGGATAAGGCCGCTCAATATTTTTCGAGACTGCGGGTACAAGTAGAAGAAAAGACCTTTATCCCTGCGCTAATCGAGGATTTTCAGAAGTGGAAAAGGAAGCATGTCCGGACCGGTTCGATGCTGTCCTTTTTTTCACGTGTAAAGAAGCAGCCGGATTCGACAGATTTTCATAGATATATCACTTGGCTGAACTATACCGGAAAACTGGACAGCTATCTGGAACGCAGCATTTCCTATATCTACTTGCGGGATTTGGGAAAAGATCTGAACTCCGATCGGACGAAAGTTAAGGTCAACCGTTTCATCGACGACATGAAGAAGCTGCTTATCGATCCTTCCGAAGCAAAAAAGGGGCGCCAACCGGAATTTATCAGTCTGGCGGCGTTCTACCGGTGGGCTCAAAAGGAAGGCGTAGAAAATGCGGCCATTTGGGTGATCAACAAAATCAAAGGCGTCTCTCCCCGAATCCCCAAAGAGATGAACGCTGAGGAAGCGGAGCGTAAATTGATTAAAATCATCGTTGGCGTCGTCATGCACGCCCTGGATGAAATGGACGAGGTGAAAATTCCTCCTGAAGAACGCTCCCGGAGATTGGATGAGGCCATCCGGCTCGGTTATTTTTACGGGCTAACCTATCCTTTTATCGATGATCTGCTGGATTCCGGGGCATTGCTGGACGAGGATAAAGAACGGTATTCCGCGATCCTGCGCACCACATTGTCCAGCGGTGTCGTGCCGGAACTCGGGGAGTGGACCGGCAATAACCCCGAATTGGTTCGTTTTGTTCATGCCGAGCTTGGGGAGGCTTATGAGTATATCAAAAATTATCAACGTCAGGAGACGCGGGATATTTTTTATGAACACTCTTACGTATTCTTTCATTCCCAGGACGTAGACAGGCTCAAGGATTTAACCGAACCGGGTTATAGCAATGAAGATCTGTATTTGCCCATCATCATCAAAGCCGCTTCCTCCCGGCTGATCGTCCGCTCCGTTCTTAGCGCCCCGAAGGATGAAGGCTTTGATCAGCGGGTGTTTTATTATGGATTGTACAATCAGTTGGCCGATGATTTTGCTGACATGTTCGACGATTTGCGGGACGGAGCGGTTACCCCTTACACCTATTATCTAACCTATCGCCATGAACGGCCCGATTTAATCAACCCGTTTGAATTATATTGGACCGTCATATCTCATCTGATACACCACGTTTATCAATCGGACCCGTTAACGTGCGAGGTCATTCTGGATCGGGCGATCAATGGCTTAAAACGATATCAAAAACGGGTCGGTCAGAAGAAATATAACGAAATCATGGAGATCTTCGCCGCCGGAATGCCGGAATTGAACCGTCTCGTTCAGTTCATGGTCCGAAAAGCGGAGGATGTGGACTTTTTTGATAAGTTGCTGCGTGATCAATTGCTCCTTACAATGAGAACCAGTAACAGGGAGAAGGAAGATTTCCACACTACGATTCAAACAGCGCGCAGGCAAATCAACGAATGGTTGAAGATCCCGAAACCTGAATCTTTGGCGGATGCCAACGGACTGCTGATCGATACGGCCAACTACAGTCTGGAGGGCAGCGGCAAGCGAATCCGGCCCGTACTCTCATGGGTCATGGGGGTAAAAGAATACGGTCTTGACGCTTCCGCCTTAACGCCTTTATTTAGAGCGCTGGAATATATGCACACGGCATCGTTGATATTTGACGATCTTCCCTCGCAAGACAATTCGACTACGCGGCGGGGGAGACCGACGCTTCATCAGGTACACAACAGTGCGATCGCTGAATTGACGGGGATTTACCTTATTCAGAAAGCGATAGAAGAGCAGGCATCTTTGGAGGGCTTTGATCATAAAACCGTACTCCGACTATTGCGGTATTTATCCCGGAAGGCCGGGGAAATCTGTATGGGCCAAGCGATGGATTTGAATTCGAAGGGAAAAGTACTGGCTTTGGAGGAATTAAACACGCTTTGTTTTTATAAAACGGGCATTGCTTTTGAAGTTTCGCTCGTCGCCCCCGCCATGCTTGCACAGGTAAAAGAACCTGAAATCGCATTGTTGAAAAAGGTAGCCTATCATGCGGGAATCTCCTTTCAAATCAAAGACGATTTGCTCGATGGAGAAGGAGATCTTGAATTGCTGGGCAAGCCCACCGGCAAAGATGTGGAAAACAATAACTCCACCTTTGTAACGATTCTGGGACGGGACGGGGCCAGCCAGGCGATGTGGGAGCATTACTGCCTTGCCATGGAAGCGGTGAAGGAACTTCCGCTGAAGACCGGTTTTTTAAAGCACTTGTTGAATTATATCATCGTTCGGGATAATTAGGCTCGACACGAAGAGACGCGAATGAATTTTAGAAAGCGGCCGGGCCGGGAGGCCCGGCTGCGCTTCTCCCGGTTAACGGCGCTGCGTGAAGAGATGGAAGGTAACTCCGAAGCGGTCTTTAACCATGCCGTAAGCCGGGCTGAAATGAACTTGCTGCAAAGGAAAGACGATCTTCCCGCCTTGCGTCAAGGCGTCGAAGAAGTGTCGGGTCGTCACGGCATCCGGTGTTGTAATGCATACTTGGACGGTTTCGTTGTGCTCTGCGGATTTGTCGGTTTCCAGGGAATCAGCCACAAAAAGGTCGGCATCCCCGATTTTTAACACGGAATGGGCTAAACGGTTTCTGAATTCGGCGGGAAGGGGATTTGCGGAGGCGTCCGGCGCTTCCCCATAAGTTTGCTTAAACAACGTCTTGGCTCCCAGAGCCGTTTCATAAAACCGGATGGCTTCCTCGGCTTGGCCGTTTAGCATAATGAAGGGGGTGACTTGAAAAGACACGATAAATCAGCTCCTCGAATAGTGGATATTAACCCGGCTCCTTTTTTCGGATCAGGTTTGTTATCAGTATATCTCCTAATAGTGACAGCTCCTGTCATAGTCCGATGAATATGCGAAAAAAATTGACATTCTCAATAGTGGTAACTATAATGGTTACAACAGGAGGGTGGTTTCCTTGAAACAACTTAGCACGCGTTTTTCTATAGCGGTGCATACCCTTTCCCTAATTGTCGTAAGTCCCGTGGACTGTACAGGAGATTTTATCGCCGGCAGCGTGAATACGAATCCTGTGGTCATCCGCAGAATTATGGGCATGTTAAAAAAGGCGGGGCTTGTGGATGTCCGTCCGGGAGTAGGAGGAGCGGCATTGCTAAGGGGACCGGATCAGATCACGCTCCTTGATATATATCGTGCCGTCAATGTGACGGAAGAGAACCGGCTTTTTCGAATTCATGAGAATTCCAATATTCAATGTCCAGTGGGCCGGAATATCGAGAAAGTGCTGCAAGAGGAGTTGACCGAGGCCCAAACCGCGATGGAGCAAAGGTTGGCACAAACGACGTTGGATCAATTGATCCATAAATTCAACTGAAAATAAGCCTCTTAATGAGGCCTTATTTTATAGATTTGTTGTAACTTACATAGTTATAACAAGAGATATTACAACAATTTATTGGAGGAATGAAATATGAAGATGTTAGTTACAGGCGCCACAGGAAAGCTGGGCAAGAAAGTGGTGGAACATCTGCTGAAGACCGTACCCGCCAATCAGTTGGCCGTTAGCGTCCGGAACCCGGAGAAGGCGGAGAACTTGCGGGCCTTGGGTGTGGACGTCCGTCAAGGCGATTTTGATCTTCCCGAAAGTCTGGATTCGGCTTTTGCGGGAGTGGACCGCATCCTGATCATTTCCGCGGACGGGGACAATGAAACCCGAATCCGTCAGCATGCGAACGCCGTTGAAGCCGCCGTCCGGGCGAAGGTGGGATTCATTGCCTACACCAGTTTGGCGAATGCTCAGGACAGCAAGCTCTTCCTTGCTCCTACACACAAAGAGACGGAGAAAGCCATAATGAAAACGGGGATTCCATACTCTTTTTTACGCAACAATTGGTATTTGGAGAATGAAATGTCGAGCATTCAAGGGGTTTTCGCGGGGGCGCCATGGGTGACTTCGGCGGGTCAAGGTAAAGTCGGATGGGCTTCGCAACAGGATTACGCGGAAGCCGCGGCAGCGGTATTGTCCGGAGAAGGCCATGAAAATACGATCTATGAGCTATCCGGCAAACTGCTCACGCAAGAAGAATTGGCATCGGTGATCGGCGAGGTGCTGGGAAAAGAAGTTCCCGTGCAACAAGTAGATGATGAGACGTATGCGGATATCATGAAACATGCCGGTGTTCCCGACTTCGTCATCCCAATGTTGGTCAGCATTCAACAGGGCATTCGGGAAGGAGATTTGGAGATCCGGAGCGACGATTTCGAGAAAGTGCTTCGCCGGCCGCTAACACCACTGAATGATGTCCTCGGCCAGCTGGTCCGCGAATTGTCCTGATCTGACGGGGTATTTATTGAGCCGCTGCGGCGGACACGGTTGTAAGATAAAGCTGCAAGAAAATCATTTCTTGCAGCTCTTTATTTTTGACAATAATGCCTATCCGGCAGGAAGTAAGAGGGAACCATGGAAGGATGCCCTTGCTTATGGTAGACTTAGATCAAATTTTTGGATTTTATCAGTGTAGAGAATGAAACCAAGGAGTTGAATTCAACTGAAAAACCATGAAAGCGTCATCTTTGAGTCCTCGTCGACTTCCCCTTTAGAGAACCGGATTGCCAGCGTGTTTGTTCATGTTACGGATTTACGGAAATCCGCGGAATGGTACAGCCGTTTGTTAGGCCTTCCGGTTGTGGAGGAGCGGCTTAACGGAGGACCCGTGTATTGGTTTGATTTTGAGGGAACTCACCTGATCCTCGATTCGAATACGGCAAACCGGCAGAATCCAAAGTGGGATGAAGGCATGAGGCCTAGGATGATGTTCAAAACCTCAAATTTGGAGGAAGCTTACCGTTATGTCCAGGAGAAGGGAGAGATCATCCTCGAGCCTGAATATCACGGGACGATGGCCTATTTCAATTTCCGCGACGCCGAAGGCAATGCGCAGATGGTTTGCTGGACCGCTTCTTCGGCCGAGGACATTGAGCTCATGGCGCAAAGCCCGATTTTGCCGAAAATAGGCGGGGTGTTTGTGGACGTGAAGCATATCCCGGAAACGGCACGCTGGTATTCCGATCTGCTGGGCGTCCCGTATGATGCTTCCGCGGCAGGCGGAGCGATATACTCGGTTCCCATGGCTGATGGCGCCGCACTTTTGCTTGATCGGAACCGCTTTATGGATGGCGGTGCAATCACGGAGCTTTTATATTTCGAAACGGAACACTTTGATGCGGCGCTGGAATATATCGCGCGTCAGGGGTTTCAACTGGCGGGGGAGCCCGACTATTTTCCCGATTTGAAGGAAGCGGCCCTGCTGGATCCCGACGGTCATCGCATTATAGTGGCTCAGATAATGAGCTAGGAGGAGAGGGGATCACCGTTTTTATATTTTTTGCTTGACAAAAAACGGGCTCTTGCTTTAATCTGATGAAAATTATGGAAGCTTCGCAGGAAAGGATGTGAACTAGGATGAAAACACGGATGTTTTTCGTTGAAATTCCAAACTTGGAACAGTGGTCCCTTTATGAGGAGAGCCGCTTATTTCTTCGTGCCCTGAATAGATCTTCATCCTCTTCACGCGGAGTGTTCGAAATATCCTCCTGTACTCGTACAGGGACTGCGTAGGCATTCAAAAATATGTCTATATGTTTTGGATATAAGGCCGCTGAGGAAACTCGGCGGCTTTTTTGTATCTATGTTATCGAAAAAAAGTAAAAAAAGGGTTGACATCCAAAAAAACACTGTGATATTATCGAATCAGCAAAACGGTAAAACGTTAAAGCGATAATGTGTGAAAGTGAAACGGGTAACGAAAGTACGACAAATCTACGAAGAAAGGAAGGGATAGGTTATGAAACAGCAGTTAAAATCTCATTACGTCGAGACTATTTTCAATCAGATGCATCCGTCCAATCAAGATTGGCGCGAATGCGAAGTTAGCGAGTTATTGGCCGGCCTGTATGAGGCCTATCTCGAGCCGATCAAGAGTAGCTTTTACGTACCGCGTTTAGTCCGTATCATCCTGAAAAGAGGAGGAACGGTACTGACGTGATTGTGAATTGCGGACCGTTCTGAATCCAGATCCGTAGATCCATAGCTTTGTACGTAAAAGGCTGCTTGCACCTTCGCAAGTGGTCCATTTGTGCTTGCCTTCGTCAGCTCATGAAGTTGAATGAGGCCGGTTCAATGGAACGCTTGGAAGGGGAGTAGTCTTTTTTTGATCCCTATGAGGGAACGTGTGTACCGGTTAATTTCCCAATACTGCCTCTTAGCCAAGCCGGTAAGGCAGCGGCCTTTGAAGCCGCGACCCCAGGTTCGAGCCCTGGAGAGGCAGCCATGCGGTTGTGATGGAATGGCAGACATGCGGGTCTTAAAAACCCGTGAAGCGTTAGCTTCGGTTGTGGGTTCAAGTCCCACCGGCCGCACCAAAAGTACATAACATACGGTTCGCAAAGTGTGAGTCGGTCACTTGTCCGGGTTAGTTATGGTGGTCGAACGAAACACAAGCTGTAAAAAATCAGCGGGAGATAAGCCCGCTCCAAGCCAGGATTTACCGTAGTCCAACAACACAGTTTTACATGGCGTGGTGGTGAAATTGGAGAACACACCGGCCTTTCACGCCGGGATTTGCGGGTTCGAGCCCCGTCCACGTCATATTTCTCCAAATAGGGGTCCATGTCCTCGGCGGCGAGTCTGCCTCCAAAGCAGACTGAGGTGGGTTCGATGCCCACGGCCCCTGCCAATTCTTAATAAGTGCCGATGGGTGAGTGGTTGAAACCGCCAGACTGTAAATCTGGTCCGTGAAAAGAGCGCTGGTTCGAATCCGGCTCGGCACATTTCCGTTCACTTGGCGGCCATAATAACATAAGTATAAAAAACCAACATTGCCGCTCGTTGGGCAAAAATTCGGTCCCGTTCCAGGAACCAAAATCCAAAGCGAAAGGAAGAAGCCAGCCTTGCAGTACAGGTGAATCCCATGAAAAGAAAAATACGACAATACCCATTCATTCATGAAACGACCTTCCGGAATACGACGGAGCAGAATCTGGAATTTAACGACGTGCTGAATCGGATTTCCCGGTTCATGACAGCCGATCCGAGAGGCGTATATGATCTCGTGATCACGACCGACGCACAGACGCATCCGGGACACACCAAATTTGTCACCTACATTGTAGTGTACCGTGTCGGAAGGGGAGCTTGGTTATGCAGCCGTCAGGTAATCTTGCCCCGGGAAATCTATTCTGTCCAGGAGAAATTGTCATTGGAAACCTCCTTCAGTCAGGAAATTGCTGCGCAGTTTGGTTATGAAGAACGAGCCGTCCTCGAAAATATAATCTTGCCGCATATGGAACAAGGCGCGGATATCCGGTTCATCGTAGATATTGACGGCGGCAGCGAACCCAAGAATAAAACCGCTGCCTATTTAGCTGAAATGGTGGGTCGCATTGAAGCGATGGGGTTGATCGCGAGGGTTAAACCGGAGTCGGTAATGGTAAGCATCGCGGACCGCGAAACCAAAAAGCCGTATCCCTTCAAGGTTGTTTAGATTTGAGAACCGCGGCGGTATACAAACTTGAGGCGGAGGCCACGAAATTAGCCATCGCCTCTTTTTTATTGCAATTTTTTCCCCGACCCCGGATGATGGAATTAATAGCTTGTGGAGGGATGGAATATGGAAATCGTCAGGCTGCAGGAAAAGGATATCCGGACAGCGCTCGAGCTGGTATGGTGCGTATTCGAGGAATTCGAAGCTCCGGAGTCTACCGACGAGGGGGTAGAGGCTTTTAAAAAGGTCATCTCATACGAGAATGTGATAGATGGGTTTAGAGAAGAGGAGCTCCACTTTTGGGGGAGTAAGGAAAAAGGGGATTGGACTGGCGTTATAGCCACTTTGGGAGAGAATCATTTATTCTTGCTCTTTGTTAAACGAGAGTACCACCGGCAAGGGATGGCCAACCGGTTGTTCCGCACCGTGGAGGAACGATGCCGAAGCTTCCCTGGTATACAACGGATTACGGTCAATTCTTCGCGCTATGCGGTTCCTTTTTATCGCCGTCTTGGTTTTACGGAGACCGGGATCGAGAGGACGGTCAACGGAATCAGATTTACGCCGATGGAGTTTAGGTTTTAAATTTGGAAATCTGTTACCTGCCATACAAAATCCAAAAAAAGACCGTGCTAAGATGTTCCTCGCGGCAACGCAAACGAAAACTATGAGGAACAGGAGTTGGTTAGGAGTTGAAAAAGGAAATTGCCATACCCGCAAGAAGTCGATGGACCGCGACAGCCCTGGCGTTCTTGATGCTGTTTAGCAGCTTTTTCGCCGCAGAACCGCAAGCGGCCCTGGCGAAAACGGAGGTGACCGCGACGGCGACCGGCGAGAGCGGGGAAGTCCAGCCGGGATCAAGCACGACGATTCAGGTCCATATCACTTCCTCGGAGTCGACCGCTCTAATGCTTGATTTGGGGATCTACGACGCATCCCTGAAGCGGGTCGACCGAATCATTATCGATCCGGTTCACGTCGTGGCCGGTGAAACGAAGACGGTACCGGTCGTCTGGAACATTCCCGCCACATTGGCCCGGGGCGATTATATTGTCAGCTTCGGCGTCTTCGGTTCGGGTTGGAGTTCGAACGTGGATGCGTGGTTCGCCGGAGCGGCGCAACTAAAGGTTGGAGGCGGCGGCACAGGGCCGGTATCGCTCCCGGCGCCAACCGGATTGACGGCCGAACCGCAACAAGCCGCCATCGCTCTGCAGTGGAATTCCGTTACCGGAGCGACGTATTATGAATTGGAAGCGGATGGAGCCGTACTTACTTTAGGTGCGGTTACAAACTACCGGCATACGGGTTTGGAGCCGGATACGCAGCATGGTTACCGCATTCGGGCGAGGAATGCCGAAACGGCCAGCGAGTGGAGCCCGCTTGTAACGGCACGGACACTGTCCGATGTAACTACTCCGGCATCCGACATCAAGGTGGAGGTATCTTCGGATCCATCGGATCCATCCACTTCCATGTTGGGTCCGAATTTTACAGTTACGAATACGGGAAGTCGGCCGATAAAACTGGGTGACCTGAAAGTCCGGTATTATTTTACGGTGGATGACGAAGATATTCCATTGAACATCGGTTTTTGGAGCACGGTGGCAAAAGAAAGCGTGGTTCCGCGCTTTATTACGATGCCGATCCCTTCGGCAAAAGCCGACACGTATTTGGAGCTCGGTTTTAAACCGGAAGCCGGCAATTTGAGCCCGGGCGGATCGGTGATCATCGGGTCGTGGATCTATAAAAAAGATTACCCTAAGTTCGATCAAAGCAATGATTACTCGTTTACAGGCTCGAAAAATTCAATGGTAACGGCAAAAGTGCCCGCCTATTTGAATGACAAGAGAGTGTGGGGCGAAGAACCGGAACCGCTGGATATGCCTTCTTCTCCGACCGGGATCGAAGCAAGTCCTACGGATACGGCGATAACGCTCTCTTGGCAGCCGGTGGATAGAGCGGTTTCCTATGTGGTTAAAGCGGATGGAATCCCGCACGAGGTAGAGGGAACCTCCTTCACTCATGAATGGTTGAGAACGGGAAGCCGCCACACGTACAAAGTGAAGACGAAAACGGCAACACAAGAAAGCGCCTGGAGCGGCCTCGTCACAGTCAAAACGACGGGAGAGCAAGCCATAGCGGCACCCGTGAACATCCGTGCTACCAAAACGGATACATCCATCAAATTGACTTGGGGAGCTCCACCGGACGCGGAAATCACGGGTTATGACATCGAAGTGGACGGTCAAGTATCGGATAATGGTCTCGAGACGTCCTATGCGCACGAAAATCTTGAACCGGGCTCTGCGCATACCTACCGGGTCCGTGCCAAGGAAAACGCTACACTTGGCGCTTGGACCGATCTGCTGACGCAGAACACGACACGGACGCCAACGGGACCGTTCGACGTACGGATCGACGTGGACACGTCGAAGGACCGCGCACCGATCAGTCCCTACATTTACGGCACGAATGACGATTTGACGAACACGGAGAAATGGACCTCCCGCCGTGTCGGCGGGAACCGTTTAACCACCTATAACTGGGAGAACAACGCTTCAAACTCAGGCCACGATGAAAATTATCACAGCGATTACTACGTTGCTCACTACTACGGCGGTGTGCCGTGGAGCGCGAAACCGACGGAGCCGGGGATCGGCATCAGCGGCTTCCACCAAAAATCGCTGCAATACGGTGCATACACGCTCGCTTCATTGCAGATCGCCGGTTATGCGGCGAAGGATGCGGACGGATATGTGCGTGAAGGCGAACAGGCGCCTTCTGCGAGATGGGTTGAAGTGAAGCCGGAAAAAGGCGCACCCTTTGACGTGACCCCGAATCTGAATGACAATGCGGTATATATGGATGAGATGGTGAACTACCTGGTGAAAAAGCACGGGGACGCTTCGGCCAAAACGGGAATTCGCGGATACGAGCTCGATAACGAGCCGGGATTGTGGGTCGATAACCACAAGTATATACATCCTGGACCGGCGGGTGCGGAAGAGGTCTTGAACAAGGGCTTGTCGGCGGCCAAAGCCGTCAAGAAGGTGGATCCGCATGCTGAAATTTTCGGTCCGGCTACCTTTGGCTTCGACGATATGTACAGCATGCAAGCGGCCCCGGATTGGCCGCAGGTGCAAGGCAACTATGACTGGTATCTTGATTATTATCTCGACAAATTCCGGGTGGAACGCGAAAAGCCGGGCGGCAAGCGCCTGCTCGACGTATTGGATATCCATTGGTATCCGGAGACCTCTGCGGGAGGACACCGTATTCAGGAGCTGGAATCCAACAACGTCCTGGAGACAAACCTGGCCCGCATGCAAGCCCCGCGTCAGCTGTGGGATCCGAGCTATTCCGAGTCGAACAGCCGCTTCTTCCTGTTTCACAGTCAGTTTTTTCCGCTGATTCCGAAATTGCGGCAATCGATCGATACGTACTATCCCGGCACGAAGCTCGCCTTTACGGAATATAATTATGGCGCGGAAAACAACGTATACGGCGGGATCGCCCAGGCGGATGTGTTGGGGATCTACGGCAAGTATGGCGTGTACATGGCTCATTTTTGGCGAATGACGGGCGGGGTGGAACCTTCCGCGTATATCACTTTGGCAATGAGACTGTATAACGACTATGACGGCAATCACTCCAAGTTCGGCGATACGAAGGTGAAAGCCGAGACTTCCGATATCGAAAACAGTTCGGTCTACGGGTCCGTATACCGGGACAGCGACGATAACCTGCATCTTATCGTACTGAACAAAAACAATGATTTCGAAATGAACGCGAGCTTTAATATTGCCGGCGGAACCCGCTACAAGTCGGCCCGTGTCTGGGCGTTCGACGGTGAGAACGCGGCGATTACGGAGCGTCAGCCGGTCAGCGATATCGAGAATAACAAGTTTACTTACAAGATTCCGAAACTGACCGCCTGCCATATCGTTCTGAGCACAAATTGAAATATAGGATCCTCGAGCCCGGCGGTAAGCCGGGCTTCTTATACTTCCGTATAGAACAGCTCCAATATTAAATGATCGTTGTAGTTGCCGAAGCCCTTCCCGAATAAAGTCAGGCCCCCGATATGAAGCGACTCATCCTCTACGGATAGCCGTAAGGTCCATTGCCTCCGGCGAATGTCGATATCCTGCAGCGTAATGTCCGATAGCTTCAATCCATCCATATACGTACCCTTGCCGGTAATACGCAGTTGTTTCAGCAAACCGTACTGATTCGTCTGGGAAGGCCACCATTCGGGTGTATATTTGCCACGCTGATCTCCATAGTCTCCGGGGCTCGTCCAGGTACCTAATGTGATGTCGTTAAACCGGAAGGTGATGTCGGAAGGATAATTGTTATTGGTACCGGGTGCTTCCGAGGCTATTTCCATCGTCAACACCAGCTCTGTAGGCTGTTGGCTCGACAGCAAAAAGTTCGGGGCTTTATATTCAATAAAGCCTTTATTGAACCATAATACGGCGGCTTCGATTCTCTCCGGCTCCCAGAAATAGCGGGGATCGTCAAAGCTGCCGATAATTTTGTCGGTGGTCGCCAGGCCGCAGGTCGGTTCAATATAAAAATCGGAGTAATGTCCGACCGGGATTTCAACGCGATGGCTTTGACGGGACGGGAGAGCGTTCCCGAGAAAATGGATTTCCGCCGCGGAGACGGCCAGCGAGCAGATTTTTTGCAGACCGCTTTTGCCGGGCATCATTTGTGTCGCAATAAGCCTCGCTTCGGAGAGCTTGCGGACATGCATCGTCATGATCGCGCTCGATAGGCCTGTGCTCGCGGCCAATTCTTTAATATTCATCGGTCGTTCCGTCAATAAACGCAGTACGCGTAAGCGTACTGGACTGGCGAGAGCCTCATAGACAGGAAGCGACTCCTGTGAAAGGTCAAGTTTCATATTATACACGCCTTTTCCTAATTATGATTAATGAATATATTACTTAAGTTGAACAGGTTTTGCAACACACCGTAAATTTTTGCCGGGAATTTACGTAAAACAATTGACGAAGGTGGAATTAGGTGGATATAATATTTATGAAATTATAAATTAGTTAATGAATATATTAATTATCAAGGAGTGATAATGGTGGTATTACAAGGAATTTTAAACGCCGATCAGAGCCGAGGTAAGATTAACCGCAATATATACGGGCATTTTTCCGAGCATTTGGGCAGATGTATTTACGAAGGAATTTGGGTCGGGGAAGATTCACCCATTCCGCATACAAACGGCATTCGAAACGATGTGGTGAAAGCGCTTAAACAGATTAAAATTCCCGTCCTGCGTTGGCCGGGGGGATGCTTCGCGGACGAATACCACTGGAAGGACGGCATCGGTCCGAAAGAGAGCCGCAAACGCATGATCAATACCCATTGGGGCGGTGTGGTCGAGAACAATCATTTTGGCACGCATGAGTTTATGGAGCTGTGCGCGCAGTTGGAATGCGAACCATACATCAATGGAAACGTGGGAAGCGGCACCGTACAGGAGATGTCGGAGTGGGTCGAGTATTTGACTTTCGGCGGCGTTTCACCGATGTCTGAGCTGCGGGCTCAGAACGACCGCAAGGAGCCGTGGTCGGTTACCTATTTCGGAGTGGGAAATGAAAACTGGGGATGCGGCGGGAACATGCGTCCCGAATATTATGCGGATCTCTACCGTCGTTATCAAACTTATGTCCGCAATTATGACGGCAATAAGATTCACCGGATCGCCTGCGGCCCGAATGTGGATGACTACAATTGGATGGAAGTGCTGATGCGTGAGGCGGGAAGATACATGGATTCCATCACGCTCCACTATTACACGCTGCCGAACGACGACTGGCACGATAAAGGGCCGGCGACGGGATTCGAGGAGAAAGCCTGGTTCTCCACCTTGAGAAAGGCGCTTCGCATGGATGAACTGATTACCCGGCACAGCACGATTATGGACAAATATGATCCGGAGGGTCGGGTTGGATTAATCGTGGATGAATGGGGAACTTGGTATAACGTGGAACCGGGCACGAACCCCGGATTTTTGTACCAGCAGAATACGATCCGCGATGCCCTGGTGGCCGGACTGACGTTTCATATTTTTCATAAGCACAGCGGCCGCGTAAGGATGGCAAACATCGCGCAAACGGTGAATGTCCTGCAGTCCGTGATTTTAACCGAAGGCGAGAAGATGATTTTGACGCCGACCTATCATGTGTTTGACATGTATAAAGTGCACCAGGATGCCGAATCGCTTAATCTCGACTTGGAAACCGGCAGCTATCGGTTGGACGGTGAAGAAATTCCGGCGGTCACGGCTACCGCGTCGCGTGATGCGGAGGGAAACATCCACATCAGCTTCTGCAATTTGCAACCCCAGGCGGAAAGCCGGTTAGAACTCGCCTTACGCGGTCTGACTTCCGGCGAATTCGCGATTGCCGGTTCCACGCTGGCGGGCGGCAGCTTGGATGCGCATAACACTTTTGACCGGCCGGAAACCGTGAAGCCTCGGGTGTTTGACAATTTCGCGGAGGCGGACGGCAAGCTGTCCGTGACGCTGCCCCCGATGTCGGTAACGACCTTAAAGCTGGCCAGCAAGGGTTGATCCGGCATGGCGGATACGTCTTGCAAGGGTTGCCGCGACGATTATAAAGTGACGGAAGCCCAGATGGAACGGTTGCTCAAGACCACCATGTTCGCTCCAGAACGCCGGGTCAGCCAGGAGCGTTATGAGGAACGGCTGCGGCTCTGCGGGGATTGTCCGAAGCTGACGGACGAGGGGACCTGCATGGCCTGCGGCTGCATCATTCCGGTAGTGGCTTGGCTGAAGGAGCGATCTTGCCCCTTGCCGGGCGGAGGGTTATGGCAGGCCGAAACCGGGTCGTGAATAAGTCAGGGAAACCGGCTTCGATGAGCCGACATTGTGAATGAAACGCTGCCGATGATTCTCGGCGGCGTTTTCCTTTTGGCAGGAATTAGGGCAAAGCTCATTTGCATTCTTAATCCTCTTGTACTATTATTTGACACTGAGAAAGAACGGAGTATCGGGGGGCTCTTAATGAGCATGCAAAAGGAAAAAATTATTCAATCCGCAATCAGACTTTTTGCGGAGAAGGGGTACCAGGCAACGTCCATCCAGGATATTGCCGATGATTGCAGTATTGCCAAGGGTTCATTGTACAAGTTTTTCGCTTCCAAGGACGATTTATATATCCATATTCTCGAGAGACGGCAGCAAGATATGATCCTTGCGGTTGAACGGATCAGACTGAAAGAATTGGGAGCAAGGGAGACGTTTCTGGAGGAAATCGCTTGTCAGATCAATTTCTACATCGAGCATGGCTATTATATCGCACGTGATCACAACGAACTTACGATGATCAACAATGATCGTATCGGCCGCGTGATGAGTCAACTGCGCGTTGAAATGTTTCGCTACTATCGGGATATTTTGCAGCGGAGCTACGGAGACGCCATCGACGCTTGGACATGGGATGCCACGGCTTTATTTAGCGGAATGATTCGGGAATATACCTTTCATCTTCTCTTCGGCAGCAAACCGCTCGAACCGATGGTGCTTGCCGCTTTTATCGCGGACAGAATGGACGATCTTGTAGCCGGCGTCATGGAGAAGAAGCCTGCTCCATTACTGTCGGATGAACGGATGTCGGAGTATGCGCGGGTGGAGAACAAGTCTTTGCAAGACCTTCATGAAGCACGAAAAGTAGGGCTTTTTGACAGCTTGACCTCTTTGATTCCTGATTTGACCGTACCCAATTCCAGAAAGAAAGATTTGCTCGGCGTTCTGGAGCTTCTGATGGCCGAAATGAAGGAGGAGCATCCCAGAGCGTTTCTCGTGCATGCTTTAATGAAGGACCTTGCATCGGAAAGCGAGCTTGCTTACTATGTCCATCAGCTCCGTCCTTTGGTATTGGAGCAATTATAAGACCGAAAAGAACCTCCAGGGGCGGAGGTTCTTTTTGCTTGCCGTTCAATGGGCGGTATTTTGTCGAATTCGGCTCAGCGGCATGGATAAGCCGACTTTTAGGACTCTGGCGAAAATCGTTTCGGCTTTCTCAGGAAAAAACTTAATCCCAAACCCGCCAAGGCGATACAAGCCGCCAGCAGAAAGGTGTCGCCGTAGGCGGCCATACTTCCTTGCAACAAGCCGATGGCATCCGAACTATGCCCCTGATTCGCCGTTAACCTGGACGAAAGGACGCCTGTGAATCCGGCGATGGCAAAGGAAGATACAACCTGTTGGGACGCGCTCGTGAGCGGTGTTACCCTGCTGACCAAGGCCGGTGGAGTCGCGTTGAGCACGTGGGTATTCAGCGACATCATAGAGAGCCCCATACCGGATCCGAGTAAGAATAAGGACAGCAGGATCATGACGAGCGGGGAGTCCATCTTTTGAAACGACATCGTGAATAGTGCGGCCGAGATTAACGTCATACCAACGATAAGGGGAGGCCGAGCTCCGACCTTGTCAAACAGTCTGCCCGCCATCGGCATAAAAATCATCGCGCCTATGGCTTGCGGAAGCATAATCAGTCCCGTCTGAAAAGGCGAGTAAAATTTGATTTGCTGAAGAAGGAGCGGAAACAGCAGCACGGTGCCGAACAAGGCGGTTTGCATTATCCATAAATTAATAATTCCCCGCGTAAAATCCGCCGATTTGAATACCCGCAGTTCCATCAGGGGCTGAGGGTGACGAAGGCAGTTTGCGACAAACAGAACCAGTGCCGTTCCCCCCACAATCAGGCCCGTTAGGGTCCGGGTTGAAGTCCAGCTTACGCTGCCTTCGCTGACTCCAAAAGTAATCATGGCAAAAGCCAGCGGTCCCAGAATCACACCAAGGATGTCCAGAGAAGATCCCTTATTGCCGGGGAAAGAAGGCAGGTGCTTTGCACCGACCAGAATGCCTATAATCCCGATAGGGAGATTGATCAGGAAAATCCATTGCCAATTTGCATATTCGACCAGCCACCCGGATAGAACTGGGCCCAAGGCGGGGGCAAGAAGCATGGGAATGCCGAACATGCCGATAACCGACCCTCTTTTATCGGGAGGCGCGAGCCGATACACCATGGCGGTGCCGATGGGGGACACCATTCCTCCGCCAAGTCCCTGGATGATCCGGAAAAGAATCAACTGTTCCGGCGTTCTGGCGAGACTGCACAGAATGGAGCCCAGCGTGAATAATCCTATGGACATCAGAAAAACGCGTTTGGGTTGAAATTTATCCGACAACCACCCGGCCAGCGGAATCACCGCAGATAGGGCGAGAGTATAGGCGGTGACGGACCATTGAATTACCTGAAGAGACGCGTCAAAGTATCTTACGAGTGTAGGGACGGCTACATTTACAGCAGTACTGTCGAGAATAACCATAAAGGTCCCGATAATCACAGCCATCAGAGGAGCGAACAATTGTTTAATAGAAATGTCCTTGGCCTGTGACGAGCTTGAAGTAGAAATAGATGAACTGGACAATTTACATAACCTGCTTTCCGAGATATTTTGGAAGGTAACCTTCCATGTTAATGAAGGGCATTGATAAAAGACCGATCATTCGATATAATGACCAATAAGTTTTACAAAAAACCGACAAGTCAAATATTACTGCTTGAGAGGGGATTATGTCAAACACCATTTTTAATGAAAAGAGAAAATACTTGAAAAATTAACTTTCGTTAATCGTCTGTCGCGGTTTCCTTTGCTAGAATGACCTTTGGGGTAATACGGATTAAGTCGTGTTTATAGGGTTCTATCCTGTTTCTGGTCATCAAAGGTGTTACCTATGTTCCGGCGCTGGTTTTTGCAAGAGGCTTGGATGCAAGTTAGGAGTACGATAAAAGCAATGCTTCGTTAAATATAACTCTCTCTTAACCTACACCCTTCGGTGATATGATTTTTATATATTTCATAATAAATATTATGTAAACTTAATTGCGGAACCCGTTTTTTGGGTTCCTATTTGTTTAAACCGAATATATGTTCTTATTAGGACTTTAGTAGGTAGGGGAGTTTGTCAATATTAGGTATGATATAGAAGAAAGCCCTATAAGATAATTTTGGTAGTGCTGTAAACTTACCGATGGTGGAGGGGAACGACATTTGATGGAGATTACGGAGACTTGGATCGACTCACTGGCACCCAACAGCGCAGCGATTAAGAACGGTCAAGATTTGAACAAAAAAGGAAAATACATAGAACTGCACCGGTCCGAAGACGGGCGGGTACTTTTTGGACTTTGTGCGGGAAGCGGAAAAACGCCATACGCGCCTTCCGCGGATTTCGCGATTCCGGAGAAACCGGTCATGCGCTGCAGCTGCCCGAGCCGGCAGTTCCCATGCAAGCATGTGTTAGGGCTCCTGTACGCCTATGCGGAGGGAAGACCTTTCACGCCTGCGGAGGTGCCGGAAGATCTGGCAGCCAAACGGGAGAAAGCCGGGAAACGGGAGGAGCAGAAAGTGAAGGAGGCCGCCGCGGGAGTCGAAGCCAAGCCGAAAAAAGTCAATAAATCGGCGCTTAAAAAGAAGATCACCGCCCAACTCGAAGGACTGGAGCTGCTCGAAAAGCTGACGCAATCACTGGTTCGGCGAGGCCTCGGTACGCTTGACGCCAAAGAGCTTAAAGTGATTCAAGAGCATGTGAAGCAAATGAAAAGCCACTATCTGAACGGAGCGCAAATTCAGCTCGGCAAGCTGCTTCTCATCCTGTCGAAAAAGGACAATACGGAGCAGTCCTATACCCACGCGTCGGAGCAGCTTGCGGTCATCCACGCTTTTATCAAAAAAGGCAGAGCCCATTTAACCGCAAAGCTCGAAGACCCCGACCTTGCGCTGGATCATGTGTCGTCGATCGAAGAATGGCTGGGACACGCCTGGCAGCTGACCGAACTGAGAGAGGCGGGGTTGGTCGCTCCGGCGAAGGAACTGATTCAGCTGGCATTTACCAGCTATGACGATGCAGCCCGGCAGGAGTATGTCGACTGCGGTTACTGGATTCAGCAGGACAGCGGGGAGATCCACTATACGGTACAATATCGCCCTTATAAAGCCGCGAAATTAATGCGGGAGGAAGACAGCTTCTTCGAAGTCGCTGTTGTGCCTGAGCTGTACTGCTATCCCGGTGACCTGAACCGGCGTGTCCGGTACGATTCCATGACCTCCAGAGCGGTAGAGGAGCAAGACTTGGATTTAATTCGCCGGCATGCCGCGGCGTCGTTTGCCGAGATCGTAAAGCGGGTGAAAAACCAGCTTAAAAATCCGCTGGCAGACCCCAATCCGGTCGGGCTTCTATCCGTTGATCAGGTGGTCACCGACCCGGAGGGCCGGCTGTTTGCAACCGATACGCAGGGAGAAACGCTGGAGCTTCGCGACGTCTTGGAAGACGGAACCGTGCATTTATTGAAATTTTTGCCGGAGGACGCTCTGTGTGAGATGGCGATGCTCGCGATGTTTCATCATGATTCTCTCAGCGGTCGGCTCGTCGTGCAGCCGCTGACGATTTTGACCCGGGAAGAGCTAGTCCGGTTGCTCTACTAACATGCCGAATTGGAGGAACGCATATCATGAGTCAAACCTTACTAATGGAGCTGAACGATGAGATCCGGCGTCTTTATATTGCGGGGAGCGATTTGGCGGCCGGGGATTTCAGATTAAAAAAATTGCTTCCCTCTTTTCAACAGTTGGGGGAGCGGGCACCCGTGTTTAAAAAGCTTGCCGAAGGCATGGAGGCCTTGATCGGCGAAGACAGCGGAGGTGATTCGGCCCGGCGGCTGCAGGACGTCAATCTTCTCCTTCAGTCGGTGCTGCGTACCCAGGGGAAAAGCTCCGCCGAAGGAGAGACGGCCCCGCTGCGCAGCAAGCCCGTTTCGTTGAAAACGACCCGCTCCTTCCGGAAATTGTCGGCGGTCCGGCAAGCCCTTACCACCCGGGGCGGCGGGCGGCACGAAATCGTCGTCGAAGCCTTACGGGAGGGATTGTTTCAAGATCTTCGCCTGCTTCCGCTAGCGATGGACGCTTTGAACGATCCTTATGTGGAAATCGCCGATTTTGCCATGAACGACATTTTACCGTCTTACGGACCCGAAATCGTGCCGCATTTGCTTGAGAGCTTTCAACCGGGCGGGGGGAAACTTGAATCCCGCAAGTTGACCGTCATCGCACGAAATGGCGGTGATCAGGTGCTGCCCGTGATCTCTGAAGCGGCCGTTTCGGGGTCCGATGAAGTGCGTACGACGGCCATTCGCCTGTTAGCGGGGCATGGTGAATATGAGCAGACCTTGCTTGACTTCAGCCGCGACAAGAAGAAGAGCATCCGCGAAGCGGCCTATCAGGCATTGGCGGACAGCGATTGGGCGAGCGCGGCCGAGCGTCTTTATGAAGCGTCCAAAGGGAAAGACAGCGAACTTGTGAACCCGGCGCTAAACCGAAGCCAGTCGGAGCTGCTGGTCAATTGGCTGGCCCGGGACTATGCGGAGCTGCTTCAATCGATCGAAAATGAGCCCCCCGGGGAAGCGGTCGATCGGGAGGTTTCGCTGCAAAGCAGACGTTATCTTTGGGCATTGCACGAAAAAACCGGCCCTGAGCTGGAGCGGTTGTACTTGAACGTTTTACGGAAATATTCTTTTTACGCTCATACGCTGGGCTGGACCTATTTGGCGAACGAAGCGTTTCAGTACATAAGCGGGGTGGACTCGGCGGAAGGGCGGCAGCTTATCAGTGCTGCGGTTGAGCTTGAAATGAGAAAAACGGCAGGAACCAGCGCCTTTGTGCGGGAAACTTTTGTCAAGGCGCAACCCGTTTTGCCTCCGGATCGACTTTACGAGGAATATGCCGGCGTCCTGAAAGACCGGCTGAACGCTTCCGCCTTAAGCAAGAACGCCACCACCTGCAAACAGCTTCTCGACACGATGGAAGATCTGGTCATTCAGCGGAAATATCAGGAGGCCAGACCGGTTTGGGCGGATGAAAAAAAGAACTATATGTTTGTGGTCGAAATGGTTCCGCAGGAGGTGATCGCAGCGGCTTGGGACCCCCGCTGGCTGGATCACTTTATCGCCCTCGATCATCTGGCGTTGGTCAGCGTTTTTGCCCGGCCGGGACATGAAGGAGCCGCTTCCTATCTGCTTAGCAAGCTGAGCAAATCTCCGGAATTCCGCAACCGGTTTGCAAATTTGGCCGTCATGGGTCTGGTTCGCGCGGGGATCCCGGAAGCAGAGCTTCATGAAGCGCTGATGCGTGCGTTGGAGGATGAGTGGAATACGGAGTGTCATGAAATCGAGCCGTTTCTGTTTCATCAGCTATCCCGTTTGCCGGGATCTTATGCGGGCCGGATTCGGACGGCAATGCCCAAATTCGACTCCGATGCCGCCCTCCAGCTCGGATATATATTAAAAGCGATGGAATCGTAAATCATCCATTCCTTCCTAAAGGAGAGAAAACCTTATGAGTAAGACGGAACCCGTGATGCAGGATATCATGCGCAAGCCTGCGGAGGCGCTATATCAGGAAGAATTGCAGGCTTTGATCCGCGAGGATCAAGGTAAAGTTCCGACGGGGTGGCAAATGTCCCCGCAGTCGGTGCTTAAGTTTATTGTCGGCGGGAAAGCGGGAAGCCGGAGTATCACGCCGAAATACATCGGAAACCCGCGCCTCGTGGAGATGGCGATTGCGACGCTGGTGACCGACCGGGCGCTGCTGTTGATCGGCGAGCCGGGAACGGCCAAATCCTGGCTGTCGGAAAATCTTTCGGCGGCCATCTACGGCAGCTCCGGCTTGGTCGTGCAAGGCACGGCCGGAACGACGGAGGAACAAGTCCGCTATTCCTGGAATTACGCCATGCTGCTTGCTCAAGGTCCGACGCCGGAGGCCTTGGTGAGGAGCCCGATTATGCGGGCGATGGAAGCGGGCGGCATCGCCCGGTTCGAGGAAATTTCCCGCTGTGCTTCCGAAGTGCAGGATGCGCTGATCTCGATTTTATCGGAAAAGACGATCTCCATTCCGGAGCTTGGCAAAGAATTGAACGCGCGCAAAGGGTTCAGCATCATCGCTACGGCCAACACCCGCGACCGGGGCGTCAACGAAATGTCCACGGCGCTGAAACGCCGCTTTAATATGATCGTTCTGCCCGCGCCGGCCGATCTCGAAACCGAAGTGGAGATCGTAAAGAAACGGGTCGCCGAAATCGCGGCTTCGTATGATTTGCAAGCGGCGGCTCCTTCCGACGAGGCGCTGCAAAAGGTCGTAACGATCTTTAGGGAGCTGCGCAGCGGTATGACCCTGGACAAAAAGGAGAAAGTGAAATCCCCGGCCGGCGTGATCTCCACGGCGGAAGCGATCTCGCTGCTCACCAACAGCATGGCGCTGGCGGCGAGCTTTGGCGGTGGAGAGATGACGGATGAGGATTTGGCTGCCGGACTGCAGGGAGCCATCGTAAAGGATGACGACAAGGACCGTCTCGTTTGGAAGGAGTACCTGGATAATGTGATGAAAAAGCGCGGAGCAAGCTGGCGCGGCCTTTACAGCGCCTGCAAGGAGATGAATCAATGAAGACGGAGACGGCTAGCGGCGCTGGGGTGCATATTTTTGGCGTCCGGCATCTGTCGCCGGCCGGCGCTTGTCATGTGGGCGAATTTCTGGAGCGTATCCGGCCCACGGCCGTCCTGATCGAGGGTCCATCGGACGCTTCTTCCGAAATCGTCCATCTGACGAATGCCTCGACCCGGCCGCCCGTCGCTCTGCTGGCTTTCACCGAGGAGCTGCCGGTTCGGACCGTGCTTTGGCCCTTTGCCGTGTATTCCCCCGAATATCAGGCGATGCTATGGGCGCATAAACATGGGGCTTACTGTGCGTTTATCGATTTGCCTTCGTCTTCCGCGGTTTGTTTGCAGGATATCCGCGGCGGCGCCCAGGGCGGGGAGCCTGATGGCCCCAAGGATCAGGCTCCCGTCGCCGGACAACCGGTGGAGGAGCCGGGTGCACCGGGCGAGATCGCGGATTCGGAATCCTCCCTTTACGACAGGATCGCGGCCATCGCGGGCGAGTACGATTATGACACCTATTGGGAACGGAACTTCGAGCACAATTTGAACCCGGACGCGTATCGTCGGGTCATTCTGGCCTATTCCGGCGAGATGCGGGAACTGACGGAGGACAAGGAGAAGCGGAGCGACCGGCTGGAATATGCCTACAATGCGGTGCGGGAAGCCTATATGTGCCGGAAAATCGCGGAGGCGGTCGCGGCGGGGCATAAGCCGGAGCAGATTGCGGTCATTTGCGGGGCGTATCACGCTTCGGCTCTCCAAGATCTTAGCCATGCTATGAGCGATGAGGAGTTATCGCGGCTTCCTTCCCGCAAAACAAAGCTGACGCTTATGCCCTATTCTTATCTGCGGCTGTCGTCGCTTACCGGATATGGTGCGGGAAACGTCGCGCCTTATTATTTTGAAATGATGTGGGAACAGATGCGGCAGGGGGCACTGGGAGAGCTGCCCCATCGGTATCTCGCTTCCGTTGCGGCGGATCTGAGAAGAACGGGGACACACCGCTCCACGGCGGAAGTGATCGAGGCGGTCAGGCTGGCCGAAGCGCTGTCGGCTTTGCATGGCGGCAGTTCTCCAACGCTGATGGATTTGAGGGATGCCGCCAAAACCCTGTTGGGGCGCGGAGAGTTGTCCGTGGTCGCCGAGTCGCTCGCGCGCACCGAGGTGGGTACGGCGATCGGCGCTTTGGCCGAGGGCGTCAGCCAAACGCCGATTCAGGATGATGTAGCCCGTCAACTTAAACGCCTGAAATTGGAGAAATATAAAACCGCCGTTGCTCAGGATCTAGTCCTGGACCTGCGCGAAAACCGGAGAGTCTCTTCAGGGGAGGCGGCTTTCCTCGATTTGAACCGGTCATTCTGGTTCCATCGTTTGAAGCTGCTCGGGATTCATTTTGTCAAAGAGCAGAGAAGAACCGCGGAACAGGCCGTTTGGTCGGAGCATTGGATCGTCCAGTGGTCCCCGGAAGTGGAGATCGAAGTGGTGGAGTCCAATCTGCTCGGCGAGACCGTAGAGACCGCTGCGGGCTACATGCTGCAGCAGCGCCTGGAGGAATGCTCTGCGATCAGGGAGGCCTCCGAGCTGATCGCGGTCGCCTATGAATGCGGGATGATTCATCAAATGGAGGCCGCAAGATCGGTCTTGCAGAGGCTCGCGGTCCAAAGCCAGAATGTCGCTGAGATTGCGGCGACAGCGAGAAAGCTGTCGCAGCTGATCACTTTTGGCGGTATTCGAAGAATCGATACGACGCCGCTCGCTCCGCTTTTGGAGCAGCTGTTCTTGCGCGCTTGCCTGTTTCTGCAAGAGGCGTGCCAATGCAATGATGAGGCTGCGCAGGCGATGGCGGAGGCCATGAATGAACTGAACCATATCTCATCCGAACATAGCGACGGGGTCGACGAGGCGCTCTGGGTTCGGGAACTGACCGTCCTGTCGGACAGGGATGATGCCCATCCGAGATTATCCGGTCTGGCCTGCGCGATCTTGCTGGAGCGGGGGGAGCTGTCGGCCGAACAATGTTCAGCCGAGGTATCGCGCCGGCTCTCGCCGGGCATTCCGGCCGACCTTGGCGCCGGCTGGTTCGAGGGGCTGGCGATGCGCAACCGCTATGCCCTTCTATCGCGAATGAGCTTATGGGACCAGCTCAACGCCTATATCTGCTCGCTGGAGGACGACGAGTTTGTGCGGTCCCTGGTCTTTTTGCGCCGGGCCTTCAGCGTTTTCAGCCAGCGGGAAAAGACGATGGTCGCCGAACTGCTCGGCGAATTGTGGGGCGTGGAACCGGAGCGGGCCGCGGAAATGATCACGGAGGATCTGAAGGAGGAAGAAGCCCGGATGTTGGACGAATTGAATGATTTTGATTTTGAGGATTTTTAGAGATGGGCGGAGCGGTAAACCGTGAGGCCCTGTCCCGATGGCGGCTCATTCTGGGCGCGGCCGCCGAAGGGGACCTTGGCCGTTACGCCGGTCAAGGGCAGGTAGCACTCACGGAGGATGAACTGATTATGGACCGGGCGCTTGCCGCCATATATGATCAGACGGACAACGGCGGTGAAGGGACCTCCGGAAGCGGATCGGGGGCGCGCGGCGCGGGAAAGGGGAAATCCGCCCCGCGGCTTGCGCAGTGGCTCGGGGATGTGCGTACTTTTTTTCCGGAGGATGTGGTCTCCGTCATTCAACACGATGCGATGGAGCGTAAAGGCTGGAAGCAGCTTTTGTTCGAACCGGAGGTGCTGGCCACTGTAAAACCGGATATCCATCTTGTCGGTACGCTGCTATCGCTTAAGGGGAAAATACCGGAGAAGACGAAGGATACCGCACGCATGCTTGTGCAGGCCGTGGTGGATGAACTGGTCAAGCGCATGAGCCACGAGCTCCAAAGAGCCGTTACCGGTTCCCTAAACCGCAGGCAGCACACGCCGCTCCCTTCGTTGAGCGGAATCGACTGGAAGCGTACGATCCAGCGGAATTTGAAGCATTATGATGCCGATCGCAAGGCGATCATTCCCGAACGCTTCTATTACTTTGACCGCGCGAAAAGAAACAAGGAATGGACGGTCATTGTGGATATCGATCAGAGCGGTTCCATGGCGGAATCGGTGATCTGGGCTTCGGTGGTCGGCTCCATCTTTGCGAGTATTCCCGCGCTGGATACCCGGGTGGTCGTCTTCGATACCGAGGTGGTCGACCTAACCGAGCAATGCGCCAATGATCCGGTGGATATGCTGTTTGGGATTCAGCTCGGCGGAGGCACGAATATCGACAAATCCGTCGCGTATTGCGAGCAGTTTATTACAGAACCGAAGAAAACACTGTTCATCCTGATTTCCGATCTCTATGAAGGGGGCAATCAGTCCCGATTGGTTCGGAGAATGCGGGAGATGAAGGAGTCCGGCGTCAAAACGTTGTGTCTGCTGGCCCTGTCTGATGAAGGCAAGCCGTTTTATGATGAGCAGTTGGCCCGAGCTTTTGCCAGGGACGGAACGCCTTCGTTTGCCTGCACGCCTGCGATGCTGCCGGAATTGGTGGAAGGAGCGCTGCAAGGAAAAGATTTGACGGAGCTGGTGAAGAGGTTGGAGGGCCGAGGGAGAACAAAGGTCTGATATGCAGGAGGGTGCCGCGGCTGCGGCACCCTATCTGTTTATTTTTACTGCTCGGTCAACTGGGACAGCGCGACCTCTTGCTCTTGTTCTGGCTGATCGAGGGGATAGATCCGGGCGGTTTCTTTACGATCGTCCACATGCTGAATATAGATGGGTACGCCGTTGCAGGTGACGTTTACCATCGTAGGCGAGGCTACGATTTCCTTGGCGCGTTGGCTGTTCATCGCTTATTCCCTCCTGAGTGAGTATCTCGCATTTCCGTAATACGTTGTCCCACCTTTCTGGAATTTATTCGTCATAAAGGCGCGGCTTCGTACTTTCTTGCCAGTTTCGCTATAATGGGGGAAGTGAGCTATTAGAGAGGGATGCCAACATGAAGAAAATCATCGTCATTGGAGCGGGAATACTTGGAGCGTCAACGGCTTACCACCTGGCAAAAATGGGGGCCGATGTCGTAGTGATCGACCGCAAGGACGCCGGACAGGCTACGGATGCCGCTGCCGGTATCCTCTGCCCCTGGCTCTCCCAGCGCCGGAACCAGGCCTGGTATCGGCTGGCAAGAGCAGGGGCCCGCTTTTACACTGATTTCATCGAGGATTTGAAACGCGAAGGCGAAACGGATACAGGCTATGCCCGAGTTGGGGCTCTGCTTATTCACACTGAAGCGGAAAAAATCGATAAACTGGAAGAGCGGGCGAGGCAACGGATCGCGGATGCGCCGGAAATCGGGGAAATCACCCGCCTTTCGGAGCAGGAAACAATAGCCCGATTCCCTGTCCTCGGAGCGGGCTATCAGTCCTTGCACATTAGCGGGGCCGCCCGTATCGACGGGCGAGCGCTGCGCGACGCGTTACTCCGTTCGGCGCAGCGGAAAGGAGCGGTTATGATCAACGGGGACGCCGCGTTACTACATGAGAACAACCACGTGACCGGGGTTAGGGTCGGAGAAGAGAGCTATTTTTCCGACAGTGTTATCGTTTGCGCCGGGGCCTGGGCGGGTGCATTGCTGCAACCGTTAGGCCTTCGCTTTCTCGTCCGGTTTCAAAAGGCGCAGATCATGCATTTGCGTTTGGAGGAGGATCAAGATACGGGAAATTGGCCGGTTGTGATGCCTCCTTCCGATCAATATTTGCTGGCTTTTGACAGGCGGAAGATCATCATAGGAGCGACGCACGAAAATGAAGTGAAAGGCTATGATACACGGATTACGCCGGGCGGCATTCAGGAAATTGTGAATAAAGGGTTAGCCGTGGCGCCGGGACTGGCAGACAGTGCATTTCAAGAAATACGAGTCGGTTTTCGCCCATTTACGCCGGGATTTCTTCCGGTTATGGGTGCGGTCCCCGGCTGGGAAGGCTTGTTTGCCGCCAACGGTTTGGGGGCGTCCGGATTGACCGCAGGTCCGTTCATTGGAAGCCAGTTGGCCAAAATGGCGCTGGATCTGCCGCCGGATATGAATCTCGCCGACTATGATTTACGACAGGCGTTGGATGATGCGCAGCAAGGACCATCATAACCGAGGGGCTAACAAGGAGGCGTGAAGAGAGCTCGAGGACTACCCCCGAGCTCTCTTCAAAATAAATTAATCGGTGCTGAGTTCCACCGGTTCGGAATTCATCCGGCTGCCGGCCGCGCGAATTACGAACGTATAGTTATCCGCGGCGTTGATGTCGTTAACGGTCAAGCTGTAATCCGTCTTGCCGGACTCGACATTAACATAGGCATTCCAGTAGGGCTTGATCTTTCCGTTTGCTTCATAGATTCGGAAGCCTTGTACCGGTCCGGCGCTTGCGGCGGAGAGCTTCCAGGAAATGGTGGCTTTCCCGACGTTCACCCGGATTTTGGCGTCGCTGACTCGGTCCGGTTTGCTGTCCGTCCGTTTGATTCCGTACTCGTCGTATTTTTTGACGCCGTTGTTGCCGGAGGACTCATCCTTTTTGGCGGCGGTGTATGCTTTGATCTTCAGGAGGTCACCGGATACGGACACATCGGTGAACATCTTTTTAAAAGGCTGTTCATTGATCGCGGCAAAATAATCATCGTATCCGGGATATTTGGTATAAAATTTATCCCCGAAGGCGTTGGACATCAGGTAGACCGTTCCCTTGGGGTTGACGGCATTTCCTTGTGCATCGAACGTGATCTGGGCAGGAGGGACTACCTTGTCGTTCAGCATTTGATGAGATCGCATGTACATGTGGTCATGCGCTTCGAATACCAGGTCGATCCCCATTTGGTCGAAGGCCGGGACGAGGGCTTTTTTGTAAAATTGCACGCGGTCATCCTCCCATTCTCCCGCATTGTCACCCGCGGAATAGGGGCCTTTATGAAGGGCCACGAATTTCCATTTGGCATCGCTTTTGGCCACGATATACTTCATCCATTCGACCTGATCCTGAAACTGCCGGTCTTGCTTCTTGATACTTCCGTTACTGGACAGTTCCCCGGCATACTGCGTGTTGAAAATCAGAAAGAGGGCATTTCCGTATTCAAATGAATACACGGAGCCGTCATGCGTATTAGCTACAACTTGTTTCGGCAAATGGAAATGATTATAAAAATTCGAGTTCGGCGTCGTCTCGTCGCCATCATAGTCCTGGACCTCATGCCCGCCGAGCACCGGCACGATCGGGACATTCAAAAGCTGTTCCTGCGGGAGGCCCAGCATCCATTGCCATTGCTCCTCCAGGTCGCCGTTATCCACGAGATCCCCCGCATTGAGGATGAACTTGGGATCCCCGACCGTTTGCAGCGCTTTTCTGAACGTATCGGCCCAAGGTTCGAAGCCCGCCTTACTGGAGGCCTGCGAATCCGCTCCCGCGATAAAACGGAAGGGTTCGGCCTGGGCCGTATCGGTCGTGAAACTGCCGACCCGGCTCCAGCTGTTTGCGGCTCCGCTGCCGACGCGATATCGATACGTCGTTCCGGGCGTCAATGCGGTTGCTGCCACCTTATGGCTGTAAAACTTCTTTTTCTTGTTCGCTTTCCGGTCCGACTTCGTCACATAAGTGGCAATCTCTTCGGTCGTTCCTTGAAAGGTTAAGGCCTCATGCTCGGGGAAATCGCTCCCGGCTGCTTTGGAGGCCTCGACCACTTGCAGGACGGAAGGCGAATGTACATCCGTATACCACGCAAAACTGCGGCTCGTCTTTGTATCTCCGACCAGCGTCATATTGATCAGCTTAGGCTCCGTTTGCGGTTCCTGCGTACCCGTCGCCGTCCCCGTTATACGGATATCCTTGATCAAGCTGGACCCCGTGTCCCCGATGCCCTGACTCCCTTTGGTGTTCGTATTTGAACTTACGATCCAACGGATATAAAGCGTATCCTGATTCTCGGCGGCTGCCGGCAGAGGAGCATTATCAAGTTTGCATGAATTCCCCGGACAGTTGAAACTGGACCGGGCCATCTTCAATGACAGCTCCGGCACATCCGTCCAATTTTTGTTATCGGTGCTGTACTGAACCTTGAAGTCCCGCGGCCCTGTCCCGGAAGAAGTTTGCTGGGAGGAAAGGGCAATGTTCCCATATCCCTTGGTTGAAAGACTGGCGAGCCAGTACTTTTTGTTTTTGCCGTTGTCCCAGCCTTGATAGCTTATCGAGTGCTGGTCGCTGTCATAATACTCGAAATAACCGCCCACATTCCGGAAGCTGGAGGAGTCTTGATGGACGCCGCCCGTCGCAGGAAAAACGCCTTCATTTCCTTCATCGGAAAAGATCCATTCGGACAGCAGCACCTCCGCTTCCGATGAATCCGGTTCAGCCGCGCGCGAAACGCCTTGAATTTGGACGAAGAGCAGCAAGACAGCCAGTAGAGCACAGAAAAGACGGGCTCCGGTTTTTCCTTTACTTGAGAAAGTTAACATGCCAATCTCCTTCCGCTGAATGTTTAAAGCGCTTTAACTTTTTGGGTGTAACGCATCGAAAGGTCCGGCCGGCCATTCGCTGATAAATATATGGGAGGGGGGAGGAAATCAGAACAGAAAAACTCGCTCCATGAATCAAACCTTGTTTCGTGAACACACCATCACAAGCCGAAACATGGCGTTTATACGGAATTGACACCAGGCGTCGCCCATGTTATCATCCAATAAATTAGTGATAGGAGGATCGTTATCTATGTTGCACTCGATGCGTATTCGATAAGCCGGCAATAAAAAAGCGGATTTTCATCCACGAATGTGGGCTTTTTTTGGGCTGCTTATTTTTACGTATGGACACATAGATGGCGATTTGAATAGCTTGATTTGCTATGTCTGTTTCGCTGTGTTTCTTTCGTGATCAATGCAGATCCTGGCTCGCATAATGGCCTAGATCTGTATTTTTTATTGCAAAAAAACAGTCAAACAGCATAGAAAGGAGCTAATAAGTTATTATGCGAAGGATGCATTGGTACTTCTTTATATAATCCTCTCTTCATAATCGCAGGTGGACCTGCGAATCGACGTTACTGCGATTACTGAAGGAGGCTGCCAAGATGGAACTATTGATAAAAGCAAAAGATATTTATATCGAATATATGGGACGGGACGTCCTGGACATTGCTGATTTGGAAATTTACCAATATGATCGTATTGGTTTAATCGGATCGAACGGAGCCGGTAAGAGCACCTTGTTAAAAGTGTTACTGGGTGAAATTTCAATACCGTATGGAAGGATCAGCCGGGAGGGTGATTTTTCATACATCCCGCAATTAGAGGACGCGGCCATACATGAGATAAAGAATTATGCTTTAAAGGGTAAGCTTGGGATCGACAGAATTGAAAAGGATCATATGAGCGGTGGTGAAGAAACACGGCTTAAAATTGCACAGGCTTTGTCGAGTGAGATGCACGGGATCCTTGCCGATGAACCGACCAGCCACCTGGATCGGGACGGAGTAGACTTTTTGATTCATCAGCTTAAATCTTATCTCGGAGCTTTGCTCATTATCAGTCATGACCGATACTTTCTGGATCAAGTCGTCGACAAGATCTGGGAGTTAAAGGACGGGAAGATTACCGAGTATTGGGGCGGATATTCCGAATACTTGGCTCAAAAGGAAGAAGAACGGCAAAAACAAGCCGATCAATTCAGTCGGTTTACCGCTGAGCGTGAGCGCTTGGAGAAAGCTATTGCGGAAAAACAGCATCAGGCCCGGAAAATGGAGCAAAAGGCGAAAGGGGCTTCCCGAAAAAACAACACCGAGAGCGGTGGGCGGCTCGGTCACCAAAAAACGACGGGCAGCAAGCAAAAGAAGCTCTATAATGCCGCCAAAAATATGGAGCGCAGAATTGAAGCGATGGGTGAAGTAAAACCGCCCGAGACCATTCGTTCGGTCTTGTTCAGACAAAGTAAAGCCCTCGAGCTTCATAGTCCGTTTCCGGTCACGGGGACGGATATCTGCAAAAAGCATGGGGGCAGGGTCATTTTTGACAAAGCTTCATTTCAATTTCCGCTGGGTGCCAAGATTGCGATTACCGGACCCAATGGTACGGGGAAAACAACGTTGCTCAGGATGATACTCGATCGCGAACCCGGCATAACAGTATCTCCTAAAGCGGTCCTTGGTTATTTTGACCAAAAGGGTTATAGGTGCGACTGTAGCCAAAGCGTTATGGAGTTTATGATGGAACACAGTGATTATCAGGGGACGGAAATACATGCCGTCCTTGCATCCTTGGGATTTTCTCAACATGATATAAGAAAACGGGTATCCGTATTAAGCGGCGGTGAACTGGTTAAATTGCAGTTGGCTAAAATGATGCTGGGACGCTACAACATTTTGCTTATGGACGAACCGAGCAATTACCTGGATCTTCCAGCCGTCGAAGCCCTGCAAAATTTAATGATTCGCTACGCAGGAACTATCGTTTTCATAACGCATGACGTACAGTTAATTGAGAACGCTGCCGATGTGGTATATGAAATTGAACAGCAAAAAATCATACGGAAAACCTAATGGGTTCCCGCGAAAAAAGCGGGTCTGATTTATCCGTGAACATCATTTCGAGCTTTAGCAATGGACGCTTGTTTATTCCTCAGGCCGGTTTCTTCAGTGGGAAAAACACAGTGAACAATGGGGATATGTCCGTGGGGTACTATAAACTGGTTAATGTGAAGAGCGGTAAACCGGTAGCCCCGCTTCGCGTGATCAAAACTGGTTTATCGTCCCGGCCTCGGAGGGATTCGTTAAATTGATCAATACCAACAGCCGCAAAAATCTTGGGATCCTGGGAGCATCCCTCTCTTCCGGTGCTCCAGCCGTCCAATGGGCTGATAACGGATCGAAGGATCAGCAGTGGCTGTTGGAAGCAACGGGCGGTTATTTTATCGTCAACAATACGGGGAGCGGGAAGGTTTTGGCGGTGGAGCAGGCTAAATGGCGGACGGGGCCAAAATCGTTCAGATGGATGCAACGGGAGTGGCCGACCAGCTCTGGGAGCTGGTTGCAAATCAATAAAACCGGAGCTCGGAGGCGGATGCTTTCGAGCTCTTTCTTTTTAATGATGCGTGGAGGCATTCAGATATTGAGGTTGATGGGAGAGCAACATTGTACAATCGCGGTAAAAACCTTTCTGGTATAGTGGATAAGGTGGAATACATACGAGGAGGTACATTATGAGCAAGGAGATCCGAACGGTCTGTTACGACGCTGAACTGGACGTGGAAGCCTACCGGTTTGAGGGGATTATGCAGAAGTTTCCGCATCATTTTCATGACTATTACGTCTTTGGGTTTATAGAGAAAGGACAGCGTTACCTGGAATGTAACCAACGGGAGTATATCATCCATCCCGGTGATATGATTATTTTTAATCCGAAGGATATCCACACCTGTATGCAGGTTGATGGTGATGTGCTTGACTATCGCTGCATCAATATAGAGACCGACCGCATGCGAGAACTGTCCCTCGATATATTGGGAACGGAGGAGCTGCCGGTTTTTGCCGGACCTGTGCTGCGCGGAACCGAGTTGGCTCCTTTACTGAAGGAACTGCACCAGCTAATCAGTGAGGGCGAAGCGGACTTTATCAAGGAGGAATTGTTCTTTGTATTGATGGGGCAGATCGTCCAGGATTATTCGGAAGTTCGGGCAGAGTCTGCGCGAAGCGGGAAGGCGGCCGAATTTCGCAGGGTGTGCGAATATATGGAGAGTCATTACCCGGAGAAAATAACATTGGATAAGCTTAGCGGACTTGCCGGACTTAGCAAATATCATTTTATTCGTTCCTTTACCCGTGATCAGGGAATATCGCCGTACAACTACCTGGAGACGCTTCGAATCGGCGCCGCCAAAAAACTCCTGGAGCGAGGAATCGCCCCCTCGTTAGCCGCTATGGAGACCGGATTCAGCGACCAGAGCCATTTGACTCATTTTTTCAAACGGTATATCGGGTTAACTCCCGGCCAATATATGAAAATCTTCCGTGAGGAAGCCGCACCTGTGCTTTCAAAGCGGACGGTCAACGAATGAGCGGCCGGCGTCGTACCGCAACTGCACACACGGCCGCTCTTTTGACCATTTTGATATGGGGGACTACATTTATTTCGACCAAGCTGCTGTTGGAGGACTTTCTGCCTCAGGAAATTTTGCTGTTTCGCTTTTTAATCGGGTATTGCGTCCTCTGGGCGATTTACCCGAAGGTTGTCTCTTTGAGACCGATCCGGGAAGAGCTGCTATTCGCGGCAGCCGGGCTTACCGGGGTTACCCTGTATTTCTTGCTGGAAAATATCGCCTTGACGTACACGTTGGCTTCCAATGTCGGCATCATCGTGTCCGCAGCGCCGTTAATTACGGCGGTGCTGGCCCATTTTCTGCTGGGAGAGAAGTCACTGCACCTACGCTTTTTGGCCGGGTTTGCGGTGGCCATGGCGGGAATTGTTCTGATCTCCTTTAACGGAGCCCGTCAATTGGCGCTCAATCCGTTGGGTGATGTACTGGCCTTTCTTTCCAGCGCCATATGGGGGATATATTCGATTCTAATGCGCAAAATCAGTTCACTGGGTATTCCGGCCATAGGCTGTACCCGCCGGGTCTTTTTTTACGGATTGGTTTTCATGCTTCCGCTTTGCTTCTCGCCTGGATTTCGTCTCGGCCTTTCAAGGTTTCAAGACGGTACCCAGCTATTTAACCTAATGTTTCTCGGCTTGGGAGCTTCGGCACTGTGTTTCGTTACCTGGAATTGGAGTGTCGGCGTACTAGGGGCGGTGCGCACGAGCACCTACATTTTTCTGGTGCCGGCGGTAACCGTTATTGCGTCTTTTTCCATTCTGCATGAGCCGATTTCGGTGATCACGGCTTTAGGGATGATGCTGACGCTGGCAGGCTTGCTCTTATCCGATCGATCGATCCATCCGTTCGGGTTCAAGCGTATAAAGCGAAATCCCGGGGGGCACACCGATCTTTAGACGAGCTGGGATAGAAGCTCCGATATGGCGCAGGTGAACCCCGCGCCATATCGGATTTAAAGATAGAATTCATATTACTCTATTCTTCAAAGGAAAGATTCGAAGGTTCGTCCAGAATCTCGTAAACGAGCTCAAGGTTTGTGCTCGGCACGTTGGGATCGACTTCTTCAAACCGGCCCTCCTTTGGTTGTTATGATAACAGAACATGTAGATGGGGGTTTGATATTTTTTGCCCACTTGCAAAGATTTGAATTTCCTTAAGTCTATCAATGAATTTCAATGCAGACCGAACGTAAAATCAAAAGCAAAACCGCCTTCCGGAAAAAGGCGGTTTTTAATTCGTTGTGTTTAGATGGTCTTACCGTTTCTTTGCTAAGAATAAAGTGCTGATAAATTTAAGCGTTACCCTTCCACCATGTTTTAACATGATAGTTGTCGCCTCGTGAATTAATTGGGTTTGATCCGACTCTGGCAGAGCGAGGAAACCGCTCCCGGTTTTTAAAAAGCCAATGAAGCCGTCAATATTGTATTGTTGATTCCAAGGGAAACGATGAACAGAGGGCGTTTCGAAATGTTCACAATTGGAAATTTCTATTGTAATATTATTAATCCTATTTTCGATTTCTTCCAAACTATGAAATGGGAACACATCATAATTAATACAAAGGGAAATTAATTCTTTGTATTGTGGTTCGATTTCACTTAAGTACATATTCCAAAATAAAGCCAGATAACCATTCGTCTTTAAGCTGTTAGCGCACTTTGTATAACCAATAGGCTTTGGTACCCAGTGAAAGGCTTGCGCAGAGAACACCATATCATAATAATGGTTTGGCTCAATCCAATTTTCAAACCGTGTAACAACAAATTCCACCTTTTTGTCCTTGTGTTTATTCATGCCCATCTCTGCTAATTGAGGACTCGGCTCGATACATACAAGGCCATAGCCTCGATTTAAGAACAATTCGGATGCCTTTCCACTGCCAGCACCAATTTCAAGTATTTTTGAGTCCAAGCCAATATTCGAATTCTTTTCTATACAGTGGATTAATTCTTTGGGGTAACTTGGTCTGTAAAGATCGTAATATGCCGCTGTTGCATTAAAACGCTTGCTTTCTTCTTCCCAATCCACCCTTGACATCCTTGTCACACCCTCCCGCTATTTCAGCCGATATTCGGCAAACGGTTCGCTATATACGAATCGGCTGCTTATATCATTCAGCTTGCGCTCCATATCCGTATCATAAGGAATGGATACACTTTGCAGGCTGTCCTGCAATTGTTCTACCCGGGTGGCTCCGACAATCACGGTGGATACCGCCGGGCGGTTCATCAGCCAGGCTAAAGACAATGCGGTCGGGCTGGCCTCTACTTCTTTTGCGATCTCGCCGATTTCGTTGCCGAGTTGGATTCGCTCATCCGTAAGGAACCTCGCAAAATTGGGATCCGTGTCCGCTCTAGATCCGGCTGGCGCCCGATCCGCTTCGTACTTCCCGGTCAAAATGCCTCCCGCCAAAGGGAAATAAGGAATGATGCCGATTCCTTGGTCCAAACAAAGGGGAACCCATTCTTTTTCCGGCGTACGGTCGGCGAGGGAATAGCTGCATTGGAGGGAAATGTATTTCGATAACCGCAGCTGTTCGCTGACACTTAGCGCCTTCATCAGTTCCCAAGCGGCATAATTGGATGCCCCGATGTAGCGGACTTTCCCCAAGGTAATCATATCGTCCAGAGCACGAAGGGTTTCCTCCAACGGTGTGAACGGATCGAAGGTATGTATCTGGTAAAGGTCGACATAATCGGTCCCCAGCCGGCGAAGACTTCCTTCCAACTCCTGCTGCAGATGATGCCGGGAGGAGCCTCTTTGGTTGGGGCCTTGGCCGGTGGGAAGTCCGGCTTTGGTCGCAAGAACAGCCTGTTGCCTTCTTCCTTTAAGCGCTACACCGATGATCCGCTCGGATTCCGTTCCCGCGTAGATGTTGGCCGTATCGATGAAATTGATCCCGCTGTCCAGTGCGAAATGGACAATTCGAATGGAGGTGGGTTCATCGGCGCGTTTGCCGAACGCATTCGTACCCAGGCCCAGAGTGGAGACTTGCAGGCCGCTGCTGCCGAGATGCCGATAGTTCATGGTGATGCCTCCTCTTTTTTCACAATTAAGATTGTATTCATTATCGCAAAGACAAGGAGCGTAATGCAATGACCCCGTATTCCTTAAGAACTACCCGGCGTTTTTCTGAATTTAGTTTGTAAGATTCATTGCATGAAAAAATGAAAGGAGTATAATGATCAGCAGGAAATTCCTGTATATTCAGGTGTCGACCCCGGAAATTATATTTGAAAGAGGATGTTGGATGAAGAAGAATTATATCGTACTGGGATTAACGGCTTTTTTATTGCTGGCGGGTTTTTCGTCAAGTTATGCGGCAACCAGTTTAACTGAAGCAACCCATTTCTCGTATGATCATCAGGAGGAATGGGAATTTGTGTCGGGCAAGATGCAATCTCCCATCAATATTGTTACGTCCAAAGCCGTTAAGTATAAAGGTTCCGATTTGACGTTGAAGTATGATAAGGTAGGGACTTCGGTCGTTGATGACGGACACAGCATCCAAGTCGGTCTGCGCGGTACCGCGGAAATTGATGATCGCACGTTCTCCCTTAAGCAAGTTCATTTTCATGCCGTAAGTGAGCATACGATCAATGGCAAGCATTATCCGCTGGAAGGTCACTTCGTGCATGAATCGCAAGACGGGCGAAAGGCGGTGATCGGAGTGATGTTTAAGGCTGGCAAGGCGAACAAAGCGTTTCAACAAATTTTGGATGCGGCCAAGGCCAATGCGAAAGGGGAAAAGGGGGTAAAGATCGATAAATTGGACATTCAAAAATTGCTCCCCACCCACTTGAGTTACTATCATTATTTAGGGTCCTTGACGACACCTCCATTAACGGAAAATGTGGAATGGTATATTCTGAAAGAGACGGTGGAACTGTCCCAGAAACAACTGGATGAGTTCTATCAATACTACGACGACAATCACCGCAACCTTCAGAAACTCAACGGCCGGACCGTTTTCATAAAATCGTAAATCAATCCTTGGGAAAGGATGCACGTGATGTGCATCTTTTTTCTTTGGGGCTTTAGCCAGTTGAGCTCGAGAAGCGTGCGAAATAAAAAACCACCTGATGGGGTCGTTATCATAGGAGTGTTCAAGCTACTATGTATAATCGAAGTGATATGTCACATACAAAGAGGCGAATAGTCCAAACTTCCAACTCCAAAAAGATGCAAATCTGCAGGTATTTAGGCCGACCCCCGAGGGGATGCGAAAAAGATGCAAATCTGCAGGAATTCTATGTTATCAAGGTTGTTTGACGGGTGGTTATAATTTGGGGCGAAGGATTCGGCATAGGAGTGAAGAAATAAGGGGGATAGCATGGAAAATCATAGAGATTCGGGGGGTTCACATCGATAAACTTGATGAACGTATGAAAGAGTTTGGGAATGGCGAATATCGCCTGATACTTCGTCAATTGTTGGAAACCGCAAATCAAGAGGAACATTTGTATACACTGCTTGAAAAATACATTGAAGCTATACACAAACATAGAATCCAAGCCGAGCAGCGTCAGACCTACGTTCATCTTGTATTTAGTCTTTCGAATGCCGGTTCATTGAAGGTCGCGCTAAGCAAGCTCAATAGGAGTGAGGGACATCGGGTCGTCGCATTTAATGAGTTGTTCTCGGTCGGTCCGATCGCCGATTTGAACACTTTGGGAGGGCAGCGGAATAGGGAACTCTGGATGATGGAACATCTGCCGGATACCTTTTTCGGAGCGAGTTCTAATCAGGAACATCGAATCGATGATGGAGACGTTAAGAAAAATTCCGGTAAACAAGACGATTGTTATCTGGAGCGGGGATAACGCTCACGATCAGACGGGACTCCGTTTCGCCTTGCATTTATTAAGAGAACAAGAGAACCCGATTCATGTCGTCAATGTATCGCAAGCGCATAGAGACATGGGACATTCGGGGCGGCTCCTGTCGCATTAGCCCAGGGCGATTGGGAAAGTTTCCTGGAAGTCGTGAAGAGGTATGGTGAGGGGATTCCCCTGGACTCTCGTCAAAGGAAGCAATATGATCAGGAATGGTTGGAGCTCTCATCCCGGAATCATTTGCTTCGGTTGTGGGATTCGGGGGACATCATCGGCTGCGACGAAAACGAACTGGATCCGGTTATTGTAAGTGCGGTTGCCAAATTGCAAAGCGAAAATACGGAACGCGATTTTATAAAAGGCAGTGATGTCGTATCCGTGTTTTGGAGGAAACACGTCAGCTCATTTCGGTTTCCTTCATCACATATCGCATATGGAAATTGGTCAGCGATCGTGTCCTTAGGTTTCAGGGGTTACCTTGGGCTCCCCATCAATTTTCACTGCGGTTAAACGAAGAATGACCCCGACATAAAAATCCGATTTCCTCAATAAAGGAGGGTCGGATTTTTTGGCTTGTCCGACGCCAATAGTATACAAATTGATACTATATCACATGAATGTGCGTACTGTTCACTACCAAACCTATAGATTATACTGCCGATAACAACAAAAACTACCGTAAACGTAAAGGAGAGAAAAAACATGACGAAAGAGACAATGAAAGCCGTAGGTCTATATAAGTACTTGCCGATTGAGGATCTGGAAAGTCTGCTGGACGTGGAAGTGGGGAAGCCCGTACCGGAGGGGAGGGATTTGCTCGTTAAGGTAAGGGCGATTTCCGTCAACCCGGTCGACTACAAGGTGCGTTCCCCAAAGAACCGCGAGGAGAGCGAGCCCAAAATTTTGGGCTGGGATGTCGCGGGCGTGGTGGAGCAGGTCGGTCCGGAAGTGACGTTGTTCCGTCCGGGTGACGAAGTCTTTTATGCCGGCAGTATTACCCGGCCCGGAGGGAACAGCGAGTTTCATCTGGTGGATGAGCGGATTGTCGGTATGAAGCCGTCCAAACTGGATTTTGCCCATGCGGCCGCATTGCCGTTAACGTCGATCACCGCTTGGGAAAGTTTGTACGACCGGCTTGGCATTTCCCGTAACAAAGCCGATAATGAAGGGAAGACGATTTTGATCATCGGTGCCGCCGGCGGTGTCGGATCGATTGCGACGCAATTGGCGAAATATGCCGGTTTGACGGTCATCGGCACCGCTTCCCGGCCCGAATCGGCCGATTGGGTAACGGGGCTGGGTGCCGACCATGTCATTAATCATTTTAAGGCATTTCTTCCGCAGTTAAAGGCGGCGGGATGGGAGCGGGTCGATTATATCCTCTGCCTGAACAGTACCGAGAAGCATTGGTCGAATATGGCGGAAGCGATCGCACCGCAAGGGAAAATTTGTTCCATCGTCGAAACGGATGAATTATTGAACTTGACCTTGTTAAAGAACAAGAGCGTTACGTTTGTATGGGAATTGATGTTTACCCGGTCAACATATCAAACCCCGGATATGATAGAACAGCATAACTTGTTAAATGAGATCGCCCGGCTTGTGGACGACGGAGTCCTTCGGACGACGACGAACGAAACGCTGACGCCGATTAACGCCGCGAATTTGCGCAAAGCGCATGCTACGCTCGAAACGGGCAGAGCGGTTGGTAAGGTGGTTCTAGAAGGTTTTTAAATATGTTTTAGGAGCGGAGAAGTCATGAGAGACCGAAAGAGCGGATACGGATTTTGCCCCAACGATGAAGGCTGCCCGGTGGAATTCACGCTGGACGTGATCGGCGGTAAATGGAAGGGTGTGCTGCTGTATCATTTGATGTCCGGCCCCAAGCGATTTAATGAATTTCGCAAAATTTGCCCGTCCATTACTCAGCGTATGCTTACCCTGCAGCTTAGGGAGTTGGAGGAAGACGGCATCGTCCATCGCGAGGTCTACCATCAGGTCCCGCCCAAGGTGGAGTATTCTTTGACAAATTTCGGCCAGACTTTGACTCCGATCATTACAGCAATGAAGGACTGGGGAGAGATCTATAAAAGGTCGGCTCACAGCCCGGCGGACCTGGAGACGGCCAATTCCAATCCGAAAGAATAATTGTGGTAAAGGCGGGAAGACGTTGGCCCCCTTTTTGGCCGATCAAGGATTGAAGGTTGCCGTTGTGGAGAAATCTCCGCTGATGTATGGAGGAACTTGCATCAATATAGCCTGCATCCCGACGAAAGCATTGGAACATATGGCGCATTTGGTTTCACAAGAAGAAATGGACCATAAGAAGAAGGCCTTCTTCCGTTTTTATCGATTCCTCCGTTTTCGCACATGTTGGTCTCACGGAAGCCGAGGCCATCGAAAGAGGCTTCAAGGTGAAGGTGGCCAAGCTCCCCGCGGCGGCCTCGCCCCGGGCACGTCAATTGAAGCAAACGGAAGGGCTTCTGAAATGGCCGAGACGTTGAATGACCTGCTCGCCAACATTTAAGATATCAAGTCAAAATTCAATTACTATATCAACGAGCTCGCGGTTACCGTGGAGCTGGAACCCTAACTAAATAAAGACGGCAGTTAGACGGACGATACGTCGTTCGCGACTGCCGTTTTTTTTATTCCGGTTTATAAATTTGTTAGAAATAGGCCGTATGCTGATCTCCAGAGAATAAAGGAAAAGGATGGAGAAGCATGAACGACATTATTTTACAAACTAACCGATTATGTAAAAACTTCAAGGGACAAAAGGCGGTTCATAACGTATCCCTGACGATTCGGCGCAACACCGTATACGGCCTGCTGGGTCCGAATGGAGCGGGAAAGTCGACCACGCTTAAAATGTTGACGGGAATGCTTAAACCCGGATCGGGCGAAATTCTGTTCGAGGGAAAGCCGTGGGACCGCAAAGTCTTATATCAGATTGGAGCGCTGATTGAGGCTCCGCCGCTTTATGAAAATTTGACGGCGCGAGAGAACCTGAAGGTACGAACTACCCTTCTCGGTCTACCGGAATCCCGCATCGATGAAGTCCTGGACATGGTGGATTTGACGAACACCGGACGCAAACGGTCCGGCCAGTTCTCCATGGGAATGAAGCAGCGCTTGGGCATCGCGATCGCCCTGCTGAACCGTCCCAAGCTGCTTATCCTGGATGAACCGACGAACGGGCTGGATCCCATCGGAATCCAAGAGCAGCGGGAGTTGATCCGTTCTTTTCCCGAACGCGGAATTACGGTCATTCTTTCGAGCCACATTCTTTCGGAAGTGGAGCAGATTGCCGACGATATCGCGATCATGGCCGGAGGCGTACTGGCCTATCAGGAGCCGGTTATGCCCGGCGGGCATTTGGAAGATTTATTTATGGAAATTGCGAAAAGACACCGCAAGGAAGGGGTGTAATAGGATGCATCATTTTACAGGCATCGTTCGGGCTGAACATTTAAAGATCAGACGAACGTTTACTCGGAAGCTGGTCTTCATCGCACCGCTGGTTACCCTGATGTTGTGCGTCGTACTGATGGCGGGGCGGTTCTTTCAAAGCGGGAGCTTCAATTGGTGGTACGCTATGATTCTCCCGGGAACTTTGGCTCTCATGTGTATCGGTGTGCTGCAGAAAGATGCCCGGAAACTGCGTTATCGCTCGATTCTTGCCCTGCCGTTATCCCCATCTTTAACCTGGTCGGGAAAAATCGCGGTGGTCTCCAGGCTGTTTCTGGTGTCTTCCCTGTTCTTTTGGTTGATTCTTACGGCGGGGAGCACGGTATTTCCCGGGACCTTGTCGGCGATCACCAGCTTGATGGCCTGCCTCGTCATTTTCGTCACGTTTCTTTGGCAGATTCCGCTTTGGCTTTATCTTGTTGACCGGATCGGCGTATTCGTCACGTTAATCCTCAGCATGATCGGTAATGTGGGGTTGGGGATCATGTTGGCGACTTCCGATTTGTGGTGGTTGATTCCTTTTACGATTCCCGGCCGGCTGATGTGCCCGATTATCCAAGTACTGCCTAACGGCTTGCCGGTTCCGGCGGGCGATCCGCTGATGGACGGCAGCGTCATACTACCGGGATTGCTAATCTCGGTGGGATTGTTTGTTCTGCTGTCCTTCATTACGGCAAAAGCCTTTGATGCCAAGGAGACGAGGTAACATGAAATTATATTTGCGCTATCTGCGTTCCGACCTGATCAAACTGCGGAGGCAGCCCTTATTGTGGATACATCTTGTCATACCTCTGGTTGGAATCGCCGTGTTTCTGTCCTATTATGCGTTCAGCCCCTGGACCTCACAATCCAAGGTTGAAGCCTATTTACAAATCGTAGCTATTTCGCTTCCAGTCATGATCGGGATCGTGTGTGCCTTTGCCGCCGACCAAGAGGCCAATGCGGGGAATTATCAAGTGCTCCTGACCTCGTCCGTCAAACCGCTGCCGTTCGTAAGCAAGATCAGTCTGCTTCTTTTGTTGGGTCTTGGAAGCATTATGCTCGCTGCCGCCGGTTTCGGTTTCGGCTACATCTTTATCCTCGATTCAACCTTATATGATTTGACATTTTATGTTTGCGCGGGTGGGATTCTTTTTATAGGCAGCATTTTTATGTACATTCTTCATTTTATAATTAGCCTTCGCTATGGGCGCGGGGCTTCCATGGGACTGGGGATCGTGGAAAGTATGGTGGCGGCCCTGCTCCTGACGGGGTTGGGCGACTTCAATTGGATTTATGTACCGTGTGCCTGGTCAGCTCGATGGATCACGATTTGGGCGCAATATCCTTATGCCCGGCTTCAAGAGATTCCCCCGGAGATGTTGTTGAACAGAGGGCTCATCCACGTCATCGTCGGGACAGCCATCATCGCGATTTTGTTCAGCGTTTGGCTTTACCGCTGGGAAGGGAAACGTTCGCTGGAGTAGATCGCATCGTAGTACCATATTATTACATCCGACAGCGGGAATGTTATATATAAGAACGGAATGCGTTCCTAGTATACTTGGAAGAGGGATATTTCACCATTGGAAAATATGCCTATTCTTTTTCTGGAGGATGAACATGAGTCATAATTTGTTCCGGGTTGGGGAGAGGGAACGTTTAACATGGATGAACGAACCGACCGGTTGGGAGTATACCGCAGATGGCGGGTTGTGTGTTCATACACCGGCCAAAGCCGATTTTTTCGGGGATCCCGCGGGAAAACACGTGGTTCATTCAGCTCCGTTTTTGCATGTACCGGCCGAAACGTCCTTTCAGCTTACAACACAACTGCAGGTGGAGATGCATCATATTTATGATTCGGGATGTTTGATGTTAATGGCCGACGAGGACAATTGGGCCAAGCTTTGTTACGAATTCAACGGAGAACATGCCACCATCGTTTCCGTCGTGACCCAAAACAGGTGCTCCGATGATTGCAATTCGGAACGGGTAACGGTAGAGAACCCCTTCTTAAGAATCACGAAAAGGGAGAATACGGTTTCCTTTTTCTATTCGGCGAATGGGGAAGACTGGAAACTCATCCGTTATTTCGGGATGAAAACCCCGGTTGGGTTTAAGGCGGGGGTCGTAGCCCAGTCCCCGATGGGAACGGGGTGCCGGGTCGACTTCAAATATCTAAGCATGACCAAGCCGGACACCGACAGCAGATTTTAGGCATTTAAAATCAATAAAAGCCGCCATTCAGGCGGCTTTTTGACTTTAATCCGATGATGCTTCTATTGGCCCGGCAATATAGGCGCTTCGCTGTCTAGAGCGGTTTCCGGCACCGGGGGTTGCTCCGGTTGCTGGTCAAGCTGTCCCGGCGGAGTGTAAGGTTTGACGACCAGCACGCTTGAGGTGAAAGTATGCTCCCCATAAGTGGCCGTCACGGAAGTGAGCCCAGGCTTGATGCCGATGAGATATCCGCGCTCGTCAACTTGAGCAATATCGGGATTATCCATCGTAAACCGGGTTTCTCCGTTCACGATGGACGTATGGCCCGTATCATCGGTAAATAAAGCAAGGACGTCCAATTCACTGCCGATCTCCAGAGAATAATCCTCCGAATCCAGATAGAAACGCCCGGCGTTTTGACCCGGGGTCTCGGAGACGGTTACCGGCAGCGTTGTTGTGTAACCGCCGAATTCGGCTACAATTTCCGTGGTCCCGACAGATAGACCGGTAACGAAGCCATCGGGGTCGACGGCGGCAATTTCCGGGTTGAGAGAAGTAAGGGTGGCCGTACCGGTGATATCCGCAGCGTTTCCGTCGGCATATACGGCCTGTACGACACTCGGCTTACGTTCGCCGATTTGCAGAGTCAGTTCCGGATTCGCAAACCGAATTTCTTTTAATTCCGCGGACGGCTCCTCTGCTTGGCCCGATACTTTAATCAGCAGCATCCGTTGTTTATTGTTCTCGGTCATATTGCCCGAGAGCATAAAACCGCCGTCATCGGTAATTGTTCCTGTACCCGTGCTGGTCAGTCCCGGTACCTCTAATCGCAGACTTCTTATGAGTTCTCCAGTCGTGTCCAATTCATAAATTTGATACTGATGGTGGTAATCGGGGTATTCTCCTGTAGTATATTGACCTATTAACGAGAACCCGTCGGAGGTGGAGACGAGTTCTCCCAGAGCAAAGCTTCCCTCTTCAAGATTAAAAGACTTCTCCCAAAGGACCTCACCGTTGGTTGCTATATTAAGAACAAACACGGTCATTTTATTGTCTTGCCGCTTCGACCCTCCAACGAGATAAGTCCCGTCCGGTGCCAACTGGACGGCATCAGCCGAAATGCCGCTCCCCGGCAAGATCTGCTTTTTGGTCCACTCAATCTCACCCTTGCTGTCAAGCTTCACAATGAGGGAAGCATCGGGGTGTTGTTCGGAGATAAACTCCTCCATCTGCCCGACCGCCAGGATTCCCCCGTCAGGTGTGACTAACAGATCGTTAAAGTACTGAAAATCGCCCATCGGGTACTCCTCATCGGAAAAATGGTAATGTTTGATCCAAACTTCATCTCCATTTTCATCCACTTTCATCAAATAGGCCCAAACCGCTGCCGCTGGATTGATATTATAGCCGGTAACAACAAATCCGTGATCCGGAGTTTCCACGACACTATTTACATATCCGGAGGCCTGATAGTGACGCGTCCATTCGATATTCCCCTTATCATCCAACTTGGCCAACAATGGAACATTGTGGGGTCGGGAACTGTTGTCCGTCGCTGTTCCGCCAACGAAGTAACCGCCGTCGTGGGTAGGGATGACTTCTTCCAGCGAAAAGTTATATACATAAGAATCGTCTTCGGTAATCGCCACTGTTTGCTCCCATTGAAGCTTACCGTTTTCATCCACTTTCACAACATAGCCTGTTTGTTCGGTTTCAAAATTGGAGGACCTGACTTCGTCGACGTTTCCAACGGCGATGTAACCTCCGTCCAAAGTCGGTGTGACCGCATTTCCCGCTGATCGTGCGAAGTTATTGCCGTACGTCGAACTCCATTCTACTTTCGGCGTAAGCGGCTGATCGGGGGATGCGGCCGCAATGCTTGATCCGCCCCAACCGGTCCCAACCAGAGCGGAGCATAGGATCACGGCCGCAAGTCTTTTCGTCAATGATGACATTCGCATTTCTCCTCTCAAATGGGGATATTAAGAAACATTCCCTATCATTATCCAGGAAGACGGCTAGGGGAGAAATCCGCTAAACTCCCTAATTCTATCAAGCTATGAAATGGTTATTAAGTGGTAGAGTTCGGGTTTATATGCATCAAAGGGAGGGGGACGGAAGTGTGGGGAATTTGCGTTTCAAGAATAGGAAGAAAGTGGATTATATGCTACACTATCTAAAATGAATTCAAGGAGATTTCTATGATGTCAAAAACGACATACCGCCTGCGCCGTCCAACCCCGGAGGACGCCCAGGGTGTTTGCGACCTTGTGGCCGCCTGCGATACCGAAGACCTGGGCGCTCCCGACATCGTTCTTGACGATGTTCTGGATATGTGGTCGGGCTTCGATCTCGAGACCCAAGTTTGGGTCGTCGAAGATACGGACTCCGCCCTGATCGGGTATGCTTTTCTCGAGGAAGACAGCGAAGAAAAGCTGTTCAGCTATGGATGCGTGTTGCCCGCCGCGCGCGACCGGGGAGTCGGCTCGGCACTCGTGGCGGCCCTTGAAGCGCGCGCTGCCGAACTTCGGAACGAATCCGGCGTCGCCAAGCGACTGCAAAGCATGGTCCCTACGTTATGCGAAGATGCCGTCCGGCTGTTTGAAAATAGGGGCTTCGCCCCGGTCCGGTACTTCAAGCGCATGGGAATCCGCTTGGACGCCGAACCGGCACCGGCCTACCTGCCGGAAGGCTTCACCGTCATGCCTTACGTGAAGGGGGCCGACGAACGAGCTGTCTACGAAGCCTATATCGAATCTTTCGCCGATCATTGGGATTTTGCGGAGCCGTCTTTTGAGAAATGGGTTGAAAAAACACAACTGCCTACCTTCGAAGAACGGTGGTGGATGATCGCCCGGGACTCGGGTGGAAGTGTTGCGGGCTTTGCGCTCGCCCGTATGCGTGAAGATTTGTTATTCATCGAGAAGGTCGGCGTACGCCGGTCGTTCCGCGGACGCGGACTTGCGCTTGCACTGTTGCAAACCGTGTTCGAGGCATCCTATCGATCGGGGCAGCCGCTCGTTTCGCTTGGCGTGGATGCCGCCAACCCGTCGGGCGCCTATCGTCTTTATGAGAAGGCCGGCATGAAACCCGATTACGAAATCAGCATCTACGAAAAGACGCTGACCTAGACCAGCAGGTCTAAGTCTCTCAAAGGGTCCCTCCTGGTCCAACGAAACTTTTCATCAATACACTGCCTCCAATTACTGGTATTATTTCCTTGAGATGGGAGAGGATCGTTTGAAAAGGAGGAAGCGGATACAGGTGGGGGCACTGGCTGTCGCCATCACGGTAATTTTCACAATGGCTATGGCGGGGTGTAGCAAGGAGGAGGCTCCATCATCGCAACGCGTACTTGTTGCTTCCGATAGCGGAGAATCCAAGAACGGACCGTCAGAGTCTGAGATCTCCGTAATGCCGGAATCCCCAATAGAGGGGGCAGGAACCGTAACCAATCCGAATGCTCCCGAGCTCTCCGAGAATGAAAAGCAGTCATTAGAGCTAGTTTCCGAAAAAGACGGAGAGAAATTTCTGGCTGCACTGAAACAGAAGGACACGAAGGCATTGTCCTTGCTTATGATTTATGCCGAGAACGAGTATCCTGAATCTGATATGACAAAAGTCTTGGAAGGCTTTTTGTTGAGTTTTGACGACTTGAAAGAACTGCAGATGAAATTTAAGTCTAACGAGCAAAATGACGAGTATTATGTTGGACATTACACGATTACCGGCACGAAGGACGGAGAGACTCGCTCTATTCCATTCCAGGTAAAATACGACAAATCCCAGGGGATGGAACGGATTCGAGATGATAACAAGCGCGAGCCGTTGTACGATTCCCCTCTGATCGGACAATACCCCTTTGCCGGGCTGGCAGTTGAACGTTACATTCAAGCGTTGGAGCAAAAGGATGCGGCAAGCGTGGCGCTGCATTTGGGTATGTACGATGACAACGAGGAAACGAAATCGACAGCGGAGCGGGTGATTCAGAAGTATGAGGACTCGCTTGATTTAAGCTCGGTGGGGATCATATCCAAGGGTTACAATGAGCGTGATAATCAATTTAATTACGAGCTTCGTGATGAGAACCGGCAGACGCATGAGCTATATATTGTCGGAGAGGAGCTTAAGATTGTGGACGATTGGGCCACGAATAATATGGCAAAGTAATCCGTTCATTGATGAATCTATAAGCAGCAGGCTGCCGGGACAGATCGGCAGCCTTTTCTGCTTGAAGGGTTCCTCAAGAAATTTCCATCAGCGAAGAACGCGGGAAGTCGTGATCGTACCGCGAAGCTCTTGAATATCCAACATAGGCGGACGTCCATACATACGGGCGTATTCCCGGCTAAACTGGGATGGGCTCTCATAGCCTACGCGGAAGGCCGCATCGGAGGCTTGGATGCTCTCCGTCAGCATTAAGCGCCGGGCTTCTTGCAAACGCACCGTTTTCTGATATTGCAACGGGCTCATCGCCGTAACGCGTTTGAAATGTTTATGGAACGCCGAGGTGCTCATGTTTACGGACTTTGCCAGTTGTTCGACCATAAGTGGACGGTTGTATTGCCGATTAATCACTTGAATCGCTTGAGCGATGTTGTACGCGTGACTGCCGATGACGGCAAATTGCCGAATGATATCGCCTTGCTCGCTCTGCAGCACCCGATACAGAATTTCGCGGGTAATCAGCGGGGCGATAATCGCAATGTCCTTAGGCGTATCCAACAATTGCAAGAGCCGGACAAGAGCTTCCAGTAAGGCAGGAGAGGTTTGATTCACGGTGATGCCGCGGGCTTCGGGGGAACAGGTAAACGGTTCGTTCATTTCTTTCACAATGTCCCAAATAACGTCGGCGTCGAAGCCAAGCTTTAGGCTTAAATAGGGAATTTCCGGGGAGGCATCGACAATTCTGCCGACAATCGGCAATTCTACGGATGTAACGAGGTAAAAAGAAGGGTCATAACGGTAGATCTCATCGGCCAATGCGGCTGTTTTCGCTCCCTGCGCCACGACGCAAATGGACGGTTTATATACCGATTCGAGCGGCTCGGACGACTGTGTGGCCTGCATGAGCGTCAAGGAAGGGACGGCCGTCGGATGCGTGCCGGTTACCGATGCGTGCCGACGTATCAAGGACGCCATTTGTTGCAGCGCTCGCTCTTTGCGCATTAATTCATCCATGTTGCAGATTCCTTTCCGAAAGCATGTTTGTTTATTTTATATTAGCGTGGCGGAAGAGAATTAGGCAAGGATTGAACAGCAATGATCTAACGGGGCGAAGTGAAGGACCCTATAATGAATGTACGAGGTCGAAACAACTGGACAACGGATCGGCCAAATAAATATAAAGGAGAACGTGAACATGAGTTTAAATGAAAAAGTCGCTATCGTCACAGGAGCCTCCAGGGGGATCGGACGTCAGGTGGCCGTTCAATTGGTGCAAGCGGGCGCAAAAGTGGTTGTCAATTATTCCTCTAATCCTGAAAAGGCGGGCGAATTGGTAGATTCCATTGTACTAGCCGGAGGAGAAGCCGTGGCCATTCGCGCCGATGTGGGCGAGATAAGCGAAGTTGAGTCGTTGTTTACGGAAACAATCGAGCGTTTCGGGCATGTGGACATTCTGGTGAATAACGCCGGCATCATGGAATGCAGGTCTATCGAGGACGTGACAGAGGAGATGTTTGACCGGCACTTTGCGATTAATGTGAAAGGAACCTACTTCGCTTGCCAGCAAGCCATGAAACATATGGCTAAAGGCGGAACTATCATTAACTTCTCGACCTCCGTCTCGGGAGCGATGCTCCCGGCGTACAGCGTATACGCGGCAACGAAAGGGGCGGTTGAACAGCTGACCCGCCAATTGGCCAAAGAATTTGGTCCCAGGGACATCGTTATTAACTGCATAGCGCCTGGGCAAGTATCCACCGAGTTATTCTTGAACGGAAAATCGGAGGAACTGATCGAGTCGTACCGCCGAATGAATGGGTTCGGCCGGCTTGGGGAGCCGGAGGATATTGCGAATGCGGTTGAACTGCTCGTCAGCAGCAAAGCCCGCTGGATCACCGGACAGACGATACGAGTCAACGGCGGGTTTAACTAAACTCCAAAAACGCGAATATTCAGGAAGAAGGGAGCTTAAGTTTTAAGCCCTTTCTTTTTTTGTTGTTGGATCAACTATTAATGAATTTCGTAAAAAGGAGATATTGCGATATTGCCAAGCAAATAAGCCATGACAGGAGTGTTCAAATGGTCGAATCATATCTTATTCGAGGAAAAAAACGGCAGTGGTGTCTAAGTCCCGTGATTTGTCCATATGTAATCAATTAAGTTTACAAATGAAAACAAAAAAATAAACAAATGAATCAATTTGTTTTGACATATGTAAATCAAGGTGTTAATGTAGTTTTAGAATCAGGAATAATGTGGGAAATAGAGCATGGGTTCTTAATATTATGATTGCTGGCTGAAGAGGGGGTTGTAGACATGAACATCGTCGATGATATTATTCATGCTGTTCCGGAATTGAACCGAAATTTTACTCATTATCAGGAGCTTAGCGGCGGGCTTTGCAACCAAACATTTAAGGTTAATACGAAACAACACACGTATGTGTTACGTTTGAACAGCCGGCAAAACGAATATTTGAATCTCACGCGTCATTCCGAAATCGAGGTCATGCACGAAGGCCAGCCAGAAGGGGATAGCCCCCGAAGTGATATTCGCTGATGACCCGCAGCGCTTTGTAGTCACCAATTACATCGACGGCCGAATGCTCGAGAAGAGTGACCTTAATAACAACGCTATCAAGAACATGATTATGGATCGTCTAAAGATTATACATAGCATGGAAGGGTTGGATCGGACTTGTACGCCATACGACTTGATTTTTGGGTATCTGAAAGGTGCAGATCTGTTGGGGGTCAAATATCCGAGCGGACTGCTGCAAATTCTCAATCGCATTGAAAAGATAGCCCATATGCGCAGTAATGACAAAACTTACAATAACAAGTTCTGTCACAACGATTCTTTCTTGTGCAACATGATTTTTACAGGCGAGCAGTTACAAATCATTGATTGGGAATTGTCCGGTGTTGGCGATATATTTTTTGAATTGACCCTGATTCCGTTTTCGAATCAATTTAGCGAAGCGGAAGAGCGTGAGTGGCTTACCCTTTACTTCGGTTTATTTGAGGAAGATGCTTTTCGTATTTTTCTGGAAATGAAATTTGTGGCGATGGTCCGTGAGGTGGCTTGGGGCCTATTTTATAGCGGACTAACCAAAGATGATCCTAACCGTAATTTTGATTATTTCAAATTTGCCGAATCTTGCATTCAGCGAATTGAAGAGGGGATTTATCATATTTAATCGCATTTTACGTCGAATCATATCTTATTCGGGATATGACACTCATAGGAGTAAATCGGAGAGAAGAGCATCTCCCCAGAATAGCCGTGAAGTATGTTAAGAATAGTTCTCCATCATTTCATTTAAGTAATTTCGAAAGTCTTGCACATATGTTTTGGGCTCTACGATCACTAGATTTGTACCGAAACTCGCTAAAAATTGAAATCCAATACTGTTTTGAGGGATATGGATTGTCGCTTTGAAAAATTCAGAACTATAGTTTTCTATGCTCTTTCGACCGTACCTTTCAATGATTTGATCTTTAATGCTAGGCGATATCAACGCCTTTATAGCAACCAGTTGCGCTTGAAGACCATTTTTTTATATTATATCAGCGGTTGTGGATCTCATTCCCCTTAGAGAACATATGTGCTATAATAAGTACGCCAAACACGTATTTTGCGCACTTTTGATTTTAAGTGGTTTGTTTATGAGAAGATGGGAGTCAATTTTGTATAATAAACAAATGTTTTTTGCGAGGGAATGCATCGATGAATAAACATGACATAGAAGAAGTCTATTCGGGGCCGATCCAAGCATTTACGATTTGGATGAAGCAATCGGGCTATACCGAGACAACGAGAAAAGAATATTTGAGAGAAGTATACGATTATTTGTCCTCGCTGGATGAACTTCCTGTGCAGCAAGCAGGGAAATTGAATATCGTCAGCTTTCTCGTTTCCAAGCAAGAATCGGCTGGCGATAAGACGAGAAACCGGACTCTATCCGCGATCCGTTCGTTCTATACTTCATTGATCGATTTTGAGCTTGCCTCAAGAAACCCCGCATTAGAGGTCAAGAAATCGAAGACGGAAAAAAATAAAATTCCGGTTTATTTGGAAGAGCAGGATCTCAGGAAAGTACTTTCCTATGTGGATGGCCGGTATCGAGATCGAAATTTAGCGATGTTCCTGCTCATGGGTTACTGCGGCTTACGGGTCGGCGAAGTTCACCGGATGAATTTGTCCCATTTTAAAAAAGAAAAGGGAACGCTCGAAGTGTTGGGCAAGGGTCGGAAATGGAATGAGATTCCGCTGCCTGATTTAGTTGTAGAATATCTTGTGAAAGTGGGGGAGGGGCGAATTCAACCTTATAATGCTAGGGAAGAAGCCTTCTTTGTATCCCAGAAAGGGAGAAGACTGTCGATCCGTCAGATTCAGAAGATCACTACGGCGGTTTTCGATGCTTTCAAACAGGATCATCCGCAGATGACCGATTTGAAATTATCCTGTCATAAGCTGCGGCACTCCTTTGCGACAATGCTGCTGAATCACAATGTTGATATCCGGGTCGTAAAAGAGCTGTTAGGCCATGCTTCAATTGAAACAACCATGATCTATACGCATATTAATGACGAACAGAAACGAAGCGCCATGACGACGATTGAGGTACCGACAGTCTGAACGGTTTAAATTTTATGTCCAAGTTGGATTACCTGACCGCCTAAACTCAATCTGGTTAACATAATTAAATTTTTGTTAATATGCCCTGCTCTTACATTCAAAACTTGATGCGAAAAACTCGTTCAACTTGTCCAAAGTAACTACTATAGGCACCATAGGCGAAAACCCACCATAATATATTGCTAAATAACTACAACAAAGGAGAAGAATGAATGATTCAATATAATGACGCTCCATCAAGTTACGCCCCGCATGGTTACGGTCCATTTGGGTACCCTCAAAACGGCTATCCTTTAGAAACATCCGGCGGCGGCTCAGCACGCCAGCAAGACTTGGGCGTTGAATGGCGTGAACAAGAAGGTGGATGGAGCGGGGTGTGGCGGCGCCGGGGAAGTAGCAACATTTTTGATGCCAGATGGACGATGCCTGGAGTCCAACCCATAACGGCAGTTTTGACGATCTATATTTTCGGTAATTTTGTATTTGTCTTGCGGCAAAACAGCAGCGACGGCAATGATTGCGTTTACACCGGAACACTCTCGGGAGACGGGCGTACGGTTACCGGGACCTATCGATGCGATCAAGGGGGAGGGACATGGACCGCTATTATCATTCGGCGCGAAACTATAGGCTTAGGCAGAGTCTGGTATGAACAAGAAGGCGGATGGAGCGGCGTTTGGCGGCGCCGGGGGAACAGCAACATTTTCGATGCCAGATGGACGATGCCTGGCGCACAGGATGTCACGGCCGTTTTGACGATCAATATATACGGCAACAACGTTCAGGTTCTGCGGAGAAACAGCAGTGACGGAAATAATTGCGATTATACAGGTACCCTAGCGGCGGACCGCCGAACGGTTACAGGCACCTACACTTGTACTCAAGGCGGAGGGTCCTGGAGAGCCACGATCACTTTTTAAGCCGATACGAAGGACTGCTCAATCAGGGGCGGTCCTTTATTATTTATTTCCGTGATCTGTCATCAAAAAAGGGAATTTAGTATAATGATCGGTAACTGCATACAAAGATTTCCTTTAAAAGATCATTTTGAAAGGTTAGGTGCATTCTATGAAATTTAGCGATTACCATTATGAGCGGCCTGATGTGCAGGTTTTCGAGCAAAAGTTCAGGGAACTCCTGAACGGCTTTACGTCTGCCGGTACTTATGAAGAGCAGGATCGGGCGATGACCGAAATCAACAAGCTTCGGAGCCAGTTCGATACGCTTCAGCAGCTCGCCAGCATTCGGCATTCGATCGATACCAACGATGAGTTCTATAAGGCGGAGCAGGACTTTTTCGACGAGAACGGTCCCGTCGTGCAGGAGTATATTACGGATTATTACCGGGCACTGGTCACTTCCAAATTCCGCGAGAACCTGGAGAAAAAATGGGGGCACCAGCTGTTCCGCCTTGCCGAGCTGTCGCTCAAAACATTCAGTCCTGAGGTTATCGAGGATCTACAGCAAGAGAACAAACTGACGACGGAATATGCTAAGCTGATCGCTTCGGCAAAAATTCCTTTCGAAGGTGAGGAACGTACGTTGCCTCAGCTGATTCCTTTTCAACAGTCCACGGATCGGGAGATGCGGAAACGCGCCACGGAAGCTTCCAGCGGTTTTATGGCCGAAAATGAGGAGACACTCGACCGCCTCTATGATGACCTGGTCAAAGTCAGAACGAAAATCGCCAAGAAGCTTGGATTCAACAATTTCGTGGAACTCGGTTATGCACGGATGGCCCGTACGGATTACAATGCCGAAATGGTGGCGAATTTCCGGAACCAGGTGCTTGAGCATATTGTTCCTGTCGCAACGAAGCTGAAGGCGCGTCAGAGGAACCGGATCGGCGTGGACCAACTGCTGTATTATGATGAGAATTTTGCCTTCAAGTCAGGTAACGCAACGCCTAAAGGCGATCCCGAATGGATCGTAAGCAACGGGGCCAAGATGTATGCGGAATTGTCTCCGGAGACGAACGAGTTCTTCACGTTTATGCAAGAGAACGGATTGATGGACCTTGTCGCGAAAAAAGGCAAGCAGAGTGGAGGATACTGCACCTATATTAGCGAGTACAAGGCCCCGTTTATTTTCTCGAACTTCAACGGCACGTCCGGCGACATCGATGTGTTGACGCATGAAGCCGGGCATGCCTTTCAGGTGTATGAGAGCCGGGGTTTTGAAGTACCGGAATACGGCTTTGCGACTTACGAAGCTTGTGAAATCCACTCCATGAGCATGGAATTCTTCACCTGGCCATGGATGGATCTGTTCTTCAAGGAGGAAGCCGATAAATATCGTTTCGATCATTTGGCCAGCGCGCTCCTATTTATTCCGTACGGGGTCACCGTGGATGAATTTCAGCATTTCGTCTACGAGAATCCGGATGCGACGCCGGCGGAACGCAAGCAAGCGTGGCGGGAGATCGAGCGCAAGTATTTGCCTCACCGCAATTACGCGAATAACGAGTATTTGGAGCGGGGAGGCTTCTGGCACAAACAGGGCCATATTTACAATACCCCGTTCTACTATATTGATTACACTTTGGCTCAAATCTGCGCATTCCAGTTCTGGAAGAAGATGCACGAGGATCGTCAGGCCGCTTGGGCGGATTATCTGCAGCTTTGCCGTCAGGGGGGAAGTCAATCGTTCACGGAGCTGGTAAAGGTGGCGGGACTGATCTCTCCGTTTGAAGAGAGCTGTGTGACATCGGTCATCGGCCGGATCGAAGAGTGGCTTGATCGCGTGGACGACGCGGCGTTATAAAACTAAACAACAAGGTACGAAAACACCGGTTAGCAATCTAACCGGTGTTTTTTTGGGTTGCTGACTATATTTCTACCCATAAGCTGGGCGGTTGCATAGTATATAAAAAACGATAAGGAGAATGAATATGTACCGTACGAACCTTCGATATCCATACCGCGATCCGGAACAAGGGTACATTCCCATTAGGGATTATGGTTTAAAACCTTTAGTGATTGACCTAGAAGAGGCCGTAGAACAAAACCGTACGTTTCGCACCGCTTTATGGACCGGAAATCACTTTCAAGTCACCTTGATGAATATTAACGTCGGTGAGGATATCGGATTGGAAGTTCATCCCGAAACGGACCAATTCATACGCATTGAAGAAGGGCAGGGGCTTGTGCAAATGGGCAACAGCAGGGAGGATCTGAACTTCCAGGCAATGGCCCGAGAAGGATATGCCGTTATTATTCCCGCCGGAAAATGGCATAACATTACCAACACGGGGAATAAACCGCTTAAAGTATATGTTATTTATGCTCCTCCCGAGCATCCCTTCGGCACGGTCCATGAGACCAAAGCCGCGGCGATGGCTGCGGAAAGACATAATTGAATAGAACGGGATAAAATCACCATCATTCCCTGGACTTTTACCTAATGGTACAATCATAGTAAAAACCGGTGCTGTCCAAAAGGAGATTTCACAATCGTGAGCAATCGCAGGCAGACATTGTTAGACGCCGCATTGGCTTTATTTATAGAGCATGGCTATTCCAATACAACCATTCAAATGATTCTGTATCAATCGGGAGTATCCAAAGGGACCTTTTATAAATATTTTGACTCCAAGGAAGCATGCATTGCGGCCATATTTGAGCAGCGCTTGCGGGAAGATCTGGTGCTGCTCAGCAACTTGGAGAAGCGTGATTACACTTCCAAATTTGATTTGCTGGTGGACCAACTAGCCATACCGATGACTTTACCCGACAAGCAGCGTGTACTGGAACTATTCTGGACGGGGTTTTACTCGGGAGAATTCGATTCCACTTCCTTGATCCGCACGCAGTTGCAGTGGTTGGCTGAACGGTTGACGGGATTATTTGGAGACGAGATCAGACCGTATGCTACAGAAGGAGCTATGCTCTGTTACGGTATGCTTCACCAAATCGCGAATATTTCAAGGGGATTTCAGGATCAGCAGCCCAACTGGAAAGAGGTCGTGCCGCGGGTTTTAAGTTACATAGAAGCGATCATGAACATCATGCATGAACAAAATGAACATATCCTGAACGTACAAGTTCTTGTGCAGTTTAGTTCCGGCGAGAATGATAGCGCCATAGATAAGGCTGCACTAGTTCAAGAGCTTCGCACATTTAATTCAACTATACAAGCATCCTATGAATCCGTCAGAACTAAGGAAATTACGCAAGGGCTTTTCATGCTTTTTCAAGAGGAAACGTTGAACAAGTCGCTTATTGAAGTCGTATTGAAAGAATTACGCAGGCGATTTGAAGCCACGCCGTTCCGTCTGGTGGCCAGAAGGCTCGAAGATAAGCTCTGGAGGTACATTGGAGAAAAGGGGCATTCCGCGGAAACCTGACATAGTCGTGAAAAAAATATACGAGTAGTATAATTTAGTGCTAACTTTAAATTGAATCCGATAGACAAAGATGTAGAATTTGACATTAAATATACTAGGCGTATAAAATAAAAATTAGTTAAATTATTTAAATTTAAATTGTGCGGGAGGAGGAATAGACGCTTTTCAAGTTTCAACCGACTACGATGTTTGGAGGGAAAAGGTTATGCGTTTGAAAGGTAAAGTGGCCGTCGTCACGGGTTCCGCTTCCGGTATGGGAAAAGCCATTGCCGAGTTATTTGCTCGCGAAGGAGCGAGCGTTATTGTTAGCGACGTGAACCTGGATGGCGCACAGGCGGTGGCCGGTGCCATTCAGGCCAGCGGCGGAACGTCTTTGGCTCTAAGAACCGACGTGGCCGATCTTAACGAGATCAACACGATGATCGATACGGCCGTCAACCAATTCGGTACGTTGGATATCCTGGTCAACAATGCGGGAATTATGGATAACATGGCCCCTGTAGGGGATGTGGAAGACGAAAAATGGGATCTGATCTTCGACATCAATACGAAAGCCGTCATGCGCGCGATTCGCAAAGCGGTCCCGATCTTTTTGGAAAAAGGCGGCGGTGTCATTATAAACACGGCATCGACGGGGGGCTTCAGCGGAGCGCATGCAGGCGCCGCGTATACCGCTTCCAAGCACGCGGTAATCGGCCTGACGAAAAACACCGGGTTCATGTATGCTCAACAAGGCATTCGCTGCAATGCCATTGCGCCCGGAGCGACGATGACCAATATCAGTTCCACAATCAAGAACGTGAACGAGTTTGGTGCTTCCCGCACCAAAGTGACGCAAGGGGTTATTCCTCGTATCGGACAGGCGGAGGAAATCGCCGAAGTGGCTCTATTCCTGGCTTCGGACGAATCCAGCTTTATCAACGGCGCTGTTATCGCCGCTGATGGCGGTTGGACGGCCGCTTTCTAACCATAGGCTTATTCAAAAATCAACCTGTGAAGGGATGGTTGTCATGAATACCGCAAATCACGACATGCCGGAAAAAACAGGATTCCAATTATTCAGTGGGGAGGACGTGAAAGACCCGTTTCCCTTCTTCGCCCGGCTTCGGGGGATGGGACCCGTGATTCCGGTACCGAACCCGCTGGGTGAACGAGGACAAGCCTGGATCGTGACCCGTTTGGAAGAAGCTATGCAGGTCCTTAGGGAACATTCCCGATTTACCGTGGATCCGAGTACCATTCCGGACATGTCTGATATCAGGCCTCAGACGGATTCCACGGCTCCGCAAACTTTTTTCACAGGCAAGTCCATGCTCTTTGTCGACGAGCCCGACCATAAAAGGTTACGGGCCTTGGTATCCAAAGCTTTTACACCGAGATATATGGAGAGTTTGCGCCCGCGCGTTCAAGAGATCGCCGACGAATTGCTGGACAGGGTACAAGGCCAAGGCAGCATGGATATTGTAAAAGATTACGCCTATCCGCTGCCCATCAATGTTATTTCCGAAATGCTCGGGGTTCCCCGGGAGGACCAGGAACAAATTCGGGTATGGTCGGGTTCGATTGCGCGGGGGCTAGGCTTCGGAAAACAAGATCCCGAGGTAGCGGAGCATTTGAAAGCCTTCGGGCATTATACTTCCCAGCTTGTGGCCGCCAAGCGGAAGTCCCCTTCCGACGATTTAATCAGCCAATTGATTGCCATCGAAGAAGAAGGGGATCGGTTAAGCGAAGAGGAACTGATTTCCATGGTCACCTTGCTGATTTTTGCCGGGCACGAGACGACCTCGAACCTCATTGCTACCGGCTCCTTCCTGTTATTGAGCCATCCCGAGCAGTGGAATAAACTAAAAGCCGATCTCCGTCTGGTTCCTTCCGCGGTCGAAGAACTGCTGCGGTTTCATGGACCGGCTACAGCTACCGGCCCGCGTTTTGCCACCGAAGATATCGAATTCGCCGGGCAGCAAATCAAAAGAGGGGATGTCGTTATCCCTTTAGTCAAGTCGGCCAATCGCGATGAGCTTCAATTCAATCAACCGGAGGAACTGGATATTACCCGGAACATCAAGCGGCATCTTGCTTTCGGTCATGGAATCCATATGTGTTTGGGTGCGCCGCTCGCCCGAGTGGAAGGAGATATTGCTTTTACCACGCTTCTTAAACGCATGCCTCATCTTCGACTCAGCCTTCCTGTAGAAGACATTAGCTGGGAGGCGACTTTATCCTCGCAGAGCTTGAAATCTTTGCCGGTTTCCTTTTAACTGGAAGAAAATGAGTTTACAACGGGCAAACTGCCCACTATAATGAGAAGTATTAAAAGAACTGAGCGACCTATGGTACCTAAAGCGATTAAAGGATGGTTTTTTCCTTTAATCGCTTTTCTTTGTGAGTTCAGCTTTATTTTGAGGTTAACGGTTTGAAGAAAAGAAGTTTCGATTTGTCCATGCTGATCATCGGAGCGCTGCTGTTCGCTCTGGCAGTCAAGCTGTTTATCATCCCGAACGATTTCGGTGAGGGTGGCGTGACCGGGATTTCCATTATTCTGTTTTTTTTATCTGCTCGAATGGCCTCCGGCCATCGTCAGCGCCGTTCTGAACGGCGTTTTATTAATTATCGGATACAAGTTGCTGGATAAGAAAACTACGGTGTACACGATTATCGCCGTCGGCTTCAATTCCTTGTTCCTGCATCTGACCGAGCACTGGAGGATCTCATCGCACGAACCGTTTATCAATGCGATTTTTGCGGGTTTGCTGGCCGGCGTAGGCATCGGGATCATCATTCGGGTAGGGGGAGCGACCGCGGGAACGACCATACTTGCCCGGCTCGCCAAGAAATGCTGGGACTGGAACGTGAGCTATGCCTTGCTGTTTTTCGATCTGATCGTGGCCGGCCTATCCATCTTCGTCATCGGCATCGAGAAGGTCATGATCACCGTCGTTATTCTATACGTCGGAACGAAAGGAGGCAGCGGTCTAGGCTTAACCATCTCCCAAAGGATCATCAGGCGGCATGGAGGTCAACTTTCCGTCGGCAATCATTCGGAGGGGGGAGCGATAGTCACAGGTTGGATAAGGTTCAAGTCCACCGTGGCTCATGATCAGGAGAATTACACATAAGCTGCTGGAGGAGAACTGTTATATGAAGTCACAGACCTTAGACCGCATTAAATTTCCGCCGGGATTTTGGGCCGGAATGCATAGGCTGGGGATTGCCGCCCAAGATGTAGCTCGAACAGCGGGATTGCCGGTTACTGTAATTACCGAGCCCGCCGTCACTACAGCTCAATATTTCGCGATATGGCAGGCCTATTCCGAGCTTAAGAATGGACCGGCGGAAGGGATCATCCAGTTGGCGACAGCCTTTGAAGCCGCAAAATACCCGCCAAGCGTTTTGGCGACATACCACGCCCGCGATTATCGTGACGCCCTGAACCGAATGACCCGGTACAAGCCGCTTTGTCCTCCCGAATGCTTGTATATTATCGAGGAGGGCGAGCGCTGTACGATCGAATTGGACTGGCTAGAGCCCGGGAAACCCGGTCCGCAGATCCTGATTGGTATTACGCTGGCCTTTCTTCTCGAGCTTGGACGCCGGGGTACAGGGCAACCTTTGACGGCGAAGCTCGTCGAATTTTCGGACGATATGGGCGATATCCGGGCTTTGGAAGCTTATTTTGGCTGCCCTATCCGGGTGGGCGCAGACGGCAATCGAATGACGCTGCAGCGCAAAGATCTGGACCTTCCCTTTGTCACATACAATGAAGAACTGCTGGAACTCCTCACCCCCGCCTTGGACCGCTCCCTGGCTGAACACCGGCGCAGCCGTTCCTTCACCGAAACGGTCATACGGATGATGAAACGTTCCCTTACAGGGGGACGCCCCGACATTCGTGTAATCGCGAAGGAACTGAACATGAGCGAACGTACGTTGCAGCGTCGGCTAGCGGAAGAGGATACAAATTTCAAGCAATTGCTCGTACAAGCCAGGCATGAGCAGGCGCGCGACTATTTGGCGGATCCGGAGCTCGGGATCAAAGAGGTGGCTCTTTTGGTAGGATATGAAGATCAGAACTCGTTCTATCGGGCCTTCCGCCTTTGGGAAGGGGATACGCCTTCGAACTGGCGCAACCGACAATTGGGGATGTATTGAATTTTCATTTGGCGCAGGATGCAAGGAGTTTGGCGTAACAGACTAGTTACCGACCCATCCCGACAAGGTATGATAATCACGTTCCGGACAAGTAAATGACAAGGAGAAGTTGAAGATGGACATGGGATTATACGGGAAAACAGCTTTGGTTACGGGATCAACAAAGGGGATTGGTAGAGCCATCGCCATTGAACTTGCCAAAGAAGGGGTTCATGTACTGATTAATGGACGAAATCATGAAGAGGTGGAGCGGACGGTCCATGAGATCAAGTTAGCTTACCCGACTACCTCGCCGCAAAATGCAGCAGCCGATTTAGTGGATTGGGGGCAAAGGGAAGCATTGTTTCAAAAATACCCCCACGTCGATATATTGGTTAACAATATAGGAATTTATGAGATTATGCAGTATGGGGATATCGACGATGAAGTATGGAACAATTATTTCCGTACCAATTTTTTAACTGCTAACGAATTATCCCGGTTTTATCTGCCCAATATGTTGAAGAAGAACGAGGGCCGTATTATCTTCATCGCCAGCGAAGAAGCCGTAATGCCTTCAGGGCTAATGCCGCAGTATGGGGTAACCAAATCGATGCTGCTGTCCTTGGCAAAAAGCTTATCGAAACTGACAAAAGGTACCGAAGTCACCGTCAATACGATCATGCCGGGACCCACCCTCTCCGAGAAAGTGCTTCAAATCATCGAGGGGGCGTATCCAGAGGAAGAGCTGTCTTTTTCCGAAAAAGAAAAACGTTTTATGGCGGCCAACCTGCCTCAGTCCGAGCTTCAGCGATTTATCAAGCCGACGGAAATCGGGAGACTGGCTGCGTTTTTATGCAGTCCTTACGCCTCCGCGTTTAAAGGATCCCCCATCCGGATGGATGGGGGGATGGTCCCGACCATTTTTTAAATGCGCAAGGGGGGGGGGGGAAGAATGCCGCTCTCGGTCAAGTTCCGAGATGTTCCTTTAAAACTTCCAAACCCTTCCGTAATTCATCCAGAGAAGTTGTGGAAGAAAGCGCGATTCTTAAGTAATTGCCCTGTGTTTTGCCTCCGGTCCAAAAACGGTCCGAATGATAAACACGAATCCCCTTACTCAAAAAGAAACTCTCCAGGCGAGTTCCGGTGGCAGGGTCGGATATGGGCAGCCATCTATAATAGCTTAGCGGGTGGCCCGTGCGCGGAGAGTGGGGGAACAGCTCGTCGAATAAACGGTTGGCGGATAGCGCCAACCGTTTTTTCTTCTCCGACATGGCGCTGGCCTTTCCGGATAAAATCAGCTCGGTCACGATCTCGGCATCCAAGGATGAAGTTTTGACATTCATATTAAAAATCGCCTCGTGTATCCTCTTTTGAAAAACATCGCCGAAAACAAGATAAGCCACCCTCAGCCCCGAACAAATGGATTTGGAGGTGCTGCAAATATAAATCGTTTGTTCCGGGACAAGCCGATAGATCGGCGGACTATAGAGATCAGGGGTATGGACCGACAAGAAGGCGTGGGGATCATCTTCGATAACGATCAAACGATGTTTCCGAATCAAAGCGGCCAATTCCTTCTTCCGGTATTCCGGCATCACAATGGCTGTCGGGTTGCTGCAGGAAGGCATGACAAACACGCCGTGTATATCCGATTGCTGACACTGATACTCCAGGGCGTGAGGGAGCATTCCATGCTCATCTCCGGGGATCGGAACCAGCTTGACTCGCAGCGATTTCGAAATTTCGATAAAATTCGCATAGGTGTACATGTCTACCGCAATTCTTTGTCCGGGTTCAAACAGACCCAACAACGTGATCGCCAGAGCATTCTGCGCTCCGGATACAATGCACACCTGTTCGATGTCCGCATCCATGCCGAAGCTCTTCATCCAATTCAGCGCGGCCGCTTTTTGGTGGGGCATTCCCGTAGGGTGATTATAATTAAAAAGCTGCTCCAAATAACCTTTCTCCATCACTTTTCTGGCGGCTTCGGCCACAAAGCTGTTGGTTCGTTCAAACGATTCGACAAAACCCAATTCGATGCACTCATGGGACATCTCTTTGGAAATGGTGATGGAGCAGCGTGCGGCATTGGGAGAGACAAACGTACCGCTTCCGGTAACCGCATAAATTAAACCTTTCAATTCGCATAGTTTGTACGCGCGCGTAATCGTCGTAAAGTTGACGTCCAAAAAATCTGCCAGTTCCCTCTGGGGCGGGAGTCTTGTGCCGGGGGCCAGCAAGCCGTTCGTAATATCGTGTTCCAGTAACGAGGCAAGCGACAGGTAAAGTGGGCGTGAAAGCGCCGTTCGCTCCGGTTTCCAAGACATAGGATAATCGGTAAAAGAATTGATGGGCATGGGATAGGGACACCTCTTAAAATTGTAATCCATACAATTATAACATTGATTGTATGGATTTTCGCTGTTAAAATGACTTGGATAAGTCATCTACCAAGGAGTTGCAAGCACCATGAACGACAGAAACGATGTTGCGACGGCGTTTCGCGCCGCCTTTCCCGTTACCCTTCCGATCCTTGCCGGTTTTTTATTTCTCGGGATCGCCTACGGGATTTTTATGAACGTTTCGGGCTTTGGTCCCGTATACGCCATTTTAATGAGCCTGCTTATTTTTGCCGGTTCGATGGAATTTGTGGCGGTCAATCTTTTACTCGGCGGGTTTAATCCGCTTGGCGCTTTATTCCTGACTTTGATGGTCAACGCGCGTCATCTTTTCTACGGGATCTCCATGCTTGAAAAATACAAGGGGACGGGACTTAAAAAGTTATATCTCATCTTCGGCTTGTGCGATGAATCCTTCACTATCAATTACACGGCTCATATCCCGCTGGGAGTGGACAAAGGGTGGTATATGTTCTTCGTAACCTTGCTGAATCATAGTTACTGGGTGATCGGAGCGACGATCGGGGGAGTGTTCGGATCGATCGTACAAATCAATATGGAGGGGCTTGAGTTTGTAATGACCGCACTTTTTATCGTCATCTTTTTGGAGCAGTGGAAGAACGAGTCGGTTCATTACAGCGCAATCATAGGCTTGGGAGCGTCGATCGTATGTCTATTCCTTTTTGGGAGCGGCAACTTTATCATTCCCGCCATGGCATTGATTCTCTTCGTACTCACTTTGACAAGAAAGCAACTGGAAAAGAAAACAGGTGAAACGGCATGACAATGAGTATTTTTGAACAAGTAATCACAATTGGCTTGATCGTAATCGGAACCATGATGACCCGTTTTATTCCGTTTATCGTTTTTCCTCCGGGCCGTCCCACTCCCCGTTACGTGCAGTACCTTGGTAAAGTGCTGCCCTCGGCGACCCTGGGGTTGCTGGTTATATTTAGTGTTAAAGACGTGAATTTTACGGCAGGCAGCCATGGAGTTCCTGAACTTATGGCGATGGCTATCGTAACTTTCCTGCATTTATGGAGAAGGAATATGCTGTTGTCGATCGCTAGCGGGACCCTGGTGTATATGTTTTTGATTCAGTTTGTTTTTTGAGGTATCGGAGATTTTAGGGAAGGCGTCAAGGGGTCAACCGATTTTTAGGAGGGGAGTTAGGATGAACCATCGGGAACTTTTTCCCATCGTAGAGAAACTAGAGGAGCATCGGATCAAATACGCCCTGGGCGGCAGCGGATTAATGCATTTCCTCGGCTTGATTGATTCCGTGAATGACTGGGACATCACGGTCGCATGTCCAAAGGATACCTTGCTCAAGGCTATTTCGGGTTATGAATGGATAGAACAAACAAGCGGGGACGGCCTGCAACAGCAGGCGATCGGCATGTATACGAAGGCGAGGTTTGTCAAAGTGGCGGAGCATCCGAGCAACGACTGGGGCAAGCCTTTGCTTGAATTGACGTACGAGTTGAAGTTGGGTTGAGAAGAACGAAACGAAGTTTTCATCGGCAAGAAGAGGGGCAGAGTTTCCAAAAGGAGACTCTGTTTTTTGTCGAGCGTTCCCTTTTATGACATCGGTTTTGCCGTATAATGGCACAGACGAAATCGGGGCAGATTTTTCTTAATTTCTGTTCCCCGTTTTCGGCAAGGCCATGAAACGGCAAAAATCCAGCCAGTCAAGGGTTAAGAGTGGAGATTTAGCGCCACTTCTCAGTCCTCAAAACTTATTTTATAAGCCAGTCTGAGCAGAAGAGCTGTTATACCCGCTAAGATAGAAAGTGTGATCAGATAACTAAGAGATAATTTTTCCGTATGCAAGATATACTTGTCGATGGCTTTAAACTGGATGAAAGCAGTTATAAAGCCGGTAAGAAAAGCGGTCAGTCGGATGGAGTCTTCTTTTAACCGGAAGTTTCTTAAAGACAGTACTAATATTGCTGATAGATATAGAGATGTAATCGGTATTAATCCAATATAGGTAAAGGTATATTTCTGCGGAGAGAGTACACCGTTTGGAATGATATCCGTAATAAATTCCGATAGTACAATACCGACTGTCCAAAGTAGAAAAAAGAGCAGAAATTCAAGGATAGCCCGATTAAGGTAACTGCTTTTTTCAATGCCGGCTTTTTTCTCTCTGATCACCTGAAAGATAACAAGGAGTAACAGTACCAAACACCAGTAATAGAAAATAATAGGTAAGCTGCCGGAGAAGAAACCGGACAGCAGTTCAATCCCTTGCTGCAATAAGGTTTTAAATAGTGAAAACATCCAATCCCCCCGTAACCTTATAGGTTGAACTATTGATTTGCATATTAGACAGCGGTGTAACTACAGCTGATTGTTTGGTTCGAATTAAAGGGAATTCTTCCCGTTAATTTAGTGCGTATGCGGCGGGAGAGGTGATTTAGCTGGATAACCTCCCGCTAATTCGCCTGAAATTCTGTATATCGGTCATTGGGCCGCGAAATAAATGGAGTTTTTCCAGCTAAATCCGATCTATGAGCCAAAAGAGGTACATTAACGGGAGGTTTTCCCGTTAGCGTATCCGAAACCCTATCACATCCTTGCCTAGCGCCAATTTTTAATTCAATCTATATAATCTGAAAAATTCAGATTTTGAGGTTGGCGGGGGTATTTATCTGCAGTACCCAGTGATTCGGTTACCGGTATATCTTTCCCCACCTCTTCAAAGCTACAAGAACTTAACCAGACCTGTCCATAACCGGATAGAAGAATTCCGATATTAATACGGTTGGCTTCCGGTGGGACATCCAGGACGCAGGCATAATGATTCCATTCCGTTGTACCTTTAATACATCGGGCCTCCATGTTGTCAAAGCCCAGAATATTCTCTGATATATCATCGATACGCATCCACAGACCACTCCAACCGGTGATGTTCTCTGACTTCACAAAACCTGAGAAGCGCATTCTTTTCCCAAGATAATCGGAAGCCTGGAATTGCTGCATGATTGTACTGAAATCATTGTCATGGAAGGTTTCACCTTCATTTGCGCGTATGGTAACGGAGCAGTTACTGTTTATAAAAACTTTCTTGTCCAGTTCGCAAACATATTTCTCTGGTGTGGTACCTGTAAATAACCATCCTTTTACTTTGTTCAATTTCTCATCTCCTTTTTGTTTAACAAATACCCTCATCTGCTCTCTGTATTTTGATGGGGTCAAGCCATATATTTTACTGAATGCTCTGGTAAAAGCTTCATGGCTTTCAAAACCTGTTAATAAAGCAATATCGAGAACTCTTTCGTCGGTGTATAGCAGCAGGTCTACCGCACGGGCCATCTTTCGATAACGGATGTATTCCGAGATATTCTTACCTACATACTTCTTAAATATCCTGTGAAAATGGTATTTGGAAAAACCCGTTTCGTTTGCCAAGTCATCAAGGCTAGGATTCTCATATAAATGCTGCTCAACATAGGAAAGACTACTGTGAATAATTTTCTCGTATATAGAAACCACCTCCTGACAACGATTATCTTACAACATCATAAAATATTCGGCTTGATATATTTTGCTCTGATTGGAAGCAAGGGAGGATTGATTGCAAGGGAAAAGGTGCTGCTCACCTGGGGAGAACCTGCGGGTAAAAGCACGACTGAAGCCAATGGCCAAACCGTAGAAACCTGGGTATACTCCAACTTCGATACCATCGCATTCGTGAACGGCAAAGTTAAGATCATTATTAACTGATAGTTGGAGCGTCTTCGTTATATATAAAAAAAGAAGCGCGGCAGCCAGTTCCCGGTGGCTGCGCTTCTTTGAAGATTATTATTCGCTGTTAGCCAAAGACAAGGGTGTCGGCTGTGGGGAATCAGCGCTTTACCCACGCATGTTTGAGATCCATTTCCTTTATGCATTCATCGGTGTCGTGTCCGTGAATGTCAATCAGTGGCGTCACCGCATACGCAACCATCTCTTCCGCCGAATGAGGGCGCAGAATCGGATCCAAGGCATCCGGATCGTTCGTCTCCTCGTCGAGCCAACGGCTTATGTTCTCCTTCGACAGAATCGCCGGCATCCGGCTCTCAAATTCCCCAATCAGCGGGTTGGCTTCCGTCATGACCAAGGTGCACGTACGTAAAGGCTCTCCGCGCGTATCCCGCCAAATTTCGTAAAGACCGGCCACCCCGAACATCCCGCGGTTTTTCATAACTACCCGAACCGGGTAGGACTTCTTGCCTTCCTGTTTCCAATAGTAAAATCCGTTGCAAGGGATGATGCACCGCTGCTTGTCCACCATTTTACGGTAGGTCGGGTTCTGGTGCACATTCCTGAGATCCGCGTTGATCGCGTCTTTTCCCCAGTAGGGAATGAATCCCCAGCGAAATTCATCCAAAATCCGCTCTCCGTTTTGCTGCAGCACGACCGGCATCGGCTGTGTTGGCCTAATGTTATAGCGATTTCTATAGTAATACATCACACGTTCGATCTGAAAATGCTCTTGAACCTCCGGCAGCCCGGCCGCCATGGAAAAACGTTGACACATGAAGCATCAGCCTCCTCTTGATGACTTATTGTTTGCCAAAGTAAGGAAATTTATCCGTGTTATATTCGTTATGGGTGATTTGGCTAATGAGTACGACACGACTGAACCAGCTACCGACTTCACAATTGAGCGGAATAAAAAAAGAACATTTATAAAAATATATAATTGTTTGAAAAAAAGAATTTTAACAGGGTGAACAGGATGCTCTTACTTAATCAGAAATTAATTTTAATGGTATGGGTCTTTTTAGGCGTGTTTGATTTAACAACTTCTGAACCACCAATTAAAAATGACAAGAGCACGCTTGAAATTGAAATATACCCCATGCGTCATGAGCTGCTTGTTCGAGATCATGGTCGGGTCATAAAGAGCTATTCAATAGCGGTAGGGAATCCAACCACCCCGACTCCTGTTGGAGATTTTAAAGTAGTGTATAAAGGTACGGATTGGGGCCCCTCCTTCGGCCCACGCTGGATAGGTCTAAATGTGCCATGGGGTCATTTTGGAATTCACGGTACGAATAAGCCGTATTCCATCGGACAACACCTGAGCCATGGTTGTATCCGGATGCACAATAAGGATGTAATTGAATTATTCGAATTGATTCCGGTTGGAACCAAAGTAAGAATTTACGGACATGTGCTGGGCGACTTGCACCGCAATCCGAGGGATTTGGCTGAAGGGGACGTTGGCGGAGATGTGCAGCTAATACAATCACGTTTAAAAAGTGCGGGGTATTACCACGGAAATTGTGACGGGAAGTTCAGAGCCAGTACTACCGAGGCGCTTAAGAAATATCAGCGGGACCATCGCCTTGCTCCAAATGGGGTTGTTTCGCGGAAAGTATATGAAGAGTTTGGCCTGTTTGAATGAACGAGAGGGAGCTGTTGCGTTTGCGGCCGCTCTTTTATTTTGATTGGAAACAGAACATATGTTTTGTATAATTATAAATTATAGTATAGATTACTGCACAGCCTGAAATCTAGGCGGGATGGGGGGCCACCAAATGCCTATTGAAATTAAAGAAATGTTATCGAAGAAAATACTGAACGAGGCGAAAGGGTACTTGAATATTGGATTCACTCATTCCTTGAATCCGTATAGCGGATGCGCCTTCTCCTGTAAATACTGTTACGTTCGAGAAATGCCGATTCAACAGTTTAAGGAAATTCCTTGGGGGGCATGGGTGGAAATCAAGACGAACGCGGCTGAAAATTACCGGCGCGAAGTCAGCGGACTTCGACGAAAAAATAAGCCGATCCATCTTTTCATGTCATCCGCAACGGACCCTTACCAACCGATTGAACGAACAGCGGAGATCACAAGGCAGGTCCTTCAGGAAATGATCGAGCATCCGCCCGATTTCCTGCAAATCCAGACAAGAAGCCCGCTCATTACCAGGGACCTTGATTTATTGGTCGCCCTGAAGGATCAATGCGAAATCCTCGTATCCATGACGATCGAAACAGACCGTGAGGATATGAAACGAATCTTTGCTCCAAATGCCCCCGGTATTCAACTACGGCTAAACGCCTTGAAAACAGTCCATGACGCGGGCGTGTCTACCCAAGCTTCCGTTTCTCCGGTACTGCCCTTTACTCCTGATTTTCCGAAATGTCTGGATGGTCTGGTGGACCGCATCTGGATCGACACCCTGAATATCGGCGACGGAATGAAAGGAAAGCGCTCCGAACGGCTGGGAATGCCCGGATTATTTGAAGCGCATGATCTATCGAAGTGGTACCAACAGGATATCCATGTCAACGTGGAAAAGTACTTCAGAAAATTTTACCCCGCTGAAATGATAAACGTATCAAAGAGTGGAGCATTTCCGGTAAGCACGAGGGAGTAAAAACAAATGTAGAGTATCTCATCCTTCGGATTACCTGAACAGATCTTCCTTTAAACTATCAGCAAATCCTCAGTGGCCTTCCACAGCCGACGCTGCATTTTGGGATCTCCTCCGGGCGGCACGGGTTCAATGGATTTGCCGGTTCCGTCATTAAAATATCCGCCGGTTATTTTTTGATATTCCGGCTCTACAATCAATCGGGTAATAATCTCTGCTCCTCTTCGCGGATCTCCGAGACGAAGAACCTTCAACAATCGCTCTAATATGGGGGCGAACCATAATTCTCGTCCGAGTCCGGTCACATTAAATCCCGGATTTAACGCATTTACGCTGATTCCCGTATTCGCCCACCGTCTCGCCAGTTCGGCGGTAAACATAATATTTAACAATTTCGTCTTTCCATAGAAGAGGGAGGAGCCGCGAGCGGTAAAGGAGCTTGTATCGGTTAAATCCTCGGGCAGCTTTAAAGTGCCGTGACGGCGTGAAGCTTCGGAGGCAACATTGACAACTCTGGCTTCACCTGCATTCAGAAGGCTGGATTTTAGCAGATGTGTCAGCAGCCATGGGGCAAAATAGTTGACCGCCATCATTTCGTGAAACCCCTCTGACGTAATGCGGGGCTCAAAAGCATGGATTCCCGCATTGTTCAACAGCACATCAATTTTAGGGTAAGCGGCGGCAATTTCACCCCCAACCCGTCTAACATCATTCAATAGTGATAAATCCCCATGAAAAAAATCAACTTTCGCTTGTGGCGCATTCGCCGCAATCCGCTTTTCCGTAACTCCGGCCCGTTCTTTACTCCTGGCAGTCAACACAAGGTTATAACCGCGTCTCCCCAATTCGATGGCGACAAGCTGTCCAAGACCGCTGGTGGCACCCGTTATAACAACCGTTTTTTTAGGCATCGTCATTTCCCCTTCATGTGATACAATTTTTAAAGTAGTCATTCAAAACAACAGACGAGATATAATTGATATATGTCTACTATATTTATTTTGTTGATATATGTCAATTAAATTCGGGCTGTTTATTGTGTGCAGAAAGGTGACCGGCGATGGAAAAGAATGAATTGGATAAAAAGCCGAGGGGGAAATTGGAACTTGAGCTAGGCGAGCAGATTAACGCGCTCATCAGTGCCTCGCATGCCCTGAATGTCAGAGCTGCAGCGAGATTTGATTCCTCATTACAGCCCGCAGCCTTCCACATTGTTCGTTGGCTTTACTCGTTTGGCCCGACTAACGCCGCCAGTTTAGCGGAGTCGACTGCGATGGATCGAAGCTCGGTAAGTCGCCTTGTCAAACAGCTCCAATCTTTGGGGTATGTGAACAAAGAGGCGTCCCCAAGCGATGGACGGGGAGTTGTATTATCTCTTACCGAACTTGGACAACAGAAAGTGGTTGAAGCGCTTAAGGAGAAAGAGGACGTTTTTTATAAACGAATCTCGGACTGGGAAGATGACGAGCTGCGTGATTTTATCCAAATGCTCAAGCACATTAATGGATTCCAGCAGAATAAAAATGAGAAGAGTGAAAATCATGAGGATAGGATTTTTTGATTCCGGTATAGGCGGATTAACGGTACTCCATCAAGCAATGCGGCTCTTACCCCAAGAGGATTACATCTTTTATGCGGACACTTTACACGTTCCCTATGGCGAAAAATCGAAGGAAGAAGTGCGGGAGTATATACTTCAAGCTGTTGAATTTATCGCTAATCAAAAGGTAAAAGCTTTGGTAATTGCCTGCAATACCGCCACAAGTATTGTGATTGAAGAACTGCGCCAGCGGTATAGCTTTCCTATTTTAGGTATTGAGCCGGCTGTAAAGCCGGCCGTTGAAAAATGGGAGGGGAGACACAAGAAGGTTTTAGTGTTAGCCACCAAACTAACCCTGAGAGAGAAGAAGTACCATGACCTGGTTAGTAAAGTTGATCACGGAGACATCGTTGACAGCTTGCCTTTGCCGGAACTTGTACAATTTGCAGAGCATTTTGAATTCAACGAGGACAAAGTTATCACCTATTTGAAAAATGAATTGTCCGCGTTCGATATAGAACAGTACGGAACGGTTGTATTGGGATGTACGCACTTTCCCTATTTCAAAAGATCCCTTCGAACTCTATTTCCTGGAGATGTTGATTTTATATCCGGAAGTGTGGGGACCGCCAAAAACCTAAAACGCATCCTTGAAGCTAAAAATCAGATTCACGATGGCACGGGTGACATCCAATTTTTTAAATCGGGCATTAAAGTGGAGGACGAAGAAATCTTGTCACAATACAAAGAGCTTTTTGTAATTCTCGATGAATTGGAGAAAGAGCTCACTTGAGCACAACAGTGGGATTAAGCGTAATTTCGAACGCACGCCCCCAGATATACTTCGGATTATTGCATTCCAGGGTAGCGCTGCTGTATTCCGCCAACGACCAGGCAGAACCGCGGATTTGCCGCACGTTATAGGAAGCATCCGTATCACCAATCATAAATGCCGGCTTGGCACGAAGCATAGCCGTATGGGTTTGCATTTGATCCCGAAGCAAAGCGGTTAAATATTGATAATCCGATCGCGAATTGAAAAGAAGCATATTTTGATCGGCTACACTTTGTGGCAGGTTAGCATACTTCATGTGATCTCTTGAATATTTCCGGACTTCGGCTATAGCTGCCGCTTTATAGTAGTAGTCTTTCAGGAAGCGCTTGAAGAGCAGTGATCCATGCGTATTGACAGCAGCACTAAGGGCGGCAGGCCGCGTCTCCGTAACCAGGAAAGCATAGCGTGCCTGTCCCATGCCCAGCGAAATTCCGATTTTATTCCCCGCTGTGTTCCAAGCGCTGTATCCCAAGATCCGCCCGGTGAATGGACTTGCCAGTAACGCCTCCGTCACAGTAGGGTCGGAAGCGCCTCCTCCCACAAAATCAAGAACAACGGTTGCCTTATGATCCGCCCCATTACTATTCACCCGGCAAGCGGCAATAGAAGCCTGGTCGGCGGCGGTGACGGCAATCACTTCCACATCGGGAGAACTTGAAACGAGTTGGCCGCCGATGATGTCCACATGCCGCAGAATATTATCATGTACATTCATATATTCATAAGGATTTATGATCGTGGAGCCGTGAGGACCGTAATATTGAATGCTATACCTGGTTTTGGCGCCGCCCCGGCGCAACTGGTTAGCCATGCGCGCCAAGAGGGAGTGCCCCAAGCCGTCCGCATCCGGCAGTATAATCGCCCGATTTGGATTTTGGCCGCCGCAGCCGCCTAATGAATGATTAATATAACGTTCCACGAAGCGGATTTCATTGATCTGTACGCCCTCGGTTTTCGCGTCGTCTACGCCAACAGCCAGGAAATCAATGAAACCGGGCTTGGCCAGCTGGTCCAATACGTATAAGTTTGTTTTAAACTTGTGTTGCCGAGCGAAGTAGTACTGATTCTTATCGAAGTAGGCGGTGTCTCCATAAGGAACTCCGTCACTCGATAGATTATAACCATGTAAAATATCGTTAAATTCGCTGAAAGTTTGCCGGGGCTGCCCCATAAAACTGCGGGATTCCGTATAGGCGTCAAAATCAAGATCTTCGACAAACGTATTTGTAGCCAACCGCATAATCGTATCTAGCACATAAACCGGCTTGCATGGATATAGCTGTTTAACCTCGCGAATGACATCAAGCAAATTAATCGCAGCGGCATCAAAATCGGGATATGTTCCTCCTCCGTTTGCCCGAAGACGTCTGCTGCCGATCAGCCCGCCATAAACCAGCATATCGATGGAAACAATAAAACCATCAGCCGTTGCGGCATTAGTAAAAATGAACTCACGAATCTTGGCGGTATGGCCGAAGGCAGGTGAAGACGTGCCGATCAGATGATCGCCGCAAGCGTCAGCCACGGAATCAAGCCGATTTCGAATATCGGTCAAGCTAGGCGTAATAAGCTCCAGCCCTGCGGAGTGTCCTTGGCGAATGACATCATCCAAATTAATGGGCCGATCGTCTAAAGGTACATACAAAATTTTCTTCATCATCGTACTCCTTTCAAAATGAAGATGAGCCAAGCTCTCATTTAAATAGGTAATTTTGCAGGCCATTTTACAACTGCTAGAAAGCTAATTTTTTGCTTGAGGCAGAAATTCCGAAAAAATACTGGACTATTCATTCCAGTTGGATTATACTGGTGTTGGAAAGGAGGAGATATCGATGGGACGGACCAAAGAATTTGACCGGGAGCAAGTGCTTCGCAAAGCGATGATCGTATTTTGGGAAAAGGGATACGAAGCAACAAGCATTCCGGATTTGTTGGAATCCATGGAGTTAAGTAGATCCAGTTTGTACGAAACGTTTCAGGATAAACAGACGCTCTATTACGAGGCGGTGCAGGCTTACAAAAAAATGTCGCAAAAAAAACGCGACCTGCTGATCAACGCCCCTTCCGCCATCGACGGGATCCGGCAGTATTTTGAGGTACATATCACTAACGCATTTGCTACGCACGGCGAAGCTTTTCCAAACGGATGTCTGATTACGAACGCATCGATTGGCCTGGATGCCATGGATGAGCCATTGCAGAAAGAGATTCGCCAAAGCTTTACGGAATTGGAGCGGCTCTTTTATGAGAAGTTAAAGAAGGGGCAAGAGACGGGTGAAATAGCCCCCGAGAAAGATATTAAAATGTTCTCGTACCTGCTGCTGAATCTGAACCACAGTATAAACGTGATGGCCAGAATCCAAAGCAGTAACGATAAAGTACGCGCAATGATGTACGCGGTCTTCGAGATGCTATAATTTTTTTTAATCAAATCGGAACGATTGTTCCAAAAAAAGAACCCTCTTTCCAAAGCGTAGAGGGGGAGAAAACCCATTCTTATTTCGGAACAATCGTTCTGATATTGTGAAGTTACATTCTATAATGAGGAGTGTTTTTTGATGAAAGCAATCGCTAAGGAGAAATTGGAGAATTCCGTTTCGTCATGGATCACGCTGATACTTGCTGTAGCGTGCGGTCTAATTGTTGCCAATCTGTACTATACTCAACCTTTAGTGGAATCGATCAGTTCGGCTGTCGGGTTATCTTCGGAAGCTGCCGGTTTGATCGTCACGCTGACCCAAATCGGTTACGGAATCGGCTTGTTATTTATCGTTCCCTTGGGAGATTTGCTGGAGAACCGCAAGCTGGTGATCACGCTGCTGATTTTGACGGCCGTCGTTTTAATCATCGCCGCTGAAGTCCATAGCGCTGCTCTGTTTCTTGCCGCCTCCTTCTTGATAGGGGTTGGGTCCGTCGCGGCCCAGATCCTGGTTCCCTATGCGGCCCATTTATCCCCTGAAGAGACGCGGGGACGCAATGTAGGCAATGTAATGAGCGGTCTGTTATTGGGCATTATGCTGGCTCGTCCGGTTTCGAGTTTAGTGGAAAATTATTTCGGCTGGCACGCCATTTTTATTATTTCCTCCGCCGTGCTGTTGGTGCTCGCCCTTGTTTTGGCCAAAGTGCTTCCGGCAAGACGGCCGCAAACCGCCGTCAGCTATCCGGCGATCATCTCATCCATGCTGCAGTTGTTGAAGACGACGCCGATTTTGCGGCGCCGGGCGCTGTATCACGCTTTTCTGTTCGCGATGTTCAGTCTGTTTTGGACAACGGTCCCGCTCGTTTTAACGAGTCCGCTGTTTCACTTTTCTTCAACAGGAGTTGCGTTGTTCGCTTTGGCCGGGGTATCCGGTGCGGCAGCTGCGCCAGTAGCCGGCCGCTTTGCGGATAAAGGCCTGATACGTCCGGCAACCGCATTATCCATCGCGCTGGTGATTCTTTCGGGACTTTTGCCGATTCTGTTTGCCGGAGGTTCGATTTTCTCCCTGGTGATCCTGGTGCTGGCCGCCATCTTGCTGGATATGGGCGTGTCCGCCAATTTAGTATTGGGACAGCGGGCGATCTTCTCTTTGGGCGCCGAGGTCCGGAGCCGGCTGAACGGCTTGTATATGGCGATCTTTTTTACCGGTGGAGCCATAGGCTCCGCAGCAGGGGGATGGGCTTACGCAATGGGCGGTTGGAAAGCGGCGATGGGTCTTGGCGTTCTTTTTCCGGTCTTGGCGTTGCTGTACTTTTTTACGGAAACAAAGAGAGCAGGGGGCGACAAAAATTGAACTATTGTCGAGTTGGCCTTATTGAGTAGAACAGGAAAGCATCCAATCCGTCTGCGGATTTGGATGCTTTTTTTAGTAACAGATTTAACGATGTAAAGAGCGGTATGCCAGCGGGGTAAGTCCAACTTCCTTTTTAAATAAATGGTAGTAATGGCTTAAATTATTGAAACCGGCTGAAAGAGCGATGTCCGTAATGCTGAGATCGGTGGTTGCCAGCATATATTTGGCATAGTCCAACCTCAGGAGGTTGATGTACTTAACCGGCGTAGTCTGAAGGAATTGCTTGAATACCCGGTTAAGGTGTCCGGGACTGCGCCCGGATAGCTCATACATCCGTTGAACTCCATCGGTAAAGTTATCCTTCCGCTGCATTTGCAGCAGCAGCTCTTCCAGCCAAAGCGGAAAGGCGTCTTCTCTTGTACGCTGATGTCTCCAAAAATACATCATAAGCAGTTCGACCAGGACAGCCCTCAGCAAGCCCGAAACTTGATGCTTGTCCGAGACAAGACGAATCCGGTCAAGACGATCCTTCACGCGCTCCAGTTCGCTTGCCTGCAATACCGTTACCGGGGGCAGAAAAGAGGACAACAAACGGTCGGCATCCACGGCTTTGTCCAGGAACGAAAAAACCTGATGCAAGGACCTGTTTGACCAGGCAAATATTCCCTATCCGTTCCCGGGTTATGCCGATGTGCGGAAGGAAGCCCTTGACCGAAATGTAGGGAAAATTTTCTTGTCACTTTTTTAAAGAAATCTTGGTAAGGTAGGAGCATAGCATTCAAAAAAAGGTGATGAGTTACTATGATGAAGAAACGCTGTTTGTTCTGTGATGAGATTGTTCCCGCTATTTCGGAAAGCGATTATGATAAGTATATGGGCTGTTCCTGTTCACCAGGCGGGTTCTATAACCTGCGGAAAGGCAGCTATGAAGCTATACAATCGTTCCCGCACCAAAAGAAACGCGAATTGTTTCATTTGGTATCCGCTTATATCCGGGAGCAAACGGATGGTAATAAAAAGGTCACTCTATCCGTCAACGATTTGGATTCCATTGCGAAATCTCCCGAAATTCCCGTGACCATTGAAGACAAAGGAAATCGTCTACTCCGGTATTTGTACAGACATTCTAAGGGTCCGGGGGAGACGGTTGTCATTCAACCGCTTTCCAGCAACTATAACCTGACGTATTCCCCCAATCTGCAAGAGTTGGTATATATCATTGATAAGCTGAGAAGCGAGCACTTGCTCATCAGGGAAGGGATCACCTTTCAGCTTACTGAAAAAGGATGGAACGAAGCAGCCGCCAGCGCCGGAGGAAAAAACTTGAAGCCATGCTCTGTTCTTATCCCGGATGAGGGGGATTTGCGTACGGAGTGGCTGGCCGGGCTGTTCCCTATAATCGAGCAGTACGGTTATCTGCCGCGCTTGCTTACACATAAGGAAACGGAGAACCGTGAAGCGCGCTTCATGGAAATGATATCGGACAGTAAACTCGTTATTGCCGATTTAACGGGTCAATCTCCCGAAGTGTATTTTGCGGGGGGATATGCGCTGGGTTTGGACATTCCGGTCATTTGGACCGTGAACAGCAGGGATGCCGATACGCTTCATGTAAAAGTTAATGAGATCCGTCCAATAGCTTGGGATAACGTTGAAGAACTGTCGGTCATTCTCCAGCATAAGTTGTGTCTATAGAGTCGAGCGGGATGGAACCGCTGTCCCTGCTCAGGAATGTCGTGACATAAACTTCGGATACAACATGATGCTTAGGGTCAACCAGCAGCCGCTAATGAAATAGCCTCCGATTACATCAGTCGGGTAATGAACTCCTAAATAGATCCGGCTGATTCCGATGGCGAATATAAACAGAGTACTCAAAAGGATGACTACCGAGCGGCCTAACGAAGTAGACACATGACTCCATATCAGGAATGCTAGGGCACCGTAAAAACTGAACGCAGCCATGGAATGACCGCTCGGAAAGCTGTAGCCTTCAGCTTCGATAATTCGGTGAATGACGGGTCGCGCCCGATGAAACAGCAGCTTTAGTCCCCAATTGATCAGGGTTGAGCCAAACATCACACCGGCCAGAAAAATCAGTTCCTTCCGGTGCCCCAGGACTGTATATAAAACGAACATTACCGTGATTATCAGGAGAAGAACCGGAAGTCCCCCTCCGATAGTTGTAAAAAACTTCATAAGAATCGTCAAAGCTGGTGACTCCCATTGGCGAATCCATGAAATGATAACTGTATCAAAATTGCGTAATGTGTTGTCTTGAACAAACGAGGCTGTCAGTCCAAACCCTAGAGTACATAATATAAGTATAACGAGTGTGATGAAGAGCTTCATTTTGAACATGTCGTACCTGTTTCCTCCGAGACTAGTTGTTATTGATTATTTTAGCATCAAACAAATTGTTTTCATAACAATGGATTTATACTGGACCGAATTTGAAAGAGTGTAATAACATTATGACATGTACTTTTATCACAGTGACATTCCAATCCGCATGAATTATAAGATATACTTGAGTTGCCTGATGTTAGATCCTAAACCTTGTGACATATACATCATTCCTCCGGGCACGTCGAATGTTGGCGTTCGAGGTGGACATTTCGGCAAAAATATAAGAAAGGATGAAACCAGGTGACTTATAACGCGCAAGAGAATCGATACGAGAAAATGGAGTACCGGCGGATCGGACGAAGCGGCGTCAGGCTGCCGGCCATTTCGCTCGGCTTGTGGCAAAACTTCGGCGGGGACAAACCGTTTGAGGATAGTCGGGCAATGATATTACGGGCGTTCGATCTTGGTATCACGCACTTTGATTTAGCGAACAATTACGGTCCGCCTCCCGGATCGGCCGAGGAGAACTTTGGAAGCGTTTTAAAAAAGGACCTTGCACCTTATCGGGATGAACTGTTTATCTCAACCAAAGCCGGCTTTTACATGTGGCCTGGTCCGTACGGTGAGTGGGGATCGAGAAAAAACCTGCTTGCAAGCCTGGACCGCAGCCTTCAGCGAATGGGACTCGACTATGTAGATGTCTTTTACCATCACCGTCCCGATGGTGATACCCCGTTAGAGGAGTCGATAGGAGCGCTTGCCCACGCCGTAAAGTCAGGAAAAGCGCTTTATGTCGGCTTGTCCAATTACGGACCGGAGGAGACGAAACAAGCAGCTGCGATCCTTAAGGATCTTGGTACACCGCTGCTCGTTCACCAGCCTATGTATTCCATGCTGAACCGGTGGATCGAGAACGGACTGCAGGACGTACTGGCTGATGCGGGAGCCGGCACAGTGGCTTTCTGCCCGCTGGGTCGCGGACAGTTGACGGGAAAATATATCGATAAGCTGGAACTGGAGTTTAAAACGGGCCTACGCACGCTGAAACCGGAGGCCGTTTCTCAGGAGCGGATCAACAAATTTCGCGCACTGGAGGCGATCGCGAAGCGCCGCGGCCAAACGCTGCCGCAAATGGCGCTGACATGGGCACTGCGCGAAGGCGGCGTCGATTCAGTGCTGATCGGTGCAAGCCGTGTGAGCCAAATCGAAGAAAACGTCCAGGCGGTACATGCGGATCCGCTATCAACAGCCGATCTTCAGGAGATCGACAAGATTATGCATAATATCGGGGATGTCCCTTGGTAAAAGCAAAAGCAACGGAATAGGATACACCCTCGCTTCGTACGCTGACTAACCCTCTGTATTTAACCTGATAACGCAACCATAATAAAAGAGAATGCTTTATCCAAACGCAGAGGGGAGCAGATGAAGTGAAAAATAAATGGTTGCTGGCGTCGCTGTTAACGTTGGCGCTTGTTATTGGCCAGACGTCGGCAGTAGTATCCGTGCAAGCGAAGGCTGGCGAAAAGAAGGATTCGACTTGTTTAAGTCCCAAAATGGTGCAGTTGAAAGGCGAAATGCAGAAGGCTTGGATCGACCATACAATATGGACGAGAAGCTATATCGTCAGCGCCATATCTAATCGTCCGGACCAGAAGGACGTATTGAACCGGCTTTTGCGGAACCAGCAGGATATAGGCAATGTGATCAAACCTTATTACGGGGAAGCCGCCGGCAACAAGTTGGCTGATCTTCTGAGGGAACATATTCTGATCGCAGGGAAAATTGTCGAGGCGGCCAAAGCGGGCAATCAGGCGGATGTAGCAAAATTAGAGACGGATTGGCATAGAAACGCTGACGATATCGCCGAATTTTTAAGCGCAGCGAATCCAAACTGGCCGTTTAAAACCATGCAAGATATGCTATATACGCACCTTCAGTTGATTACGGAAATAGTCCTGAACTGTATCAAAGGAGATTGGAAAGCGGATATTGCAGCAACCGACAAAAACGAGATCCATATGATTCATTTTGCGGACATCCTGACAGAAGGCATTGTCAAACAGTTTCCTGAAAAGTTCTAAGCGATAGCGATAGACGCTGCAGCGCAGTTTGCTTTGATAATCACTGTCTTAAAAACCAAGAACCAGAATCCATCGGGGATTCTGGTTCTTTTGCTAGTACGCCCAGCATGGGCGTCATCTCTAGGGTGAGAGTCCCGAACGGGGGCTGGCGAGCGCCTACCGTTAGCCAAAAGCAAGGGTGTCCATCGCGAGGTGGAATCTGAAGGAAGCCGGAGGCAAAAGCACGGGCCAAGGTACACGAATTGGATTTGAGGCAGGATTAGTCGGATGAGTTGCCTAGACACAACAAAATCCAAAGCCGCCAAGGGCTAATCTTGTAGACTCCCGTGGTCGCGGGCGGAAAGATGACGCTCTTATCTGGGGAGGCCTGTGGGAAAAGAAAAATGCGAAGTCACTTCGTAACCGCAACCGAGAGGTTGCGCTGAATCCACAGGAGTCAGCAGAGGCCATAGTGCGTAAGTACGGGACGCCGGAAAGCGGAAGGTCGTAAGCCGAAAGGAGAGAGGAAACCGATGCGTTCGAGTGAAGAGCAAAGACAGCCGAATATCCCGGAAGGGAGCTGCCAGCAAAGAGAAACGGTGAAGCCGTCAGGGTATGCTGGAGCGCCGAGCTATCCACCGGCACAAATCGCCCCTTCCTCCCGCCAAGCACAGAACGACTTGCTAGAGCGAATGCTCGAATGCTTACCGAGTATTATTAATTTTTAGTCTCACCAAGCAATAAATCAGCATGACAACCAGCCCTAGTATAAGTCCGATCAGACCTTCTCCGTTAATAAGCAGAAGATTGCCCTGCATGATTCCTTGCGTGTTTTTATAGATGTCTCCAAGAACTGTAGTATTTACAACATTCCATACGGAATGGATGAATAAGACGGGAATCAAATTTTCGGACAGGTAGTAACAATAACAGAAAGGCATGTTAAGCAAAAAGACGACTCCAAACTGAACGACTGTAACCAGTAAAGGATGCTCCATCCCCGTCGCTTTGGCTAAAAGATAAACTACCGGGGCATGATAAAGTGCCCATATGATGCCAATTGTCAAGACAGCCTTAACCTTGCCGTAAACCGTGGTGAGCTTAGGCAGCAAATAACCGCGCCAGCCGTATTCTTCGCCGAGTACGGTAAACAGGTTGAAAAAGATTGTCACCAGCGTCGTAATCACGTGGTCCCAAGAAAACCACTGAGCCGTGCTAGATTGAGCCAAGCCGGTCATCCCGGCAATTCCGGCCGATAAGATGATAAATAGAAGCGGGTATAAAATCCCGAAGGCAAGAGCTTTGATGTTCATGCGTTTGTGAAAGCAGGTCGTCCGGGTGTTGTTGATTTTGTCAAAATAAATGGCGGTAATCGCCGGTACTGCCATTATCACCGCAAAATAGCGTACGCCATTTTCGGGTTGGACAAATAGAATACAGGCAATCGACCAGGTAATGGCAAGGACGGTAAGGGCATAGAGAAACGGGACTTTAGCATTTGTTCGTGCTTGTGTTGAAAAGATCAATGAAATTCCACTCCTGTCTTCATTATTTTGCTTGAATCCCATTCTAACCTCAGTGTCCCTTCACGCATATAGACTTTAGTCATTCCACACTCATTACTTTCGTAATCTATTCCTCCGGAACCCAAGCTTGTATACTACTAAGATAAGAAACCGAAAAAGGATGACGTATCATGAACCTGGTCAAAACCAATTTAACCATCTGGATTCTTCGAATCGTAGTAGTGCTGACCATTGCCATCGATATGCTTTCCAATAAGCATTTTACTTTATCAAAATTTATTTGGCTGCTATTCGGCCTCATGCTGATTCAGTTGAACGATTTGCTGCGGGTATACGTCCTAAAGAATCGAAGAAACAATGGACTCTATCAGCTGTCTTTGGCATTCAGCATTTTATCTATCGCTTTGTATGTGTACTTGTTAGATAGTTTTGCCACGAATATTTATTACATATTTCCCATCTTTGAAATGTTTATGGGCGCCGCTATGGTTAGGCTATGGCTCCTCGCCCTTCATGCCGCCGTTTATCTCGGACTTGTATATTCACTTAATAGCAGCCTTCAGGATACCTTACTTTCCTATCTCGCCACTTTGCTTGTCGTCTTCCTTTTCCGGCAGAACCAATTGGAGAAGAACAAAGTCAAGTCGCTAAATGAAGAACTGCTTACCGCCAATATCAAGCTGCTGGAGAATGCCAGACAACTAAGAGAAATCACGATTGTCAAGGAACGGACAGACATTGCCCAGGAACTTCATGACAATCTTGGTCATTCCCTTGTAGCCCTAAAGATGCACTTGGAGTTCGCTGGGCAAGTACTGGACAATCGACCTTACCGCTCGGCCGAAGCGATAAATAAAGCGCTCGATATTTCGCAGGCTGCTATTTCTTCACTGCGCAAGGCGGTTTCAGTACTGAAAGAGGATGCGCTTAACCGGGGGGTTCAACTGCAAGAATCCATAAATGAATTGATCCGCAGTATGAAAATGGTCAGTAATCTGAAGTTTGATCTGCATTTTGATCCCGCATGTGAAGAAGCACTTCCCGCCCTTAAGGACGTAATATACAGAACCGTACAGGAAGCCGTGACAAATGGGCTGAAACATGGGCAGGCCGAGCGGTTCTGGATTAGTATCGCAGTTGACAAAACCGGTTCAATGATTAAGGTCCTTGTGGAGAATAACGGCGCAAATTGCACGAGTATCGTAAAATCACACGGTCTGCGCGGGATCGAGGAACGAATCCGGCTGCTTCGAGGAACGGTACGATTCAGCTCCGGGCCAAGATCTGGCTTTACCATCGCGGCTGATCTTCCGTATGCTTCGGGAAAAGAGGAGGGTATGAAATGATAGATATTATTATCGCGGATGATCAGGAAATGGTCCGGGACGGTCTGAAAATGATCATGAGTTTATACGAAGACGTCCGTATTATAGGCGAGGCCGCACACGGGGTGGAATTACTGGAACTACTTAAGTCGGTTAGTGCGGATGTGATCCTGATGGATATACGAATGCCGGTCATGGACGGCATCGAGGCGACAATAGCCGTTAAGGAGCGATATCCGGACATTAAGATCATTATCCTGACAACCTTTGATGAAGATGAGTATATTGTTAACGGTCTGAAAGGCGGGGCTTCCGGCTACATTTTGAAAGATTCCAGTTCAAAGGAAATTATGAAGTCTATTCTTGCGGCCCGGGACGGGAATCTGCTGCTTCATCCTCAAGTCTCTTCCAAGATTGTCCATGCGCTCCACAAGGTGACAATAGAAAGTACGCCTCCTCCGCGTATAGATCTCTCCGCTTTGTTAACGCCAAGGGAGCTTGAGGTAGCCAAAGAGATTCAGCAGGGCAAGAGCAATAAAGCAATCGGCGAAGCCTTGTTCTTAACCGAGGGTACCGTGAAGAATTACGTCTCGCATATTTTGGACAAGTTGGAGCTCAGCAGCCGCAGCGAGTTGATCGTATATCTGCAGCATCAGGGGAGTGCCGGATTAGAATAGTCGCGGAAAAGGGGTTCTAAGTTCCCTATTGACTGGGTTCAGGGAAATTTTTCTTGTCTATTTTTTGAAAAAATCTTGGTAAGGTAGGGGGCGGAGCAAACCGTGAAGAGGTGATAAGCTAACATGATGAAAAAACAATGTCTATTTTGCGATGAGATTGTCCCTACTAAATCGGAAAGCAATTATGACAGATATATAGGCTGCTCCTGTTCTCCCGGCGGATACTACAGCCTGCGGTCAGACAGCTACGAAGCTATCCAGTCGTTCACGCACCAAAAGAAGAGAGAGATGTTTCATTTGATATCCGCTTATATTCGGGAGCGGACGGACTCCGATGATAAGGTCACGCTAACCGTCAGCGATTTGGAAACCATCGCAAACTCGCCCGAGATTCCCCTGACTCTTGAGGACAAAGGACGTCGGCTACTTCAGTACTTATACAGACATGCCAGCAATCCGGGGGAATCGGTCGTCATTCATCCGCTCTCCAGCAACTATAACCTGACGTATTCTCCCAATCTGCAAGAACTGGTGTACATTATCGATAAGTTGAGGAACGAGCATCTGCTCATCCGAGAGGGGATCAGTTTTCAGCTTACCGAAAAGGGATGGAGCGAAGCGGCCGCTATCGCCGGAGGAAAAAAACGGACCCCGTGCTCCGTTCTCCTTCCTGTTCAGGAAGAGCTGCGGTCGGAATGGCTCGACGGATTGCTGCCAAATTCGAGCAGTACGGCTATCTGCCTCGCGTTGTTACGCTTTCGGGTGCGAAAAACCGTGAAGAGGAATTCTCTTTGGAAAGGATGTCGGAGAGTAAACGGCTTATCGTTGATTTAACGGGGTATTCTCCCGAAGTTTATTTTGCGGCCGGTTATGCGTTCGGTTTGAATATCCCGATCATTTGGACTGTGCACCACAGCAGTGAGGCCCATGTACAACTTCCCGGAATTGAAGAGATTCGTCCCATTGTTTGGGAGAGCGTAGAAGAACTGGCGTTTATACTCCAACATAAGTTGGGTTAGGTTCTGCCTGAAAATGAAACTTTCATAGCGCCATTGGCGCTTTTTTTTATTTTCTACATCGGAAAATCGCTGTTGGAGAAACCAGGTCAGAGTGGTAAAAAATATGTCGACTTTTGTCGAATGTTTCTATACAATGATTCTCACATACCGTCACGAAAAAACAGAACACTGTGCGGTCTTTGCTCAACATTTTGGGTTTTTGGGGGAGTTTTTTAGATGAAAAAAAAGATCGCCATCCTCGCGGTTTCATCGCTTATCGCTTTGACTCCGCAACATGCTTTCTATGGGCAGGCCCAGGCAAGCCCGATGCAGCCGACATTGCTGCAGGACGGAACTTGGGGAAAGCCGCCCAACGTTATCATGGATATAGAGCAGAACCTTGTGGGAAAATCGGCGGATGCCGTAATGGCGTATTATCGGTCGGCACTCCAATTCCAGCTGCCCGATCTCACCGGGCAGTCGGTTACCTCGGCTAAATTGCGCATTAAAGTCGACGCTATTGAAAAAAGTGATGCTGAACTGATTCCTTTTTTGACGCTCTATGGATCCACGGTCGATAGCTGGGGCGATTCCTTTCCCCTGAATGATACGGACCAAGCGTTGGGAACGAAAACGGGGAGCGATCTTCAGCCAGGCTGGCTTGAATACGATGTCACCGATTTTGTTTCGCGGCAAACGGACGGGATCGTTTCTTTTGCCTTGCTTGCGAATGAGACATTTGGCGGAAACGTGGACTATCTGGAAATATTCTATAATTCCAATGATGCCCCCTTCGATCAACCGGAACTTGTGTTGGTAACGGAAGATGCGGCTCCGCCCGTTACGCCGTCCCAACCGCCAGGCGCGATCTCCGAGACCGTTCAGGAAGATGCTGTGGCTGAAGGGCTCGTCGTTGCCAAGGTTCCGGGAGATACCTCGGATGTGACGCACTTCAAGATCACAAACATTACGGGAGGTAAATTGTACCGCTTTAATGATACGGTCGCCATCCAGGATGGAGAATTCATCACTTCGGCGGAAGGTTCGGCCGGTTTGAAATTCGTCCCGAATCCAAACGCCAACAGCGGCGACGGAGCCTTCTCTTTCCTGATGCAAGCGGCACAGGACGCTACCGGTAAAGGTTTGAGCGGCACGGCTGAGGCGCGCATTACTGTCACCGCGGTGAACGACAGCCCGATCGCGCATGACGACGCGCTTCCGTCGATCGAACAAAATTCGGGGGATTATACGATCCCCGCCTCGCAATTGCTCGGGAATGACGATTCGGGCGCGGTGAACGAGAACGATACGCTGCGGATCGCTTCGGTCTCAACTGACCCGAGTGTCGGCACGGTAAAGATCTCCCAAGACGGAAATAGCGTTATTTTCACGCCCGCGCACAATTACGCAGGACCGGCCTCTTTTACTTATGAGGTACAAGATAACGGATTGACCGGGGGAAATCCCGACCCGAAGACCAGTGAAAATGAAGCTACGGTCACCTTCCAGATCGAAGCTGTCTCCGACATCCCAAGCGTGACCGACGCCACGACGGCTGAAGACCAGCAGACCCAAAACGGTCTGGTCATTACGGCAAACTCGTCGGTCGGGGCGCCAACCAACTACTATAAAATTACCGGAATCACCGGGGGAATCCTGTTTAAAACCAATGGGACCGCTCCTATTGCCGAAGGTTCCTTCATTACGGTTTCCGAAGGACTGGAAGGGTTGAAATTCACGCCGAGTCCTAATGCGTATGGTACTTCCGGATTCGGGTTTTCCGTGCAGGCCGCTCCGGAGACCGATGGCAAAAAATTAAGCGGAAAGGCGCACGCTCAAATTACGGTGACCGAAGTTAACGATCCTCCCGTCGCCCTCAACGATACGTGGGACGATATTGACGAAGACGCCGCTCCCGTGCGTATCCCGATTTCTCATTTGCTGCAAAACGACTCTGCCGGCGCCTTCAACGAGAACGACCAAACCTTGACGGTTAAGCCGGTTAACGATTCGGAGAGCGGAACCGTCAGGTTGGATGGCGGCGATCTGGTCTTTACGCCAAAACCGAACTATAACGGCGCGGCGAGCTTCAAATATAAGTTGACGGATAATGGGACGACCCATGGTGAGCCGTCGCCGGAAGAGACGGAAGCAACCGTTTCGTTCACGATCCGCTCGGTGGCGGACATCCCCGTCGTAACCGATGCCGTCACGGAGGAAGACACACAAACCTCCGAAGGCTTGCAGATCGGACGAAACGCTTTTGACGGAGTGGATGTCCAGTATTTGAAGATCACCGATATTCAGGGAGGCACGTTGTACAAAAACGACGGCACTACCCCGATTCCGGCAAACAGTTATGTAACCATGAGCGAAGGTTCGCTCGGACTGAAGTTCTCACCAAACCTTAACGCCAACAGCCAGGCCGGAGACGCTTTCTCGTTTAAGGTACAGGCTGCGACCGGTCAAGACGGCAGGGGGCTGAGCGACCCCGCGAAAGTGACGATTTCAGTTAATACCGTTAACGACGCTCCGGTGGCGGTCGATGACGATCATCTGGAAGCGGTGCCGGAGAATTCGGGCGAACATACGATTCTTGCGTCCGAGTTGCTCAAAAACGACAGCAAAGGAGCGGATAATGAGTTTGGACAAACGCTGCGGATTACTTCGGTGGAAAAGGTTCGCGGCGGAGATGTGCGTCTTGATGACTTCGGTAATGTGGTGTTCACGCCTGAACCGGGTTTTCGGGATATCGCTTCGTTCCGTTATCGGGTAGAGGATGACGGCGGGGTGGAAAGCCAAGCCCTTGCGTTCATCACCGTAGCTCCGCTCACCGATCGTCCGCAAGTTACCGGGGCGGAGACGGAAGAAGATACCATGAATTCAACGGGTCTCGTGATAATCCCGACGGATGGCGGAGGATCCCCGGCGACGCATTTTAAAATCAGCGGGATCACCGGGGGAAGGCTGTTCCAGCATAACGGTTCAACACCGATCCAGGACGGGGAGTTCATCACCGTTTTGGAAGGTGCCGACGGCTTGAAGTTTATGCCTAATGAGAACGCCCATGGAAGCTCGGGATTCGGCTTCATGGTTCAGGCGGCGGCCGATGGGAATGGAGCATTGCTGAGCGATGCAGCGGAAGCGGTCGTCCATGTGACCGAAGTCAATGACGCGCCAGTGGCGAAAGATGACCGATTAGGCAAGGTCAAGAAAGGGACCGAGCAAGTCAATTTCTCCTTTAACGAACTTACGGCTAACGATGAGGTCGGCCCTCCCGATGAAGCGCTGTGGCAGTCCTTGACGATTACCGACGTTCAAGCGGTGGAAGGAGGGACGGTCGAACTGGCCAACGGCCGCGTCGAGTTCAGGCCGTCGGAGCAGTTCACCGGCCTGGCCAAATTCAATTATACGGTAACCGATAACGGTCGAACCGGTGACAATGACGACCCGAGAACGCATACGGCGGAAGCCAGTTTTTATATATTGGATGAAGATCAGCCGTTTATTACATTGGCCGGCGAACCGTTAATGTATCTGTTGAAGGGTGAGCCATATGTAGAACCCGGCTATTCCGCCGAAGACGAAGTCGACGGTGATTTGACGGAGCGGGTTACCGTAACGGGGGATGTTTACTCCGGCGAAATCGGACCTTATATTCTCCGATACAATGTAGAGGATAATAGTGGAAATGCCGCCCCGGAAACCACCCGGACGGTCCAGGTCGTATCCGGCGAGTTGGTGGATTTGTCGATCGGTTCCGCAACCTTGACCCCTTTGTTCGAACCCGGCGTTACGTCTTATTTCGCCGAAGTTCCCGGTGGCACAAGCTCCGTCACTGTTTCGGCTCAAACGGAAGATCCGGCGGCAACCGTGACGATTAACGGAATGACAGGAACTTCAAGAAGCTTGTCCCTGGCCATCGGGAGCAATCCGGTGACCCTCATTGTCACGGCCCCAGGCGGAGCTATTAAAATATATGACTTGGATATTACGCGAGCGGCCATGCCAAACAACCCGGAGCCGATTCCTGATACGAAACCGGATCCGGTTCCGACGCCGGGACCAAGGCCAGATTCAGGTTCCGGTTCGAATCCGTCCTCGGATTCAGATTCGAACTCAAATTCCAATCCCCCGGGCGCACTTACTCCGACAAGTCCCTCCCCGGCAATCCGTCAGGCCAAGGTAATGGCAGGGGAGAGAGAAGAGAATGTTGCGCGGGTCGAAATTACCCGTACCCTGAAGAACGGGGTTGCCGTAGACTCGGTGACATTCGGAAAATCAAAGGCTGACGAAATCGTGGCGAAAGCCGCAGCCACCGGCGCCGGCATGGCAAGAATCGTCGTCGACGACATCCCCGGCCAGCCTGCCGATGAAGTCAATGTCAGTATTTCCAAGGAAGCTCTTTTGAAGCTTAAAGAGGGGAATTTGGGGCTCGCCATCGAGGCGGGCGGTGCCAAGATCAGTTTGCCTATAGATTCGTTAGGCCAACTGAACGATGATGGAAAAGACCTTTATTTCCGGGTCGTCCCGATTCGTAAACCGTCCGAAACCGAGACGGTTCAAGATCGGGTAGAGTCGGCACAGGAGTTTCGGGAGTACGCCATGGGCCGGAACGCGCGTGCCGTCGGTCAACCGATGACGATCGAAACGAATTACACAAATCGGGCTACGAAAGTCATGTTTCCGTTGACGGGCATTGATCTTCCTGAGGATGCCCAGGATCGCAAGAACTTCTTAAACGGTTTGGCGGTGTTCATCGAACACAGCGACGGAGAGAAAGAGCTCGAGTTCGGACAGCCGGTTTACGATGAAACAGGGCATCCGATCGGCATTGAAATCGACGTCCGGAAATTCAGCACATTCACGATTATTTCTACGGAAGCGGACTACAAAACCTATTTACGGTATATCTCCGGTTATCCGGACGGGAAATTCCACCCTGCCGAATCCGTTACGCGCGCCGAGATGGCCAGGTTGATCGCCATTCAAACAGAATTCAGCGAAGGCGCCGGTGTAAATCCGTACTCCGATCTGGCGGCGTCGCATTGGGCCGCGAAAGCGGTTCTCCAACTGACCGGTGCGGGCATTCTTTCCGGCGATCTGAGCGGGCGGTTCCGCCCGGAGGCTGGAGTGACCCGCGCGGAAATGGCGGTCATTGCGTCCAGACTGCAAGGACTTGAGCTTACCAATACAAGTGAAGCGTTTACCGATACCCAAGGCCATTGGGCGGCCGGCGCCATTAACGCGGTACGTGAGGCGGGATACATGCTCGGATACGAGGATGGTTCATTCCGTCCGAACCAGACGATGTCACGCGCGGAAGCCATCGTTGTACTGAACCGGCTGTTCGATCGCCCGCTGCTGGATCGCCGGGCGATCGGCGAGTCCAGTTGGTCCGATGTCCATCCAGCGAGCTGGGCGGCGCCCGATATCGAATCGGCCTCCCGGAACCTGCGAGTGCATAAGAACGGCAGCGTGGAGATCGCTGCCGGAGATGAGCAGTAAATAGCCAGTTAAGAAGCTAAACAAAAGCCAACCGGTATACCAAATACCGGTTGGCTTTCTTTTGTAAGATAGACGAATACCCAGGGAAGGGATACTATAGAAAAAACGCACCGCCCGCCAATCTGAATCAAGACCATAATGACGATTTGCCCAAAAAGCGAATAGACACTACCGGTATCCACCACGATTAGGCCGTTCACACATATCGCCGAGGTGGCTGTAAATAAAGCATTCAGGAGTCCGACGGATTTCCCAGTGGAGGAAGAATGGGGAAGCGTCAGCAAGGCCGTGCCCATCCAAATTAAAATGAAAAAAACGATCATAATGAGTTGGGGAGGCGTCGTGTTCTTTTTTAGCCTGTTTATAAGGGACTCTGCTTTTAAAAAAGCGGAATGCTGTGGATTATCACTCACATTCTCCAGTTGCTTGTTCACCGGATCCACTCCGTTCTGTTGGGATAAATAAAAAATTTTTATCAAGCATTAGAAAAGCCCGGAGGCAGAGACATTCTGCCACCAGGCTCGGTTTTTCGAAGCATGGACTAGACTAAGTTACAAACATGTTCTCTCCCAAGACGCTGACGAGGTTAGCTGTCGGATTCGGGATTGAGAGTTCCCGTTCTTCCTTTCCCAGAAAGAATTCACCCCTTGAAACGGCCAATGGCCGTGGTTCCCCCGCTCCCCTAAGGGGATTAAGCGATAAGTTTATGAAATTATCGTAATTAATCTTATGTTAAATAGCTCTAAAAGTAGATATGAAGGTTCGATTTAAAGTCGCTCTTAATTCTTATCCATGCCTGTTTCTATCGGTCCTTTAGCTAACCCCAGTCTTTTTACCAAAGGCTTAATACTCAGCCCTTGCGCAAGTAGTGAGAACATCACAACACTGAAGGTCAGCACCAGGATTTCGTCGCGTCCTTCGAAGCTCGGGGGCAGGCTCAGTGCGAGGGCAATCGACAAGCTGCCTTTTAATCCACCCCAATTTAGAATTAACTTCCAGGAAGAGGGGAAGGTTTTCAGAGAGTAGAGACTTGTATAAACGGCCAACGTTCTGCCCACTAGAACAATAAGAATGGCCGCGCCGATTAAGGCCCACTTGTCCGTAAAATCAATATGCTTGATTTCAAGTCCGATCATGAGGAAAATCAGTGAATTGGCCACTAACGTAATCACGTCCCAAAACGAGTTGATATTCGTCTTTGTTGTTTCGGACATGCCAATGCGCGCCCCGTAACTGCCGAAGATCAGCCCGCCTACGACAACGGCGATCACGCCGGACACATGAAAATGCTCGGCAATAAAGAAACTTCCAAAAAAGAGGAGCATGGAAAAGGCGATCTCCAACGGATAATCATCGTAAAAGCGAATGAGCTGGGAAAAAAGATATCCCAAAATGCCGCCAACCGCGATACCGCCTAGGCTGAACTTCAGAAAAAGCAAGACACCGCTGCCAACCCCTCCCCAGCCCATTTCCATATAGGTGAGCAAATATATGGAGGAAATCTGGAATAATACGACGGCAATTCCGTCATTAAAAAGTGATTCTCCTTCAATAATGGTGACAACTTTCTTGGGTACTCCCAAAGACTTGAAGATGGAGATGACGCTGATCGGATCCGTAGCGCTCATGAGCGCCGCGAATGTGAAGGCGACAACGATCGGCAGCCCCGTCAAACCATACATGGCAAAGGCGATTAGGAGAAAGGAAAGCAGAGTGCCTCCGAACGCAAGGGCAATGACCGGTTTGCTCTGTTCCCGCAGATGCGAGAAAGGGAGTTTTAATGTGGCGTCGCCCAGCAGGATAGGAAGGAACAGGGAGATGATAATCGCCTGAAACACATTAGATTGGGTAATGAACGATTCGGCTTGATCCAGGACTGGTATATGTATCAAACCGAGAAGTAAGCCTACTATAACTAACGCTATGGAGTAAGGTTGATTCATTTTTTTGGCGAATGCGATTACCCCCATCGAAATGGCCAGTAAAATCAAGAGTTGAACGAAAACCTCGTTAAAGTGATGCATAGCGGCACCCCTCTTCAAAAATAGAATCTCCATAATATTGTACCCAAAAGATGCAGGAGGTCCAATCCATTGACATTTTGGACTAGAAGCGTTATTTTATGAATATAAAATAAAAATATTCACAGATACACAATGACGAATGTAATGTAGAGGATGTGCGATTTTAGATGCCCAAAAAATTTACCGATCAGGAACGCGAATGGATCCGGCAAAAGCTGTTGACGGAGGCACGCCATCTATTTGAGAAAGCAGGGCTCCGAAAAACGAGCGTTGAAGAATTAACGAGGGCCGCGGGTATCGCTCAAGGTTCGTTCTACATGTTTTTCGGATCGAAAGAGGAACTATATTATGAACTGCTTCAGGAGGAGGAGCAGCGTATCCGCAAGGCCGTTCTGGAATTGTTCCCTCCTAATGATGTATGCACCAGGGCAAGTATTCAGCGCTTTCTGTTATATTCCTTAAGATTGATGGATGAAAGCCCGTTGCTCAGACAAATGATGGATCGGGGAGAAATGGACCTATTACTCAGGAAACTGCCCCAGCACATGCTCGAACGAAACTTTACCCAGGATCAGGATGCACTTCTACCTGTGATCCAGGCATGGAAGAAAGCCGGCATTTTACCTGAGACTGCACCGGAGTCCATCGTAGGCATGGTCCGAGCCTTGGCGCTTCTGGCACTGCACAAGAATGAGATTGGAGAGGCGCAATTTACGGCAACGATCGAACTGTTGGTCGATTTATTGTCGGCCGGCATGCTCGCCGTGTCTAAGCAGCCGAAAGGAGACGGAAAGTCATGATCGAAGTAAGCGGACTTCAGTTTACGTATCCAAACGGGAAGGAGCGAACGCTACGCGGTCTTGACTTTGTCATTCCAAGCGGGGAGATTTTTGGTTTCTTGGGCCCGTCGGGCGCCGGTAAAAGTACGACACAAAAGCTGCTTATTGGCTTGCTGAAGGGATATCAGGGAAGTGCAAAAGTAATGGGCCATGAAATTCGCGATATCGGCCCCGAGTACTACGAGCGAATAGGGGTTGCCTTTGAATTCCCGAACTTTTACAACAAATTTTCGGTGCTTGAAAATTTAAATTTGTTTCGGTCACTTTATAAGGGAAAGACCGAGGAACCCATGAAATTGCTGGAACAGGTCGATCTTGCGGCTGCCGCAAACATGAAGGTTTCCCAGCTTTCAAAGGGCATGAAGATGAGATTAAACTTCTGCCGAGCGATACTGCACGATCCGGACATTCTCTTTCTGGATGAACCGACCTCCGGGTTGGACCCTGTAAACGCCAAACGGATGAAGGATTTGATCATGGCTAAAAGGGCGGCCGGCAAGACCGTCCTTATCACCACGCACCACATGCAGGCGGCAGAGGAACTCTGCGATCGGGTGGCCTTTATCGTCGACGGGGAAATCAAATTGATCGATTCGCCCAGAGAATTGAAACTACGCAAGGGAAAAAAGGCGGTTCGTGTGGAGTACCGAGAGGAGGGGAAAATCGTGGAAGCGGTTTTCCCTATAGATCGACTCGGGGATAATGATCAGTTTCTTCGGCTCATCCGGAAATCTCCGCCCGAAACCATTCATTCGCAAGAGGCAACCCTCGAACAAATATTCATCGAGGTTACAGGGAGGCAGCTTGTATGAAAGGCGTATCCTTATTCTTGTTTGATCTGCGTTTCCAATGGCGTCACGGTTTTTACGGGGTTTATTTGTTCGTTTGTTTCTGCTATTGGATTCTGCTTCGTTTCGTTCCCGAAAATTATCGGGAAATTACGGCCACGGTACTTACCTTCAGTGATCCCGCAGCCTTGGGACTTATTCTTGCAGGCGGTATAGTTTTGCTGGAAAAAGACCAGGGCATCCACGATCCACTGTTCGTAACTCCGGTTTACGTGCGGGACTATTTGCTGTCGAAGGCGACGTCGTTGACGGTATTGTCTCTTACCGCGGGATGGATCATCCATTTGTCGAGCGGCAGCCTCCCGAGTTCTTCATTCGCTTTTTCTGCGGGGGTTGTTCTAACCTCAACTTTTATGACCTTACTATCGATTGGCGTAGCCGCACGCTATAGAACCGTGAATAGCTTCATTTTAATGACACAGGTCTATGCGATGCCGGTTGTCCTTCCGTTGCTCGGCTTTTTTGATCTCTGGCATTCAAACCTGTTTTTGGGGCTTCCCACTGAAGGAACGCTGCGGTTGCTTCAATTTGACCATAACGGATCACCTGGAAATATGTTGTATTCCCTAACAATTTTAACGGTTTGGAATGTTGCGGTTTATTTCTGGGCTCACCGCTCATTTTCCTGTTTTATACTGAGGGAAGCGGGCAAAGGAGGTGGCGTCCGTGGGAATATATAAAACTCTTCTAATTAAGGATTTTCGACACGCGTGGCAAGATCCCGTGTTGATGGCAGCCCTGTTCGGACCGTTGGTGCTCCTGATTTTATCAAGATACGGTTCTCCTCCAGCCATCCATTGGGTCGAAGTGAATTATGCATTCCAAGTCGAACATTACCGTGGCTTTGCCGCATTATTCCTGGCTAGTACTATCCCTATGTTGACAGGTATGCTTACGGGCCTGCTTATGCTTGACGAACGCGACGAAAACATGATTGTTTATTATGCAGTTACTCCTTTGATGCGAAAAGGTTATTTGCTGTATAGAATGTTACTTCCATTTGTGCTATGCGTTGCTTTATCCGCGCTTTATTTGTCTTTTTCCGCTTTGCAGGCGATTGATTGGAACACGCTCACCTTGATTACATTGCTGTTGTTGGCCCTGGAATCGCCGCTGCTCGCGTTATTCCTTGCCACTTTTTCCGCGAATAAGGTGGAGGGGTTGGCCCTATCCAAACTGGGAGGGATATTAGTAGCAGGGCCGGTGGTGGCGTACTTCGTTCCGGGTTACTGGCAGGTATTAGGAGCCTGGCTGCCTAGCTACTGGCCGGCCAAGGTTCTGCAACTGACCAAAGAAAACGCCCCATCCCTAGCTTATGTTTTCTTATTAAGCGGGTTGTTGCTACATGTTATATGTCTATACTTTATGTTTTCTGTATTTAAAAACAAAGCCTCATAAGTTCTCATAAGTAGATGATTTTCATGCAGACTTTTAAACGATCCAACGTAAGGCACGGAATGAATAGCCGATCCTTCCGGTCCCTGGAGTCCCAGGGACCTTTTCAATTTTGTGTGATAAAGCGGACAGCAATATCAAATAATAAATGACGATTAAGACGTATCCGACGCCGGGAGAGAGCAAACGAAAGGAGCACTGCTGATTGGACACATTTTGGCTGCAATATGTATGGGCTTTGCTTATTCTGATTGGGCTGGAAGGTTTGTTGTCGGCGGATAACGCGCTCGTATTGGCCGTTATCGCAAAACACTTATCGGCTGAACAGAGAAAAAGAGCGATAAATTACGGAATCCTTATGGCTTTTGTTTTTAGGTTCGCCGCTCTTTTTGCCATTTCCTTTATAGCCAATGTTTGGCAAGTACAAGCGATTGGCGCAATTTATCTTTTGTATCTCGGATTAAAACACATCATTAAAGCGCGTAAAAGTAAAGATCCGGAGCCGCTGCATGGTGAAACGGCAGAACCACCCGCAGGCAAAGGCTTTTGGCCTACCGTCGGGAAGATCGCCTTTGCGGATCTGGCCTTTGCCATCGATTCCATACTTGCGGCGGTAGCTCTTGCTTTGGGTCTGCCGGATTCCCCGCTGGGGGAGTTTGGAGGGATGGATGGAGGACAGTTTATCGTCATCGTACTTGGTGGCATTGCCGGATTGATTCTGATCAAGTTTGCGGCTACATGGTTTGTGAAATTGCTGGAGCAGCGCCCCTCTCTGGAGACGACGGCCTATGCCATCGTTGCTTGGGTGGGGGTCAAGCTTACAGTAATTACTCTTGCTCATGAAGATATTGGAATATTGGATCCGCATTTCCCGCATAGTACAACGTGGACACTTATTTTTTATGGGGTTTTGATTGTGATTGCACTCCTGGGGTGGTTTGCTCCATATAGTAAAAAGCCGAAAAATGAATAACAGTCGTGGATCACTTTCCATTCAGTACTTTGTTCTTCGTTTTCTTGGGCCGGAGCAACGCGAATAGAAGTAACGGAACGAGAAGTGCGAAGGCTCCGAACAGGATGGGACGGGTCTCCGTTAACTCGCCCAGTTGCACGGCCGAATCGAAGAACCACATGGAACAAACGAGAGCCAATATGCCGACGGGAGCTGCGGCCAGCTTGGCGTTCAAATTCGGTATCATTAAGCATGTGACTTGGCACAAAAAATAAAGGGTGATCCCGATTTTCAGCAGCGCCGTGGGCATCCACGCCGCCGCGATCACCATATCGAGCCGATCCAGGAAATCGGTAACCCGGAGTTGCCGGATCAGTTCATACGGTGGATCCCAAAACATCGTCGTGAGGTCGGGGCCGAACAGCACCAACTCACCTAAAATCATAATGGTCGTGACGGTGATCCCGACGGCGATGCCAGGCAATATTTCAGCAAGGCGGAAGGTCCGTTGTCCGAATAACAAAGGCATCAGCATCAGCTCGGCAAAATGGCCGAAAGCATAAACGGACGCTTCCGCGACGCCGAGCGGACGCTCCAGCACGGGGCTTAAAAAAGCCAAACGGGCTTGTCCTGTCAAAAGTGCCGGAAGGAAAAACACCATAATCACGAATGGCGGCCCCAGAATGACACTCGCTCTAGCCGTTACGACGATGCCGCTTTTGGCGAAAAGCACGGCCGTAAAGACCGCGGTACTGGCAAGGATGAACAAAGGGGTCATCGGAAGCAGGTAAACATTCAGCAAACTGACCAGAAAACGGATGTCGTGTGAAATAGTAAAGATAAAGACGAATCCGTAAAGGAGAAGAACGCCTTTACCGACCCAAGGCCGCCGTGAAATCATGGCGTCAACCAGCGAAACATTCGGGAACCGCCGCTGCACAGCGTCCATTATCCCCAGGGGAAGAAGAACTGCGATTCCCGCTATTATGTATCCCATCCAGGCATCCTGCCGTGCCGCAAGAATCATCGGAACAGGCGGATGTTTGATCCCTATAGACACCATAAACAGCACGGCGATCATATTCGTTTGCAGTTTGGAAACGTTTTGTTGCATCCGGAAACCTCCTAACGAAAGATACCGTCCATCCAATTCCCCGGTCGCGGGAAATCGGGGCGGCTCGTCATCCAAACCCAGATTAGAATGCTTGCTGTATATAGAACCCCGGCAAACCACCGATTCGCCGCGGAGGCGGATTTATATTCTTTCCACTCCGAAATGAGGGAAAAAACAATCAAGACGACGACCGGGGCTAAATCTTTCATGAGGAAGGTTTCAACTCCTTTGATTTTCGGTCGAGCGATCGAATTAACGCTCCGTCATTTTCCATGTTAACGTTTGACTTAACTTTAATCTTGACTTGGGGAAATTCGGACTCCTCCCAGCGATCGCGCAGGCGGGTCCAGTGGTTTCGGTAACGCCGGTGCACCGCGTCTCCGAAGCCTAGAGCATCCGATTTATGCTTTTGCAAGGCGGCGACGGCGTCTTCGACCAACCGGGTGACCTGTTGCTCCGCCGCAGTCTCCAACAGGGCGCGCCGACGGTAGTCCGTTGTATCAGAATCGGACGTATTTTCGGCAAGGTTCGCCGTCATGGTCAACGAAATGTCCATCTCGATCCGGCCGTTCTTGAGCACCGGCCGAATATGCGACTCGGGCTTAGTCATCTGTAGAACAGCTTTTTTCCGTTCCTCTCCTGGAACCAGTACTTCGATCGCCGGATTCCGCGCTTGACCCATCGCCAACAATAAACCGGTAGCTAAGCGGTCCTCCAGTATGATCGCTAATTTATCATGTTTGAATACAGCAATCCCCGCCAACTCAACGGTAGTCTTTTGGTCCTTTTTCAAATTCGCCGCCGCCGGAATTTTACGGATCGCCGGAGCGATCGGGTCAATCCCTTCGGTCAACAGGGAATACACAAAGATTCGCATGTTAATCGGTTCAAGCGTGGCCATTTGAGCAAGTTCACGAATCATTTCCGCAGGGGTTCTCTCGAGCGGAGCTTCCGCGGTGAGCACTTCCTTGGCTTCGCCCATCGCAACGAGCGGGAACGAACTCAACCGGTTTTGGGGAAACCGGAAAATCGAATCGAATAGAGGAATGACGCCTTGCCGAGCAAGCGAATCACTGACGATCAGCACCCGGCGGTGGGAGAAGTGGAGAATCCGCGAAAGATGCTTCTGTTCCGCCTCCCTTGTGGCGGGGATCGTCCGACCAAAGGCGGATTCTACGTGCCATGCTTTCGAACCCGAACTTCCGCCGCCGCCCTGCGGACCTCCCATTTGTCCGACCGCTGCAATCTGCATCGTACTGCGATAGCCTCCATCTTCCATATCGATGGCGGAGCCAACGATAAAGGCAACGTCGTTGATTTCTTTCCGATCCCAACAACCGGCCAGCAGCACCAGACAAACGATCGAGATACCCATTTTTTTCATGGAGACTTTCCACCATCCTTTGAATCACCGCCTTGCGAGAGCCTTCCGTTCTTCATCCGATTACGGTTACGCGACGAAAAGGACGGACGCCGGCTCATTGCCCACCAAGGGGCGCGAATCAGAATATCTTTCTGATCTCCCTTGCGGAATGGCGCGACCCCGGTGAGGTACGGTACACCAAGAGAGGTCAGTCCGCATAGATGGATCACCGTCCAAACCGTCCCCATGACGACGCCATAAACTCCAAACATGCTGGCAAGCAGCATCAACGGAAATCGAAGCATCCGTACAGTAATCGCCAAATTGAACCTAGGAATCGTAAACGAAGCGATACCCGTTAAAGAAACGACGATCACCACCGGGGCGGACACGATTCCCGCTTCCACGGCGGATTGTCCGATCACCAATGCTCCTAATATGCTGACTGCTTGTCCGATGACTTTCGGTAACCGAATGCCCGCTTCCCGCAGCGCTTCGAACGAAATTTCCATAATCAGCGCCTCGATCAGGGCGGGGAAAGGAATCGCTTCCCGTGCCGCTGCGATGCTGAACACTAAGCTGGTAGGCAACATGTCTTGATGGAACGTCGTCACGGCAATATACAGAGCGGGCAAATACAGCGCAACGAATAAGAAACTGTAACGAAGCCATCGCAACAAATTCCCGATAAAATAACGTTCATAGTAATCTTCGCTAGAATGCATCAACTGCCAAAAGGTGATTGGCCCCGACAGGACAAACGGTGTACCGTCGACCAGAACGATCACGCGTCCTTCCAGCAGCATCGCCGCGGCGGTATCCGGCCGTTCCGTGTACTGAAGCTGCGGAAAGGGGGAAAAGGGATGATCTTCGATAAACTCTTCGATATACCCGCTTTCAAGGATGCCGTCGATTTGAATGGCCCGAATGCGCTCCAACACTTTTTGAACGATTTGCTCATCGGCCACACCTTTTAAATAAGCGACATACACCGTCGTTTTGGTTTGCTCCCCAACGAGGGCCGATACCATCTTTAGCTGAGGTGTTTTCATTTTGAAGCGGAGGAGGGCGGTATTTTTTTGAATATCCTCCGTAAACGCTTCTTTCGGACCGCGGATGCTTACTTCCGTCGTCGACTGCTCGACAGATCGTCTTGAGCCACCCTTGACGTGAACGATAACCGCTTCGGCGCATTGATCCATCAACAGAACGGCGCTGCCTTCCGTTAGCTCGCTGACGATATCGGCCAACCGCGTGAAGGTGGTGGAGGACGGAACAGAGAGAAGACTTTCACTCAGAAGCTTCGCCGGAGACGACTCGTCCCCGAGAGCGGTGGAGGCTTCAATGAACGGGCGAAGGGCATTGTCACTCAATTCCTTCGTTTCCACTAATCCGCCGATATAGATAAGGCACGCTTTCGTTCCGTTTACCACGGTTAGTTGCCGAAAGATCACATCGGCACAATCGGTGAATACGTCCTGCAGCGTTTGAACGTTGCGATCCAATTCGAGGACGAGTTTCCCCGTCGGTATGGCGGCTTCTTTATTGGACATCCTGGATCTTCCCCCGTTAACCCGGCTCATAAGCGCTGTTTGAATTCCGCATCATCGACAACCAAAGTTTGCCACAGCAGGAATTTATTTATGCGCTGTTTCTTGGGGGAAAAAGGTAAAATGAAAAAAACAATAACAAAGGCAATCTTCACGGTGACGCACCACCTGAAGATTGCCTTTGTTTTTTCTACAATTTAAGAATTCCGGTGGTGTGCAGCAGCATCAGGAACACGAGTACCGGAGCGATATACCGACCATGAACAGCCACACCCGGAACCAGCCCGCTTTAAGCCCTGCGGCTTCAACAGCGTTCTTCCAGAAATATCCCACAAAGACGGTAGTAATGAGTCCGCCTATCGGCAACAGAATATTCGATGTGATGAAATCAAGCCAGTCAAAGAAACTTTTCCCGCCCATATCCGTTAGAGCCAACGTGATTCCAAAGGAGAAGGCCGAAGGGAGTCCGACCAGCGGCACCAAGACGCTGATCAGTACTACCGACTTCACCCGTCCCTAGCCCCAACGATCCATGGCGAAGGACACCGGTACTTCAAGCAGTGATACCGCGGAAGTTAACGCCGCTATCGCCAACAGTACGAAGAACAGTCCGCCGAAGAAGGCTCCCAGCGGCATCGCCGAGAATGCGGCGGGGAGCGCCATGAAGACGAGGGACGGACCCGCGATGAACGCATATATCAAGACCCCGGCTCCGATCGCAAGCGTAGCCGCTCCAAGGGACTGACGCTTGTCCACATAAGCTCCATAGGTAAGCGTCCAGCCGGCAACGATGGAAAAGGAGGCGGTGAAGAGTTCGCAAGGGGAGGGGAAGGGACTAGTGCCCCTTAAGATATCGTAGTAGAAAAAAAATCGTATTGAACTCACGGAGATCAAGGGGCCGGCCAGGGGCACTTTCCAACCCTTATAACTCCGAAAAGATGCAAATCTGCAGGCATTTTAGGCAGATCACCAGATGGATTCGAAAAAAGATGCAAATCTGCAGGCGTTTCTGGCGATTTTAGAGAACCGAGCCGATTTTGTCGAAAATTCCTGCAGAATTGCAGGAATTTTGAAAATTTTGGCCCCCAACAAGAAAAAACATGCGCATATGCAGGAATTTTATGTTTTCAAGGATGACTGGCGGGGCACTAGAGCTTGCGTTCCTGGCGGCCGTCTTATCGAGACAGTCGAATCGCAGGCATAGTGTCGTCGTCGGTCAAAATCGGCTTCACTTAGAAAAGCTAGGGGAGATCAAATAAAGAGATGGAGGAGTGAAAAATAAAAACCTGATAGTTTATCAGGTTTGTGGATTGCATAAATGTAAGCTCAATGTTATAATCAGAGCGCAAGTCTTTTATTTATTGTTACATGTACCGCATTTTACATCTTAATAGTATCATGGCGGCAAACTCGTGTCAACTGTTTTTTTCTCAAATCGATGGTTAGGAGAGATGTTCAATGAGTTCTATTGTTCTAGGCTTTCAGGAAATGGATAAAACACAGCATTCGCTCGTCGGAGGAAAAGGGTTGAATTTGGGGGAACTATCCAAAATCCAAGGAATACGCGTGCCGGAAGGATTTTGTGTTACAACCGCGGGATATCGACAAGCCATTGAACATAATGAAACGTATCATGCATTATTGAATCGACTAGCCACGCTAAAAGAAGAAGATCGAGAGCAAATTGGTGAAATCAGCAGGAAGATCAGGGAAACGCTGATGGAAGTAGAAATTCCTTCCGATGTTGTGAAAACAGTTACTCACTATCTCTCCCGGTTTGGCGAGGAACATGCTTATGCCGTGCGTTCTAGCGCGACTGCCGAAGATTTGCCGCATGCCTCTTTTGCCGGTCAACAAGACACCTATTTAAATATCGTCGGCGTCGATGCCATCATGCAGCATATCCGCAAATGTTGGGCCTCCCTGTTTACGGAGCGCGCGGTTATCTACCGGATGCAAAACGCATTCGACCACCGTCAAGTTTATTTATCCGTTATCGTTCAAAGGATGGTTTTCCCGCAGGCTTCAGGGATTTTATTTACCGCTGATCCGATGACCGGAAACCGAAAGCTGCTATCGATCGATGCCAGTTTTGGACTTGGCGAAGCGTTGGTCTCCGGCTTGGTATCTGCCGATGGTTATAAAGTACGGGAAGGGGAAATCATCGAGAAGAGGATAGCTACCAAAACATTGGCGATCTATGGACGGAAAGAAGGCGGGACGGAGACCCGGCAGATCGATTCCGATCAGCAGAAGACTCAAACGCTTACTGAAGAACAAATTTTACAACTGGCACGCATCGGAAGACAGATCGAAGCTTATTTCGGCCAGCCGCAAGATATTGAATGGTGTTTGGCTGACGGCACTTTTTATATTGTCCAGAGCCGTCCAATCACGACTTTATACCCGATCCCTGAAGCGAATGATCAAGAAAATCACGTTTATCTATCCGTTGCTCATCAACAAATGATGACAGATCCCATTAAACCATTGGGATTGTCTTTTTATCTGTTAATTACTCCCGCGCCTATGCGTAAAGCCGGTGGAAGGTTATTTGTCGACGTTGCACCTATGCTGGCTTCACCTGCCGGTAGAGAAACTTTAGTAAATACCCTCGGACAATCCGATCCGCTCACAAAAGACGCACTCATGACCATAGTAGAGCGAAATTTTATAAAATTGTTACCAAATAATCAAACAGCACCGGTTCCGGGCAAAAGCAACACAGATATGCTGACCCAACTCGAAAACAATCCGACCATCGTTTCCGAGTTGATTAAGCGTACTCAAACATCTATTGAAGAGTTAAAGCAAAACATCCAAACGAAATCTGGATCTGATTTGTTTGATTTTATCCTGGATGATATCCAGCAGCAATTAAAGAAGATTTTATTTGATCCGCAAAGTACGGCTGTGTTTATGTCTGCTATGGAGGCTTCCTCATGGATCAATGAAAACATGTACAAATGGTTGGGCGAAAAAAACGCGGCAGATACGGTTTCTCAATCCGTGCCAAACAATATTACTTCGGAAATGGGGTTGGCATTATTGGATGTCGCGGATGTGATTCGCCCTTATCCGGAAGTCATAAATTATTTAGAACAAGCAAAAGAGGATGACTTTTGGGGAGAACTGGTTAAGTTTAAGGGCGGACAGGAAACCCGTGATGCGATCTATGATTATCTCGGCAAATACGGAATGCGGTGTACCGGAGAGATCGATATTACGAGAACTCGATGGAGCGAAAAACCAATCACTCTCGTCCCGATGATTCTTGGCAACATCAAAAACTTTGAGCCAAATGCCAGCAGTCGGAAATTTGAACAAGGGCGGAAGGAAGCTTTGGCAAAAGAACAAGAGTTATTGGAACGATTGAAGGCATTGCCTGATGGCGAACAAAAGGCTAAAGAAACCAAACGAATGATCGATCTGATTCGAAATTTCATTGGGTATAGGGAGTATCCCAAATACGGTTATGTTAGCCGCTACTTCGTTTATAAGCAGGCTTTACTGAAAGAAGCCGAGCGACTCGTGCAATTCGGCGTTATTCGTGAACAAGAAGATATCTACTATCTGACTTTTGAGGAACTTCATGAAGTCGTGCGCACCAATCAATTGGATTACCGGATCATCAGCAAACGAAAAGACGAGTACAAATTATATGAAAAACTAACTCCGCCGCGCGTTATTACTTCTGATGGCGAAATCATTACAGGCAGGTACAAACGGGAACATCTCCCCGCCGGAGCCATTGCGGGTCTAGCTGTTTCTTCCGGAGTGATAGAGGGGCGGGCACGTGTCATCTTAAACATGGAAGATGCTGATCTGGAAGATGGAGATATATTGGTCACCGCCTTTACCGATCCCAGCTGGACACCGCTGTTTGTATCCATCAAAGGCCTGGTCACCGAGGTTGGGGGACTGATGACTCATGGCGCGGTTATTGCACGTGAATATGGCTTACCCGCCGTTGTTGGAGTGGAGAATGCCACAAAACTGATCAAGGACGGGCAACGGATTCGCGTGCATGGAACGGAAGGGTATATCGAAATATTGTAATGGGTTGATTGTGCGATGAACCCGACGGCGCATAGGATAGATAAGAAGGATATTTTCAACTTAAGTGCTCAGAATAGTTGCACTAGGCAGGGAGGACCTAAGGATTCGATATACCAACTTTCACTGTTTGTGTTTCTAATTCCTCACATGGGTAATAACTCATAATGAGCACTAACCGATTGCAGATATCTGAAATCATTAAAAATAGAAAGGCGTGATCACGTGTATCAAAAGTATTCTACTTTCATGAAAATCTCGATTTTCGTCATGGTTCTATCGCTTACAGCTTGCTCAGGAGCAACTGAACCTTCCGCCAGCCCTGAAACTTCAACACCGGCTAATGAATCGGCCACGGCTCCTGCGGCTGAGAACGAGAAAGCTCCCCTTCCCGAAGTGACGCGTCCCCAGACCGAAACATTTGATTTGATGACTGGTGAGGGCAACCAATCACACACGGCCACTTTGCATCAAGGTGAGGGCTTTTCTTTATATGTATTCGAAAAGTTTGCATTCGACGCTGCCGAAGGACGTCTGTTTCTTAGCAGCAATCCGGAATACGATGTCAAAATCGGATCGCTACCTGCAAATTATGATCTAAAGCAGCTCGAAACTGCAGGAAAGGCGGAATTGGAAAAGTTCGGCGAAGTATCCGATTTTAGTGGTGAGCTTGTCGAGCATCCCCTGGGTTCCGCCGAGATCTATCTTCAAGCCTCGAGTGGTGAAGGGATTCGCGATTATATCGTGTGGAAGTCGGAAACAGGTGACGCGTTCCTGTTCCGTCTTCGCAATCCAAAAGGTGAGGAAGCTTCGGATTTTGCCGGTCCGGTCCTCGTTTCGTTATCTACGGTTCAAAGGGATTCAAAATGAATGAGGTTCTCGTGCCGATTCAATTTCTCCATCCAGACAACGAGAACTTTGCTAAAGGGACATCCGAGGGTACCCAAAAGCATCCTACTTTATCAAACATAACCGGGCGGGGGACGCCTTAAAGTTGTCAAATGAGAAGAACATATAGATATTGAAAGCCGGAGAAGTTGCGGCTTTTTTGTTTTAGGTCGTTAAGTATACGGAATCCCATGAATAGGATGGGCTCATTAACAAATAATAAGTCAATACATAACAGCCAATCCATTTCCTTTCATAATACTAGCGGTGCTATGTAAAGAACATTAGCGCACAAGGGGGAATTTCATTGTTTCGTTGGATAATTCGCAAAATGACGAATGGTGTAATGGACACCATGGTGGACCATTATATGAAGCGTATGATGCAAGATCCATATACGGAAAATGTGTTTTCCATGTTTACAATTATGCAAAAGCTGACGCCGCAGGTGATCATTGAAGCCGGGATACGGGCGGAAAGCGGAAAAGCAATCAAACGTACTTTGGGAAGTCCGATTGTGTTGTCGGACTGGCAGAAAATTTTGCTTAACCCCGTTCATATGTTCCGCTTGCCCACGCAAGACGACGTACAAATCCAAACAGGCGTCACTATTGGTCCTCAAGCGAAAAAGCCACTACATCTGGAAATTCCTATTCTCATCAGCGGCATGTCTTATGGTGGAGCCCTAAGTTTGAAGGTGAAGGTCGCTTTGGCTCGCGGTGCCAGTAAAGCCGGTACGGCAACCAACTCAGGAGAAGCCCCTTTAATCGAAGAGGAGCGAAGGGAAGCCAAGTTTTTCATCGGCCAGTATCATCGCGGCGGATGGATGAACAACGATGAATCTCTCCGGCAATTGGACGCTATAGAAATCCAGCTCGGTCAAGGAGCTCTTGCGGCCGCCCCGAAATCGATGGGATCGCACCAGATTGAGCAGGATTTGCGGATCGCCAAAAAACTGGAACCCGGCGAAAATGCCGTCATTCATTCCCGTATCTTGGGAGTAAACAAAACGGAGGACATTATTTCACTGGTACAGAACTTGAAAAGCAAATACGGAGTGCCGGTAGGCATTAAAATCTGTGCGACTCATTTTATGGAACGGGAGTTGGAGGTGGCCGTTCAAGCGAAAGTCGATTATTTTGTCGTGGATGGTGCGGAAGCAGGAACGCAGGGAGGTCCGACAACACTTCTGGATGACGTCGGGCTGCCAACGTTATTTGCGTTGGCAAGAACGGTTCAATATTTGGAAGAACGCGGAGTCAAACAAAGCATTTCCGTCATCGCTAGTGGGGGGTTAACGACTCCGGGGCACTTTCTCAAAGCAATGGCATTAGGGGCGGACGCGGTCTACATCGGTTCAATCGCCCTGATAGCCCTACTTCAGACGCAAATGGCGGAGGCGCTGTCGACCGCCCCCCCGCCGCAAATCCCTTTATATTTGGGAAAGTTCAAAGAAGATTTGGACGTTGAAAAGGGTGCTGAACATTTGGCCAATTTCCTCAAGTCGTCCGTCGAAGAAATGAAATTAGTCGCTTACGTCCTTGGCAAAACGGATTTGGCACAAATCAACAAAATGGATCTGGTTACAGTGGACCGGGAATTAGCCCAAGTATTGCAGATCGATTATGCCGGTTTCCCTCCGGGTAAGCAAAAACCCGCCCCAGGAACTAACTTATAATCTGATTATTATATGTTTGTTTTAGATAAAGCAAGCTGATCTTCAGGCAGCGCTTTCGTTGTACCGTCGTGATTAAGAACACTTCGCCATGAATAATGCGGTTCATATCCAAGAATATTCCTGGCCTTATCTATTGCCATCAGCGTCTCATGTCCCTGCACCTCTCTCTTTAAGGACACATTGGGAAAAAATCGTTTGACCAAATCCTGGCTAAGATCCGGCATGATGGTGTCCGGAGCTGTGATATGGAATACCTGATTACCTAAATTGTCCTTCTCTATTGCAAGAAGACAGGCCTTAGCTGCATCTCTAACATCACAATAGGCCCAGGCGTTTTTCTTTTGAATATCCTTTTGTTCATCATTCCAATGCATGATCGGGATTTTTTCATATTCATCAGGTTCATACATATTCGCAAAGCGCAGGGTGACGAGCTGTTGATTCGTAAGTTTGTGATACATGCCAGTTAGGTATTCGGTCAGAAGCTTCGCCATGGCATACGATGACTTTGCTGTAGTTGGATGCTCCTCATCAACAGGAAGGTAATCAAGTTGTTCCGGAACAAAAGGATAGCCCAAAACCGTTTCGCTTGATGCCCATACCAGCTTGGGGATTTTAAAATCTTTACATGCTTCAAGGATATTAAAGTTAACCAGCATATTATTCTCGAATATCGCCTGGGGGGTATTCCTTACATCGGTTGGGATGTTCCCAAGATGGACAACGGCATCTTTTCCCATCAAAAGCTGACAGACTTGACCATAATCACGTAACTCCGCTTGAATAAAATTTTTTGATGCAGATTCCTCCCTTAATAATCGATCTGTGGCTATAACATCATGACCGGCTTCCATTATGGTTCTTACCGCCCATCGGCCGATTTTTCCGGCTGCTCCTGTCACCACTACTTTCATCGTGCTCCACCCCTTATTCATATTTCCGGTCCAGAGTTGACCTGAGATCCTTGTTAGATTTCCCGTTACTTTCCGGTTTTATTACTCTGCAGATCCGCAGCATTTTCTATTCACTTTTGGCGTAAAGCCTGGCACGGTTTTCCGGAATACGATGCCAAAGTTAAACAATGTTGACAATCTCAAAATTCGTGCTATATTTAAACCGTCGGTCGGTTTATTTAATGGAGGTAAAACATGTCAAGATCAAACGATAAATATGAGAATAAAAGAAATGAACTTTCAAAAGAAATATTTGATATTTTTATCAAGTATGGATACGAAAACACAACGCTTTCTTTAATTGTAAAGGAACTTAATATCTCAAAAGGAGCGTTTTATCATTATTTTGCTACCAAGGAAGCATGCGCTGACGCGGCTGTATCATTGTATGCAAAAGATTGTTATCAGAAGGTTACTGGACAGATTAATGGAAAATTACCGGCAGAGGTCAACCTTAAAAATCTAATTATTTCTTGTATTGAATTATTCAAAGAAAATGAGATGAAGTTGGAAAGTATAAATACTACATCTAACGCAATTTTCCATCAAAAATTAATGGTAGCATTGGTTAAAACATTAGCTCCTTTATATGCAAAAATTATCGAACAGGGTATTCAGGAAAAAATATTTGAAACAGAGCATCCACTTGAGACAGCAGAGATGATCCTCACGTTAACGAACTTCTATTTTGATGCGGATTTGTTTGGCTGGGAGCCGAAAGAGATGCCCACCAAATTAAAAGCTTTCGATAACTTCCTTACAAACGCTCTGAAAGCAAAGCCAGGGTTGCTTTCTTTTCTTCACCATTTTGAATAGAGGAGTATTACTATGAACGTATTAATCGTCGGCACCGGCGTGATCGGATCGCTTTATGGATGTGCCTTGTCCCAAAAACACCATGTGTTTCACTATGTCCGTCAGGAGAAGCTGGCACTTTTGAACAAAAATAAAATCACCTTTGATTTTATTGACGAGCGTCAGGATAAAAAACATCAGAATACAACCGGCAGTTATACATATCACTGTGTTGATGATGCGAAGGGCAACTATGATTTAATTATAGTTCCTGTAAAAACCATTCAGCTACCAGAAGTTCTGCGTACACTGGCAGCACAGGTTCCGAATGCAAATTACCTTCTTATGACATTGGATTGGAACATGAGCAGCGAATATGACAAAATACTCGGCAAGAACCATTATGTTGTGGGATACGCAGGCGGAGGCGGGACTTTCCGTGGAAATCAGCTCTGGGCCAATTTAGGAGACGATATGATGCTTGGGGCAGTCTATCCGGAACAGCAGTCGCTTCTAAACAATGTGTCCGAACTGTTTAAAAGCTGTGGTATTATACCTCAAATAGAAGAAAATCCGTTGCATTGGTTATGGGTGCATAATGTTGGATCGGCTCCATTAGGTGCGGCTCTTGCAAAGTATCGCGATATCAATACATTGCTGAGTGATAAGCGGCTTATTAAAACGTCGTTTAAAGCTATGCGGGAATGCTACAAAATTTGTGAAAAACGGGGGGTCAACTTAAAAAAGTATGGGGAGGTAAAAATGATCTCACTTCCACTATTCTTATTGTACCCGATGTTTCGATTAAATTTTACTAAAAATCCTGTAATGCAAAGATATACTGCCCATGCGGTAGATAGCATTGATGAAATGGTGCAGAATTTTAAAGAGATTTTTGAAACCGGCTTAGGATTAGGCATTAATATGCCAAACATGCAATTTCTAATGAATATTGTTTCATCTATGGACAATTCAAAGAATTAAGTTAAGTGCGGCCGCCCCTGATATTTCGAGGGGCCGATCATATGCTTGTCTTAACTCATGCGGAACAACTAGCAAATTGCATCCAACATTTTAACACCGCTGCCTATTTGAGAGTCATTGAAAAGGCGCAGTATACCAACATGGCCGCCATGATTATTTTAAATGGATGTCATAACGTACCAAGAGTTTTTGGAAGAGCGAGCCAAGCAGGTTCCAGCTGAAGGTGCTTATAAACCCTACCGTTCCCAAAAGTAAAGAGAACGAAAGATAATGTAAGTAAGAGGTTGAATAGGGAACAATGAAGGTTGCTGTTACCGTTACTCCCATAAGAACGCCTTTTGGATTTATAAACTGTAAGATGAGGCCTGTAAGGAAAACGTTTCCCATTCCGGTATCGTTTTCCTTATCCCGGGTGGAAATCATATTGTGTTTCAACTCAGTGCGGTTGTGAGTATGGGTGCAAGTTTTGCGCCACCGGTACGATCGGACTGAAAAGAAATTTGACGCCCGACGAAATTACCGATCAATTGCTATATTTTCACTTGAACAGTCACAGCTTGGACAGCGTCTCCTTTATGGGGATGGGGGAGGCGCTCGCTAACCCGCATATTTATGATGCTTTGAACATCTTGACCGACTATAATCTTTTGTGCAATTACCTTATTTCCTTCTGCAACAACATACTTCATTTCGGGGTCCCGCCAACATTTTAACGAAAATATACGCTGAGCCTTCGGAGGTGACCGACTTAGCGTTTTTTCTTACTCTAGGCTAAAGCAATCCTGACCTGACGATCTCAGATGACCACAGTAGTTGGTGGTTAGTACAAACTCCTAAAGATACCGTCGGTACAATTCTTTTCGCCGTTCTCCACGAAGCTGAGCATCAATCTGTGTGGTGGATGCTTTTTCGTGCCCAAGCATTCCCTGGATAAACTCCAGCGGTGCACCGTATAACTGACAGGCGAGGAACACAATGATTCAGCTTTTATCGTATGATACGGTTCAGCTTAACGGTCATATCGGCGAAAGGCGATAGGACCAGCCGCGGCCAGCTCCTTCGTTGATTATAAGAAACATTTTTGATTTTATAAGTAGCTTAATTCATATAATGCTCTGGCTTAGAAGGCTGTCGCTTTGATTAAATCATCGATTTCTATAAATTCATCATTTTGGTGAGAGCTATTTTCCTTACCTGGGAACAGCGCACCATAAGCCACAGCATTTTTTAATAACGATGCATACGTTGCCCCGCCTGATGTTAAAAGCGCGGGTTCATCCCCTGTAATTGATTGATAAGCCGATTGTAGTGCTTTAATCATGGGATGATTGGCGGGGATATAATGCGTACTCATTGTCCGGATATCCTCGTTAGTTCGACTATTTATTTTTCCTTCGTCTTTCAGTACGTTTTTATACTTAAAAAATGGTAATAATAATTTTATGTTACAACATTCCCCTTATTGAAAAGAGTCTTGTTATGAGCCACTTCTGGTCTAATACCATCTGGTATTTGTTATTAGGTGTCACAACCATAATTCAAGTCGTCTATACTTTGTACCTTTCGGAAAACCGCTGCAGAACCTTTGCGTTCTATTTGACTCTTGTCGGCCTTCCTCTATATTTCGAAACATTTATCCTTATTTTCCTAGATGCATATGTATATTACCCAAAGATTATCCGCAGTCCAAACCTTGATCCCTTTAATGATGTGTTAGTGGGCAACCTGTTCTCGCAGACCGCTGTGGCAGCATCTGCGTTGTTATTGGCGGTTCGCCAAAAGCTGTTTTCTTGGTATGTGGTTGTTGCCTTCCTTTACTGTGTAGTGGAAGAATTCTTTAAGGCGTTGGGTATATACAGTCAACATTGGTGGAAAACCTGGATGACATTCATTGGACTGCTCCTGATGTTTGTCATTACGAAATGGATGTACTCCCGCTTAGTCCAGGGGCTTCGAACGATATACTACTATGGCTATATCATATTTGGAATGTTCCCAGTCTGTACTGTACTCTTTTTATGGGGTGTACTCGACTTGTCCGGCCTTATGCGATTTAAGGCAACTTTGCTTTCTAACCCCAAAATAAGCCGGTACGGTCTATATCTAGTCTTTTTTACCATCTCATATCCAATTATGGTATGGGGGTACTTCCGGCAACATTGGATATGGAAAGCAGCAGTCTTTGCCGTTGTAGGTGCTACTATATATTTAGGGTATCTATGTCATTTGTTAATCTTTCGAGAAGGTTGGTTCATACCAATAAGTATCCTCATGATCCTTTGGATATACGTTTCGGTATGGATATTAGATAGCTTATACAGAGGACAATTCTAAAGGGTAAATCAAAGCCAAAGCCTGTCTCAACCGTTCAGATCGGTCATTTGTCTGCGTCGGCCAAAACGGACGAGTTAGCATCTTCCATAAAATGGATGATGCAGAGATAATGAGAAAGTGCAAGTGGCTTTTTCAACCTGTTACAAAGAAATCCCGAAAAGAATTCATCTAACTTACTACTACCCATTTAATAATCCTCTGAATGAAGTATTTGATTCAAAGTTCTTGACTATGACGTTGGGTCATAGTGCATAATTCTCCCTATAAACTACTTGGGGTGGGAGAAATGAATATAAAATCACTGCGTTCAGATCAAATTTATCAAAAAATAGCCCAGGCTTCGCCCGAGGAAAAGCTTGAATTGTTCAGAAACGAAATGATGGCTCCCTTTATGAAACAATGGCAAATTCAACAGATCCGTTTTAGAGCTGAAAAGGCGAATGGTTTTGACGTTATTACGTTTAATAGTATGATGCATCGATCCCCAGATCAGATCAACCAGCAGATTCTACGCGAGGTGGAGTTGATTTCGTCAGATTCTTTTTGGCTAGAATGTGAGGAAACTGTTAAGAAAAGCCTACAACTATTTATTGAACATGAAATAAACCTCCCCGTATCCGACTATTTGTTTACCATTCAACTTGGGAATCCGGAAAACCGTTCCTTAACCATAAACGAGGGATATAGCGGCTTTGGGGGCATTCCCGGGTTTATCTGGGGCACAATCTTGCCAAATGAGTACACGATTCCTCGAATGAAGGCTGCGCTGGCGCACGAATGCAACCATAATGTGAGGTATCAATTTATTCAGTGGGATCACACCGTTAATTTGGGCGAACTAATTGTAAGTGAAGGATTGGCCGAAAACTATGCTACGTTCCTGTTTGGAGAAGAATTGCTCGGCCCTTGGGTAACGAAAACAAACGCAGAAACACTTAACAGGCGCATAAAGCCTGTGCTTAAAGAGCAATTGCAATTAACCGGGTTTGATAAATTTGCTCCGTATCTTTACGGTGACGAGATCGCAAAACTTCGAAACTTTAAACCAGTCAATATGCCTTATAGCGCTGGCTACGCTTGCGGATATTATTTAATCCGATATTATTTAAGAAAAACAGGAAGAACGATCTTTGAGGCCACAGTAACCCCTGCCGCTCAAATACTAGACGAGGTAAAAGGATTTTGGGATGAAGAAACCATTATTAGCTGTTAAAGATATTGTTCAGATTACGGGCATTACAGCTCGGACCCTGCATTATTACGATAGAATTCATTTATTTAAACCGACACATCTGACGGAAAAAGGGTATCGCCTATATGATCGAAGCAGTCTGGGAACGCTTCAGACGATTTTGCTATTCAAGGAATTGGATTTTTCCTTGAAAGAGATTGCGGACATTTTAAAGCTGACCAAACAAGAACAGAAACTAATATTAAAGAAGAAGAGACAAACCCTATTATCGAAAAAACAAAGACTAGAAACCATCATGATAGCCCTCGACGAATACGTTTCGGGGAAGGACATTAGTCAGTTGCAAATCTTTAACAATTCTTCCGTTTTGCCATTGAAAGAACAATACGCAAATGAGGCAAAATTCATTTATGGTGAAACAGAAACGTATAAAGAGTTTAATGAAACGTTGGAAAAATTATCTTCAGAGGATCAAGAGGAACGCTTTCAATCTATGGAGGAAATATTCAAACAAATGGCGGCTTGTATCGATCAGGATCCTGCCTCCGATGAAGTGCAGCGACTCATCGAGGAGTGGAAAGAAAATCTAAGTCAATTCATGACTTGTGATGCAGAGTTACTGGCTTGCATTGCCCATACCTACAAATTCGATGCACGATTTAAAAACTATTTTAATCAGTATGGCAGTGAGGATTTAGCGGATTTTCTTTACAGTGCGATTTTGTATCATATCAATCGGTAAAATTATAACCTCCCGTCTAGGAGCTAATTAAAATATAGCTTCTAGACGGGAGGTTTTGTTATGAAAATGAGCTCTGGATGAGGGAATAGATGAGTATATTTATAGTCGACCTTTCGTCGTTGTCATCTTTTCAAATATGATGTTTATGTATAATTGCGGGTTTAACCTTATTAACAGTGGAATGGAGGGCTTCATAATGAGCGAATTAAAAGCCGCAACACTGACACAGATTTTAAGCAATATGCTCGGTACAAAAATAGTCAGCGCCGATTTTCAAACCAAATCATTGCATGGCGGTACAGTGGGGGATGTACAGGTTGTAACGGGCTATGCCAAAACCACGGATGGCGGGGATTTTCCCTATAAAATCGTTTTAAAGACGCAAAAGAAATGGAAGCGCTACGGTGATCCCGATTCCTGGCGTAGGGAATATGACTTCTATAAATCCAATTTAGGCGTTCTGTTTTCAGAATCATTCCGTTGGCCTGAATGTTATCACGCTGAAATGAACGAAGAACAAAACGAAACGCAGATTTGGATGGAATATATCGATGGCATATCCGGTTTAGACTTGACCGGCGATATGTATGAACGCGCAGCCGAGGAACTAGGGCGGTTCCAAGGCAAGTTATATGCCGAGCAGCCAGTGGTTTTACAGAGCTTGACCAACCTGAGCAACGTGAATTATATGAAGAACTTCTATCTTCATTATGGGTCATGGAATCGAGTGTACGATTATATACGCTCCGACGATTGCGAAATCCCGAAACACTTGTGTAACATGCTCATCGACATTGATGAACAAGCAGATGAAATATTCAACCGTATTGAAAAGCTGCCGATCGTGCTGTGTCACAGGGATTTTTGGGTGGCAAACCTATTCTATTCAGACGGTAAAACCATACTCCTGGACTGGGATACCGCGGGATGGGGTTATTTGGGTGAAGATGTCGCAAGTTTGATCGCGGATGAAGCCGATATTGAACACATGGTTGAATATTACCATAGATGTATCCCGGCGTATTACAAGGGCTTTTCGGAATACGCGGACGTTTCACACCTAACGGATAACTGCGTTTATGAGATGATTCTACTCTTGTTCGGATACAGGCTTGTAGAGTGGTTTATGGACGCAGGATCGGGAAACCACCCCCAAGAACAAAACGATGAAAGAACGCTGCACATCAACACTCTGCAAAAAATCTATGAGATGAGGAATTAGCAGGAAATTCCCTGCTTATCCTCCTAATCAGGAATGGGGGGCCCAATGATGAATTCGAAATTAATCCTGATTGAGGGGTTACCGGGATTCGGGAAAACAACAACCGCTCAATTGGTTCATGAAATACTTACAGAGATGAACATGAAATCGCAGCTATTCTTGGAAGGAAATCCAGAACATCCCGCTGATTACGAGGGAGTCGCCTTTTTTCAGAAATGTGAATTCGATGAGCTATTAAGTACCCATATAAATTTCAAGGACTTGTTAAGTCATCATGTGATAAAACAAAATAACCATTACTTCCTGCAATATCGAAAAATAAAGAATGAGTATGGGGCAGATTTTCCAGATGAATTGCTGCACGCCGTTGCCAAAAACGATGTATATGAATTGCCGTTGGATCAAAACAGGAAGCGGATTGTAGAAAGATGGAAGAAGTTTACGGAAAATGCTTTGAATGGTTCGGAAACGTTTGTTTTTGATTGCTGTTTTATACAAAACCCTGTAACCATGGGGATGATTAAATATGGAGCAAAAAAGGAAGACGTTATAAGTTACGTTACAGAACTCGCAACCATCGTTGAGCGGCTAAATCCATTGTTGATTTACATAGAACAAAACGATCTTGATCTTTCTTTCAGAAGGGCTGTAAAGGAAAGGCCTAAAGAATGGTCAGAGGGATTTATTGAATATTATACAAACCAAGGGTACGGAAAAAAGCATAATTACAAAGGGTTAGGAGGAACTTTGCGGGTTCTTGAAGCTAGGAGGGAATGGGAAGAAGAAATTTTTAACGGCTTAACCATAGCCAAGAAAAAAGTGAATAACTCTTTATATGATTTAAGCGAGTATAAGTATGGTTTGGTGGGGATTTTATCGGAATATATCAACTCATAAAACAGTGAATTTCGAAAAAACCGCATTTCCCCAGTACCTGCACCACTCGGTTGCCATATTATATCTATAGCTCCTCACTGACCAGGAAGGGAGATGAATAGATGACATTTCCTCTTTATATTGTTGCAGGAACTAGCGGTTCAGGGAAATCGACAGCTGTAAAGGTAGTACGTAAAATAATGGGTTCTGGCTTCAATGTTTATGATATGGACACGATCATTGTCGATGGAAATTTCCAGACGGCTTGCCAACTGTGGCTCAGGATTGCATATGCAAACTCATTAAGCGGGAATACGACCATTTTATTTGGAGCCGTTCCTTATCCGTACGATGTAAATATATGTGATCATTTTCATTTCTTTCATCCAGTCCACTATTTACTGCTCCATTGCAATAGCTCCTGCCGAACTGAACGATTGCAGAAACGCGGCAAATGGACGAAACAGGGGATAGAGGGTACGAATATTTACGCGGATCAACTGTATAAAAATTATTTTTACGCAAACTTACCGATCATAGACACTACGAATATACCACCTGCACAAGTGGCGAACCAAATCAAGGAATGGATATTAACGAAGAAGCATAGCTGAGAATACTTTATTGGGCCACGCTGGATGATTACCGCAAATGGACAGGCCGCGTCCCGAACAATCACGCAACGGAAAGTCGCATCCGTTATGCTTGCAAAACCGGCGGGATCGAAAACTCCACTTGGGTGAAACATTCGAAACAAGGTAAGTTATAAGGTTCAATGAGCTATAGAAACGGACTAGCGTTCGACCATACGCTAGTCCGTTTCTGCTTGCATCGAGCCGCAAAATAAACCCAACCGCATGATTATTGTATATTGACAAAAAGGAACAAGACCGATTAGAATCGGAACGGTATGTTCAGTACGGGGCAACTGCGTTAGTGGAAAACGACAGGAACCTATAGAAACCATGGAAAGCCGCATACGTTGCGGTCTTTTTGTTTTAGGTCGGAGATTTTGCCAAAACAAAAACATTGGAAAAAATGTAAAGTAATCATTCAGACATCAGAGAGAGAAGAGGGGATTCATTATGAAAAGTGGTCTGGTCAACGCGATTATCGCGTATATCATGTGGGGGGTTCTCCCGCTTTATTGGAAGTTGTTCGACAATGTGCCGGCAGGCGAAATACTGTCACATCGGGTTGTCTGGTCGTTCGTCTTCATGGGTATTCTCGTCGCAGTCCAGCGTCGCTGGGGTGACATGAAGCGGATTGCCGCCAGCCGCTCGCTCCTGCTGTCGCTCGCCGCCAGCGGCCTGTTGATCGCCGCTAACTGGCTCATCTTCATCTGGGCGGTCAACAGCGGCCATGTTGTCGAGACAAGTCTCGGCTATTACTTGAACCCGCTGCTGAACGTACTGCTGGCGGTCGTCTTCCTTCGTGAGAAGCCAAGCCGCGGCCAATGGCTCGCGATTGCCATCGCTGGCGTTGCGGTGCTCATCATCGCCATCGACTACGGACGGTTCCCGTGGGTCGCGATCTCACTGGCCGTTTCGTTTGGCTTGTACGGCCTCGCGAAAAAGAAGATCGTACAAGACGCTTCTGTAGGCTTATTGTCGGAGACGGCTGTAATCCTGCCCGTCGCGCTCGCCTATTGGATTTATTTGGCCGCCGCGGGAAAGACGACGGCATGGTCGCTACCTGCGTCCACGTTCATCGAACTGCTTCTCTCCGGCGTGGTCACGGCGCTGCCTCTGCTCTTCTTTGCGCGGGCGGCCGCCCGGATGTCGCTGTCCGCGTTAGGCTTCGTACAATACATCGGGCCAACGATAATGCTTGTACTGAGCGTATTCGTGTTCAAGGAATCGGTCTCGCCGGTTCTGCTTATCGGGTTTGCGCTCATCTGGACCGCGCTCTTCGTATACGCTGCGGCATCGGTTCGCAGCTTAAAACTCGCAAAGGCGAGCTGACGGCAAAGGCGCCGTCATAACGGCCATTTCCGTCCAATGGGGCGGAGATGGCCGTTTTCCGTTCGTGGATGTCATCGTCGAACCGATAGCTTGTTATGTTAATAAGGGAAGCATTCAGAGACTTGTTGCGGAGTAAAGGATTTGATTCGATGACCATCAAGGATATCGCACAGAGAGCAACGATGAATTGCACCACCTTTTATGCCCATTATGAATCGAACGCGAGGTTTGCCTAATCCTCCAGGAAAAGGTAATGTTAAGTTGATTCCAATAAAGGTGTGAGGGGCAAAAATGATGCAAAGGGCGGTTTGGTGTTATGTTAAATCGGTTTAGCTGGAAAGAAAACGAGGTATATTTTATACCTGTTACTGAATCTGTTTCAACAGTCATTCAATTGCTGAAGAAGCCATATATTATTCTGTTTAACGCCTTTTCGCAAAATTCTATCACCGCTTGGGACAAGGTCAAATTACAGGATATTCAAGAATTTCGAGTTATCCGAGTGCTGCATTCGGCGGTGAAGCAGACCGCAACGCAAAAATTGAAAGATACCGCGATTGTCCCCACAACAGATGTGGATTTACCGAAACATTTTATCAGTCAAGATTTTGGAAATCACCCGGATTCATTTTCTCCTCGATTCAATTTGGTGTCTATCGATCCCGACACCGGCGATCTGGGAATGGGCAATCCGATTGTGGAAGCGGATATCTATCCCGCGAAATCGCTTGAACGATTAGAGCCTTATGAATTAACGGCATTGCATACGGCCAAAGATTTGATGAATAGGCTTTACTGGTCATACTCCATAAAATTTGGTCTGGATAAATATAAGGAGTGCTACCTGAATCGCATCATCCCCATTCCTGTCGACGAATGGGAGCAAGAGTACCTAAATGCTGGAGGGTATTCAATATGAAAGTAAGCATTCAAGGTTTGGTTTCGTCGGGAACCCCGGAAGCAATCCATCCGTGATCCCGCGCCCAAAGTTCCGGCAGGTTCCCATTCCGTGCATTGAGGGACAAGGTTTGGCTTCAAATTCAGGTCTGCGCGGCACACGTCTTGATCGTAGTAGAAGCCGAAAAACAGCCGATAGACAACCGAGGAACGATTGCTCCCGGTTTGGTTCTCCAATGGTTACGCTTTCTATGATTATTTTGACCAAATCCTGTACAACGTTGACGACGATGTAGTGGTTCCTGTTCAGAACGGGAAACTGTTGTCGCAAGGAAAAATGGCAACGGCGCAAACCGCATCCGAAACCAAGCCGGCAAGTTATGCGAATGATGGCAGCTACCAAACCGAGTGGACCGCCACAAGCAGCTCCTGGCCCCACTGGAGGACAGTAGGGGACAGCCCATTCATACATTTCGACTGATTAAAGCCCTCCTCATTTGGAGGGCTTTAACTTGACGTATTCACTATTGGTTGAGGTCAGTCATCCTTATATAAATTGAATTGCATTTTTTTGAACGATCGGTCGTTAAATTATTGACAATACATTAGGAAAATCCTTATAATGGCCTTAACTCAATGAAGGGGGCCTGAGGGCTATCAAGAAAAGAGATATTACATCTAGTCATATCATCCAAGCAGCATATGAACTTTTTGCAGAGTATGGGATAGAGAGAACGAGTTTGGGCATGATTTCCAAAAGAGTGGGAATTACTAAATCCTCCATATACTACCACTTTGACTCGAAAGAAGAGTTGATTAGCCGAACATTTGAGTATATTTTCAGAGATCATTATTTTGCTGCTTACTTTGATACTGGATCCGTTAATAAAGACAATTTTGTAGAGACGATAATTAGAGGCGGTTTAAAAATGCTGCCAAGCGATGACGAAGAGTACCGATCAACATTAAGAGTACTTAGTGAGTTTTCGATGCTGGCCGAGCGCGATGAGCAATTTAGAGCTCCCTTATTGAAAGTTCAACAAGATTTTGTAAACGGTTTTTTTAATTTATTGTCAAAGGGTTCTGAATTGGGTCTTGTCGAACCATCAAAAATCGAAGTTAGCTCTAAAATTCTTACCCTGCTTATTGATAATTTATCTAGATGTAAAATGATGAAGATGGATATGGAATATCAGATGATTTGGGAAGAGACTATTAATAGAATTATTATGCGAGAAAATACATAGTAGCTTATGAGGAGCGATACGTTTGAAACATATTATTATTACAGGTACATCAAGAGGAATCGGTGAACGTTTGGCTAATCAATTAATCGATAAGAACCACCACCTTATATGCATCTCTAGAACTACTAACCAACGGATTATCGATCAAGCCAAGGAAAAGGGCTGCAGAATTGATTATTTTAATTATGATTTAACAAATATTGGTGATATTGATCAACTTTTCGAAGACATCTTCAATCATATTGAGCTTTATTCCAACGATGAATCGATTTATCTTATCAATAATGCCGCCATGTTGACTCCTGTGAGCCCAATTGAACGGATAGGAACTGCAAAAATAATAAGTAAGGACCTTTTCCCATATGTTAATGAATTCATTCAACTTTCTGAGGAAGGGAAATTACAAACGCCTGAATACACTGCGCACAAATTAATTGAGATTCTATTAAGTGAAGATTTTGGAAAGGCTGTCGTTATAGAAACTATTGATCAATAAGGAATACCTTAAATTCAAAATAACCCTTGAAATATTCTTATCGTGGTATACTCAGAGCATGAGCTAAGCACTATCAAATGGGAGGGGAAATCAGAATGAATCAGGAAGTTAAAGCCTACATCGAAAATCTGCCGAAATGGCAAGGGGAGATTAGTTCAACTCTGCGAGAGATGGTTCATGAGACAATTTCGGAAGTAGAAGAACGGATTCAGTACAAGAAACCTCACTTTTTGAAAAATGGACATTATGCAGCGGTGATCTCACCTTCAAAGGATGCCATTGCGTTCATGATCATGAACGCAGACAGTATCGATTTTCCAAAAGAATTCGAAGGGCCTGCTGAACGAAAGTGGATCAAATTGCGGGAAGGCGACACTCCGGATCTCGCCCTGTTGTCAAGTCTTTTAAAGCAAGCCTCCAGCACGTTGTAACGTACATTATTTCCCCATGCCGCTTCTGAATTTCCATGGTATCTGTCTTTTTAAAACTTCGCGCACATTCGGAGATGCTCAGATGCGTGGCATCGGCAATTTCCTGCAGCGTGATGGTTTCCGTTTCTTTGATCATCATCAAATCTTCGGATACGCCAACCGCAATAGCAGGTATGTATAGGCTTTATATTTCGGCTGTCATCACGCTTCCGTTCATTCCTTGGAAAACGTTCCGCTCCTTAAGCATGAACGCAAATCGGATAATAAAGACGAAACCCACCGTTCAAGGCTGACCGCCTTCGGTGGGTTTTATTTTCTTAAATAACCTGATTCTGTGGCAGAGCAAACCCTATTGACAAACCAGCTACTACGTGTTACTTTATAGCAGTAGTAAGTAATACTTCATACCAGTCATACAGAATAGCAAAGGGTGATTGTATTGGAAAACCTAACGGAAATGCTCAAAGGGGTGCTTGAGGGCTGCGTCCTTGAAATTATAAGCCGCAATGAAACCTACGGTTACGAAATCACGCGGCAACTGAACGCCCTCGGCTTCACGGATGTTGTGGAGGGAACGGTGTACACCATCCTGATCCGGCTTGAAAAAAACAAGCTGGTAGAGGTTACCAAAAAACCCTCCGACATGGGGCCGCCGCGAAAGTTCTTCGCGCTCAATGAAGCGGGGGGCGAGGAGCTGCGGAGGTTCTGGGAAAAATGGGAGTTCGTATCATCAAAACTTAACGAGTTAAAGGAGAAAAAACAATGAATTTTTGGGAGAAAATCACTGGCAGTGACATGAATAAAGAATTCAAAACTTTTGAATTGCGAGCCAAAAAGCTGCCGGTTGATTATCAAGCGGCATGGGAAAAAATTAATGCCTATCTTTGGCCACACTCCGATTTCACCGGTCGCAACCTCATGCCAATTCTTGACGGTGTGCTTGGCCTGCTCGAAGAATCGGCGGCGGACGGTCAGAGTGTCCGAGAGGTTTTGGGTGACGATATCAAAGGCTTCTGTTCAGCGCTGGCCGGCGAAGAAGGGGCAAAGACTTTTCGCGACAAGTGGCGCGAGCAACTCAACCAAAATATTGCAAAAAAATTAGGCAAATAGGAGGTGGATATGATGAGAATACGAGATATCATCGAAGGCAAAAAAGAGTGGCGAGCCCACGTGGCGCGTGTTAAAGCGCTCCCGCAGGACTACCAGATTGTTTATAAAGAGATCCAAAAATATCTCTTTAAGATCGGCCCAGTTGAGCTAACCGACGGGACGGGATTGCTCTCGGGGATTGTCGATCTTTTTGAAGAGGGCGCGGCCTCGGGGAAAGGCGTGCTTGAAGTGACGGGCAGGGACGTAGCGGCTTTCTGTGACGATCTAATCAAAGATTCAAAAACTTACACTGACATTTATCAAGAATCTGTTGGGGGGGATCGGGATGGAAAAAGCAATTAAAGTGAAAGGTCTGCTAAAGTCTTTCAAGGACACAGAAGTCCTAAAGGGCGTCGATTTTGAAGTGAAGCGAGGTGAGATTTTCGCCCTGCTTGGCTCCAACGGCGCGGGCAAGACAACGACTGTCAGAATCCTCGCCACGCTGCTCAAGCAAGACGGCGGAACGGCGACCATTAATGGATTCGATGTTCCAACGCAGCCCGACCATGTGCGGCAGGCGATTAGTCTGACCGGACAATTCGCCGCTGTGGATGAAATGTTGACCGGACGGGAAAATCTGATCATGCTTGCCAAGCTGCGTCACCTCAAAAATCCGCGTTGCCGGTATCCTGCTGATGGCTATTGCAAGCGGTATATCCTATACGGCTTACCGCTTGTTTTTGGATAAACAACGGGGCATCATCGAGCGGTTCCACTCTATGCCGATAGCGCGTTCCGCCGTACTGTGGGGGCATGTGCTGACCTCGCTGGTATCCAATGCGATTTCGGTTGTCGTCATCATTCTGGTTGCTTTGCTTATGGGCTTCCGCTCGTCGGCGGGGTTACTGCCATGGCTTGCCGTAGCCGGTATTCTCATGCTGTTCACGCTTGCCTTGACTTGGGTCGCGACGATTGCCGGAATGTCCGCCAAATCGGTGGAAGGCGCAAGCGCGTTTTCCTATCCGTTAATCTTCCTGCCGTTTATCAGTTCGGCGTTTGTGCCCACCGAGTCGATGCCCCGGATCGTTCGGGCCTTTGCCGAAAATCAGCCGGTAACCTCGATCGTGGAATCCATTCGTGCGCTTCTGTCCGATAAACCAGTAGGCAATGATATTTGGGTCGCTCTTGCGTGGTGCTTAGGGATACTGATCGTCGCATATCTATTTGCGGTGCGCGTCTACAAACGGAAAGAAGCTTAATGTTTACAGGAAGGCTCCGGATTCCGTGACAACGGTGAAATATTAGGAGACGAGTAGGGCGGAGTTCTAAAAGAAAACGGTCAAATTTCAAAGAGATAACGGAATTACTCTATAATATATTTAAAGGAGAATAAAACTAATGAATGTTGACGAAAAGGTAAATAATGTATTTTTAGAAACAAAGAAGAAATATAATTCGCTTCGTGAAGATGAGAGAAAGAAAATCATACGCTATCTATCTGAAAGAGGATTTACAGCTACGAACCGTGGGGGCAATGGACGACCTGATTATACAAATCATCGGCAACTGGAAAAAAGCTATGATTTGACCAACTGGAAATATATTGAAGCGACTAAAGGGGATATTAAATATTTCATTTCATTGCAGGCATTTGATAGGGATATAAAAACTACAAATTATCATGTATTAATGGACAGAATTGGTATCTGTGCTTTTTCCAAGGAAGTAAAAAAGCCAGATTACTTTAGTCTTATGCAGGTGACTTCTTTAGAACTACCTTTCGGAGAAAAGGAACTCGATGAATTGTTAGAAATAATGAACAATATAAATATTATAAATTAAAAATTTCAGAAATACTTCTTGCAATAAAAAAAGGTGAAACTATGTTTTCATTGAGTCCATTCTTGGCTCGGTTTATTCTAGCAGTAATTGGAATTATCATGCTTATCATGGGCGGTAGGCAAGTATTGACAGGAAGATATTGTTAACTATTCAGCTATTTCGTACTTGAAAATACCGTTGTGTTCGTAATCAACCAACTTGGCCTCAGACAATCTGCGATCAAAGAAGGAACGTTTTTGACCATCTTCATCGAATTTTTCTGGAAGAATTAGCGTGGGAGTACAATCAGGAATTGGTTGAGACAGTTGTTCTTTTAAAATATCGATGTGTCGGTTATATACATGGGCATCATCGATACACCAATACAATGTGCCTAAATCATATTCGCATTGATCAGCCATTAATCTATGTAATACTGCATATTGGTAGACATTAAATGGGTGACCTAAGGCCATATCGGCAGATCTTTGTTTAACGTGTAAATCAAGCACATTATTATTTACTTTCCAATTTGTAGCCCAAACACAAGGTTCCAAGGTCATTTCGTCCAAGTCATCAACATCCCAAAGACTGGTCATGATCCTACGTGAACTAGGATTTTTTTCAAGCTGATACAGTACATACTCAACTTGATTTAACTTTTCTACTTGCCAGGAAACTTTACGACATTTCTTGGCAAGTTGATATCCATAAGCCTTACCAATCGTATTTTCTGTGTTTGCCCATTCATTCCAGACCTTACATTTATGGTCTTGAAGCCAAGTCACATCATTTGATAGCTCTTGCCAAATCCATTCTAGTTCAATCAAAGGCGTTTTTTGAAAGACTCGTTTTGAGCGCAAAATTGGTAATCCGTCTTCAGGTTGGATTTTAAAATTGATTCCTTGGATAAACTTAGTTGGTGCAGGACTGCCATCTGCGTATTTTGCGCGAACCAAAGCAGGATCTTGATCAGTGCCGTTTTCAATAATATCCATTATTACATCACGATATATCTTGTCGAACCCTGTGTAATTAAGCATAAACTCACCCTTTTGATTTCTTTATATCAATGTTTATCATAACATATGGGGGACACTCAGGTTAAAAAAATTGTCTGATTGCCCTATGTCACTCGGAATTATCGGAAGCTCATGGAAGTGATGTTTGAAGAAGTCATTGAGGTTTCATTGGTCATTTACATGTGTTAACGGAACTTTACAGCAATATATACAGGTACCGCGGGTCCACTATAAGAAGCAAAAGCTTGTCTTATCGGCAGCAAGTTACTTCAATGACAACGGTACTAATGAATTTTTTAGTAGAGCACAAGCTAATTGTTATAGAACCTTTCCATGAGGATGGTTCGCTCAAGGACGATTTGGAACTGCGGAGCTCTGATTTAACCGATATAGGAAATGTATTCTTCAAAGAAGTTTTCCCCAAATGGTCTGCGTATATTGATCGTGGCGGAGATATTCAAAAAACAACCATTCTTTTAAAGGGATTGAACAAGTTGCAAATATAGCAAATGGGCTTTGACCATTTTTTACAAAGCAATTGAGACATATGTAAAGGAATTGAATTTTTGTAACCGTCGATCTGGAAGTGATTGACGGTTCTTTGTGCAGAAGAATTGACTAGGTATCGATTACCGATTAGGCATAAATCTAATCGTGGTTCAGTGGGACATGCCGAGATCCAGATCGGGCGATTTTACGGGGGGACAATAGAAGGGGCTGCGATCAGTCTCAGGAATGGTTACACTACATGGTTACGTGCTAAGTAAGCGTCTTACAAAATTGAAAGGTAGATGTAAGGAAAGTCGATAGCTTAGGCCAGCATGGTAGGATAATATTGGAACAAGCGAAAATTTTTATAAAGGAGAGTCGAGATGAGGCTGTTTGAACTGTTGCTTTATTTGTCAAACATCGGTTTGTTTGCATTAACAGTCCTATTAAAAAAAGAACGGCGTAGAATTCCAGTATTCGTTGCAAGCGGGATCGCCACACTTTTACTGGTCATTCATTGGATGGTAGAAGGATACAGAGTTCAGCTACTTTTCCCATATTGCATAACGATCATTTTTTTAGCCATTTCGTGTTATAGCTTTTTTAAAAAAACCGGTCCCAAAAAAATCCCACGATTCATGTTGGGTTCAACTTATACCGCTATAGCGGTCATGCTGATCGTTACAGCTGGTCTCATGTATACTTTTCCTGTATTTAAACTACCTGAACCGACAGGCGAATTTAAGGTAGGAACGCAAACTTTTCATCTCGTGGATACAAATAGGGAAGAGATTTTCGACGAAGCCAGAGATGGTAAGAGAGAATTAATGGTTCAGGTATGGTATCCGGCTCAAGCTGGCACCGGTAAGCACACTCCCTTTGTTCCCGATCCCCAGATATTAGATTATATGGCCGCGGACTATGGCCTTCCCGGGTTTACTTTTCAACACCTGAAGTACGTATCCAGTCATGCATATTCGGGGGCCGAAGTCTCTTCGGCACAGACTTCATACCCGCTGATCCTTGCGAATCCCGGCAACGGCTCCTCCAGGTTCCTTCACACGTCACAAGCCGAAAATCTCGCGAGTCACGGATATATCGTGGCCGTGATCGACCACACCTACAATACATTTGCAACCGTGTTTCCGGACGGGCGAATCACGACCAGCACAACCAACGACTTGTTCTCGCCCAACGATGATTACCGGACGAGTAGGGCAGCTCGCGACAAGCTGGGTAAAGTTCTAACCGACGATGTGGCGTTTGCGCTGGACCAATTTGAACTCATCCAATCGGGGCAGATTCCAAGTCTTCTAAAAGGGAGGATTGATCTCGGTCATGTCGGGGTGTTCGGTCATTCCATCGGCGGAGCGACGGCCTATGACGCTTCTTACGATCCGCGAATCGCGGCTGGAATAGACCTTGATGGAGGGCTTTATCGACTGCGTGACAGAGAGAGTCTGCGAAAGCCGTTTTTGTTTATCAACTCGGAAAGCTATTTCGAACAATTAAAAATGGCGATGGATAACCGGGTCTACACAGATGCAGAGCTTAACCGTATGGGCGAAACAAGAGAGCGGATGGATCAAGTAACGGAAGATAAAAAGTTGGAGCTTGAACGGATGCGCGAAACGGTCGGTGAAGGGGGACGAGTGCTCTATATCGAAAATACGGAGCATATGAATTTTGCCGACGTACAGCTCATTTCTCCGATTTTCAACAAGCTGGGCATTACAGGAAAGATTGCTCCCGAAAGAGCGAACTCCGTTATCAATGCCTATATATTGGATTTTTTCGATATGTATCTGAAAAATCAAGGTGGAGTCTTATTGAAAGGTCCGGATAACCGCTATCCTGAGGTGAAATTCGTAACCTTATCATTGCGCTAACGGGAGACGAAGTTCAATGAAACAGTGACAGTCTAGGACTTTATTTTCACGCCCTGGATGTCGCTGTTAATATTTTCACGATCAGTCTAAAACTTATTTTGGGGGTCTAGCGTTTATTGCTTAATAGTACATATGGAGGTAATTAAGTTTGAAAACTCACTACTATCTCAGTTGGTTTAATGGTTTTTTTCCAGAGAAGCTGGTCAAATTGTTGCATGAGGAAATAAAATTTCCCACTCAAAGATTCAGAAATTGGTTGAGACGCTCTAATTAAGGTGAGTGGCTGTGACCTAACAGAATTAATTCCTTTTGATGTATAAAATCAAGGCGTACAGCGAATCATCTCAGGTCTCCTCTCTATGATAGGAATACTGTTTGTAAACAGATGCAATCTTAATGTCCCCAGGACTTATTGTCGGGCAGAAATGATAAATTTTTTACCACCAATTTAAGTTGGCCGAATCCTTGAATTAAAGAGAAAATAAGAGTAGGGAGTAGATTATGGAATACCTAGTAAGAGAAATCCATATAACCGACTATCAAGACATTTACTTGTTGAATCGAGAATTTAACCCCAATCTTTCAAGTTTTACCGAAGAAAAGGTCAAGGAAAAAATTGGAATTATTACAAGAGAGACAACAGATAAGATTTTTGTATTCGAACTCAATAACGAGATTGTTGGATATATCCATGGAAGTCGCCATGAGTTGCTTTTTGCCGATCCTTTGATCAATGTTTTAGGCTTTGTAGTAAAAGAACGCTACAGAAATCAAGGTATCGGTAGCAAGCTAATGGATTATTTAGAGCACTGGGCGCGGGAAGAGGGTTATTCCGGCATAAAGTGTTGTCCCATCCGAGTCGCGAGCAAGCACATAGACTCTACCACAAAAGAGGCTACCAATTTACGAAGGATCAAAAAAATTTTATTAAGTCTTTTGATTAGCGCCAAATGGAAAACAAAACAGCAAGACAATAAAGAGCCGTGCGTATTTGCATGGCTCTTTATTGTAATATTAGACTCGAAACTAAACAATAAACTTTCTTTATACGCATTTGAGAAAGGGCCTCATCGCCTGGACTTTGTGGTTCGTAACATTCATAGATCGATCACCACCTGAAAGTAGGTATAGGTATCGAGATAAAAAATAAGGTTAAGCTTGAGACTGAAACTGGTGTTTAACCATGTATTTGATACTATATACGATAACAATAACTTTGTAAGAAGAGGAGGGATCGCGTGAAAAAGATTCTTGTCATTGATGATGAAGCAGCCCTCAGAGATTTAATTGAGCTTGTGCTCAAAAGGGAAAATTTTATGGTGCGGACAGCGGAAGATGGAGGTACGGGGCTCAAGGAGCTGGACTCCTTCAAACCGAACCTGGTTTTACTGGATTTAATGCTGCCGGACTACTCGGGGTATGACTTATGTAAAGAAATCACCAATAAACAAGCTATTCCTGTCATTATGTTATCGGCGAAGAATGAGATTATAGATAAAGTGTTAGGACTAGAGCTCGGGGCGGAAGATTATCTGACCAAACCTTTTGATAACCGGGAGCTTATTGCAAGAATTAAAGTGGTCCTCAGGAGATATGAAAACAGCGATCCGAATGCATTAGGGGAAGACCAACCGATGTATTATGGGGAATTGGCATTTGATCTGGACAGAAAAGTGGTGCTGAAGAACGGGGCGCCGGTTTCCCTGACCGCTAAAGAATTTAAAATTCTGGAAACGCTGCTTAAAAGGCCGGGAAAAGTCTTTACACGGGATGAACTTCTGGAGCTCGTTTGGGGCTTTGATTATTTGGGGGACAGCCGCAGCGTGGATATGACCATCATGCGGTTAAGAAAGAAGCTGGAGGACGACACGGAAAACCCCAAATATGTGAAAACCGTCTACGGCTTCGGCTACCAGCTTGGAGGTGGCCCCAACTGAAATATGCAACCCGGCTGCTGTTGAATTATTTGTTTTTCTCCGTATTATCCTTTGCCATTATTATTATTTCCGTGAACAAAGCTATCGACTACTTTAGTTTTGTGACTATAGAGAAGAAAATGATGAAGCAGGCCGACTTGTATGAGCTCTCCTTTAGAGAAACCCTTGCCATGCAGGATAGAACGGCGGCCGAGGAACCGGCTGAAGAGGTGGCGAGAATCGCTTTGGAAAGGCTGAAATCTGCAGGCCAGGAAGTGCGGATCTACGACAGCAGTGAGAAGCTATTGGGATGGGCCGTCGATGGCATTGTCATCAATGATGGAACTCCTCTAATTTTTCAGGGAAACATTCAAAATGCCATCAAAGGGAATTATGCGTACACCATCACCGATGCTAAATTGCTCTACTTTACAGTGCCTATTCAAGATAAATATTATCAAAACAGCTTTGTATTCGAATTTGTGGAGGACCTTTCGTATTTCTACGTGATGATGGATCAAATCCGGTATATCTTGCTTGCCGGGGCAGCAGGATTTCTAATTCTGATTACATTAGCAAGCTTATTTATAGCCCGTAATACAACAAAACCGATCAAATATCTGCTTGGGGCCACGGAGAAATTCTCCAAACAGCAGTTTCAGCAGGTAAATTTGAACAGAAAAGATGAGCTCGGGATGCTTGCCGCTGGACTAAACCGGATGGGCATTCAATTAAATGAGTATATCCAGCACCAGAAGCAGTTTGTTTCGAATGTTTCTCATGAACTGAAAACACCGCTTGCGGCCATCCGAGGATTTTCCCAATATTTATATGAGGAAGAGAATGAGGACAAGGAATTACAAAAGATCTATGCTCATCTTGTAAATGAATCGGACAGGCTGACCCTGCTTATCAATGAGTTGCTGCTGTTATCCCGGTTTGACAAGGCAGGTTCGGATGAAATGGGTAAGGAAAAGACGGATTTAACCGTGTTAACCGAACGTGTGGCCGCAGAAATGAGATCAAAAGCGGAAGACCAAGACATTCTACTTGACTTCAAGCCGGGGAAACCGGTCTACGCCTGCGTCAATCCAATCCTGATGTCGCATGCTGCCGCTAATATTGTAGATAACGCCTTAAAGTATTCCCAAGGCGGCACACAGGTTAGAATCGAGACGTTTATCAGGCAGGAGACGGCGGTCATCCAAATAAGGGACGAGGGCGTCGGGATCCGTGAAGATGAAATTGCCCGGGTGCAGGAAAGATTTTATCGGGCGGAAAATGCTCACGTGGCCAAAGGTTCAGGATTGGGACTCTCCATGTGCAAAGAAATCGTTGAGAAATTTGACGGTAAATTGGAGATTGAAAGCGAAGTGGGCGTCGGGACCACCGTGTCCATCTTTCTTCCTTTAGCATGAAGTTACAAGAATGATACAAGATTGTGATTAGACTAATAATTTGTTTTCATATGATGACTTCATAAGATTAAGAAATCAGTTTGGGAGGGGACCCGTATGAAAGCATTAAGCAAACCAGCAGCCCTAATGATGTCCATTGTCCTTCTTGGGACTTTTATGGCGGGATGTCAGGGAACCAGGGAGAGTACGCCGGAGGCTCCCGTACCTTCGTCAGGCAGTAACCCGGCAGGCGGCAGCGCCGATTCCGGCATAATCAAGGAAGGAACGATTCCCAAGGACGGGAATGTAATTTTAAAAGAGCTGGCTTTCGTCTACAAGGACAATACCATTGCCCTTTCCGATATCGTTGACGATGCAAAGCTTGAAAGCATGTTGGGAAAAGCGGATGAGAAAAAATCCCACACCTATACGGCAGACGATAAGACCAATATGGATCAACTGCTTGGCCGTACACAAAATGTATACACCTTTCCAGGGCTTGAAATCGAAACCTTTAATACAGGAGAAGGTACTGATTTCTATATAACCTCGATTGAAATTACAGCCCCTGAATATTCCACAGTCCGAAATATTAAAGTCGGCGACAGTTTTGAGCAGCTTAAAAAAGCATATCCCGAAGGGAATCCAATGGGCAATGGAGCGACCAGCGCGGAGGATGAATACCGGTATACGCCGGCCAACTATGTGGATGTAATGACGTTCCATATCAAAGATGCAAAGATTGACCGTATTCGCATAAACACGCTTTTGGACTGAGACAACCCGACACAAGAAAATAAATTACTACTACGTTGATAACTATGTAGACAGATTTTCATTTTAAAGTAAACAAACCATCATTCAAGAAATACAATGATGGTTTGTTTTTTGACGTGCGCCCGGCATGGGCGATAACTTGGCGGTGAAAGTCCGCTACAGGCTTGGCAGTAGGAACTGTTAGCCAAGGGCAAGGGTGTCCGCCGCGAGGCGGAATCTGAAGGAAGCCGGAGGCAAACCCTCGGTCTGACGAACAGAAATCACATACACACTAAACATATATAGAACAAGGGAACTATTTAATTCACATACATATGTACAAAATACGAGTTTTGTGAATAAGAATACCGCTGTGTGATTGTCATGCCCGCGGTATAGCGAAATGATCCGAGAAACCTACTTCAACGGATACCACTTGTACATGCTGACTGCCGCTAACAGCCACCATGATCTGCCGCTGTATTCCAGGCTCCAGCCTGCCTCGCGTCTCGATGCCGTGAGCTTTGTTGGCAGTACGGTAGAGTTTTCGCAACGATTCACTTTGGGTATGGTCGACAAGATGCTGCTCGATGCCGCCCATGATGCCGGCGCGATCTATGATCTGCTTGCGCATCAGCACATCGAGCCGTTCATTGATCTCAACGCCAGAAGCGTTTCAAATGGCTCTGTCCGATGATGACGACGCGTACCGAGTGCTCTTGTAATACGCCTTGCTCCACAGCCAAGTATGGACGTTCCTTCCACACGCAGAACAAGGACAATCCGCGTTTGTTTCCAAAGACACCGCTCGATTCGAAAGCTTGGAAGCTGACGTATAAACGTCGTACTACCGTGGAACGTTCCAATAAACGGGAAAAGATCGACTACAAGCTCGAAGCAGGCCGTCACTGCTCTACAAAAATGTGGTACATCTGCATTTACGGTATTATGATGTGCCAATACATCGACGCTTGGTATGCTCACCAGCAAAAAGAGCTTGATTTACTACAGCCACAACTACTAGGGAACGCTCCCTAACTACTTGCCTTTTTTGAAAAATGAACGCTGTCTGCTTGTTTGCCTTACCCATTATTGAAAGCGGGTTTAACATCCAGATTTACCTGTCTGATTTCCACGCTTTGAGCCTTATTTCAGCTCCGTACTCCCCTTTAACTCTGAGAGTCTATATGTGATTCAAGCGTCGGGGAAGCCTTTATCTTACTCCGCTCCCGCCTTCAACGCTTCGCTCATCGGGATACGGGCTACTTTTTTTCTGCACATCCGCTTTGCAAACTCAAACGTAATCATTACAATAACAAAACCGAGCACCATATAGAAGAAATTAAGTTTGACCGGCATTACGAGCTGCAATGACTCTGTGAGCGATTGATACAGCGCGCCTATGCTTCCCAGCAAAGCGGGAATACCGAACAGAAAGCCTGCCGCAACAATGAGTGTATTGCTGCCCAATATCAATGTATTGATTTCCTTCTTTTTGTATCCGAACACCTTCATTAGCGATATGCTGGCCCGGCTTTCGTCAACCATCATACCGGTTACAATATAGATGATAATCAGACCGACGATAAATGCAGCAAAGATTAAGCCGTAAATCATTGGCGCCATCTGATTGATCAAGCTGCCGAAGCCTGCGATTATGGCATCGATGGATTTGGTATTCTGGAGCTCGCCCTGAGAAAAGTTCATCGGCATGTCGCTCCAAATACCGATGTAAGCATCCACAGGCAAGCCAAATTCTTTATTGAATCGGTCGAGCGGCATAAACAAAAATTCGCCGGCGTACGTATCCGCCACTTTTTCAATGATAAACGTATGCTCCTTCCCGTTTTCCACATCGAACACGGTCACGCTGTCGCCTGTACTCACACTAAGCTTTTTCGCCAGCGGCGCCGTGATAATGTTGGAATCCGGTTTAAGTACTTGCCCGGAGCCATCTTTCAGTATGATCTTCCCGGTGTCTGGCAGAACGCCGGTCATATAAAAGCTGATTTCATCATTATTTACAAGGCTCACATACGCCGCGCCGAACGGTTCGCCTCCTGCGGGCGCAGTTCCGGTTTTCTCCGATTTGAAAACATACTCATATTTAAGGTTGTACATCTCCTTCACGCCTTTATTGAGCATATAGTCAACCGAGCTTTTCATCGCAAAACCGTATAATATAAGCATTGTGGCGACAACGACCCCAAACAACAGCAATAAGCTTCTCGATAAGCTGCGAACCTGCTCCCTGATCTGGAACTTTGTATTGAATTTCACACGGTCAAGCCGCAGGTTCCGTTCTATGAAATTCGTTTTTCTTTTGGTTTCTCCGCCTTTCATAAGGATGGCCGGAGGCGTTTTTAAAACTTTGCCGATAACGCCCCATGTGACGCTGCAAAGAATAATAACCGGAAGCAGTATGGCGACAATCATCAGCCAAGGATTGGATATCGTTTCATAAACCGGCATAGGGAAGGCCGTCAGCATAAAGTTGAATACGGGGGCCACCAACAATAACCCCAATATGGAGCCGACCACTGAGCCGATAACCGACACCATTAGCGGGAACATCAAATAATGGCGGCGTAATTCCCGTTTTCTATAGCCTTGCGCGTACAATGTCCCGATAATGACGGATTCGCTCCTGATCATCCGCCACATCAGCATTCCGAGCAAAACACAGGTGAGCGCAAGCATGGCAAGCGGCACAACTGCACTCATCGTGGATTGTATGCTTGCCTTCATAGGAACGTAGGATACATTGACTTTCTTTTCTGTGCTTTGCCAGTTCGTTATGTGGATGCCCTGCGAACGCAGCGCGTTTTTTAGTGCCGCTTCCTGGGATTTAATATTTCCCCTCTCGTCGAAACGGATGGCGTAAACCTTATTCCGATCCTGCATGGAATCAAAATCCGCTTTGCCGACAACACCGACGCCGAAGGTTTTAGGGTCGTTCATCATCGTATCTTTCGACGGGATAACATAAATAAAATGAGGCAGCAGCGTATAGCCCGAAACGGTATAATTTTTGTTTGCGACATGGATGGTGTCGCCGATTTGGTAACCGTTTGTTTCGGCAAACAGACGGTCGAGCATGATTTCCGAACGGCCCGGTACGTTCCCCTCTTGGACGGCGGGAATATTGACGGTGTTCATCATCGGAAACACCCGCAGCGTTTGACCGGGCTTCACTTCGCTGTCCGCCGTGCCGCCAATTTCAAGCTTCGCGGCAAATTGCCGGCTGAGAGCGGCCGCGTCAATGGCGGTATCGGTGGAAAACTCCGCGTCGGACAAAACGTTCCGTTCGGAAAACGTCTTGAACGTATAAATCAAATTGGCTGATGTCATATTTAACATGACAAACATCATACTGCTGATCATCAGTAAAAGCATAGACCCGATGTACCTGGATTTATGTTCCAGCATGGTCCTTGTTACTTTTTTTAGCAGTGTCATCACCACTCAATCCTTTCTGCTGCGGTTGTTTCTTCATGCCGGATCGTTTCCACAATCTCTCCGCTGCGCACCTTGTAGACCACATTCGCCATATCGCCGATAGCTGTGTTGTGGGTGATCATCAGGATGGTCGTTCCCAAATCGCGGTTTATTTTCTGCAAAAGAGAAAGCACACTGCGGGACGTCTCATAATCCAGCGCACCGGTCGGTTCGTCGCACAAAAGCAGCTTCGGGTTCTTGACAATGGCGCGGGCTATCGCGACACGCTGCTGCTCGCCTCCGGATAGCTCCCTTGGGAAATTCCTTTTTTTCGTTTCCAGGCCAACCGCTTTCAGCACCGTATCCATATCCAGCGGAGCTTTTGAAATATTGGCTACCACTTCGATATTTTCCATGACGGTAAGATTCGGTACGAGATTGTAAAACTGAAATATAAAGCCGACCGAATCCCTGCGGTAATCCGTCAGCTGATCGTCGTTAAGCGCAGCAAGCTCCAGTCCGTCGACACGGATACTGCCGCTGTCCGCAAGGTCCACGCCGCCAATAATGTTCATCAGCGTTGATTTTCCCGAGCCGGACGGGCCGAGTATGACGCCTGTCTGCCCTTTTTCAAGCCCAAGACTTACCCCTTTCAATATCTCGGTTTTGCTTTTGCCCGTAGGGTAGCTCTTTTTCAAATTCTTTACCGCAATAAACATAGTTATCTCTCCATCCCTTGTTTTAATAAGGTGACCATGCTTTTCAAAAGGCTCTCCATCTCGTTAAATTGTTCTTCCGTAAGCTCGCCCTCAAACTCCTTGGCCTTTGCAATAATGGTAGCAGTAAATTTTTCCGTTACCCCCTGAAAAAACAGCAAAAGAATGCTGTCGTCCAGGTCGTTGCGGATCGTTCCTCTTTTCTTGCCGTTGGCAATCAGCTTTAGCTCATATTCCTCACCGATCCTGTTTAATTCGCTATTGGCTTCCTTCGTCAGGCTGCCGTATTTGCCCGAGACGATATCCATGGAAAACGCAACAAGCAGAGGCTCTTTCATCAACAGCTCAAACCGTTCGCGGTTTCCAGATAGAAAGTAATCATAAACATCCATATCCTTCAATGGGGTTTGTCTGTCGATCGCCTTCATAAAATAATTCAGCCCCCATGTGACAGAATATAAAAACAAATCCTTTTTATCGTCAAAGTATTGATAGATGCTGCCCTTGGCAACTCCCGCATTTTGGGCGATCGCTTCTATTTTTGCCTGTTCGAAGCCATGGGCCTGAAATTCTTCAATGGCCGCTCGCATGACTCTTTCTTTTTTGTCGTCGTCCAGTCGGTTAAAGGTTCTTTTAGGCAATGTAATTCCTCCGCATTCATTATGACTTAATAGTCATATAATATGACCAAAAAGTCATAATGTCAATAGACTTCGTTACAAGTGATATTTCTATTACCGGCCATGTTTCAGCGGAATACAAAAAAGGCTGCCGATTGGGCAGCCTGCCTTGGATGTCGTCTAGAGGACGAACGCTAACGTTCTCCACTTCAAATTATCCGGTTGCATTCGAAACCGCGATCCGATATGTCCAGGAGCCGAGTCTGCATTTACGGACAAGATCCGGGCTTGGGCTGATGTATAATTACAATATATGTGAACCCGTTCTTGCATAACAAAAAAAGCCTTGATTAACAAGGCATTGAATGCAAACTATTTTAGTTCACCGTACAACATCGATTTTTCCTTACCTTACCTGCCTCATAAAAATAGACCATAACGTCCGCGCTATGCGTCGGATGGCTAACTCCTCAATAGCACTGAGCTTGTATGTAGGCATGAAAAAACTCCCCATACAGTAACAGGTTTTATTATTTCACCTGTCTACTGTATGGGGAGCATATCATTAATCGCTTGCTCGCCCTAAAATCGTGTACTTTTATTTCAAGTGTAGTTCAACATTCCCTTGCGGAAGTCTTCCCTCCGTCCTTGTTTCAATATTTTGCTCATCAAACCGAAGTCACTCAAGGTTACTTTGCAATCGGAGGTTGGATTTCCCACTGACTGGCCCCATTATTTATAAAAGATAAGAGCGATTTTAGTGCAATTTCTACCATATCACTTACCGCTTGATCAGTATAAAATGCCGTGTGCGGCGTTATAATTACATTCGGGAATGCCCTTAAGATGGCTAACTGGCGGTTGCTTAAAACGTTTAGACGATGATCTCCATGAAAAATACCCAGTTCATCTTCAATGACATCCAGTGCTGCTGAGCTTATTTTCCCCGTCTCAATCCCCTGAATCAGCGCCTCGGTATCAATCAACCCTCCACGCCCGCAATTCACTAGGCAGACCCCATCCTTCATTTTATTGATGCTTTCCTGATTGATCATATGATAATTGCTATCAAATAACGGTGCGTGCAGGGTAATTACATCGCTGTTAGATATTATTTCTTCTAACGAAACATATTCTATTACATTCTTTAAATGATCATTTTCGTAAATATCGTAACCAATGATTTTACAGCCAAATCCAGAAAGATTTCTGGCAACAGTAGCCCCTATTTGGCCAGTACCGATAATACCCACAGTTAAATTTCTAATTTCCCGGCCTTGAATGCCTGCCAAAGTGTAATCCTGTATGGCATTCCGAGCCAGGATTTGTTTGGCTTTTCTCACGCACATTAAAATTAACATTGTAGTAAAATCAGCAACACTATTGGGTGAGTAGGTCACATTGGAAAAATGTATGCCATACTCTTGAGCTGCATCGGAATCTACATAATTATACCCGGCGCTCCTTAACGCAAGATACTTAACACCAGCCTTGCTTAACGCCAGTAAAGTTTCCCGGTCAGCTTTATTGCTCCCTTGTATCGTTACACCTTGAGTTCCTTGTGCCTGACTTGCTGTCTCCGGGTTTAACTCTTGGGCTACATATTTAATATCCAAATTAAGTTCTTTCTCATATTTCCTAAAGAACTCTATTTCATCAGATCTCACACCATAGGCTACTATTTCTTTCAAAGTTATTTCCCCCTTTCAGTAATTATGGACGACACCGAGCTTAATCGTAAATCCCGACTCCATACGTTTATAAGAAGAAGGGCAGCAAAAAACTGATAACAACAACCATCACGGCTCCGCCGATTCGGTTGGCAATAGTTGCAAATGGCATCATGCCCATTCGTTCCGACGTTGACAATACCCCGATGGCACCGGTTCCCCCTAGGTTCCCCAAATTAAGACCAACAGCGATCATCGCATCAATAGAGTGGAACTTCATTAGCTTGCCAAAAATCAATGAACCCACCATAGAGCCGATAACACCGAAAATGATAATGATAAAATTCGAGATTGTAAAATAGGAAGCCACTTGGGTTAAATCGAGCGATGAAATACCGATTCCCGTGATCATAAACGGCAAAAAGTTCCGGACCATAAACCCTTGCCAATAATCACTAGATTGGCACAGGTTATTATCCAAAAAGCCTGTGGCTTTCACGATAATTACTAAAAGTACTGCCCATGCAATAAAGTTAAGCTGCGGGATGAGACTCTGCAAAATGTTGCCGGCAATCATAAAAACAACCGAAACAAACAAGCCTGTACCTAACTTAGTGATGTCTTTTTTTAAATCACCCGTGGCTTGTCCTTTTTCTTCGGCTGGTTGATCCGGGTTCTTACGCGCATTCTTTAGCAATTCGCCATTGCCTGTCAAAGAAGGATAACGCTTGCCCAACTTATGCAGCAAACCGGCAAAAATGACACAAACCAAGTTGGAAATATTCATATAAACAAGAAACTGTCCGGAATAAGTTCCCGCAGGCTGATGAAAAATCGGACTGTAAATGGACGGAACGACGGCTATTGCACCAGAAGAACCCCCGCTGTAATTCGGTAAACCCGTCATAAACAGACCCTGCAGCAACGACTTTCCTGTAAGGAAGGATCCTAACACCAAGAAGATGAATACAAAAACCAGTGCGCCAAGAATGCACGGTAAAAGCCTTAATGAAATGGTGACCAATGTCCTCCGATCCATACTTAATATGGAGCCAATAATGATTGCAGCCAAGAATAAATTGACAAAACCGGACCCAATAAAACCTGAAATATTCGTTTGGACGTAGTCTGGAATTAGGCCAAAATACACAAGTGCAGATCCACCAAATAACGGCAGGAGGATTGCACCTCCCATCCAACTGCCGAAAATGGGAATAATACCGCCAACATATGAGAATAAACCGCCAGCCATCAAGAGAAACGCAATTGAACCGATGATATCCTTATTCAAATTCCCAGTATAGGCCGCAATTAAAATGATGATTGAAAAAGTAATATAGTACTTTAACGGCAGTCCTGAAATTTTTATGCCTTTAAAACGGGTTATTAAAGTTGACTTCGACGGAATGGAGGTAACCTCAATTTGCTTGTCCATAGTAATCTCCTGACTGATTATTATTGTATAGCAAAGTGTTTAGCTGGATTAGTGATTACCCCCGTTAGTGCGGAAGCTGCAGCTACTGCCGGTGAAGACAAGTAAATCAGTGATTTTTTGGTCCCCATTCTACCGATAAAGTTTCGGTTATTCGTGCCAAGTACCACTTCATCGTCACTCATTAATCCATATGGCTGACCACAGCATAACCCGCAGCAAGGATGCGAGACACTGGCCCCAGCATCGATAAAGGTTTGAATATAACCGCGCTCGAGAGCTTCTTTATAGACGTTGACTGTCGCTGGTATCACAATCATTTTTAAGAAAGGCGCTATTTTTTTGCCCTCAAGAATTTTTGCTGCCGTTTCCATATCTTCGATACTGCCGTTAGTGCAGGATCCGATATAGACCTGATTTAGCTTTGTTCCTTCAACTTCTGAAATAGGATGGACATTATCCACCCCTTGCGGGCAAGACAGCTGAGGTTCTAGTTTGCTAACATCGTAATGAAGAACTTGTTCATACTTGGCATCTTCATCGAATTTTAGCCAGGAAATATCATTGTAGTTCATGCCATAATACTCAGCGGTTTTTTGATCCGCCTCAAATAATCCAACCTTTGCGCCGGCTTCTAAAGCCATATTGGCTATGGTGAAACGTGACTGTATACTCATGTTGCGAACTGCATTCCCCCCGAATTCCAGCGACTTATACTGGCCTCCGTCCGACTTGATGTCGCCAAGTATTTTTAAAATGATATCTTTCGCCCCGACGCCCTCAGTAAAGTCGCCATCAAGCACAATCTTGATGGCGGAAGGGACTTTAAGCCAAATCTCTCCCGTAGCTATGACCGCTGCCATTTCCGTATGTCCAATACCAGTACAGAAACAGCCTGCACCGCCATAGGTGGTCGTATGGCTATCCGTTGCTACAACGAGCTCACCAGGTCTAGCGTATCCCAATTCATGCATCAATGAATGGCAGATACCTTCGCCTTTGTGGACATTTTTAATTTGGAATTTCTCCGCTAAATCAAGTCCATCCACAAAATGGATAGGATCTGTATCGACCTGGTTTGTTGGCATAAGATGGTCAAAAATGATCACTCCACGCTCTGGGTAAACCGCCTTGGTCACATGCATATCCTTTAGAGCACGCTTTAGAAACGAAGTATAAATATCATGGATCATATAACGATCGGGCCGAGCGATCACAATATCACCAGGAGTCAAACTTTGTTCTCCCGAATTTTTCATTAACAGCTTTTCAGCCAGCGTATATCCCATTTTCTGTTATCTCCCTTCCGCTTCTGCTAGTTCCATTCGTTTAATGATATTGGGGATTAGTCCGCCATCTTGAATAATTTCAAATAAATTATCGGGCAGATTAGGAATGTTGAACGTTTTGCCGTTGACGGTAACCGACTTATTCACCTCAACAGTAAGAATATCTCCCTCTTGGCAGCTTTCAGGTATCTCCGCGCTTTCAATCAGCAACATCCCGTTGTTGATTGCATTTCTGAAGAATATACGCGCAAATGATTTGGCGATGATGCAGTACACCCCGTGTACATTAATCGCTTCAGCGGCCATTTCCCGCGATGAACCGCAACCAAAGTTTTTACCGGCTACTATAATGTCTCCAGGTTGTACCTGGGAAGCAAATTCAGGGCGAAGCGTTTCTAAGCAGTGCGAGCCCATTTCCTTCTTATCAAGAATGACACCATGACGGCCGGCAATGATGGTATCCGTATCTACGTCGTCAGGCAGTTTCCATACCTTGCCGCTAAATTTTTTTTCCATATTAATCTCCTCATCCCTTTGAGTTTAATGTAAGGCAGCCCTTTAATGCAGAGTTGGCGACGGTCTCCGCAGAAGCTAGGTAAACCAAAGAGTCTTTTGAGCCGTTGCAACCCTTAAAATTCCAACAACTAGCCGATAGCATAGTCTCGCCTTTACCGATAACGCCTTTCGAGGTGGTAACGCAGCTGGCACAACCCGTGCTCAAGATTTGAGCACCGCTTTCGATAAAGGTTTGAATCAAGCCTTCGGATATAGCTTGTTTATATACTTCATTGGTTTGTGGTGCGATCGATAAGCGCATATTAATTGGAATCTTTTTGCCTTTTAATATCGTTGCGGCTTTTCTCAAATCCTCAATGCTGCCTCCCGTACAGCCGCCAATGAAACAGGCCGACAATGGAGTGCCTTCCAATTCGGCTATAGGTTTCGATTGATTAATCGATCCCGGGAGGGCTGCCATGGGGTCCACACTTCCAAAATCATAGCTTTCTTGGCCGGACCCTTGATAATCCGAATTAACAAAAGCCGTAACCGCCCCGCTTCTGGTCGCCAATTGGCATAGATCGGCAGTTTCTTTTAAGGATAAATTTTTCAAGCCTTCGCCATAAAATTCAAGAGCTTTGCCAGAGTATTTAAGGTCGTCCGAGGCTAAAAATGAGAGCATAAAATCTTTGATGGACGCCCCCGGTTTAAGTTGACCGGCAAGCTCAATATGCACAGTATTCGAGACCACTAAATTCATTCGACCGGTTGCACACACGTTGAGCAATTCGGTAGCCTCCACATGGAGCCCAAGAGCCCCTTTCATGCCGAAGATACCGTTCATCTGTCCTGGTGAAACAACGATATCTCCCGGTTTTACATATTGATCTAGCAAAATGTGATACCCGATACCTTGGGATTGAACAAATTTCAGTTCATGCTTGCGGGCGAATTGAATAAGTTTCTTCTGAATTTCAGCCGATATGAAATTCCCTGCAGGCGTATCGAAATAGAGCATTACGATCACACGCTCAGGTGCCTCAAGATGATTAATATTTTCTAATTCATTTACAATATCCAACGATAAACTATCATTGAGAACGATAAAGTCGGGTTCAATAACCATGGCTGTACCGGACTTTTCGTTCAATATGGATTCGATAATTGTCATGTCAAACTAACTCCTTCCCCATTTCCCTGACCTTCTCAGATATGAGAGTACCCATTTCGCTGGTTCCAACAAGTCTGCTCCCCGGCAAATAAATATCCCTTGTCGCATAATTTTCATTTAGCACCCGCATAACTGCTTCTTCAATAGCCAGACTCTCTTCTTCCAAATGAAGAGCAAATCGCAGCATCATGGCACCTGACAAAATGGATCCGATCGGATTGGCTATATCCTTACCGACTATGTCACGATCTTTGTTATGGACTTGGTTCGGTGTAAACAATCCTTTGCCCTGGCCATTGAGCTCCGCCGACGGAAGTAAATTCGGCGCCCCTGCGAGTGCGGAAATTTCATCCGAAAGGATGTCCCCAAACATACTGGACGTTAATATTACATCGTAATCATGGGGATTTATAATGACTTGGGCAGCAGCATCATCGATGAATTGATGCTTAAGGGTAACATCGGCGTAATCTGCACTAATTTCTTGAACAACCTCACGCCACAATTTCGAACTTTCCAGGATCACAGCTTTATCCAAGCTTGTAACCCTCCTTCTGCGTTGGCGGGCAAACTTAAAGGCAAAGTGAGCATTCCCTGTAATGATTTCTTCATTGTAGTATTCTTTATCGTATGCTTCTTTACCGTGATCTCCAATTCCCTGGTATTTTTCAGACATAATCATGCCTCCGGCAAGATCACGAACCATAAGAATATTAAATCCCTCGCCAATGATGCCATTCTTTAAAGGACTCAATTCCGCCAAAGATTTATAAACAGAAACAGGTCGCAGGTTTGTTGTAAGCTGCAAATTTTTCCGCAATAAAGAGAGGACATAGCTGGGACGTTCTTTTTGTGGCAATTCTGGAAAACTGTCGAGCCAAAGGCTGCCTAATAATACTGCGTCGCTTTCTTGACATTGCCTTAAGCTCTTGTCAGGAAGGGGCTCACCGTACTTACGAACGGCCTCAGTTCCAGCATCGCATAGATGAAAATGAAAAGTATGGTGAAATACTTTGCCGACTTCGTTGATCACTTTGATGGTTTGGTCAACGATTTCTTTACCGATACCATCTCCATATATGACCGAGATGTTATAAGTCATCTATCCCATCCTCCTTTGTTTACAAAATTTGGAATAACATGATAATTCAATTGTCCAAAGCTACCGCTATATCGATCGCACTGACAATACAACCCGGATAAGTACAACGTTGTACTAATAAGGTAATGGTGTTCCTAAATTTAAGGAGATCCCCCCTCATCCTTTCAAAGTTTCGGCCGAAGTGATCATAGTGATTAAGTATATCGTTTTAGTAGAACGTTATACTGAATTGACATTCTCATTTTAAATCAATAAACTTAAGAAATCAATGATATGTTTTATTTTTCACAAATGTTCACATTTACTAATGAGTTGGCTATGATATTTTAAAGAAAAGCTTAGAGTCAATTATTTGTTGGATTGGAGACCTTAGAATGGTTACAATGAAGGATGTTGCAAAGTTAGCTGAGGTATCTGTGTCGACGGTATCTATTGTCGTCAATGGCAAAGCGAAGGAACGGAATATTCCCTTGAAAACCTACGATAAAGTCGTAAAAGCCATGGACGAATTGGGTTATCAACCGAATGTAAGTGCAAGACGTTTACGCAATTTGGATCAAGCCAAACCGATTATTGCTTTATATTGGACATTAGATGCTCGGACGAACATGCTGGCTGCACTACTGGCAGGTATTCAGTCCGAAATCGAAAAAAAACAATTTGAATGCGAACTAGTTATTCGAATTTATACGAATGATCAGATCGCCAAAGATGCTAAGGAGATCAAGAATAATTCCTACAGTGGAATTATTATAGGCGCTACCTCCGAATCGGACGTTGCCTACTTAGAATCGTTATCGCCCCGTATGCCGATCGTGCTCATTAATCGTAAGTCAAAAATATTCTCCACAGTCTATGTTGACTCAGAGGAAGTTGCGACGGAGGCTGTTTCTTTGCTGACAAAACAATCGATTAGGCAAATAGGAGTAGCGGCTATAGAGAGTCCTTATGTTGCTTCAAGCCAACGAATAAACGCTTTTCTTGAAGAGTGTAAGAAGCAGCAGATTTCGGTTGAACAACGGCACATGATTAAGGCGCCAAATTCGTTAGCTGGCGGTCTGATAGCGGCGGAAAAATATCTACAAATAACAGACCGTCCCAGGGTGTTATTCTGTGAATCAGATACGATCGTTCTGGGAATGATTCATCAATTTAACCGTCAGAATATTCGAATCCCAGAGGAAGTGGCCATTATCTCCATCGGGATGACCGGACCGGATGCTACCCAATACTCTACACCGTCTATCACAACCATAGATATTCCCTCCGAGAAAATAGCTGCGGCAGCCATTGCTATACTTCATGAGTCGCTGTCCAAGAAGAACCTGCATGAGCGGTTAATGCCTGTTCATCTAAAAATACCTCCTAAAACTTATATTCGAGCGTCATTTTTGGGATTACCAGATAAAGATGGTACATTATTTTCGGATCAATAGCGCAGAGTGTTTGTGTTCGATGTGTGTTTTTGGGATAACGTACAAATCGAGATATACGTTTTGGCTCATATAATTTATATTGGGGGATGGTACCGGCATGGACAAGAACTCTGTTTATAGAACAAACATTATAGGCGCTGGCGAGGTCGGCAGCGCGGTCTCGGTCGACATGGACAAGAATTCTATACATAAAACAAACAGCATCTTTTGGGATACTAAAGGAAATGACATCTTAGGAGCAACCGCGCTTCCTTTCTATGGAGCATTTGTCTCAGAAGAAAAATGCCAACTTTTTGGCGATGTCTCAGGAAAAAAGATGCTGGAAATAGGCTGTGGAAGCGGTCAATCCTTGCAATATCTGGGGGAACGAAGAGCATCTGAACTATGGGGTATGGATTTATCAGATAAACAAATCGAAAAGACAAAGCAACATTTGACGTCGTGCGGTCTTTCAGCAAAATTGATCTGTTCTCCCATGGAAGAAGAATGTGGTATTCCGGAGGATTATTTTGACTTCGTTTATTCGATTTATGCCATAGGCTGGACCACCGACCTTGAGGGAACTTTTTGCCGAATCGCTTCTTACCTAAAAAAGGACGGCGTATTTATTTTCAGTTGGTCTCATCCAATACACAAGTGTGTGGTTGCAGAAAATAATATGCTTTCTTTTAAAAAATGTTATTTTGATGAATCTTGGTATTCGGTATCACTTGATGAAGGTACGTTAACATTATCGGACCGAAAACTATCAACCTATGTGAATGCGTTGTCAAAAGCGGGATTTGTCATTGAGCAAATGATTGAACAGTCTGATGATGAAATTATGCAATCGCGGGACGATAACTGTGATTTTGCAAAAAAAGCAAGGATGCTTCCTGTTACCTTTGTATTCAAAGCAAGAAAACTATAGTAGTACTTGAATATAACTGCCCGTTGGCTTAACGAGAAGACCAGCCGATTGCATATCGGCTGGTACTTTCGTATGCTGAAACGCTCCTTTATCTACGTTTCTTTTTCTTGAGCAGCTTTGGCCATCGATAGGGTTCAACGTGTCTCGTCATTGCGATGAATACCCTGCCCCACTGTTCCTCATTTAAGGAACAAATGGGCTGATTACGATCTATTCTCAGCTCTTTCACTAATTTTGCGATTTGCGGAGGCGTAAATACCCTTCCCATCACCTCGTAAAAAGGTAAACCGGGATATCGAAGTCCATGTGAAGCAAAGGCTGTAAACTTTCCGCGAAGGTTTTGAGGAACCATTGAATTCTTTTTTCTAATCACAGTTACGACGGCTGAATCCACACTCGGTGGCGGTGAAAAATTACTCGGAGCGACCGTTCGAACAAGCCGAATATCATACCACATTCTCCATGCCAGAATTACCGGATTTGTAACAGGAACAGCCGTAAAACGTTTGGCAGCGCCTTTCTCGATGACAAAAACGGCCCGCTGCAGTTGCAGGGATGGGTCTCCCAAAAACTTCTCGAATAAGGGAGTGGTAATCGAAAACGGTATATTAGCCACCACGCAAAAAGGATTTCGTGGAAGTTCAAACCGTAGAACATCGATTTGCTTGATTTTTATGTTATTTTCTTCATTCATTTTGCTTCTTAGTTTCTGAATGCTTACGGGATCATTTTCGATTGCGATGACAGTTCCCGCTTTCTTGGCTAAAGAAAAGGTGATTGCCCCTCCTCCCGCACCGATATCAATTACTGTATCACCAGGGTGGATCCTTGCCAGACTAACCAATTCTTTTATTAAGGTTTTATTTATTAAGAAGTGTTGTCCAGAGAAATTAGACGTCTCCTGATGACGTCTTGAATTGTTTCTAGGCATGACAAAAAGCACCTCATTCATTCGTATAGTAAATGAAAAAGGCACAGCACAAATAAACCCATCGAGATATCCTAAAAAAAGGATAAGTGATTGCGGGTTATAAATGTTCTGTACCTGCCATTAACGAATACGAATGAATGAGATGCAACACATGTAAAACATGTCTCCTTAGACGTTAAAATAACTTAATTCGGAATGATCGTAACATACCTCAACTTTGACAGTCAAATTGCGGTTCCAAACGAAAAGCCCCCTTTCCGTTTAACGGTCAGGAGGCTTTTGAATCCAACCCCTTTGTTACGCTGTTTTTGTTATTTCAGTTTCTTCGCGGTATAACGATAATATCTGATCACTTTGCGGTACATTTTCTTATCCTTTAATTGATTAAAAATATACGGGTCAGGCTTCACGTTCACTTCAATAATCCAAGGGGTTAGACTTCGGTCGAGGCCGATATCAACGCCGATTTGTCTCAAATGCGGGTAAGTTTTCTTCATATGACGGGCGATTCGAAGCCCGAGCCCTTTCATCTCCTGAATTAGCGCGTTTTGACGCTGGGCGGAAATATGGGATTCCAGCAGCTTGTGAACATCCATCGGTTTTCCGCCGCTATGATAATTGGTCACGATTTTTTTGGGGTGGCCGAGCCGGCCAATGACTCCGGTGGCTTCCCATTGGTTGTCCGGACTTAATTGCACCATCACCCGAATATCAAATCGGCGGTTTTGGTGTTTTAACAGGTGGATGCCTTTTTGGATGAGATAGCTTCGTTTTTGAATCTGACGGGCAAGACTCGTATAGAACGCATCGAATTGGCTAAATGTCAGGCGCTTTTGATTGATTTGATAGGCAAAATAACGCGGGCTTTCCATTTCGGCTTTGATGACGCCCATTCCGTACGTGCCGCGGTCCGGTTTAATATAAACCATCCCATAACGGTTGATCATGCTCCTTAAATTCTCCTTGCTGAATTTCTGTGTATCGGGGATAAACGGCCGGATGGATTCATTTTTGAGCAGCACCCTTGTCTTTAATCCTTTGCTCCTTAAAGGTTGAAGCTTATCGTGCCCCACGCCACACCTCTCCTGTCTGCTGGGTAGTCTTCCTCGCTTTTCTTTCAAGGTCTTTCCATCATATGCAACTCCGGCCAGCTTATCGTGGTTCAAGAGCCCCTTTTTGCCGAGAACGAGATACATGCTCACGCCCTGACAAATCCTCTCAAGTACACATATCATGAACCCGACAGGATATTTTACGCAGGGAGTTGAGGAAATGCCGGAACGAAACGAAATACGGTTGAATCATGCGCCCGTCATCGATATTCTAATACCTGCTATTGAAAAAGACTTGGGAACCCTCCCCTATGTCATTGATAACCTTCGCCGTTACGTACAGCAACCCATCGGGCGTATTTATATCGTTTCCCCCGCCAGCAATAGGATCAGAGGCCTCTGTGCCAGTAAGAAGTGCGTCTTTGTTAATGAGAGCTCGGTTCTTCCCATCACGAAAAAAGACATCCATTACCAGTCATCTCGCTGGAACCGCTCGGGTTGGTTATACCAACAACTGCTTAAAATGAACGGAGATCATATTGTCAGAGCCAATCACTTTTTGGTGGTGGATGCGGACACCGTGTTGATCAAACCCCATTCTTTTCTTACCGGCGGGAAAACGGTTTTTTATTGCCGGGATTGGAGCCAGCCGGAATACTTCAACACCTATCGCAAGCTGCTCGGGATGAAGGCCCCCAGACCCCGATCTTTTGTCACCCATTATATGCTGTTCGAAAAATCGAAGCTCGCCTCGCTGAAGAAAAAAATCGAAGCCAGACACCGGATGCCTTGGTATCAAGCGATTATCCGCAGTATCAACAAGAAGAAACAGTTTGGATTTTCCGAGTACGAAACTTACGCCAACTATATGTATACAATCGCTCCGGGCAGTACGCTGCTTAAGAGCGCCAAGAACAAAAGCATGAATTCGAACGCATCTTCATTAAACGAGAAACAAATCCGCAGGCTTGCCCTTACCAACCGCTCTCTCTCCTTTCATAAGCGAAAAATATACAGTAAAGTCCGTCGGACTTAAGGAGGAAGCGGATCGTGCATCTTGTACTTCTGTGCGGCGGCGCCGGCAAAAGGCTTTGGCCGACTTCCAATGAGCTGCGTTCCAAATTGTTTGTGGAGCTGCTTCCTTCACCCGACGACGGTGTCGGCAGGGAGTCCATGCTTGGCAGGGTGTGCCGTCAGCTGGCGCAAGCCAACTTGTTGGATTCAACGCTCCTGATATCCCATCAAAGCCAAACCAACCTGGCTACCCGGCATTCGAAGGGCTTAATTCCGGTCATTGGCGAACCGTTCAAACGGGGAACTTTTACAGCCGCGGCTTTGGCCACGTTATATCTACAATCCCGCCGAGGATTAGGTGAAGAGGACATTATCTGCATTGCGCCGGCGGATGTCTTCGCCGGTGACGATTTTTTTGCCAGCTTCAAACTGCTTCCGGATCTCCTGAAGGCGGCAAAATCCGATATCGCCTTAATCGGGACAACACCCACCCATGCTTCGGATCAGTATGGGTACATCTTGCCGGATGTTCATGAACGTACCGGGTATATGTCTTTGGCTCGATTTTTGGAGAAACCGGATATTCACCTGGCCGAAACACTTCTGCAGCGTAAAGCTTTGTGGAACTGCGGGGTGTATGCTTTTTCAACGAATTTTATGCTTTCCCATATGAAGAAAGCCGGCATCCCGGCTAATTTTGATGATTTACTTCGCATTTACGAACAGTTACCCGAGAGGAGTTTCGACAAACAAGTCGCGGAGCAAGCGCAGCAGGCCGTTGTCCTGCCCTATCCGGGATTATGGCGGGATATCGGAAGTTGGGAGGCGCTGTCCGACCTGCTGGATTCCAATGTGTACGGCAACGGCAGCATATCCGGCCACTCCCCGGGTTCTCATATCGTTAACGAGCTGCCCTATCCGGTCCATGTTATCGGAGTTCCGGGCATCATCGCAGCCGCAAGTCCGGATGGCATTCTGATCGCCCACAAAAAAACCTCCAATGACATTAAAGCGCAGATGGGCGATATGCCGAAGCAACCGATGTACGGTGAAGCGACCTGGGGGAATTTTCAGGTGATCGACAGGTTCCCCGGCGACGGAAATACAACCGTCTTAACCGTGAAGCTGACCGTTTTTCCCGGAAAACATATCGGTCTGCGCAATCATCGGTCGGGATACAAGGCTTGGACTGTACTTGCCGGGAGCGGACAGGTGCTTCTTAAGGGACGGTTATTCGAGGTTGCGGCGGGCGAACAGTTCTCGATTGCATCTCAAGGGACTTATTCCATACTGGCGGAAACCGGCATGGAGATCATGGAAGTGCGAAGCGAAGATGATCCGTTCAATCCGGATGGTATATCCTATGAGACATACGACTGGAAAGACATTGTTAAGCGGGTTAAGAGTCGGAAGACGCCGGAATAAATGAACGATATGAAATCCTGCCCCGATTTCAGTCAGACCGGGGCAGGATTTTCCCTTATCCACCACCAAGCTCACCTAATTGTTGCTTTAAATTGTTAATATTTGCAATGAGGTCGGGAATACCGGTTCGTTGCCAGTTCTCTAAGCTAAAGCCTTGCGCTGCCAGCGATTCGTTAAAGTTAGTGACCGCAGTGATCAATTGGTCATTATAGGAGAGTAATTTCTCATGAATGGTTTCGGCGATGGCCGGCGGATGAATCTGTTTGAATTCGTTTGCCTTCGTTTGAAGCTGCTCTAATTTGTCCTTGAATTGGGCAGTGATATCGGCGTTGTTAACAGCATCCTGGGCCATTTGCTGAAGTTCAGTCCCCGCCTCCGAGACTTGCTGGATATAACCCGTTGCATCATTTACATAGTTTAACGACTCGTCCACGCTTTCAATCGCTGCACATGCGGATAAGAAGAATACGGATAAGATCGACGTCCAAATGGTCACAAACGGCCTTCGGTTTTGCGGTCTTTTCAAGTTTTTAGCTCCCCCTTCCATGCACACAGTCTTTTAATTGTTTTAACCGGATGGGAAAGATTCAAAACTAGCGTTACTATGGCTAACTTTATAACTTAATGTATTCGTGTTTGCAATTGCTTGCCACAGTAGCGGCATATACGGTTTAAATGATATGAATAATAGTTTACATAATAATATTTATATAAACTTTTAAGTAGGAGAAAAAAACAACCAGCCGAGCCGCTTCCCTCGGTCAAAGAGAGAGCCGGCTCGGCCATTAATGACAAGCTTCACTGGGTCACAAGGTTAATCAGATAATCCTTTAAATCAACCATCCGCAAATACGGCGGACGTTTCTCCGTGCCGCTAATGATAAGGGGAACCAGCGACTCCGCCTGTCCGAAAGCTCCGTGTCCTCCCCCTCCCGGATGTGTTGGTGAGTTGATATCCGCCAGCTCGTAACCGGGTTTGGCGGTCACAACCAGGAAATTTCCGGGGTGGGAATGTAAGGCCCCATATAGCCGCCGCAGCACATCCGGATAGCGTCCGTAGTTTAATTGGCGTCGGGCGGCGTCAATTTTCAGATCCAGGAGTATTTTATCTTGTTCAACGGACCATTTCTGTCGGTAAGGATCGATCAGGGACCCATTCTTCCTAAATCGCAGCATTGTCGTACCGCCACCCTGCATGACATGTATCCAGTCCCTTTCCTTCCATGATATGAAGCCGATCCGTGGATCCGTTTTAAGTATGTCGGCAAAAGGTTTCAGCTCATCCGATTTTAGATTATACACATAAGCCATCGTTTCATTGACCGCGAGAACCGCTTCTGTCTCGTCCGTCACTTTGTCACCCGGCTGCAGCACATTATACCCTCTGAAAAGGGAACGTAATTCGATGACCGAATCCTCCCGTTGCGGCAAGATCCGGGTCATCCCGCTGTCTCCTAACACGATAATCACGGCCTTCTGGAGAGCTTGCTCCGGCGAACCAAAGCTGTCCAGCAGCGTTTGCAGCTGTCGGTCCAACTCCTGGACCCCTTTTAACTTCGGAGAGGGGCCTTGCTTATGAATTTTCTTATCCAGATCGGGCAGATACACATACAAAAAATCCGGCAGCTTGTTGTTCCTGATCAAATAGTTGGCTGTCTCGATGGAAAAATCATTATTCATTCCCATCCGCCGAGTTAAACCATCCGGCAAATTCACGATCCCTTTAAGCGGATCGGACAAGGCCCCTAAAGCCAAAAAGTCCGGTCCTTTGACTGTAACGGATTTGGGCAGTGAGGTAGGAGCATGCATCCATGCGGGAGGAGATAAAGTATGACTCTCGGTTCCCCGATATATTAACCCGTTTATGCTGCCTGCTCTCCTCCCAAGACGGGCCAAATCCTCATAAATCGTAGGCAGCTGGGGATTCAGATGACGTCCGTTCAGATGGATGACGGCATTCGTCAAAACCGGATCTATTCCAAGCGTGGCGACCTCGAGCGGCCCCGTTCCATAATTGATCAGTTCCTGATCCTTGGTGGAATACCAGGTTAAACCGGGAATCCGGTGGTCATCCGGATAGGCGCCGGTAAGCAGCGAGCTGTCAATCGTGACGGACATGGTGGGAAAAGAGCTGACCATATTGCTATAGTACTGCCCATGCTCAATCAGGTACTGAAAGGCCGGGAGCTTTTTGTTGGTCAATCCGTCCTTAATGGCTTGAGGCATTAGAGAGTCGGCGACAATAAGGATCACTTTTTTCGACTCGCGCCCTTTCAGCGATTTTACATGAACCAAATCCGGTTCCCGGGTCGCCTGACCTTGCTTAAAGCATCCACTGCCAACTAGACAAAGCAAGATCATCGTCAGCCATAACCCGTTTTTTTTAAATATGGATATGAGAATCACCTGCCTTCGCAACATTCCCCAATCAACAAGGTTATCCCTAACCTCTCCGCCTTCCCGGCGGTTTATTCCATTATCAACTGGATTTTTTGTCGAAATATCAGTATGATATATCAAGGTTTGTAAAAAGGAGTGATCAAGCACTGATGAGCAAGAAATTTGTAGTGCTGCCAGTCATTATGCTACTGCTTGCTGCATTCGTATTCAGCGGCTGCAGTAAATACGGTGAGAAAACGGAAGAGTCGGCGGCGCAAACGCAAGAAACAACAGAGCAAACGCAAGCAACGAAGGAGCAAACGTCACCGGCTGCAAAGCCGCAGGAAACGGAGAAGAAATTAAGCTGGGACAACCCGCCGGAGATGGAGATCGACACCAAGAAATCCTATGAGGCAGAATTTACGACATCGAAGGGCAACTTCAAAATTGAACTGTTTGCCAAAGACGCCCCGAAGACCGTGAACAACTTCGTTTTTCTTGCGCGGCAAGGGTTCTACAATGATGTGATCTTCCACCGGATTATTCAATCCTTTATGATTCAAACTGGAGATCCGGAAGGAACTGGTGCCGGCGGACCGGGGTATCAATTTGAAGACGAGAAAACAAACTACGCGTACGAGCCCGGGATTGTCGCTATGGCCAATGCCGGACCTAATACGAACGGGAGCCAGTTTTTCATCTGTACCGGTGATGACAGCCGTACATTAAAGCCGGATTACACCATCTTCGGCAAGGTAACGGAAGGCATGGACGTGGTGAATAAGATTGCCGCCACCCCGGTTGAAGCAAATCCTTACACTGGAGAACCGAGTTCCCCTACGGAAACAGTCACGATCACGGAAATTAAAATTGTTGAAAAGTAAGATATTAATGAGATGAACAAAAAAACAGACCTTGCATACCGAAAGGAACTGCAAGGTCTGTTTTTTGTTCCATTGTTTCCCTTGGGTCATTCCATTAATTCACTACATAAATTAGTCCCTATTAATTAATGGAGTGAATTAAAATTGTTGGCTAGCTTAACATAAGATACCAGTACAGAGCCACTTCATCTTTGGAAGGTTCTATGGCTTTATAGACATATCGGTCGAACCCGCCGATCGTGAAGCCATAGCCCTCATAGAACTTGCACGCCAGCACGTTGTTATGTTGTGTCTCCAGCATGATCCCGGCCATCCCCCGGACTCTCGCCCACTCCTTAACCACGTCTATCAGCCGTTTTCCCAAGCCGTGCCGACGGTAGTCGGTATCCACCTTCAGCTCTTCCAGAAGTGCCAACCCATTCCAGTTTCTGCTCACTGCGGCCAGGCCGACGATCGCTTGATCCGTCCGCGCAATGACCAAATATTTATCGGGATTCTCAATGTATTCCGCCATCGGAAGAAGGTCGTCCGGGTAGTGCTTCGTATAAGCAGGGACGCTGACCGCTTCGTATTGGATAACGCCGTCTTTCATACTCAATTGGAGAACGGAATCCACGGTGAATTCATTGCGAATGTGCATCGGGAGCCCGAGATCGGACTTGCTTAGTGCCTTGACGTTAACTGTCATGTTAAAACGGGATGCGCCGCGTCGCACTCATCGTATAACCGTTACGTTCGGCCCACCCGTTCACCCCTTTCCAGTAACCTTCCAATACTTCCAATACGTTATCGGGGTCGGATAGACTTCCGGTCATGACAAGCTCGCATAGGCGATCAAACCCTTCCGGGCGATCCGGCAGCTCCAGCGCTTCGGACAGGACACGCGCTCCGGTCGTAAAACAAATACGGTGATGCAGGCCCATCAGCATCGCCCCCGCCTCCGCCACCTTCACAGCCAGACTAGGCAGAAAAGGAACTGTCCCCCTTGCCTCGGTATTTCGCCACTTTCCCGCATATTCAAACAGTTCCTCCACCAAAAGCCCCCGGATGGCATCGCGAAATTTAACCTTGTCCTGGGAGATCGCGATTTGCTTCAAATTCATAAAGAAACCTTCCGGATCGTAAAGCGGCAACACGGATAAAAACTGCCCGTGCGTAAGCGGCCAATCCCCTTCGATCGTACGGACATCCTCAATGAGGATATCTTCGCTGACGAAATTGACTTCCGCTTTCCACTCTCCGGTCGACCACTCATGGTTGTATTCCTCTCCCGCGCTATTCAGCACGCAGCGGATCTCCAAATCGGAGTAAGATCCATCGCTTCCTCGTCCCATGGAACCATAGACTCCGATCGCTTTAACGCGTTCCCCGTGTGTCTCCAAAATCCGCTCTTTAATCTCCTCCGCGATTTTCAGCCGGGAATCACGGCTCATGGGGAATGGTCCGTTCGTCTGCCGCAAATGCTCTCCGTCCGGCAGGCGCTTTTGAAAAACTGCGGCATTCGGGGCAAGCTGCCGAACATCCTCCAGGTAGTTTTTGACTTTCCTGTACTCTTCCAGTGGGTAATCCGCTCCCAGAACTGCCGCTACCTGTTGTGCCGTCTGTTCAAATAGCTCTGTCATCGCGTTAAGCGCCCGCCACATCTGCCCAATGGATCCTCCCGGAAAAGTGTGAAGTAACTGTCCCCATGATTTTTGATCCAGGTAACGGGGCAAGTATTTCGAATTTTTTCCCACACTACAGGAGAATTCGGTCTCACACCCTACCTTCCATCTCAGCATTTGCAGAAGCATGCCGCGGACGATATTCAGATGATCATAGGCGTATAACATTTCATTGCGCCATAACCCTTTGGCCACATAAGTGGATACCCACCAAAATTCATTGCAGCAATCCCTAAATAAGGCGGCTGTAGGTTTTTTAACCCGGTAGTCTTCATCGGTTGGCGGAGGAAGTTCGGGAAGTATGGCGTCTTTATCCAGGAGAATCGCCGTCAGCTTATCTTCCCGGAGATAAATTTCCTTCTCTTCCAGTGGAACCAGGGTCAGATCGATCCGGTTGCCGTCTGCAAACAGCATAAGATAGGGGAACCGCCCCCCGCCCTCCGGCGGAACCAGGGTCATCGTTTCCGGAGTCTGGAGAATCAGCCGCTCCCCAAAAACATCGATCCATTCGGGATCCTTAATAAAAGATTTTAAGTCGTCGACCAAATAAACAATGTCATAGTCTTGAAAAAGATCCTGCGCAACATTCAAATTCGTTCGAGAACCGTTCATCGCAACGGCTTTGATTCGTTCATCGTTTCGGGCTACATTAAGTATTAAGTTCAACATTTCCTGTTCGGATCGCATCCGAATCCCTCCTTTGGGCTTTAACTTTCTTTTCCTGCTATGGCCAAAAAGGAGGTCCGCGGATATCCGGAAGAGAGAGTTAATAGAAAGGCTCCAGCAAAATCATAGTGCATCCTCCTCGGAAGTAAGGTGATTTGAGATTTAAGTCATAATCAGAGCTTCGGGGTTCGCCCGGGCCCTAATTTGCGCAACCGTCTCTTCCGGACTGAGGCGAGAAGTGTCCAGCCAAAGACCGATTCGCGGGGTTTCTTGCTGTAGAACCGAGTTCAGCGCCTCTATCGTCCACGCGCCGTATCCCTTTTTCGCGCGTTCCGCTTCCCTTTTGGCGACAACCTTGGTATCGGGACACAGAACAATGACGTAAAGCGGCCGGCTGTGGACGTAAGCAATAAAATCGCTCAGCAGGGGACCGACTACAACATCCTGAACCACTACCGTAAATCCGGCGTTAGCGTAGGTATCAGCGGCTTCGGCGGCCAACCGGTACCTTAACCGAAGCTGACTTTCCGCCTCCGCCCGTTCCGCCTCAGGGGTCATTTCGACCCGATGATTTACGATCATTTTACGAAACACATCGCCTCGAAGATGAACAGAGTGTTCCAATTGTTCGGCCAGCAGCTGGGCGACCGTCGATTTTCCGCTGGCCATGATGCCCGTAATCAGGTAAATCGCAGGTTTGGACACTGACTTCCTCCCTCCTTCTCCCTTTTATTGTTTTGCAAGAGTAGTTTAAATTTGACATAATTCAGAATAAGACTTTATGAGAAAGGAAGATTGCATGTACATCTTCATCTTGATCCTAGTCATTACAATTACCATCATTTTCTTATTATCCCAATCCAGGAGAAGAAGATCAACTCGTCATCCAAAAGAAAGTTTACGCAACGCTCCTCCCCCTCCGCCGATCGCAGAACGGAACCGTGATGTGTGGCCGCTCGCGAACAAGCTGGAGCAGTCGATCCCCGCGTCTTACGAAGAGTCCCTTAAGCAGCGGGTTCTAAGGGAACATCCGGAAATGAGCGAGCGGGAATATGAATGGCGCTGGCTTGAGTTGCAGCGTTTTTATGTCATGTGCGCGGTTTTGGATCGCGTGCCCATGTTCAGTAAGGCGGTGGATGAAGTCTGGCACGAAATGCTTATGTATACCCGGGACTACCAGGCTTTCTCGGAAAAATATCTCGGCCGGATGCTGCATCACTCCCCCAACCCTGCCGAATCCGTTCCGATCCCCGGAGAGCGGGCTTGGTTCGATTTCGTTTATGTGGAGCTTTTTGGCTGGAACCCTTACAGCGAACGGTTGTGGGGCCGGTTTTTCCGCCATCCGATCCCGCGCGAAGAGTTGGAGGCATACAGAGATGCTTCTGCCCCTCCCACTCAAGGCGGTCGATTTAATGCTTGGGCTTACGACCGACTGCCCGAAGCTCGCAAAGCCATTCAATCCGTGAAGGATGCGCTGCAGTTCCGGTTGGAGGTGGAGCGAGCGGAAGACGTCCGCAAACCCGTTAACTTTAACAATACAGATGTTTTGCTGAGCTCCGTCATTTTCTTCTCCATGACCGACCCGGCCAACTTCTCGGATTACTTGACCCCCGAGGAACAGCTTAAGAAAGAGCAATCCGGCTCCAGCTGCGGCGGCACGGCTTGCAGTTCGGGAAGCGATGACCGGAGAGATCACCACGGGGATGTCTCGCACGGCTCGAATCATGATTCGGGTTCCTCCTGCTCCGACAGCGGCGGTTCATCCGACGGAGGCGGCTCTTCCTGCAGCAGTTGCGGCGGCGGATGCAGCAGTTAAAAGAGCCTTTTTCGAAACTGCAAATAATGAAGCTCAAAGCGGGATAGTCTAACCTATAGTACATTTCCGTTCAGAGGAGATTAAACCTATGGCAAAAACGAAATCCCGAAAGCTGAACATTACTTTTGAGAGCGATATCGATTTGAGCCGCCCATCGGAAACATCAGAAACAAGGGAGAACAAGAAAAAAAGCGGCGGCAGCAAAGGCCGAATCTGGGAGTTCATCGCCATCGCCACCATCCCGATCGTACTGGTCTTCGGCAATTCGATGCTGGTCCCGGTTCTGCCGCAAATGCAGAGAGAGCTTGGCATCAACAAATTCCAAAGCAGCTTGATTATCTCGATCTTTTCGTTGGCCGCCGGCATTTTTATCCCGGTGATCGGTTACTTGTCGGACCGGTTCGGGCGTAAAGTGATCATTATCCCGGCGCTGATCGTTTATGGAGCGGCAGGGCTGCTTGCGGGCTTCGGCGCGGTATGGGACTCCTATACGGTTATTATCATAGCGCGGGCCATCCAGGGAATGGCCGCAGCCGGAACGGCACCGATCGCCATGGCGCTGGTCGGCGATTTATACAAAGGGGGAACGGAGAGCCAAGCGCTTGGCTTGATCGAAGCCTCCAACGGCGTCGGCAAGGTACTCAGCCCGATTATCGGCTCCCTGCTCGTGTTGATCGTCTGGTACGCCTCCTTCTTTGCCTTTCCGGTGTTTTGCGCGCTATCCCTGCTGGCCGTACTTTTTATGATCAAGGAACCAAAGCATGAGCAGAAACAAAATCTGAAGAGCTATATCGGCAAAATCGGGGAAATCTTCAAGGAAAAAGGGCGCTGGCTTATCACCTCCTTTTTCGCCGGATCCCTGGGGCTTTTTATTCTCTTTGGCGTGCTGTTTTATTTATCGAATACGCTGGAAGATCCGCCCTATAAAATCGAAGGCGTCGTGAAAGGTTTGATCCTGGCTATCCCGCTGCTGGGCATGGTCATCACCTCATACACGACAGGTAGCTTGATCAAGAAAAAAGGCACCCTCATTCGCTGGCTCATGAATATCGGACTGGTGATGATGAGCGTTTCGCTCGCCGCCACGATCTTCTTCTTTACAAACATTTATGTATTCATCGGATTGCTCACGTTAAGCAGCATCGGAACAGGGCTTCTTCTTCCCTGCTTAAATACAATGATCACGGGGGCTGTCCAGAAAAGCGAACGGGGAATGATCACCTCCCTGTATAACAGCTTGCGCTTTTTGGGCGTCGCTTTCGGTCCGCCTTTGTTCGGCTGGATGATGGATCAATCGGACCGGCTCGTGTTCATTTCCGTCTCGGCCTTGTCCTTCATCACGTTGGGCCTGGTATTCTTCTTGATCAAGCCTCCCGCCAAATTGGCGGAGTGACGGTTTTACTGGCCTCTCCTCGCTTTGGGCACCTGTCAGGGTATCCACGCATAAGATATCAATGTCACCTGATGACATGAAAAGTCTAAAGAATTGAGGAGATTTCAAATGAAAAATTCCTTGCGTGGAGTTTGGCCATCCGAGCTGTGTGATCCGAGCGGACTTCGCCAAGATTCCGCAGCGGAGCCGGCTCTTTGCAACAGTGCCGCAGGGACGGGACGCGGACAGACGATGGTCATCGATAAAGGGCTGGGCAGGCATTCGTTTACGGACATGATCGAAACGGCCTCCTCCTATATCAGCTGCATCAAATTCGGTTTCGGCACGGCCCCTCTATACAGCACCGAACTGCTGCTTTATAAAATCAACCTGGCCAAACGTCACGGCATCGTCGTCATGCCGGGAGGGACGCTTTTGGAGACGGCCGTTCAGCAGGGTGTCATCCCCGACTTTTTCAATACCGTCTGCAGCCTGGGCTTTAACGGGATCGAGGTGTCCGATGGCACGATTGACCTTCCGCGACAAAAGCGGACCGAACTGATCAAGGAAGGCAAGCAGCGAGGGCTAATGGTGTTCACGGAACATGGCAAAAAATTGTCCGGATCACTGATCGATGCCGCCTCCCTTGCCGAAACGTTCGAAACGGATCTGGCGGCCGGCGCCGAACTGTTGACGGTGGAGGCCCGCGAATCCGGTACGGGGGTCGGCGTTTTCGACGAAAAGGGCGAATGCCGGACGAATCTGCTGGACGACGTCTTGAAATTTGTGCCCGACCTGAACCGTTTGATGTGGGAAGCGCCCTTAAAGCATCAGCAGGTTCTGTTTTTGCGCAAATTCGGGCCGGGCGTGCACTTGGGCAATATTCCTCCGACGGAAATACTTTCGTTGGAAACGATGCGGCGGGGGCTTCGCCAGGATACGTTTGAATTCGGGCTGAAGAAGCAGGAGTCCAAGGAATACGTATATGTCATTTAAATGAATCAGGAAAAGACGGAAGCGGTCAAACACGGGACTTCCCCCGGTTTAGCCGCTTTTTTATTCAATATATATTTGCATCCTGCAACCAAATACGTTATAACTAAATATCAAGAGGAGATGAATTTTATATGGAGAATACGCGTGAATTGCTTCATATGCTGACCCGCCGTTTCGGAGTATTGAGCAAAAATTGCTGTACGGCCGGCGGCGCTGAAATTTCGCTGGTTCAAAGCCATATCCTGTACGAAGTAAGCCGCCGGCACAAGCCGTCGATGCAGGAAATCGCCGATGCGCTGGGTACGGATATTACAACCTTCAGCAGACAGGTCCAATCGCTCGTTAAAATGAAACTGTTGAAGAAGAATCCGGATGCCGGAGACCGCCGGGTTTACAATTTGTCTCTAACTGCTGAAGGTCAGTTCATCGCCGCTTCCATCGACGCTCAAATGGCCGAAACATTTGAGGAAATCTTTTTGCACTTAACCGAATTCGAAAAAGAAACGATTCTGCGTTCCGTTCGCCTGCTGAATGAAGCCATGGGAAAATCAAGCTATGCAGCAGCAGTCCGGTAACAACCTGATTTGCTCGACATAAACTTGCAAAACACAAATATGAGGACCGGGGAGTTGCAATCTCCATTAAATTTATGTATCTTAGTTTTATGACTATTGAACTAAAGAAATCGGATGCCTCTTATCAACAAAGCAGCGTTTACCACTTTTCTTCCGGGGTTCCTTGAGTCGTTATGACGCAAGGACTCTATTTTATGTCTATTAGTTCAATAGTTGTTGTACTACATAACTAAATCATTGTTGCAAAGGAGATTGCCTCATGAACAGAATTATCATTCTTTACTTTTTACTTATGTTTCTAATCGGCACGGACACATTTCTGATCTCCCCGCTACTCCCCGTGCTGCGGGAAACTTACGGCATTTCGGTAGCAAGTTCCGGATGGATGATCGGTGCTTATGCGCTCGGATACGCCCTATTCGCCTTGGTAATCGGGCCCCTCTCGGATGGATGGAACCGAAAAAAAGTGATGCTATACGGGATGATCGGCTTCGCCGTATCGACTTTTTTATGCGGAATAGCTCCCAATTTTGCCGTAATGCTGCTGTTCCGCGCTCTTTCCGGCATCTCGGCGGCCGTTGTCACCCCGCAGGTTTGGGCCTCGATCCCTTCCGTCGTCCGTTCTCACCAAATTCTCAGAGCCATGGGAATGGTCACGGGGGGCCTTGCCATTTCCCAAACCCTGGGGGTCCCGGTAGGGGCTTTTATGGCGGCCCGAACCTGGTCGCTCCCTTTCTTTCTCCTGGGTGCCAGCGCCTTGCTGCTTGCTGTTCTGATTCGCTTCTTAGTGCCCGACCTCCCGCCGGGACAGGTGAATCGGCAAGCGTCCGGTCTTCGCTTTCTCCAAAGCTACCGCAGCGTTCTCACAGCTAAAAACGGAAAAATTTCGTTCATCGCCTACTTTGCTTTTCAGCTCGGCAATTTTGCGGCTTTCAGCTTTCTCGGAACCTGGCTCGCTGACGCCTATTCGTTGGACGTTGCGCAAACAGGCCAGGTCATGATGTTTTTGGGACTCGGCAATTTGCTCGGCAGTTTGTTTGGGAGCCAGGCCGTAAAGCGTTTCGGGAAACGCGGGGTGTTGGTGTTTGCTTTGGGCGCGGCAGGCGCATTATATCTCGGTATCTCCGTGTCCCCCTCTCCGTTTTTTGTAAAAGCCGGATTGTTTGCAATCTTCCTTCTCATGGGCACCCTGTTTCCGGTGATGATGGCCGAGCTTCAATCGCTCTCCCATCAAGCCCGGGGCACGATTGCTGCTCTAAGCAATGCCGTCATGTACGGGGCCACGACCGCAGGCTCTTATATCGCTGGCGTCCTGTACGGATGGACGGGCCAATTTATGGCCGTAGCTTCCCTTACGTTGGCTTGCTTTGTGCTTTCACTCGGACTATGGCTAAAAATCGGAAGTCGGGAGGCCCCGGCCCAACAAAATGCCGCACGGGGCCATCTTCGTGAAAATTGAACGGCTTCCTGGCGCCCGTCCGGATACTCTTTAGGAGGCTAAGGGGGGGGGCTTTCTTTCGGTAAGGTGAAAATAAAAATAAGAGCTGCAAGAAAATTACTTTCTCGCAGCTCAAATAAATACAGTTTAACCAGACCCGCGTGTTGCGGAGTCGGAATCTCAACGAGTCTTCGTCACAAGGAAAGCAGGACGAAAATGATCGCCAAAATGGCCGGCATACCTTGTTTTATTAATATTCCCCTGTTTGAGGTAACGGCTCCGAACGCCGCGGCAATGATTACGCAAGCCAAGAAAAACAGCTGGATCGATGTGTTATGAGGTGCCGGCGCAAACAAAACTCCCCAAAACAAACCTGCCGCCAAAAAGCCGTTGTACAACCCTTGGTTGGCAAACAAAGTCCTGACCCTTTGATCTTTAAGGAATTCCTCTGTCAGTCCAAATGTTCTTTGCGCCGCTTTGCTCGTGGAAAAAACCATTTCCAGCAGCATGATATATACATGCTCCACGGCTACAAGCAAAGTAAAAATAACCGCCAATGTTTCCATAAACGCCCCCTTGTCCCAAAGTCTTCTTTAGCTCTTCAAGGGCTGTCCGTCATAAACTTGTATATCCAACGGAGCGGTCAAAAACTCCCTCGCCTTAGCAGCGAATGAAGTAAAATGCGCGCTTGAATTATGAGCATCCACCGCCGCCGCATCTTTCCAAACTTCCACCATCATAAACTTATGTTCCTGTTCCGTATCTTTAAAAAATTGATACGACAGATTTCCTGATTCTCCCCTGGAAGCCTTAACCAACAAACCAACTTCAGCCAAAAAATCGGCTTCCTTCATGGGGTCTACCTGAAATCCGGCATGTATGAGGATCATCTTTACATCTCCCTTTTTCGCTTTATTTCCACTCGGCTACTTTAGCGATCGGCAGGCGGACGGATTGGTATCCTTCGTCGGCCGCTTTCCCGATGGAAAGGAGCATCACCGGCACATAACGTTCTTTATCCAAGCCAAAAGCTTCGGCGATTTGATCTTTTTCGTAGCCGCCCATAGGGCAAGTATCATACCCGTGTGCACGGGCCGCAAGCATAAGCTGCATGGACACCAGGCCGCCGTCAATGAGTACGGTCTCCCTATTGACTTGCGGGTCCAGCTTTGCGAAATGCGCGCTCAGGGCGCTCATTTGTCTTTCTTTTACCTCTAAAGGCATGTATCCCGACTCGACGGCTTTGCTGTAAATCTCCTCACCGTAATCGAAATTGTTCAAATCCCCGAATACGGCGATTACCGCCGACGAGGTGGTCACTTGAGTCTGATTGAAGCGCGCCAGCGGGGCCAGCTTCGCTTTCCCCTCTTCGCTTTCAATGACGAGGAACCGCCACGGCTGCATATTTACGGATGAAGGAGCAGTCGTGGCCTCCGTCAGGATCTCGGTCATTTCTGCTTTGCTGATCTTTACGGATGGGTCGTAGTTGCGGATGGAACGCCGTCCGGTGACAATTTCCTTGAAATCATTGGTTTGTTGCGCATTGGTCATGGTTATCTTCTCCTTTTTAGTCTGTTTCTGTTCGGTTGGTTACATTTCCTTAATCGCAAGTTGAATCCGGTTCAGCAGATCGAGCAGAATTTCCCGTTCTTCCTGAGGAATATCCTTGAGCATGATCTCGACCAAACGCTTCTTTTCCTTTTCAAACGTGCCGATTTTTTGCCGGCTTTGGTCGGTGAGCCGCACTAGCGTGACTCGGTTGTCGCTCTCTTTTTTTCGTCTCGAGATCATGCCGCTCGCTTCAAGCTGTTTTAAATGCCGTGTGATCGCCGCATTATCGATGTTCAGCTCTTTTTGGAGTTCTTGCTGACTCACTTCATCTTCCGTCTGATAAAGATGATGCAACAGCTCAAACCGCGATTGGCTGATGCCTGTGCACTCGGAAAATTTCGAGTTGATCTCTTTACTGAGAAAATGCAGTTTATATAAAATCACGGACTCCATCGAAGAGCACATTATGCTAATTCTCACCTTCTTTAAACGGATTAGTGCTAAAATTGACTTATCAATATTTGATTTATCAATGTTTGATAGGTCAAATATAACGCAGAAAGCATGGAAATGCAAGTTTTTTTGGGGAAGGGGAATACACTATCAAGTGTTTGAAAGTATAGATGGCTTGATTTATGGTGAAAATGACTAGTACTACATAGGACATTCCTATCCTGTTCCTGCAAGTTAAATAAATATTAAAGGATGGAATTCATAAAATGGCGGGTTTTAGCAAAACACAACTTTTCTCGCTGCTAATGCTGTTCGAAATCGGTAGCACCACCCTTTTCGCCAGAGGAATCGAGGCAAAGCAAGATGCGTGGTTGGCGATTCTGATTGCGATGCTCTTAGGTTTTGTTCTTCTCTGGGTCTATACGAAAATTCAAAGCTATTATCCGGAGAAAAACTGGGTTGAAATTCTAAGTACCGTTTTGGGGAAGTGGATTGCGGTCCCTTTGATTTGCCTTTATATACTCTATTTTTTTATATCTCTACGTTTGTACTTAGCGAGTTTGGCGAGCTTATCGTTACGATTTTTCTCCCTACCACCCCGATAGTGGTTGTTCTTGGCCTTTTTATGCTTACCAGCGTTTATGTACTTTGCCTGGGATACGAAGTATTGGCACGTTTAAGCGAATTGATGCTGCCTGTTGTAGTGCTCTTTAATCTGGTGATTTACACACTAATTTACGCTTCGGGGCAAGCTGATTTTTCCCAGTTAAAGCCTGTTTTGGCCAACGGAATCAACCCGGTTCTGCAAGCAACGATCCCTGGCATCGTCAACTTCCCGTTCGGTGAAATCGTGGTGTTTCTCCTATATTGGAGTTTGGTGGATAGGAAGACTTCGATGCGCCCAATATCGTTGGCTGCGATTGGAATATCTGGAGTTTTCATTATTGTTTCGACCATCATGTTGATTTCGGTATTAGGTGTCGAATATGCGTCAAACGCTACCTTTCCATTTTACGATCTGGTTAAAATCGTTAACGTCATGGATATTCTAACCAATCTGGATGTCGTCGTTGTTGTGGTCATGTTTATCGGCGGTTTTTTCAAAATGACCATTTATTTCGGAGGAGGGGTATTGGCAGTCAAGTCATTGTTCAAAATCGGCAATGAGAAGTGGATTATTGTGATCACCGGCATTTGCACGACTTGGTTTACGATCGTTTTCTATAGAAGTTTCCCCTTTCAACGCTGGTCAGGAGAGATAATGGACCGCAATATCCAAACTTTTTTTCAAATCATATGTCCGGCGCTGGTCTTAATGATCCTTTGGGTTAAAAGCAAACTTATCCCTACGAGGTGATACCGCTTGTTCGAATTTCTTCCGATAGACCTTTCTACGTTAAAACAATTGGGCCTCGTGGCAGTCATTCTGATATTTGGAGGCATTTTTTATACAGGGGCCCTCTTGTTGGTTCTTTTTTATCATATCATTCTACTTTTGCTCAAGATGGTCAGGCGGTGAAGAACTCTATTCTTTGGGTTCAAATGGAGATTTTTGTAGTCCGGTTCTTTTGGCATTAATGTTGACCGTTACGGTGTAATCGATATTAGGAAACATGTCGCTCCATTCCCCTTTTATCTCTTTCCACTTCTCGGGATATTTCTTGTTTAACTCGCTTCCAAAACCGAAAATATCGGATTTCACATCTTTTTGCGCCTTTTCCACAGCCGCCTTGATTTCTTTCATTATCACTTTCTTCGTTGCTTTTTCCGTTTGGTCTACAAGTTTAAGTATTTCACTTGGCCGATTCAGCATGCGATAGCTTTGTGTTTCAACGACGGAAATTTCTCCACTGACCTCAATGGCGAAAGTAACCCTGCTGTCGTTTATTTTAGGAATGATCTTTGTATTCGCTCTAAGCACTTCAATCGACATTAGCTTTCCCTCTTCCATAAAAGAAGGGAACGTAACAACTCCGCCTTTCACTTCGTCAAGGATCCAATTCATTCCCTTGGTTTCCATCTCATCAAGATATCCGGCCAACCGATCATTTTTGAAAACCGCTGTCCCCGAAAGCTTAACCCCCTTGGTGGACGACTGTTTTTCCTCGACTTGCAGATTTGATTTTTCAACAATTTTCAATGCGGTCATCACCGGATTGATTCCGTCTCCCAGCGCTTTTTTATAGTAATCGATGATATTGGAATTACTTATCCCCAAGTTATAGCGTTGATTTTGGATCATTTCTTTCAAATAGACAGCCTGGATTCTTTCGATTCCGTTTTTCACTCCCAATATTTCTCGCGCCTGCGCATTGTTTGCCACGCATAGCCAGACGTATCTCGGCATCTCCTTTCCTCGCGCAAAAAAATCAAGAACCGGCATAATCCCTTGTCTGGCAATTCCTTCTCCTATTACAATGACTTTCGTATGGGCGAAAAAAGCTTTACGATCCATTATCTTCACCATGCTTCTGATTGCCTCAAAAATGGTATCACCTTTCCCGGTGACGAGGATTACCGGGGCTTCATCTGTCATTTTTTCTTTTCCTAGTGCGCCGGGCCGTATGACTTGCGCGGTAAGGATTATTTTCCCCGTATCTGGCTCCCTATCTAACCCGATCGACATGACAATGCCGATCTCATCCAATTGTATACCATCCCAACAACCGGTCAAGAGCACAGCAAGGAGCAGCACCACACCCATTTTGCCTTTCAATGGTCGTCACCTTCCTTATTCGGTTTTGAAGGCACCGGCTTCAAGGATATACGCTGTCTCGTCGAATCGCTCCATGTAATGGACCGGGGCCTTGATTTCATTAGCCAATGAGGAGCCCTAATCAAGGAGTCCTTTAATTCGTTCCAAATAATGGGGGCGACCGGCGCTAAATAAGGAGCTCCAAAAGATCTTAAAGAACACATGTGCGCGAGAAGGATAAATGTGCCGATCAAGATTCCGTATACTCCAACGGTGGAAGCCAAGATCAGAATAAAAAACCGGAACAGAACGATCACATTATATAAAGTCGTAACAATAAAACTGGATATGGCGGTGATGGCGATCACGATAACCATCGGGGCGCTGACGACTCCCGCATTGACAGCCGCCTCTCCTATGACCAGCGCCCCGACAATGCTGATGGCTTGTCCGACAGGCCGCGGCATACGCACACCGGCTTCCCTGAGCAATTCAAAAACGATCCCCATAAGCACAGCTTCATATGCTGCCGGAAATGGAGTTCCTTCCAGCGACGCCGCCATCGTGATAAGCATAACTGTCGGAATCATCTCTTGATGGAAACTGCTTATGGCTACATAAAATGCCGGAGTGAAAATAGAAATAGAAAATGCAGCAAACCGGAGCAATCTGATTCCAGATGATAAAAAGGGCAGCGAATAATAATCCTCTGAGTTTTGCAAGTTTTCAACGAACAAGTGGGGTACGGTTAAAACAAACGGAGTGCCATCGCATAAAATGGCTACTCTTCCTTCCAGTAATTTTGCCACTACAATATCGGGCTTTTCGCTATTTCCAACGGTTGCAAATGGAGAGTACGGATGGTCTTTAATAAACTCCTCGATATACCCGGATTCTAAAATGGCGTCCGTATCGATTCGGTTCAGCCTCTGCTTTACTTCCTGAATAATTTGGGGGTTGGCAATTCCATCAAGATATCCGACACAGATCGTTGTACGCGTCTGTTTTCCTAAGACTAAATTTTCAAATATAAGCTGAGGATTTTTAATTTTTCTGCGTATTAAAGAAGTGTTCACCTGTAACACCTCAGTAAATCCTTCTCGTGGCCCTCTAACCACGGATTCCGTTTTAGGCTCCTCAATGCTTCTTGATTCAAAACCTTGCGTACTAATCGTCAGAGCGGAATCGCAGCCATCAATAAATAGGGCGGTTTCACCAGATAAAATGGCATCGATCACTTTATCCATGCAATCCGCTTCTTTTAATTCGGCGGCACTCAAAATGTGATTCTTAAAGACCTTAATCATTCGGGAACTAAATTGGCTGCCGTTCAAGTCAGCCAGCTCTAACGGCTCCATGACCGATTTAATAATATTCTTATTAATAAAGTCTAAATTTACTATTCCATTGATAAAACAAATCAATACTTTTACAGTTTTTTTGGTATTCAGTTCAAATTCCCGGAAAATGACATCATCGCTTTTTCCCAATGTACTCTTAAGATGAGCTTGATTGGCTTCAATGTTCTGTTGAATTCTTATTTGGAGAGGTTCAGTATAGCGCTTATTATCTATTAAAGACGAGGTTTTATAAGATGATTTTTTGAAAATAAATTTAATAAATTTACCAAACATGATAACTTCACCTCAACCGATTTGTTAAGCGAAGTATGTGTAAAAAAATTCAAAAAAATTCAATCCGGCTCACTTCCGGTTGTTAGATGAAGCCTATCAAACTTTGTTTCAAACAGTCGGCAAAAGCACATCACCATTTACGTTAGCCCTGCAATATATATAGTGAGATCATTCCGCGGCGACAAGCGGACGCATTATCATCTTCGTAAAGGAGATTATTCCCATGCCTTTTAAAAACGGTAGGCAATATATCGAACGGATAGACCGGCAGCGCATCAACCTCTGGTATCGCGGTGAACGGGTGTCCGGGCCCCTGTCCGAGCACCCCGCCTTTCGCGGGCTGATTCGCACACAGGCCGACTTGTACGACCTGCAGGGTGACGAGGAATATCTCGACCGGATGACTTATCTTTCCCCGCTGACCGGCGAACGCGTCGGTCTCTCCTACCTGCCTCCGGTCAATGCGGACGATCTGGTTCGCAGAAGGCAAGTGACGGAGATTTGGTCGGGACGGCATCACGGGTTTCTCGGCCGATCCCCCGATTATATGAACACGGCGTTGATGTCCTTTTATACCGCCGCTTCCGCACTCGAACAAAACACGCCGGAATATGCCCGGAATTTAAGAAACTATTACGCTTACTGTCGGGAAAACGATATTACGCTGTCCCATGCCTTTGTGCAGCCCCTGGCAAGCAAATGGTCCGAACCCGCGGACACCGAGGAATCCATTACGGCTAAAGTCATTGAAACGAACGAAAAAGGAATCGTCGTTAGCGGCGCCTTCATCATGGCGACCCAAGGCCCCACCTGCGAAGAAATCATGGTATTCCCCTCCCCCGCCTTTTCGCTGTCGGAGGCCGGGAATCCCACTGCTTTTGCCTTTGCGGTCCCGAACGATCTTGACGGGATCACGTTCATTTGCCGCGAGAGCTATGCCCGCGATTCGGCCTATGACCACCCGCTTAGCAGCAGATTCGAGGAAATGGATACGCTGGTTGTGTTGGACCGGGTGCTTGTCCCGCATGATCGGGTGTTTTTTTACGGGGATGAGGGCATGTTCGACCGATTATTTCGGGAAGGAAACTTCCATGCTTATGCGGGACATCAGATCCTGTCAAGATACATCGCCAAAACCGAATTTTTGCTGGGTCTGATGCTCTCCCTGGCCGAAGAGCAAAACTCGGCAACGGAGTTGACGGCAAAGAGCCTGATCGCCAGAGTGATGATGATGCTGGAGAATCTTCGCGCTTTGAGGCTGACTTCCGAAACAACGGGTTATATGACCCCTAACGGGTACTATGTTCCGGGAAGTTCTCCCTTAATCGCGGCTAATCTTCAATTTCCCGACTACTATGATGAAATGATCCATACCATTCAAAAGCTTAGCGCCAGCAATCTGATTATGAACCCGTTTGAAGCCGATTTGTCATCCCCTCCAAAGAAATATTTGGAGGTTTATTTGAAGGGAATATCGTCTTCTGCCAAAGAGCGGATCGCCTTATTCAGGCTGGCGTGGGAACTGGGGGCGGGCCCTTTCGGGGGCAGGCAAAGCCAGTTCGAGCGCTTTTTCTTCGGCAACGCCAACACGACCGCCAACCGCATGTATCAAAGCTGCCAAAATCAGGAGGACTATAAAGCGCTGGTACATCAGTTGATCGGAAAAGACTTATCACAAGAAAGCGGCTCTACATGAGCCGCTTTCTTGTTGCTGCTATTATCTAATCCTTCTCACCATGCTTCTGTAAACGATCCCTAATGCAAACAGGATCATCCCCCCTGCAAACAGCCAATACTTCTCGATTAAACTTCCTTTTTCCAGTGAAAATAAATAGAAGTTGCCCAGCTTGGCCCCCGAGAATAAATTTAGCATATAATATCCTAGCGGCAGCATATAACCCACAACCATATTGTCGAACAACGAATACGCCGCAAACCCTATGGAACCCAGGAAATAGGCTGTAGCAAAGGTGCCAAAAATAAACGCATCGACAGCAAATTGACAGTCATTCAGCAGCATCACACCGATAAAACCGGTTAAAATAAAAACAAGAGCAACCGTTGCCAGAATAAGTCTTGTTACATAGATTCCGCTTAATGGCGTCAATTTGGACTCAACTACCTCCTTGATGTTGTGATCCTGTTCCGGTGAAAACAAGGGTGTACACAAAACAATGCCGCTTAGGGCCACAAAACGTTCCAGAACAAGGCTGGAGGCAAGACTGTCCAGATTGCGGATGCTGAATACTACAGGAGTAACCGCAACAAGACCCAACGCTAATAACGTATTAGTACGAAGTGTTAGTTTGATTTGCACCCTGGCGATGTCTAAATATTTTCCGGAAATGTCCATGAAAATTCAGCCTACCCCTTCTCTTTAATTCATAAATTAGAATGGTTACACTTACCAAAACAAGAGAAAGCAGCACATATGCCACCCTGTTTATGACAAGAACCTGAATTCCGTCCTTCATCTCCTGCAGATTAAACAATGAATTGTGACGGATGCTCAGTTCAGCCCCATAACCGCCTCCATTCAGACGATTCATGGTCATGAGTAAATCCATATAGCTCCACAAAAACTGCACAGCAATCGCAATGGGAGTGTCCGTGAGCGTTGTCAGCACGAATCCAACCGCGGTTGTTGTCATCAGCGTAGGCAGCAGCCAGGCGATCATATATTTGAGGTAAGCCCACACATCCACGGTCAGGTGCTGGTCCATTCCGTATCCAAGCAGTTGGGTCAGCGGAATTAACGACAATAGAATAAAAGGAAGCAGCATCATCACGATCAAGGCAATATACTTAGTTATAATCAACCGGGTTGAGCTGCATTTTCGGGAATAGAGCAACTCATTCATTCTGGCTCTTCGATCTCTGCTCAAGTAGGCAACCGGGACAAAAATAGAAAACAACGAAACGGTAATCCCCATGTAATCGCAAAACAATCTGGCATAGGCGCCGCTGATTTGATCCTCTTGAATAAAAGTGTTGTATTCAGCCAACTTTTCTTGATAAGTAATCGGAGCTTGGCCAAATGACTTGAGCTTTTCCGGAGCGTATTTTGATCCGCCGCCCAAAATATCATCCACCTCGGCCATCTTCTCTTTAAAAGCGGGATAAGATGCCGGTTCTAATCCGGTGATCTCCTTTAATATCGATGCGATCTTGGTTTGCTCTTCTTGGCTTAATATCACATTTTTATAAAACCCTATAGGGTAGGTTACATATTGATTATCCTCGTATTCCAACACAAGACTATCTATAGCTGCCGGCATAACCTGCTCCGGGATTTCGGCCTCCCGGGTGCCGTAGTTCTCCGTATTGGCCGGAGGTTTCATCAGCGGGTTCTTGCTGTTGTATTCGGATGGGTGTTGTGCCTCCCGGATATCCGAGCCGACGCTGTCCCCAATCTGTGTAACGTTGAACAAAACGATAACGCCAATAAATACAAAATAGATGATGCTTTTGGAGATTTGCCGGCATTCTTGGAGAAGCAGACTCATTGCAGCTGTCCTCCCATCAGATTCATATAGGCGTCCTCAAGATTTTTTTCATTTCCGATAAAATCCTGCAGTAAGCCCTGAAAGATGATTTGCCCCTGATCAAGTACGGCAATCTTTTGGCAGGTCTTTTCAATGTCTTCCACGATGTGGGTGGACAATATAACAATCCGGTTGGCGGCAATTTCGCATAGCAGGTTGCGGAATCGGATCCGCTCTTCCGGATCCAGACCCGCCGTAGGCTCATCCACAATCAAGATGCGGGGATTGTGCAGAAGTGTTTGGGCGATGCCCAGTCTGCGTTTCATCCCTCCCGACAGCGCCTTAACTTTGAGTTTCCGGCAATCGTCAAGATTGACCTTTTGCAGCAGTTCGGGAATTCGCTGGGCTCTCTCCGCTCTGGATAATCCCGATAGCGTGCCCAAGTAATCCATGGCCTTATAGACAGTCATTCCGGGATACAAGGAAAAGTCCTGGGGTAGATATCCAATGAGCTGCCTGATTTCTTTAGCGTGTCCGATAGGAATTCCGCATACGGTAACCGTCCCGCTTGATTTGTTAAGCAAGGTTGCCAGAATTCTCATCAAGGTCGTTTTTCCTGCGCCGTTTTTTCCAAGCAGCCCATACATACCAGGTTCAAGCTGCAATGTGATTCCTTGCAGCGCCTGTTTTTTTCCAAAGTTTTTCGAGAGATTTTCAATGGTTATTTCAGTTCTCACGATCCATTCCCCCTTGAATGAATGAGACGTTTAAAAGAAAAAGCGTCCAGAATATAGCCCAGTATTAGACAACCCCCACCCGTTAGCAGAAGGAGATGGGAAGTCATTGAAGTCATCTTACTAAAGAAAACCAGGACCAAGAACACCAGGCCTAGGGTAATATACAATATTATGCTCTGCAGTACTAAGGAGCGGTGCCTCTTTCTGGCCAACATTTTTTGCTGCTCCTCATACTCGATTTTTGCTATGCTGGCCCACATTTCCGTCAAAAATTCCTGCTCGTTTTTCATTCCTCCTCACCCTCCCCAACCCTCATATTGAGTTTTAAATTTTTTCCTTGCCCTATACAGCAAAATTTTGACCTGCGGCACGGTCTTCTTCATCGTTCTGGCTATATCTTTATAGCTGAAACCAGCTACGGCAAATAGATACAGGGCTGTTCGATAGTCGCCATGCAACTGATTTAAAACTTCAAAAATATGCTGTCGATCTTCTGCACTGCCTACGATTTCTTCTGGCGTATTACTATCGCATACCTTCTCTAAATCTTTCCCACTCAGCTTTTGCAGAGCTTTATTAGCCCTCAAAAAATCAATACAGCTATTGCGGATTACGGTGAACAAATATGTATTAAAAGCATAAGTAGGGCGGTAAGATGATCTTTTGATATAGATTTTCACAAAGCATTCCTGCACGATATCTTCGGCAGCGTACAGATCATGAACAAAGCTATTGGCAAAGGCGATGGCTTTCAGTCTGTACTTAAGCACTAATTTTTCATAAGCCTGTTGATCTCCCGCTTGTACAAGAGCCATTAACTCGTTGTCATCATACAAAATCTCTACCTCCATCCCAGCAATACTTACACGGATTTTGGATAAAAAGGTTACGCCTCTATTAAAAAAATTTGGGCAACTCAAAAAAGCAGGCCAACGATTTCACGTTGTCCTGCCCTTCCACTGATATTTATGCAGCCGTGTGATTTCATACTTTTATCACAGCATCTGCACGATAAGGAACAAATTGAGTCCGACGACCAGCGCGGAAATCATCCACCCCAGTACCGTAGTGATGCGCCGGTTGACCAGCCCGCCCATGATGCTGCGGTTGGCGGTAAATAGGATGAGCGGAATAAGGGCGAAGGCGATGCCGAAGGACAGAACCACCTGGCTCATCACCAAAGCGTCGGTCGGGTTTACGCCCGAGATAATGATCGCGAGCGGCGGTACCGTTGTGATGGCGCGCCGGAGATACAAATTAATCCGCTTGTTGATAAATCCCTGCATGACCACGTCTCCGGCCATCGTTCCCACCGAAGAGCTCGACAGTCCGGCGATGAGCAGGCCGAGACCGAACGAAACGGCGGTAACCGGACCGGACAACTGTCCAAATTGCCGGAAAGCCACGCCCAGGTCCTCGACCACCAACCCGTTCTTGAAGAACAGCCCGGCGGAAACAACAACCATCGCCATATTGACCGCTCCGGCAATAATCATGGCCAGGACGATATCAATGAACTCCAGCTTGAAAATTTTCTTCTTCTCCGCCTCGTTTCTGCCAACAATGCGGTTTTGCGTTAGCGAAGAATGCAGATAAATGGCGTGCGGCATGACGGTAGCTCCAAGTATGCCCGCAGCAAGCATTACGCTGTCGATTCCGTCAAACCGGGGGGTGACCACGCCGGCGGCAACCGCGGCGAAATCCGGCTTGGCGACGATTACCTGAAAGGCGAAGGCCAATACGACGATCAGCACCATCGCGGCGATACCGGCCTCAAGCGAGCGATATCCCCTCCGCTGCAGTTCCAGGATAGCAAAGGAACCGATGGCGGTGATAATGGCGGACGGCAGCATCGGAATGCCGAATAGCAAGTACAGCCCCAGAGCCGCCCCGATAAACTCGGCCAGATCGGTCGCGATGATGACCAGTTCGCTCTGAATCCATAAGAAGATCGATACGCCCTTCGGAAACCGGTCGTGTGCGACCTCCGGCAAATTTTTGCCGGTGGCGATGCCCAGCTTCGCCGATAGCGTTTGAATCAGAACCGCCATGAGATTCGAAGCCGCGATGACCCATAGAAGCAGGTAACCGTATTTGGAGCCTGCGGTAATATTGGTGGCGAAATTGCCGGGATCGAGATAGGCGACCGCTGCGATAAAGGCCGGACCCAAAAACGGCAGCAGGCGCTTCATTCCCTTCGCTTCACCGTTTAAAGCGGCATTTGCCGCTGCGGGCAAGGCCGTTCCTCTATGATCCATTTTTTTTGTTTGTTCATGTACGACACCTTGTTCCATCATGTCGATCCCTCCTTATGCACAGGTTAAAGTTGTCTTCAACCAGTAAAGTTTCCTTAGTGCAACTTTATATCATGAGTATATTCCTCCTAATGAAAAATGTAAACAATATTTTCGAAAATGGCACGAATCTATTCAATAATTACGGTCTTATACGGGTATTCCAGTTCTTTCTTCCGGTATTCCAGAGGGGACATTCCGAAGTAATCCCGGAACACCTTTCCAAAATAGCTTTGGGAATCGAAACCGCATTCCGCGGCGATTTGATGAACCGCATGATCCGTAACGCGGAGCGCGGCCGCCGCTTGCTCGATCCGTCTCCGCCTTACGAATTCCATAGGCGAATAACCAAGATTTCTCTGAAATAAGCGGCATAGATAATGTTTGGAAATCCCCGTATGATCCGCAATGTCTTCCAGGGTTAACGGTTCTGTAAAATGCCGTTTAATAAATTCCTCGGCTGTTACAAACGCAGGGAGCACGCGATCCGTCTCCCTTTCTTTCTCGTTCTCGTAGGCTTGCATGGCTACGATCCATTCGTACACCTTGGTTGATATTCGATAATGGCTCCGCAAGTTTCCTATGGCAATTTCGCGGTATAGGCTCCAGAACAAGCGCAGCGGAGGCGATTCCGGCTGCAGTTTGATCAAGGCCCCCTCCTCACCGCATAACCGATCCGCGAACCGATGAGCGTCTTCCCCTTTCACGTTCATCCAAATAAACTCCCAAGGCTCCTTCACCGAGGCCTCATAGTAGTAACGGGCTTCGCTCGGCACTTTGACCAAAAAGCCCGTCCCGGCCGGAAGCCGCAGCTCCTTCCCATTCAAGATGACTCTGCCTTCCCCGGAAAGCGTAAATTGAAATATAAAATGTCCCTGGTCCGCACGACGGGAAACATCAAAATCGTATTTTTCCGTCGCTTTACGGTCCCAACCGATCGAAGATAAAGTAGCGAATGGAAACGGCTTTTCATCCGCCGTTCGGAAATAAAAGGATGAAGGTGATAGCATCTTTTCGTCACCCGCCTTGGAGATGAGGTCAATTTTGCGACAATTCTGTTCAATATATTAAGATTGTTCATCCTCATGCCTCTTGCTAGTATAGATAGCAGCACAATGAGACAACATCACTTTATGGAGGATCGATATGAATTCAAATGTACGGCTGATTCACGAACAGATTTTATCCGACAATTGGTATGTACTGAAGAAGATCACGTTTGAAACCCAAAATCAAGACGGAAGCTGGACCGCACAATCCCGGGAAGCTTACGACCGCGGGAATGGAGCTGCCATACTCCTGTTTAACCAGGCTAAAGGGACGGTGATCTTGACCCGGCAGTTCCGGATGCCGACCTACATCAACGGCAATGACACCGGAATGCTGATTGAGGTCTGCGCGGGTCTCTTGGATCGTGAAAGTCCCGAGAACGCCATTATTCGGGAAACCGAGGAAGAAACCGGGTACCGGGTTTCCAATGTGCAGAAGGTGTTTGAGGCCTATATGTCGCCCGGCTCCGTTACCGAAATTCTGCATTTTTATATTGCCGAGTACTCCGATGACATGCGTACAGGTGCAGGCGGCGGACTGGCCCACGAGCAAGAGAATATAGAAGTTCTGGAGATTCCTTTCAGCGAAGCGCTGAACATGATGGCGTCCGGGGACATCAGGGATGCCAAAACGATCATGCTCCTTCAATATGCGGTAACGGAAGGGCTGATTCGGCCGAAGACTCCGGAACCTGAATTAACCAAGCCATCTCTGCATATTTTGATCGCGGGCCCTTACCGCTCGGGGACGAATGATGATCCCGCGCTCATTTCGCGCAACGTACGGTTAATGCAGGCATTCGCCTCCAAAATTTACGAAATGGGCCATTTGCCTGTCCTGGGCGAGTGGTACGCTCTGCCGCTCATAGAAACGGCGGGATCCACCCGAATCGGGGACGACATATTCAACCGGATTTTCCATCCTTCCGCGGTTCGTCTCCTCGATCACATTGACGCGGTTTTGCGGGTCGGCGGTCCCTCCCAGGGTGCCGATGAAATGGTCAACACGGCCAGACGCAAAGGAAAAGACGTCTATTACGAGCTTCAAGAGATTCCGCCGGCTCGCTGATACGGATACGGCCTTGTTGTTTCTTCCCGCTTAAGCTTCCTCTCTCCGAGCCATCGCCGTCCGTACTTCACGCACACCGCCGAACTTGAACAGCAAGATTCCGCCTACGATGACAAGCACGCCCACAAGCTGCTTCAGTGTAAAAGGCACGACCTCCAGTCCCAGCAAGCCGAAAGAATCCCATAACAAAGCGAAAAAAAGTTGGGAACACATCACGACAGCGATGGTATAGGTCGGACCGAGCAGCTTCATGGCGTTCACCATACAAACGACTACTCCGACCCCTACGATGCCGCTGAACCAGAACCACAGCTCCATATGCTCCAAGTGAAACAACCGCTTTCCTTCAACCGCCAGTCCGATCAGGAATGAGGCCAGGAATCCGAGGCCCAAAACCAAGGTGGTTGTCGGCCAAGAACCTGCGCGTTCATTGACCCTGCTGTTAAATATATTTTGCAGCCCCACTAAAGAGCCGGCGAGAAGCGCCAACAACAATCCGATCATCATCATGAAAAGCTCCCTTATTAGTATTCGTAAATATTCCGGATCGCCAGTTTGCTCAAACCATCCGGATTTTTCACGACGATGCCGCCCTTTTTTCGTTCAAGGAGGCCGTTGGAACAAAATTGCAGCACGATTCGATTCAAATGTCGGTAACTGACCCCGATTAAATTGGCCACATCCTTAAGCTCTGCCGTACTAAGCAGTCCCGGTACCGGGTTATGAGACTCGTCGGAGGACACGGCCAGCAGATAACTGGCCAAACGAACATCGACGGTATACATCATGTTAAGGCTGATGGAGTTCGACTTCAGGTAAAATTTCTTCGTGATCACGTTCAGCAAAAACTGCAACAAAGGCGCGTGTTCCCGACCATGCTTCCTGAGAATCCGGTAGGGCACCGCGATCATATGGACGCCGGTAGCCGCCTCCACCGTATTCAAAATATCCGTATCCTGAACGTACTCAATATCCCCGACGAGCTCAAGCGCGGTTTTAAAAGAGATCACCAGCGTTTTCCCTTCGGCGTTGGTCATGAATACCTTCAGCTTGCCCTTGACGAGAATATATAGAAATTCCGGACTTTCGCCTTGGGAGCAGATCAGTTCCCCGCGGTCATACGCGTACAGGGCCATATGAGGTCTGATTTTTTCATAAAAAACGGACCCCAGCTCGTAGTCCCGAAGATAGGTTTCCAATAAGGCAGGATCCTTGATTTCTTTCATCGCTCACCACTCCTAAGCGTTCCGCTTAAAATTTCAATATGACGATGCCGATCACCATCAAGGCAATCCCAATAAATTGCGGCAGGCGCATTTTCTGCTTGACCACGCCGAACCAGCCATTAATGTCGACGAGGAAGGTCAGACTAAGCTGGGCGATCAATACGGCCGCAACTGTCAGCGTAACCCCCACATGGTGTATGGCCGTCATGTTGCTGGAAATAATGATCGCGGCCAAAGCTCCGCTGGTTAAATACACGGGTTTGACCTCTTTAAATCCCCGCCATCTCTTTTCTTTCACAAATAGAAGAATCAACAGCGCCGTCACAAAACCGGTAAACTGCGTAATCGTCGCCGCTTGCCAGGTGCCGATTCCTTCGCTGATCCGGGAATTGGCCACCCCCTGCAAAGTGACGAAAAACCCGGCCATAAACGCAAACAAGAGCCCTTTCATCTTTTTTTCTCTCCCCATTCCTTATTGATATTCCTTATTAAAAGGGATCTACAGGATTTTGGGAAGGACATATGTCCTCAACTTTCGGATGGAGAGCTTGGGCCCTGTTTCACCTTGCGGATGAGTTCAAAGGTAGAGCAGCCGCATTTCGGGCAGCCTTTATTTTTGAGCAGCTCAATCGTCGCGGTTTCGCCCCGTTCCCCTACCTTCACCTGGGTCATGCATCGTTTGCACTGATAGGTGCGGAGCGTTCGGTTTACCTCGCCGGTATACATCTCGTCTTTGAAGCTGTCCATAACCTCCGGTGCACTCTGATCGGTTGTGCGCAGCACGAACATCTGGCTCCGGTTGGCGATCGATTCGGCCCCTTCATAGACGTTGAAATGAGGATAATTGGCGCATACGGTCAGCCCCATGTTAACGAAGGCGCGCTGCATCGCCAAGGTGAACCCGGGCGGTTTATGGGCGAAGGACAAAAAGATCGGCAGCCCGCTTTCATTGCGAAGCGCACTAAGCCCCCGGGAAAGAAACAGCGACATCCCTTGCAGGGTATAGGGCGGATCCGTAAAAAAGCAGTCATACCCGTTCAGCATATCGCCAGGCAAGGGTTCGCGCAAATCCCAAAGTCTGCACCGGATAGGCAATTGATAAGCCGCCGCCAATTCCTCGATATAGTTCAGAAATCTTGGGTCGATATCCACGACCTCGATTTCGGTGGCCCGGTGATCCGAACCCGGAAAAAGACGTTTCAGCAAAAAACCGGCCGAAACGCTGACAAGATCGTCATCGCCTACGCAGAGTATCTTTTTGCCGATAAAAGCTCGCTCCCGGAGACACAGAACCGCCCGCTTCAAGCTCGTTTCCGGCGTACACTTGGCCTGGTCCAGTTGGACATTGGCCTGAGGCCTTGCAGCATAGCAATCCGCTAACTCGACAAGTATGCTTTGAACCTCTCTTTTCCAATCCGCCGATCCTTCGGCAACAAGCTGATGATAAAGGGATTTATCCAGCCCCCGATATCCCCAGTGCCTTTCGACCCAGGCTTCTCCCCTAGGCGTACAGCGGACACCGCGGTCCTGCGCCAAGGCGCCGGCCTGGATAAATTCTCTTTTGACAGCGGCCGTCAAAGGGACCGGCAGGCAGCATTTTATGGCCAAAGCTTTGGTGGAAATACCCGGGCTAAGATAGCATTCCAGCAACACCCTTTCCAAGGCGACCGTCCCTTCCTGCGGCTGAATCCGTTCATATACTTGTTCAATCAAGGTCTTCATCCCATCGCTCCCTTTTTCTATATCTTCTTTCATCTGCCGGATTAACGGGGCGTACAATTTGTTTCATTCCGATCACTCCTTAGTTCAAAATAAATAAAGAGCGGTCCATGAACATACGTTCACGCCCGCTCTTTTTGCAATGTCCCTACATGCCTCTAAACGAAAAAATCCGCGCTGAACTCAGCACGGATATACGTTGGGCGTATCGAGACGACTCCAAATTCGGAGGGTATCCGCTGTTCTTAACTAATCCATAAGCCGTCATTGCCCGCATATAAACAACCCTTCTGAACAGACATCAGAAAGAAAACGGGACAAATAAAGCCTATTTATGGAATTATCTTAGTTAAGAACGACTCCAGACATAAAAACTTCTCCTTCTTGGAAGATAGTTACATGTTATTATAGCCGATCAGCTATGTCAACCACGGTCCAGGAAAATCCTCACACGGGTTATGACGGGACGACAACCAGCTCGGGCTCCGGGACAAACCCGTAATGCCGCTCAAAGGCATCCTGCACTTTATGGATCAGGTATAGAATATCCTCCGCTTTGGCGCCCCCCCTGTTCTGAATCACATTGCCGTGTACGGGAGAGATCATGGCGTTTCCGTACTGCAATCCTCGAAGATTGAGCCGGTCCGCCAGCTTGCCGATCGGTTCTCCGATGTCATAATTGTTCTTGAATACGGATCCGCAAGAAGGATAGTCGAAATGATGTTTCCCCGTCCGGTCGTCAATGACGCCCCGCATCCTGGTGAGCGGCCGCCCTAGCCGGGACTCCAGGCGATCCAACTCGTCGGCATAAAATCCGTAAAATTCCGGCAGACTGGAAATGGCCGTTTTATCCCGGTCCAATCGGGCAAGAAAAGGGTTCAACCCATGCGGATTTGCCGGGAACTGCTTAAACTTTAAATGCGCTCCGGTAATGAACCAGTTCTTTTTCTGAAAAATCGAATGTTTGTACCTGAATTCACATTGATCTGCGGTTATCGATTGAATACCTTGGCGCGGATCGTCCAAATTCACATAGTAGATGGTATCCAAAAAATCGCTGATATGGTGTTCAAAATATTTAGCGTTCATATAAATCCCGCCGCCCAGCGTTCCCGGCAGCAAATAGCAGAAATCGAAATCACCGGTGCCGATCTCGGCGCCGACAAGCGCCAGCAAGGACATTGGCGTCCCCGCCGACACGAACATTCGATCCCCGCTCAACGAAAGTTCACGATGGGATCTCGTCGAGATGAATAAAGATTCCCGGCTTGGCTGGTCGGGAAACAACAAATTGGATCCCATGCCGAAGAAGACGGGGTTCAGACCATGCGATCGTGCCGCCTCCAAAACTTCGCGGATGTCGTCCTCGGTCTGCGGCAGAGCCAAAAATGTTGCGGTTCCTCCGATCTCATACGTGGAATATCGGGATAAAGGCTGGTCCCTGAGAAGACAGGCCAGATCCAGGGTTGTCATGTGAAGCTCCTTCCTTATGCTCTTGCCGTCAAACAAAAAAGCACACATCATATACGTTCATGTATATTATGTGTGCTCTAAAGGCGAGATGCAACACCAGGGCCGTACCTAAATTCCGGATTCCGAAGCAGCTTTCTTACAGAAAGCTTGTAGCTTCTCCAGAATCATTTCACACTCTTGCCTATTGGTAATTCTTTGGTTCAACCTATATAGAAAGTAATTTGCCGCTTAATCGGCTTTCCAGTTGGTCAGCATCCCTGCGGCCATCTCCATGTCTTGTTCTCTCCCCGTCGTCAGCGCAAATTTTGCGACCAGTGCGGGGTAAGCCGCCCACTGCTCGGCGATATGCTCAGACATGCGGGGCCAAGTTCGGCCACCGTACCGTTCATAGCGCCCCAGCAAATCTTCAAGTCCTTCACGTCCGAACAGCGCATAATAAATCGTAAAATCCTTTCCCGGGTCGGCGACTTCCGCTTCGGTCCAGTCAATCAGACCGGTCACGCGCTGATTTTCATCAACCAAAATATGAGGCGGATGCAAGTCACCGTGAATCAGAACCGAGAAGTCCGGCCAGTAACTGTCCGTGGAGAGCCACCGCTTCCATCGGGTTTCTAAAGGTTCAGGTACGGTAAAATGAGCGGATATTTCCCGAATATGATCCGCAAAACCTTGTCTCGCTTCCTGCGGCGTCTTGACCCGCAAGCCGGCCGCGGCGGCAGCTTCCCGATCAATCCGGTGAAGATCGGCAAGCGCGCCGGCAAGGGAGTCGAAAAATGAATCCGTGAGCTGATCCTGTTCAAAAGCCCAGGCATACCCTCCGGCGACCGGATCGACGGCGGCGACCGGATTTCCCGGAAGCAGCGGATAAGCGATCAACTCCGGGCTGAACATCCGCCAGTCGGGCACGGCCACGGACAGCTTGCTATGAAGCAGGTTCAACACGTTTCGTTCGTTGACCGCCCTCTCCCAGACATCCTCTCGTCTGGGCTTTCGAAGCACCCAAGTACGGCCAGTGTTCACGTCTTTTGCGAAGCCGACCAAAAAGTCCATTCCTGTTTCATTCAGTTCCAGACTCTTCCGTTCAAGATTTAACCCATGCCGCCGAGCATCCGAGATCAGTTGCGCTTCGGCATTCTCATTGCTGATACCATTTGAATTTGAATATGTCATAGATCGACCACTCCTCTTTGCTGAAAATAAAAAACACAGGCAGTTCTCTGCCTGTGACGGTATCGAAAAAGAAATGGCTTCACAGAACCAAATTATTAAGGGCAAAAAAATCACATAAAATGCACCTTAACAATAACGGTTTGAAGACACTCGCGGATAGACATACCTCTCCCGATTTCCTGCACACAGGCAGAACGAATACAGCTTGATGAATTCATTGCCGTCTCAATCGGGAATAATCTATCACACGAAAGCCTCCTTTCATTAGGTTGCGTAATCATATCACAGATAATAGCCTGTGGCAATCCAAATTTACCCTTTCGCCATATCCATTTTTTCCTTGGATTTTACATCCGCCCGTAAACTTCCCCATGCGGCAAAAATGGCGAGTAAGACGCCGAGCGCACCAATCCACGTTACCGAAGCCAATGAAATATACTTGATGGCCAAGCCGCCGACTCCCGCCCCGGCAGCCATGGCTAATTGCATCATCGACTGGTTCAAGCCTAACAGCACACCGGAGGCTTCGGGTTCCATCGTCGCCATATGGTATTGCTGGGTCGGACCCGTCGACCAGGCGGCGAAAGACCAAAAAATCAGGAGAAGGAACACACCGGTTACCGTTCCGGCTATCATCGACAATAAGATCAACATTAAAATATGGAGGAGCATCCCCCCGGCCAAAGTGACGTTAACTCCCCAACGGTCCGTACTGAATCCCCCGAATTTGGAACCGGCTAGACTGGCCAATCCGAAAGCGAGCAGTAAAGGACTGAGCAGGTTTCCGGCTATTCCCGAGACTTGAAGCAGATAAGGAGAGAGATAGGTATAAGCGATGGAGTACCCACCCAGCCAGAAAAAGGAGATCGACAGCCCCAGAGCGACGTTCCGCTTCTTCAGGAGAGACAACTGTTGGATCAGGGGGACCGGTTTATCCCCTTCAATGCGGTCGAGGGTTCGCCAAAGCACCAGGATGGCCAAAACGCCTATGACGGCAATTCCACCAAAAACGGTCTTCCATCCCATCGTATCGGCGACGATACGACCCAAAGGTACCCCGATAATAAGCGAAGCCGTGAAGCCCATGATGACGGTCGCAATGGCGCTGCCCTGCTTGCCGGCAGGCGCTATTTTGGCCGCGATATTGAGCGCGGTGACGACCACGGTCCCCGCTCCAAGCGCCATGATGGCGCGGGCAAGCACAAACAATCCATAGCCTGGAAGCAAAAAGGCAAGTACGTTTGCCGCAACGAACAAACCTAGTCCGTAGAGAATCAATTTCTTGCGGTCCATTCGCGAGGTTACAGCCATAACAATGGGGGTCCCCAGAGCGTAGACCAGCGAAAAAATCGTAATGAGCTGGCCGGCGGCCGAAATAGTAATCCCAAGATCCTCGGCGATTTTATCCAGTATACCCGAGATCACATATTCCGAAGTCCCGACTAAGAAACTAACGATAGCGAGCACGTAAACTTTCCAGGTATTTTGCATGAGGTTCACTCCTATTCTGTTACATGATTTAAAATCTATATCAAGACATTTCGCGATATAACGATATGTTAAAGAAAAAAATATATATCGCGAATTGTCGAATTGTATTTGAAAAAATGAATCCTGAGCCTTTCCATCACTGCTCAGGATCCGTGGTCTCAAATTTCCTTCTTCAAATATTCCGCAATTTCCGCGATCGCCGACTCGTCCCTCCGATAATAAGTGAACTTGCCGATCCTTTGCGTTTTGATCAGTCCGGCTCGCTGTAAAATCGTCAAATACTGCGAAGCTGTAGATTGCGTCATATTTAATTTGTCGGTGATTTGGGAAACGCACACTCCAATTTCGTTCATGTCAATGCCTTCATGCGGCTTAAAGTGAAGATCGGGTTGTTTCAGCCAGTACAGGATTTGCAATCTCGACTCATTCGACAACGCTTTAAAAACTTCAATTGGTTTCATGAATATTATTATATCGATAATTTGCGATATGTCAATTACTGATCCGGAGATTATAATTTAATTCCGCTAAGACTTCCGCCTTGAGCAAATAATCGGTCAATTCTCTTTTCCACGGCCGTATCCGGTACGAGCGGCGGAGCCTGGTGCGGTTTGGAGCGCGCATCAATGATGACGTTGTCGCAGCCCCAATGCTTGTTGTCATAGAAGCTGTTTACGCCATGAATATCATGAGACGGATTGCTGCGCGTAAAGGTCGCCCAGAGGAAGTTCCTCAGGTTGGCACTTACGAAAGAACTGTCGTCACACAGGATAATCATCGGGCAAGAAGAAAGCTCCCCTTTTCCGGAGATCGCTTGCGTCAATATCTCCAGCTGTTTTTGCGCCTCCGGGTAACTTTCGAATCGCGGTCCTTGAATCGCTACGATTCCCGGCATGATGAGCTGGGGATTTTCAAAGTCCCGAATCTGCTTCAGCGAGTCCGGCACCTCCCTGCACAATTCCCTCTTCTTGTCCCCATAAGCCGCAAAAACCACTTTACTGCCGCTGTTCAAGCCGGTTCCGGAGTAATCGAGCGTATCGATCGTCGTCTGGGTTTGAAAATGAATATCCCGGTGCAGGTCGATCCGCTCCAAAATATAAGTCAGGAACTCCACTTCCCGGTGTGTATCGAGCGGCATCTTGTCCTCGGCCGTAATAAACAAATATTTCGCCAGGCTTAATTGACCGGTGCCGAGTACCCGGTTGGCGATCGTCAGCAGCTCCGCCGGCCGTTTTGCGTCTTGATAGGGCGTATATCGTTCACTGCCGATGGCGAACAGCAGCGGGTGTACCCCCGCCGCATCCACGGCATGAACTTCTTTGACGCCCGGGATTTCCTGGCGCACCGCGTCGCCGGTCAGTTCATGGATCAACTCGCCAAACGCGGTATCCTCCTGCGGCGGCCGGCCGACTACGGTGAACGGCCAAATCGCGTTCGTTCTGGCGTACACTTTGTGCACTTTCATCACCGGGAACGGATGTACCAGGCTATAGTAACCCAAATGATCGCCGAACGGTCCCTCCGGCTTGGTCTCACCTGGGTAAATCTCGCCAGTGATCACGAAATCGGCCTCATTGCTGATGCAGTACCCGTCCACATAGCTGTACCGGAATCTCCGGCCGCTTAACATCCCTGCTACCGTGAGCTCGCTAAGTCCTTCCGGCAACGGCATGACGGCAGAGAGCGTATGTGCGGGCGGTCCCCCGACGAAGATACTGACTTTTAACGGTTGTCCGAGTTGGTTCGCTTTGTCCTGATGAATGCCAATTCCCCTGTGGATTTGGTAGTGAACGCCCACCTCGCGGTCCGGCTCGTACGAATTTCCGTTAAGCTGGATCCGGTACATCCCCAAATTCGAATTCATGATGCCCGGTTTGCCGGGATCTTCCGTATAAACCTGCGGCAGAGTTACAAAAGCCCCGCCGTCCATCGGCCAATGATGAATTAACGGCAGGTCCGAAATCCGGATTTCCCGCGAGGTTACCGGACGGTTTCCTCCCTTCATGGGCAGGGCTTTCAACGCCGCCCAACCGGTTCCGATGCTTTTGAAGGGGGTTTTCAGGGCAGCCAGGGGGTTGCTCTTCAAAGCGATAATATTCTGCGTGTTGTTCCAGGTTTTGCGGAAAATGAATTTGCTGCGCTCCAAGGTGCCGAAAAGATTGGAAGCGGCCCTGAACTTGGATCCTTTGACGCGCTCAAACAACAAGGCGGGTCCACCTGCCTCATAAACGCGCAGGTGGATTGCCGCCATCTCAAGATAAGGGTCCACTTCCTCGCGAACCCGGATTAAATGCCCATGCTTTTCCAAATCCAAAATACACTCTTCCAAATTGCGATACATAACGGGATTACTCCATTCTAGTCGATGTTACATTCAGCATAATCGAGATTCCCGCGAGGTTCAACCGCCGATTGCTAGATTCGGCTGTCTTCCAGTTCAATCAAACGGAGAATGGTTTTGATCTTCTCGAAATGCATGCCCTCATGATACAAACAAAAGCTCAAAAACTCATCCACTCTGGATAAGCGGAGTCCTTTGGAAGTCGTATAAGGCTGTTTAACCTCCTCTTTGAGCCGCGCGGACAACGCAGCCTCAATCCGCGTCATTTGCCCGTCCAATAAATCGAGGATTTCCGCAAGCGCGAATCCATCAGCAGGTTCACTGCCTGGACGAGTCCCTGGGGCATACAGCTCGGCAAAGCCGGGCGGAAGAAGCATCTCTTCCCCAAGGAAGTGGAAGGCGAATTTCTCCTGCACAAAGTAAATATGGCCAAGGTTCCATTTGACATGGTTGCTTAAACCTTCCAGCAGAATCTCCGATTTCCGTTCATCCAGCGTACTCACGAGCTGTAGCGTATTGTTGCGCACAAAATTCAACTGCGTAAAAATATAGTTACTCATTTACGGAGTCTCCATTTCAAGATTAGTAAGTATCCTTTACCAGACAAAGTTCAGCACTTTTCGATAATTAATGACATAAATATTTAATAACATTTATATCGATTTATTGCTCTATGTTGGCCGGTTCCATATATAATACTTCCCAAAGATGCCCGTCCAAATCTTGAAAACTCCAGGAATACATAAAACCGTGGTCCTGCGGCTCGTTATATTTGGAAGCACCTGCCGCCATCGCCCGATTGACAATATCGTCCACTTGCTCCCTGCTGGTTGCGGAGAACGCCAGGATCATCTGAGCTTGAGATCGCGTGTCGGGAATTTCTTTGTTCGTGAAACCTTTAAAGTACTCTTCCGTTTGCAGCATGGCGAAAATATGCTCGCTAATGACCAGGCAAGCCGCATTCTCATTCGTAAACTGCGCATTGAATTCAAAACCGATCTCCTTATAAAAGGCCATGCTTTTATCCAGGTCCTTTACCGGCAGGTTAATAAAAACTTGATTCAACTGAAGCGCCATACGATTACCACCTTTTCCTAAATTTTTTTGAATTGGAATGATCATGAGGTCTGACCATGCTGCTCTCCTCCTCTATTCTTTTCATACAGAACAGAGGTTCGCCCTTATTCTAGCACAGAGTTCATAAATTTAGGAATTCTTAAATTGAAACAAATATGAACCTTACGGTACATGCCGTCGATATCTCAAAAAAACCGGGCCCGCCTCATGGCGAAACCCGGTTTGTTCATTACCGCTGCGAAGATTATGCTTCTTCAAACTCCACGTTGTGATATACCTGCTGCACGTCTTCCAAATCCTCCAGCGCATCGATCAGCTTCTCGAATTGAGCGACGGAGTCCTCGGGCAGCGTCAAATAGTTCTGGGCCAGCATCGTCAGCTCGGCCACCGTAAACTCCGTAATGCCGGCTTGCTTGAACGCTTCTTGCACCTCATGGAACTGATCCGGCTCGGCGTAGACAATCACGTTGTCATCTTCCTCAATGATATCGCGGACTTCCAGATCGGCCTCCATCAGCAGTTCAAACACTTCGTCGATCGATTTGTCCGCGACGCCGATCACCGCGGTGGAGTCGAACATATAGGCCACGGAACCGCTGACGCCCATGTTGCCCCCATTTTTGTTAAACGCGGCGCGCACGGCGGAAGCGGTACGATTCACGTTATTCGTCAAAGCGTCGACGATGACCATGGAACCGTTCGGTCCAAAGCCTTCGTAACGCAATTCTTCATAGATCTCCTCGGCGCTGCCTTTGGCTTTATCCAACGCCCGGTCGATGATCGCTTTAGGCACATTGTAAGTTTTTGCACGTTCCAACACGACCTTCAACGCGCGGTTGGATTCGGGATCCGGCTCGCCTTTTTTGGCCGCAACATAAATCTCTACGCCAAATTTCGCATAGATTCGGCTGGTGTTTGCATCCTTAGAAGCTTTCTTCTCTTTGATATTGTTCCACTTACGCCCCATGGGTGTACCTGCTTTCTTTATAAAATTTACGGTATCTATTATAACATCATAACTAGAATAAATTGAAGTCCGTTACAAGAGTAACCGGCTCACCGTCTTCCCCGATCCCCCAGTAGGACGCATAGTGCCCGTCACCGTAGCCGGAAGCGAACAGGATGACATTTAGTCCGTTTTCTTCCTTGACGATTAAATTTCCCCAGTTGTCGTCGTTCTCCTCAAGGATAAATTCGACCTTGTTATCATAAAAGCTGATAAACTGATCCCCGAGCTCCCGGGCCAGCCGTTCCTCCAACTGCTCCATTTCCCGAATCGCCCTAGCGTCGGCAAAACAACCAAGCCCCGCATCAACAGGGTACCCGTAAATATGCCCCGGCTCCAGGGTCGAAAGGTCCTGTCCCGCCCTGGTGGCCATCTCCCAACGTACCGGTCGTTCCTCGGTTAATCTTAACTCCGCTCCGGCGATCCTGCCTTCCTGCTTGTGCCACCAGAGAATCACCGGGTAAACGCCGGGAGAAATGCGCTTAGTAAAAGATTCGTGATGAGGTATCAGCGGATCGCAGGCGATAATCTCTCCGGAGATTACAGTAAGGCCGCCAATGGTTTCGTTAGAAATCGATGCATCGGTAACCCGTATTTGAACCTGTTCCAACAGTTTTGACATCAGATTTACCTCCTTACAGCTAAATAAGTTGAACTATTGATTTTCTGTCAGACAACGTATTTGCGGCGTGTGTAGTAAAACAATCCGTCCTTTAATTCGTCCGCTTGATTGAACATCAGCTTATTCATCAAGCGCTGCGAACGGAGATTTCCCGCTTAGTTTTGGAGTGCCTTCACCGCTTCTTGCATTTGTTCGATCCACCGGCTCCGCGCCTCATTTGGGATAGGGTCTCCCATTTTCATATACCGGACCATGAAGAGCCCTTCCCGGGTAAGCAGGCTTAGCACCAGCTCATGGTTCGTTCCTTGGCTTCCGGGCGTCCGCGTTTCGATAATCGAATGGCTTACTCCCACCTCTAGCGCCTCGCCGAAATCGAGCTCCTGATCCAAATATACTTCCGTATGCTCACGGATATCGGCAGCGTCCATGGTCTCAAAGAAATCGACCGAGAACTTTTCCGTCGTCCGGTAGCAGAAGATTTCATTCTCGGGAAAATAACCGATGAACTCGCTGTCTGAATATGTATGGTATGTGGCCGGTTTGAGACCATCCAGTTGGAAGCAGGCAAGCAGCGGTCGAATTCGTCCGAAAAACTGCGTGTTAGGCGGAACTACGGCGGCTTCTCCAGGCAGCGTTTCGCCGGACCGATCCAAATATAGAACGCTGTATGGCGTATATTTGGTAATCCAGAAACCACGCTTCTCGCGCACTACTTTGACGTAATAGCTGGTTATATTGTTTAACGATGAGGTCGGTTCGTCCCCGGGATTTTTGCAAGTATACAAGTGTTTCCGAGTATACGCGAAAACGGCTTCCTCCTCGGAGCTCTCCACTATTTCGAAATGGAGGATCTGCGAGGTGATCTGGTAGATTTGAAAATTCATTTGCAGTTGAACATGACGCGCAAAGGACATCCCCCGCTGATCCGGATGAAAGCACGCATTGAGTTTGATCTCGTCTTGCTCCATGTAGGCGTCCTCCAGGCGGCGAATAAAGCGGAGAAGCTCCTCCTCTGATGCGGGGGATTTCTTTTTGAAAAATAACATACTTCACCTTCCCGGTTAAATGCTTTTGCTTAATAAGTAGGTCAGTTTATCGCGGTTCCGCTTATTGATATATTGTTTCTCAACCGTCATTCCGATCTTCTCCGCCACGCGTCTGGAGGCATGATGGTCCACGGCCATGTTGGCGCAGATGCGGGTCATCCCCAATTGCCGGAAGCCGTAATTGAGGCAGGCGGCGGCCGCTTCGGTTCCCAGATTTTGACCCCAATATTCGGCAGCCAAAATATACCCCAGATCATTTTCCATCTGCCCGGCCAATTCGGCCTGCATAAATCCGACGTCACCGATGATCTTACCCGTTTCCCTCAGAACCATGGCCCATCGTCCGAACCCCCATGTCCGGTTCGCTTCGAAGCTCCGCTCCAGCCAAGCTTCCGCCTGTTCTCTCGTAAAAGGGGCCGGCCAGAATTTCATTGTTTCGGCGTCGCCAACAATCGCAGCCAGTTCTTCCAGGTCATCCTCCTTGTACCGCCTGATCAACAGCCTTTCCGTTTCCAATACAACCCTAGTTTCTTCCACGACTCTATTTCCTTTCTTCAGTTAGGTCCCATTCCTTGTAAAATTGAACCAGAAACTGTTCCATAAATTGATGCCGCTCTTCCGCCAGATTCCTGGCATGGTCTGTATTTAACAAATCTTTCAACTTCAGCAGCTTCTCGTAAAAGTGATAAATCGCCGATTTATCAACCGATCGGTAATCCGATCCGCTGAAGTCCTGTCCGGGCAGATGTATTGGCCGTCCCTTGGCCCCCGAATACACAAAGGTTCGGGCGATGCCGATCGCTCCGATGGCGTCCAGGCGGTCCGCATCTTGAACCACCTTCCCTTCCAGGGTATCCATCGGCGGATTCTTACCTCCGTTATACGACATGGTCGAAATGATGGACAGGACTTTTCGCTCAACGTCCTCCGTGGCTCCCTGACCGGTCAGCCACATGCGCACCTTGTTCATCCCCGCTTCTTTCGAGTCGTTCAGCTTCTCGTCCGCTATATCATGGAGCAGCGCGGCCAGCTCGCAAATGAACGGGTCAGCCCCTTCCCGTTGCGCCAGCAGCACGGCAAGCCTTCGGACACGCTCGATATGCCACCAATCATGTCCGCTCGGTTCATGTTCCAGCTCTTTTTTCACAAAGTTTTCAGCCGCCTGGATGATGTCTCCCATACCTGTAAACCTCTTTTCATAGCAAAGACTTGAAGGACACCCGATATATTCCCCATAGGGCTCAATCGGGGCAAAGCCATGCTTCTCATAGAAGCGCACCGCTTCGATCTGATCGGCCCCGGTTTCCAGCTTCATGGATGCAAACGACTCGGCGCGGGCCCGCCGCTCCAATTCGCCCAGAATCAGACCGGCAATGCCTTGATTCCGATAGGCTTCGTCGACAAAAAAGCGTTTGATTTCCACGCTCGATTCGTCCACTTTTTTAATCGCTCCGCAGCCTACCGGCTTCCCTTGAATATAGGCGACGATAAACTGTATTTCATTGACGTAAGGATCGTTGAAATCGACCGTAAACACTTCCTCCGGCGGATAGAGCATGAACAAATACTCGTCCAATCGGGCAATAAGCGCTTTTAGGTCCGCATGATGAGGCGGAACCTGGATGAGTTCCACTTGCTGCATAATCATTCACCTCTCCGGAATTCAAAATCTTCATAGATGTTTCAGACGCCAAGTGACCGCCCTCACAAGCGGGATTCATAAATTAGTTAAAATTTAATTATACACCGTTTATCCTTGATCATGAGAGTGAGGAAACCCGTATATGAAACCCAAATATATTCCGAAACAGCACGGCGCCTGGGCTATGCTGATTATACCATTTTTGCTCGGCATGTTCGCCTCGGGACCGGGATGGCTTCACGGCTTGTTGTTTATAGGTTGGCTGCTTGTGTACCTGTTCACCTTCCCGCTCCTGCAATGGATTCGTACGGGGAAAACCCGGCTTTACGGCAAACCGATGCTTCTCTTCGGCGGCTTACTCATCCCGGTAGCTGTGGCACTAATCATGCTGTATCCGACGCTGTTGTTCTGGATCCCCTGTTTTCTCCCCTTGTTTCTGGTCAACGGCTATTTTGCCCGGCGCAACCGGGAACGGGCGTTTCTGAACGATCTCGCGGCGGTGGTGCAGTTCAGCCTGATTCTGTTCATCGCGTACCAAATGGGCGGCGGGAAGGATTGGCGTTTAGCCGGGAGCCTGTTTCTGTTAAATATTCTGTATTTTACAGGAACCATTTTTTATGTCAAAACGATCATCCGCGAGAAAAACAACCCGTTGTTCTACAAGCTTTCCGTAGGTTATCATATCGCTTCCCTAGTGGTCTGCGCGGTCTGGTTCCCCGCCGCCATGCTGATTCCGTTGACCGTCCTGCTGATGCGGGCCGTATGGCTGCCGAAAACAAAAATTACCGTGAAGCGGAGCGGCATGCTGGAAATCGCCTTTTCGCTTCTGTTCACTGTCTGCACCTTGGTCATTCTGTAACTGATGGTCAATAAAAAGGTTCCTAAACGCGTACCCGCGATTTTAGGAACCTTTTTTGCAAACGACAAAACCACTACCCGCCGATATAAGACATCCCGATTTTTTTCCGGTTTCTCGCGGTAAATTCCGTCCGCTCATCGGAATAGCGGTCGGTACGCTTTTCCCATACCGCCCGTACGGCTGCCGCCAGCTCTTCGTCGCTAGCGCCCTCGCGCAGGAGCTTTCTCAGATCAAAGCCTTCGGACGCGAATAAGCAAGTGAACAGCTTGCCTTCCGACGATAATCTGGCTCTGGTGCAGGACGAGCAGAACGATTCGGAAACCGAGGTGATGAAACCGAGCTTCGCCGTACTCCCGTTATATCGGTAATACTTGGCCACTTCACCGAAATAGGAGGGCTCCACGGGTTCAAGCTCGTAAGCCTCGCCCAGCAGGCGAAGCATTTCCGCTTTCGGTGTTACCTTCTCAAAACTCCAACCGTTGTCATTACCGACATCCATATATTCGATCAGGCGCAGCGTGATGTTGCGATCTTTAAAATACTCGGCCATCGGGATGATTTCCCCGTCGTTCATCCCTTTCTGAACGACCATGTTTACCTTGATCTCGTAGCCTAACTTGCCGGCGAAATCAATATTCTCAAGAATCCGTTCGGGACGAATGCCTCTTCCGTTCATCGTGCCGAAGATACCCGGGTCCAGCGCGTCCAGGCTGATATTCAACCGCCGCAGCCCCGCTTCGTACAGCTCCTCGCCATATTGATGAAGGAGCAGGCCGTTGGTCGTCATCGCGATATCCTCGACGCCGCCGATGCCGCTAAGCTGCCTGATCAGCCCGCCAAGGCCGCGGCGGAGCAAAGGTTCCCCGCCGGTCAAGCGGATCTTTTTGACCCCGAAGGTCACGAAAAGTCTCACCAGCCGTTCGATTTCCTCAAACGAGAGCAGCTCGCTCTTCGGCAGAAACGGGTAATCATCCCCATATTTCTCGATGGGCATACAGTAGGTACAGCGGAAATTGCAGCGATCCGTCACGGAAATCCGCAAGTCGCGCAGGGGTCTATGAAGTTGATCTTGCAACGGGGTTTCCATGATCCGCCATCCTCCAATCAGCCGCTCTTCCTCCGGCTTTCCGCAAGTTCCGAAAAAGTTCCCACATAACGGATATCTTCTCCGGTCTCATCTTTTATAGCACTTATGTTCAACCATTGTAAATAGACTTCGCCGTTTTTCCGGCGATTCCAGATTTCTCCCTGCCACATGCCGGTTTGCTTGATGCTCTTCCACATCTTTTGATAAAAATCTGCCGGCTGCCGGTCCGTTCTGAGGATATTCGGCTTCTTCCCGATCGCTTCCTCTTCCTCAAAACCCGTCAGTTCGGTAAATGCCGGATTGACTGCGGTGATAATGCCCTTCGCGTCGGTGACCAAAATCCCTTGATGGGTCTTTTTGAACACTTCCGAGGATAGACTCAACTTGTTTTGATATACCATCCAAATAACCAGAATCAGACTCGCCAACGCAATTTGGGACAACAGCATAAATCCGATGGAATATTGACCGGTCATGGAATGAATCGCCGACAACAGCAGCGGCGGGAAAAATCCGCCCAGTCCCCCCATCATCGAAACGATCCCGTTGACGATCCCGGCCTGTTTGTTGAAATATTGCGGAACGAGTTTAAAAATAACCCCGTTCCCGATGCCCGCGCTGACCGCAATGGCCAGAGAGCCGAACGTATAAAGCGCGATGGTCGGCGAGAAGGCCAGAATGATCGCGGCCCCCATAAAGGCGGCGAATACGCCGATCAGCAAATAGAGCGCGTTGAAACGGTCCGCCAGCCATCCGCCGACGGGACGCATAAATGTGGCGAGCGCGATAAAACCGGCGGTACGCATGCCGGCGTCCACCTTGGCCAGATCAAAATTCGTCACCAGGAAGTTCGGCAAATAAACCGTAAAGGCCACGAAAGACCCGAAGGTGATAAAATACAGCAAGGAGAAGAGCCAGAGCTTTTCGTTCTTGTAAACGCCTTTGATTTGCACGGCCAGCGACGTTTTTACTTTCGGTTCCTTCCGGTCGCCGAGCAGAAAGTTCAGCGCCGCAAAGACGAGCAGCAGCACCAGATAAAATTTAACGGTCATCGACCAGCCGAAGCGGTCGGCGACCAGCGGTGCGGCGAACGTGCTGACCGCGGTCCCCATGTTGCCCAACCCGTATATCCCGTTGACCAGCCCGTGCCGTTCTTTCGGGTAATATTTGGGCAGAGAGGTCACCCCTACCGAGAAGACGGAGCCGCCGATCCCAAGGAACAGCCCTCCAATAATCAGCGCCGAATAGGAGGACGCCTCGCTGATGAAATACACCGGAACCAGCAGCAGAATAAAGCTGATCAAGAAGACGATCCGGGCCCCGAAAATGTTGGTGTAATACCCGACCGGAATGCGCAGAACGGACCCCAAAACAACAGGGATCGCCGTAATGATCGCGACTTTCTCCGCCGGAATCGCAATATCCTCCCTCATATAAGGAAGCAGCGAAGAAATAATGACCCAGACCGCAAAACCTACAATCAGATTTAAGGTTTGCAGCGGCAATTGAGCTTTTTTAATCATACCGTATCACCTTTCCCATGAACTAAAATGAAGCCGAATGAATTTCCCCTGCACGTATTGTAGCGCAGAAAAAACGGCCCCCTTAATAGGGAAATCCCCTAATCGGGACGGTAAAAGCCCTATGCGCAAGGTTTTGACACACAAAAGCCCAAAATCATCAAGGGATGATCTTGGGCTTGTATAAGGGAAAGGTCTAGTCGACAATTAGCGTATGAAGTTCCTCGTACAATTTATTCCGGTCGGGCTTCGACAAAGTCTGGGCTGCCAAGGAAAAAAGCACGGTTTCTTCTTTGACAAAATGAATCGTTAAGATTTCAAAGGCTTCACAAGCATCCCGGGAGATCGTACTCATTTCCAGAGGCGTATAATCTCCTTCCGAATGATGCAGGAAATGATCGATGTATGCGAATACTTCCTCGTGCTCTTGCTCAATAGACATAATGGGACCTTGTTCATAACCGATATATTGGCCCAACAACGGAAAGAAAATGGCCTCTTCCTTCTCCATATGTTTCTTTAAAGGAATTTTGAACTCCGACAGGAGCATGCGCAGCCGGGCCATCTCTTCTTTTGCCTGCGCAGAAGTATATACACAGTTTTGCAGATTCCGGGCGATGCTATGCCACTGTTCCATCAGATATGACAAATAGCGGTGTTCGTTTTCAAGAACCCGCATGGCGGGCAATTCACTCAACAAAGTCGATTGGGTCATGGGTGCCTACCTCTTTCGTCAAAAATCAAGCAATTTCTTCTTCAAAGCGTATTCCACGAGTTCCGGCCTTGTTTTCAAATTCAATTTGTCCATCAGTTTGGCTTTGTGAGCCTCCACGGTTTTTACGGAAATATGGAGCATCTCGGCGATTTCTTTGTTCCCGTACCCTTTCGCGACCAGCGGGAGTATTTCGATTTCCCGCGTGGACAGCACCTGGTAGGGATTACTCTCATCCACGCCGTGATCCTTGTTAATGAATTCCCGAACCAGCGAGGTGGCGAGCTTGGGATGGATATACGTTCCGCCTTGGTGCACCATTCGGATCGCCGTAACGAGCTGCTCATCCGGCGAGTTCTTGAGCACATACCCCCTGGCTCCGTTCTTGAGCACATGAAATAAATACTCCTCATCATCGTACATGGTCAGGATGAGGATTTTCGTATCCGGAAAATCTTCGTTGATTTTGCCGGTCGCGATCAAGCCGCTCTCGCCGGGGGGCATGCTGAGGTCCATCAGCAGGATATCCGGCCGGTGCTTGGCGACCATCTGATAGGCCTCAATTCCGTCCGCCGCCGTAGCGACAACTTCCATGTCTTCCTGGAAATTGATGATCATTTCAAACCCGCTTCTGACAACCGCGTGGTCATCCGCGATGACAATCCTCATTCCTCATCCCCCCGTCGATAACTTTCACCGGAACCTCCGGTAGGCTGGTCCGAAGCGGCCTTTCCCATAGGAATCCGCAAATGTACGGCGGTGCCTTTACCGGGCTCGGAAGTGATCGTTAATTCCCCATTCACCAGCTCGGTCCGCTCTTTCATCCCGTACAAGCCGAGCCCGGTCCCCTTCGGATCACGGGAATTCACGTCAAATCCGCTGCCTTCGTCCCTAACGATCAATTCGAGGCTGTCTTCCCGCTCAAAGAGCCGTACGGCGATCTCGTCCACATCCGCATATTTCAGCGCGTTCAGTACGGATTCCTGGCAGATGCGGTAAACGACCGTTTCAATTTCGCTGTTAAACCGGGTTCCGTTCAATTCCGCCGTAAAACGGACCAGAACGCCGTAATTTTTCTCGATCCATTTGAAATGGGAGCGGAATGCCGCCTCCAGCCCCAAATCGTCCAGGGACGCGGGTCGGAGCTCGACGGACAGGTTGCGGATTTGATCCAGCAGACGAGTCAAGGAAGCCTCCGTTTGCTGGATCTTTTGCAAGGCTTCATCCTGCACGTTCAAGTATTTGAGAACCCGAAGATCCACCAGGGAACTGATCAGTTCTTGAGCTACGCTGTCGTGAAGTTCGCGGGAAATCCGCTTACGCTCATCCTCCTGGGCTTTGATAATGCTCTTCGTCATCGTATTCCGGTTCAGGCTGGCTTGCGTCATCAGAGGGTTGGTCAAATCCCGGAGCATCAGCACCCGGATCCCCGTGTCCTCGTCGATAGGGAAAAAGCTGGCCGAGAACGGGAGCAGCCCCCGCTCCTTCGTTTCCAAAAAAACCTGAAAGGATGTAAAGTCATTCGACGGACTGGACAAGTAGCAGTTGAGGCAGGACATCAGTTCCTCCTCGCTCGTATAACCGCGGCAGGAAAAACAGAAGTCGTTGTTGCCGCCAGATGACAAACGGTTCATCATTCGGGGATTAAACATGCGCTCGGCGGCCGGGTTCATGGCTAAAATACGGTTCCCGGCATCGAAGAACAGCACGGCTTCCGGGCTGTTTCGGTACATTTTACCTAAAAGTTCGGATGATAATTCCGTGGTCTGCCGAATCATAGTACGGACATCTCCTTGACTTCAAAATCACCAAACCGACCCTGCAGCTGCATATTCAACAGTTGTAAGCCCTCTCTTGTAAACCGATTGCTCTCCCGGTAGCCTGCCAGAAGAATGCCCTCAACACGCTCAAGCCGGTATAAGGGAATAGCGGCAAGGCTGCTCAGCCGCTCGGAGATGACGATCGGATAGTTAAACAAGTCCCCGGGATTCAGCTCTTCCGCTACGTTTTGCACCAGCATCGGCTTACCCGTTTTATATACGATTCCGGCGATACCTTTACCTGACTGAAGCACAATCCGTTTATACCGGTTGTTCAAATTCCCGGAGGCAAACTGCCATGTGATCACGAAGCCATTCGCCTCAGATTGCGCAAAAGCAAGCGAAACGAAATCATAACCCATCTTTTTTCTTAATTGATCGATGATCGTTTGGTATTGACCGGAGGTTTGATGCATATCTCTATCTCCCTAACATTATTCCTTTAGCGGCGTACGTCTTGCTGACGATGCTTCCTATAAAGGATATAGCTTCTACGGACATAATTCAAGGGTACGCTCCAGACGTGAACCAGACGGCTGAACGGCCAGAACGCGAAAATCAGGAATCCGGCCACCACATGCAATTTGAACGAGAACGGAACATCGACCATAAGCGCGGCGTCCGGTTGAAACAGGAACAGATTGCGGAACCAGACGGAGATTGTCTCCCGGTAATCGAACTCGGGCTGCACGTTCGTCGTCACTAAAGTGGAGAAAACGCCCATAAAAACGATGAACAGCAGCACGACGTTGACAATCAGATCCGAGGTGGTACTTAGTTGACGGATTGTACGTTTGGTTAGCCGTCGGGCGGTCAGGAGCAGCATCCCCACCAAAGTGATGACTCCAAATAATCCGCCAATGTAAACCGCTCCGATATGATACAAATGTTCGTTAACGCCCAGCGACTCCATCCATTCTTTGGGGATCCCCAGACCGGCGATATGCCCCATAATGACGGGGAGGATACCGATGTGAAATAAAAGGCTGCCGACCATCAGTTGCTTTTTCTCGATAAATTCGCTCGACTTGGCCGTCCAGTTAAACTGATCATAACGGTACCTGAAAATATGACCCAGCACAAAAACCGCGACGCTTAGATAAGGAAAGATGACCCAGATAAAGTGATCCAGCCAGCTCATGATTCCAGCGCCTCCTTCCGCAAACAGCATTTGAACGTTTCCCTTAACGCTTTGACCAGGTAAAAATAAGGACTCTCGATCTTCTCCAGCGCGGTCATCAAGGAATACGTTCCGTCTTCCACAATCCCGATCAACGTTTTGACGCCGATCTCGGCTTTCTCATGGCCCACCCATTCTGCGGCATAGAGGAATTCGCACATCAAGGGCAAATAATCGGGAAGCTCACTGTCCGCGATTTCCAGACCGAACATCTCATAGATCGCCTTCAGCGCGGTCATCATATTCCCCCGTTCGCGGGAGTCTTCATACTTATAAAAAGTCATATAGAGCGTCGTCGTTTTTTGAAAATCGAACGTTTGTACGTACCTCTCTTCGATTTCCTCCATACTGAGCTGCTCCATTTTCTCACGGTATGTCTTCAGCAATTGAGCGATGGCTGGGGGAACGTCCCCATCCATCGTCAGATTTTGCATACTTTGTTTCTCGGGATAAGCCAACTGCCGGGCAAAATAGCCGAAGGCTTCTTTATAGTCGTTTAACTTGACCAGATCAATCACGCCAGATCCCCCCGTAGAAGTTCTCCTCATACAGCTCCTTGCCGCTCTTGGCTTCCGCCCGTGGCGATGCCGGTCCGCATCCGTCGCAGTTCATGCCGCCGAACCCCTCCATCCCTTGAGCACGGTAAGGATCCATATATCTTTCTTTATGCGATGTCGGAATAACGAAGCGGTCTTCGTACTTGGCGATGGCAAGCAGCCGGTACATCTCCTCGATTTGCCGGGCGGTCAAGCCGACGCGGGCCAACCGGCTCTCTTCCAAAGGCTGTTTCGAGAATTCCGCCCGTTTATAGGAACGCATCATCGCCATCCGCTGCAATGCTTCCTTGACAGCTTGGGTATCCCCGGCCGTAAGCATGTTGGCCAAGTACTGAATCGGCGTTCTCATTTCCTCGATCGCCGGGAAAATCATGTCCGGGTTCTGGATCGAATCTTTGCCTTCAAAATGGCTCATGATCGGGCTAAGCGGCGGTACGTACCACACCATCGGCAAGGTACGGTATTCCGGGTGCAGCGGGAACGCCAGCTTGTATTCGATCGCCAATTTGTAGACCGGCGAGTTTTGCGCCGCTTCGATCCACTCCTCGGCGAGCCCGTCTTTCCGGGCCTGCTCGATCACTTTCGGATCGTGCGGGTCCAGGAACAAATCGCACTGCGCCCGGTACAGATCCTTCTCGTCCGGCATGGACGCCGCATCCTGTACACGGTCGGCGTCATACAGCAGGACGCCGAGGTAGCGGATGCGCCCGGTGCAAGTTTCCGAGCATACCGTTGGCAATCCGGCTTCGATCCGCGGGAAGCAGAAGGTGCATTTTTCCGCCTTATTGGTCTTCCAGTTGAAATATACTTTTTTGTACGGACATCCCGTCATGCAGTAGCGCCAGCCCCGGCAGGCTTCCTGGTCCACAAGCACGATGCCGTCCTCATCCCGTTTGTACATAGCGCCCGACGGGCACGAGGCGACACAGCTTGGATTCAAACAGTGTTCGCAAAGACGCGGCAGGTACATCATGAACGATTGCTCGAAGTTGAACTTGATCTCTTCTTCGATCTTTTCAATATTAGGATCCTTCGGTCCGGTAATATGGCCGCCAGCAAGATCATCCTCCCAGTTGGGCCCCCAGTCGAGCTCCATCGTCTCCCCGCTCACCGCGGATTTCGGGCGGGCTACTGGCTGATGCTTCTTCTCGCCGGAGTTCGTCAATTTGGCATAGTCATAGGTCCAGGGCTCGTAATAATCCTTCATTTCCGGCATGTCGGGATTGTAAAAGATTTTCCCCAGCGCGATTTTGGACAATTTGCTGCCGGATTTCAGCTCCAGCTTGCCTTTGCGCAGGGTCCATCCACCCTTGTAATGTTCCTGGTCTTCCCAACGCTTCGGATAGCCGATGCCCGGCTTGGTCTCTACGTTGTTGAACCACATGTATTCCGCACCTTCCCGATTCGTCCAGGTGCTTTTGCAGGTGACGCTGCAGGTATGGCAGCCGATACATTTGTCCAGGTTCATTACCATGGCGATTTGCGCTTTAATCTTCAAGCCAGTCGACCTCCTTCATTTTGCGAACGGCTACGTATACGTCCCGCTGGTTACCGATCGGTCCGTAGTAGTTGAAGCCGTAACTGAGCTGCGCGTAGCCGCCGACCAGCTGTGTCGGCTTGAGATGAATCCGCGTCGGCGCATTGTGGCTGCCGCCCCGCTCTTTGGTGATGGAAGAGCCCGGAACGTTAATATGCTTATCCTGGGCATGATACATGAACATCGTGCCTTTCGGCATTCTGTGGCTCACCACGGCTCTGGCCGTCACGACGCCGTTGCGGTTGTATACTTCCAGCCAATCGTTATCGTTGATCTGATGCGCTTCCGCGTCCTCCCGGCTGATCCAGACGGTCGGTCCGCCGCGGAACAAGGTCAACATGTGCTGGTTATCCTGATAGGTACTGTGAATGTTCCATTTGCCGTGCGGCGTCAAATATCTCAGCACCAGCGTATCCTTGCCGCCGGTTACCTGTTGGTCGCGAGGGCCGAACACCATCGGCGGCAGCGTCGGTTTATAAACCGGCAGCGATTCGCCATACTGCATAAAGATCTCGTGGTCCAGATAAAAATGCTGGCGTCCCGTCAGCGTGCGGAACGGTACCAGACGCTCGATATTTGTCGTGAACGGCGAGTAACGTTTGCCCGATTTGTTGGAGCCGCTGAACACCGGCGTCGGAATGACTTCCCGCGGCTGCGCGGTGATGCTGGCGAACGTGATTTTCTCGGCCGCCCGGTCCGCGGAAATATCTTTGAGTTCCACGCCCGTATCCTGCTCGGCGGCCTCCCAGGCCCGCTGCGAGACCCGGCCGTTCGTCGCGGACGAAATATGCAGTACCGCGTTCGCTGCGTGCCGGGCCGTGTGCAGCTTCGGCCGGCCGTTTTTGATCGTATCGTCAAAATACGCGCCATTGATCTTCTTCAATTCCTCATACTCTTCCTTCACGGAGAAGGAAACGCCATGCGCTCCGACTTTGCCGTTCTCCAGGTTCGGTCCGAGGGTGACGTATTTGTTGTATATTTGCGTGTAATCGCGCTCAACCACCGTGAAGCCGGGCATCGTTTTGCCGAGAACCGGTTCGACCTCGCCCTTCTTCCAATCCTTCACCAAGCCGTACGGCTGGGAGATTTCGGCCGCGGAATCATGACCGAGCGGGGAAGAGACGACATCCTTGTAAACCCCCGGCAAATGCGTCTTGGCCATCTCCGAGAACGTATAGGCCAGCGACCGGTAAATGTCCCAGTCGGATCTCGATTCCCACAGCGGGTCGATAGCCGGGTTGAACGGATGTACGAACGGATGCATATCCGTGGACGAAATATCGACCTTCTCGTACCAGGTGGCCGCCGGGAGTACGACGTCCGCGTACATCGGGGTCGCGGTCATCCGGAAGTCGAGAGCGACGAGCAGATCCAGCTTGCCTTCCACTTCGTCCCGCCAGACGATTTCCTGCGGTTTCTCCTCCTCGTTCGGCGTGGACAACAGCCCGTTGCTCGTGCCGAGCAGATGCTTCATGAAGAACTCCTGCCCTTTCGCGGAACTGGAGATCAGGTTCGAGCGCCATACGAACAGGGTCCGCGGGAAGTTCTCCGGCGCATCCGGATCCTCGACGGCGAACTTCGTTTCGCCGGAGACGACCTGCTCGTAGGCATGCCGGATAATGTCGGCGTTGTCCGTGAGCCCTTTGGCCGCGGCCTCTTCCGCAAAGGCCAGGCTGCTCTTGTTGAACTGCGGATAAGACGGCAGCCAGCCGAGCCTTGCGGCCAGTACGTTGTAATCCGCAGGATGCGTGTAATCGATCGGCCCGCCGGTCGGTGATTTCAGCGACGCATTGCTCATCTCTTCGTATTTCCACTGATCCGTGGCGAAATAGAAGAACGATGTCGCGTTCTGCAGCCGCGGCGGCGCCTGCCAGTCCCGGGCGAACGCGATCGAGGACCAGCCTTCGATCGGGCGGCATTTCTCCTGGCCGACATAATGGGCCCAGCCGCCCCCGTTGACCCCTTGGGACGCGGTCAAAATGACCAGGTTCAAAATCGACCGGTAAATCGTGTCGCTATTGAACCAGTGGTTGATGCCGGCGCCCATGATGATCATCGATCTGCCGCCGGTGTCCACGGCGTTCTGGGCGAACTCGCGGGCGATTTGCACCACCAGCGAAGCCTTCACGCCCGTCACATTCTCCTGCCAGGCGGGTGTGTAATGGGAAGCGGCATCGTCATATCCAGCCGCAGCCAGTTTGCTGCCGGTCCGCTGCACGCCATATTGGCTGAGCATCAGGTCGTATACCGTGGCAACCAGACGGGTGGAGCCATCGGCGAGAGTCACTTTTTTCACCGGAATCGTCCGGTTAAACGTCCCGTTGCCGGCGTGATCAAAGAACGGGAAGACGATTTCCGTCCATTCCGCCCCATGCGGCTCCACGGACAAGGCCGGTTCGATCTTCGTGCCGTCCTCGCGCTCCAGGATCAGATTCCATTTCACTTCTTTTTCCCAGCGTTGGCCCATCGTTCCGTTCGGCACCAGAATCTCGTTAGCCGCTTCGTCCAGGATGACGGGCTTCCACTCCGCATGCTCCGAGGTATCGCCAAGATCGCTCGCCCGCAGGAAGCGTCCCGCTTTATGTTTGTCTTCGTGCGGCTCCAACATAATCAGGAACGGCATATCGGTGTACTGCTTAGCATAGTTCAGGAACATCGGTTCCTGGCGCTTCACGTAGAATTCGTCCAGGATGACATGCGTCATCGCTTGCGCCAACGCGGCATCCGTCCCCGGATGCGGAGCGAGCCAGTTGTCGGCGAATTTCACGTTCTCCGCATGGTCCGGCGCGACGGACACGACCTTCGTCCCTTTATAACGGACTTCCGTCATGAAGTGCGCATCCGGCGTCCGCGTTAAGGGGACATTCGAGCCCCACATCATCAGGTAGCCGGAGTTGTACCAATCCGACGATTCCGGCACATCGGTTTGCTCGCCCCAAATTTGCGGAGAGGCCGGCGGCAGGTCCGCATACCAGTCATAGAAGCTAAGCATTTCACCGCCCAGCAAAGAAATGAACCGCGCCCCCGAAGCATAGCTGATCATCGACATGGCCGGAATTGGGGTAAAGCCGGCGATGCGGTCGGGACCGTATTTTTTGATGGTATAAATCAATTGCGCGGAGATCATCTCAGAGGCCAAATCCCAGGTTACGCGGACATGGCCGCCCTTTCCGCGGGCTTGTTTGTATGATTTCGATGTTTCCGGATTTTCCACGATGCTGGCCCAGGCTTTCACCGGGTCCTGATGCTTGGCTAAAGCTTCCGTCCACAAACGCAGCAGACGGCCGCGCATATAAGGGTATTTCACGCGGAGCGGGCTGTACTCGTACCAGGAGAACGAAGCGCCGCGCGGGCATCCGCGGGGTTCAAATTCCGGCATATCGGGACCGCAGGACGGATAGTCGATCTGTTGGTTTTCCCACGTGATGATCCCGTTCTTCACAAAGACCTTCCAGCTGCAGGATCCGGTACAGTTCACGCCGTGCGTGGTACGAACGACTTTGTCATGCGACCAGCGGCCGCGGTACATGTTCTCCCATTCCCGGCTTTTTTCCTCAAGAATCGACCAGTTTCCCGAATAGCTTTCCGTCGGTTTAAAAAATCTCAAGCCTGTTCTTCTCTTCATGTGAAGTGATCACTCCTTCGTCCAGAATGAATCATTTGGAGGGGAATCCATCAGCGTTCATTCTTCTAATCCCATTATGAAAGGGCTGCGCTTTACTTCACATAAGGGAAATCCCTGATGATCCGGGTAAAAACCCTGTTCACAAAAACGACGCAAAAAAACCTCGAAAAGAGTGATCTTTGTCGAGGCTTTTTGACCTGTTGTGTATAGGGAATTTACCGGGTCCGTTATAATCACGCTCTCTAATATCTTTCAGTAGTTGCTTTAAATCCATCTCATCCTCCTATACCATCGGCAAAAGACCGCCCGGCAGCCGCTTATCCCGGGTCCAAGCCTCCACCGTTTCATTGAAGAGCGTGGGTTTCTAGCGGCGCCCCCTGTTATCCAACTTCTCTGTAAAACAACCCTATTCCGAACACCCCTTGGATTTGGGGTAAGTACGGTATAAACCATAGCCAAGCAGGAAGCCGACTGTGTTCAATATAAAATCATCGATATCCCAGCTTCCCCTTCTGGTCAGCAACTGCAAGGATTCGAGAACGAAGATGCCACCCAAAAATACAATCCATGATTTGAGCAGTTTCCCGCCTTTCAGGAGGAGGGGAAGCAGCAAGCCGTAGGGTACAAAAACCCCGATATTTCCAACCAAGTTTATCATCCAGATTTTAGGAGTAGAATCATCTGTATGTAGAAGGGCTGAGTTCATTATTCTGTCGTTCATTGTATTCTGTCGTTCATTGTATAAAGAAAAATTAATTAACTGAAAGCAGAGTCGGACCCAATTTATCCATATTTGATAACTCATTCTCAGTAATACTGCTAACGGTTGTTATACTATTATCATTTAAAGTATATCTATATAATTTTAAAGCAGGATTATCTGGGAAGTCGGCTATATAATCAAAACATTTTCCATCTTTATACCACATAATACGATAAACCCCTAAATAATCTTCTCGTATTGGAGGATAAGAAAATGTATTTTTTTCGACATCATAAATAGCCAATTTACTTGTAGAGGTATCTCCATATCTAAAAGCAATTTTCTTTCCATCTGGCGACCAATTATTCGCACTGATACTTTCAACTGTTCCTTTGTTATTAGACTTCAACAAATCATTTAATATAAAATATTTTCCACTAGAAAGGTTAAGAAGCATCAACTTATTACCATAGCCATACTTTAGAGCAACAGCAACATACTGCTTTGTTGAAGATAAAGATAACGAAAAAATATCATCAGGTTTTGGATCTATTTTGATCTTGAAATTTTTATCCTTATTAATAAAATTTAACGTACTGATACTGTCCTTTTTCTTATTTGCTATAAATGTAACCTTATTTTCTTTCCAAGTAATTTTATTAGAGGTAACTTCTTTTACCGCCTCTTTGTCTGGTGAATAATAAAGTGATAAATCTACCTTTGTTTCATTTTGATTCGTTTTTGGCTTTGTATTAATCGTCTCATTAGGAATAGGTTGGATAACATCTTTATAGGATTTCGCCTTTGCAGTGAGATCCTTTTGTTGACCTTTGTCATCTTTGTATATAGCTTTGATATTCCCATTATCATCATTAAACATCACCCCGTTAACGGATATACGATTAGCAGCGTCAGCAAACGCCCAGGATTGAAAAGTAAGTACGAAGAAAAATACAAAAACAATAACCTTTTTCAAGACAAATCACTCCATTTTCAATAAATGAATTTTTCGCTTCACAATGCGAATTACTGGCGGTGGCCGTCAGGCTTCAAATTAAACAAATACTCGGATTGGGGAACTCTCCCGAATCCGAGCAGCATCCAGTAGCTGATAAGCAACGTGTAGCCCAATAGGACAAGGAGACCGATTTTTCTCATGGGGCGCTTGGTCTGTACCTATTGTATTGCGCAAGTTCTTCTCGTTTTACGTCCGCAACCTCTTCAACCGTTCCGCCACTTACGGAATAGCGATGCAATTTAAATTGGTCCGAAGGCTGTTCACTGATGACGTCGATCACTTCACCGTCAGTACTCCACAAAATATAAGCTGTCGTAATATAAGGGGCATCTTTCGCCAAATTCAGTGCGGTTTCTTTTTCAAAATCGTATGCCGCAATGCTGCTGGAACTTGTATCGCCGTAGGCGTAGGCCAAAATGCTTCCATCCGGCGACCAGTTGTAGGCGTGGATCGTTTCAACACCCTCTTTTTTACCGGAGGCTAGTTGGTTGAGATGGACTTGGCTTCCGTTCTCCAGATTGATGACGAGGACCTCATGGCCAACATTGTTCTGAAAGAGATCTACCGCCAAAAACTTACCGTTTGCGGATAAAGCCATGGCTTCGACCGAGCTTGGTTCACGCTCCGGCTTAAGCGAATAAGTCTTTCGGTTAGCTTCCACGTTCAGTTCCTTGACTTCATCCGGAGTGTTTTCGATGACCAATTTGACAGTACCCGCTGTCCAAACGACCTTGCCCTCCTGCGTCTCCTGCTGGATTTTCAAATCGGGTGCATCATATTCCGCAGCATTCTCTCCGACCTTTTCCGGGACGGCGTCGCTTTTCTCGGCCTGATTGTTCTCTGGCTCTGGAGACAGCGGTTTTTCCTGCTGCTGGCCGACCGCATCTTCTGTTCCGGGGGCGCCCGCTTGCCCTTCATGACCTCCGCATCCGATCAGGGCCAGAAGCAAGAGCGAAGCGCTAAGCAGTCCTACTGCTCGATTCATTGAAGTAAATCCTCCTCTGCGTCAATTCATCATATAAATTACCCAATAGTATTAACGTATTACGAAATGGCTTTGTTCCATTAAAAGTAAAAACTTTTCGGAAACTATTTGATTTCCCCTTCACGAATCACGCCGAACATGCCGGTCATCCCTTGATGGTTTTGGAACCCGTACTTTCTGTAAAATGTTTCTTTACCTTCAGCCGAAAACAGCCCGACAAATGATTTTTCCGGCGCGTTCTTCTCCAAATACCCGGTAATGGCTCCCATAATCAGACGGCCGACCCCCTGGCTTTGATGTTCCGGGATCACCGCGATGTCCTGAATGTAAAAATAAACGCATCCGTCTCCGACAATCCTTCCCATACCGACAATTTCATTCTGGTGTTGGACGACAACACCGAATAACGAGTTCTTTAACGAGCCATCCGCGGCCTCGAAATTCATAACATCGGCCCACCCTACCGCGGAACAAATCGCTTTATACTCCGCTAACGTAGGGGTTCTTCTAATCACCCGGTACTCTTTTTTCATCGTCCATCCCTCACAGACCGGAAATAAATCGCCAATATTACTATTAAATCCCATAATGGTCAGCACCATGTCAGGTTTAATCCAACGCTAGTTATGTAATACCATAATGTGGTTTTGAGTTTTGAAGAAAAACCGCCCTCACGGGCGGTTGCATGTTTCGACATCCATTTGTGGTCGTCATTTCATCTGCTTATACAAGTATAGCATCTCTCAAACGATATAGAGGGTAGTAAACAAGTATAAACTAATATTGACCAGCCAGTTCAGAGAGCGGCGGAATTCAAGACTGTACATGGAGATCTTGCAGCGCGGCAAGCAGCATCAGTACCAGCCCTTGCCCGTATAACGCAGGAAAAACTGGAACCCGATTGTAATCCTCGACCGAAGCCAGCACGGGGGTTCCTCCCGATACTCCCGACACGCTTCCGTTCGCGCGGATTTGTGCCCGGACACCTGCCGCCCCGTTCAGTGCGCTTTCCCGGTACGAATCGTCCAGCAGTCCTTCCCGAATGCCATGGATCATTCCGCAGGCGATTCCGGCGCTTCCCGATGTTTCGGGAACGTAATCCGGGCGGTCAAGCACGGTCGGCCACAGCCCGTCGTCGCGTTGAACCGCGCGTATGGCGTTCATCATCGCCCGGTAACGGGTTCCAATTTCCCCGGGAACATCGCACAAGCCATGGACCTCGCGGTAAATCAGCGGCGTTCCCAGCGCCACCCAGGCGTTGGCCCGGGTCCACCTCGCGGCCGACATGTGAGAATTTAAAGCGCAGTTATACCCGTGGAAAAGCATGTTTGTTTCGGCATCCTGCAGCAAGCGGTAATGAACCGAAAGCTGCTCGACGGCTTCCTGCGCATATTTTTTATCCTGAAGCAAGCCGGCTAATCTCGCCAGGAACACGACCGCCATAAATACGGTGTCGGCCCATACCTGCTCGCGGAACTCGTCTCCTTCGGTCACTGTATGCTCGAACGCGCCTTCCTTCGTTCGCGGAGCGCTTTCGATAAGCCAATGGCCGACTTCCATGGCCGTACGCCTGTAAGATTCATCGGCGGTGATGCGATATAAGTCCGGGTAGACCGCAAACGGCGCCACTGAATTGATCACCATGCTTTCGCCAAGGAACGGACGCTCATTTTGTCTGGTCCAGGAGAGGATATCGTGCAGAACCTCACGGTGATCCGTCTCCTTAAAATATTCCATCGCCGTAATGATCGCCACGCCGGGATTCCAGTCCCAACGGTGGACATTCATGGCCCAGTCCCGCCATGGGTGGTCCCCCCATTCTTCTTCCGGACTATGCATCATGTAGCGGTATACCGGCTCGATTGAGGTCACCAACCTAACTCCCCCCCTCCCGCCGGTCTTTTCCGACATTTGCGGCGGGATCTTTGATCGAAATTTCTACGACAGGTTCCTCGGCGGAACTCAACTGAATTTCCCGCGGGACCGCATCGACGGCTTTGATCTCCTGCAGAGAAACCTCCGCGTTTCCGCCGGTCAACGTACGGAAGCGGAACTTAGCCAGCGGAAGGTCTTCCGCCGCGTCCGCAGGCAGCGACTTTCTCGTAGCTGCGACCTGGATTCGCCCTGCTTCCGGATCGTTCTTGATCACCCAAGCCTGGAAAGGTTCGGAGATTTCCACGCTGTCCTTGCTGCGTAATTCAAGTAAATCCGGATCGTAGACAAGCTCGAATTGGATACCGAACAACCCCGGAACATCCTGGCTCTTGACGGATATGTCCACGAAGGAGCCCCGCTTCAACACAGCATTCTGGTCTTGCAAAAACAGTTCGATTTGACTTTTCGTCCGTTCTTCGGCCTGAACGGGATTTGCGGCCAAGGCGAAACATGCCGCCAATATCGTTATGCACGCCAGCCCATTCTTCAGTTCCCTCATACGGCTTCCTCCTTGAAAATCCCCCTGCGGCTTCCGCTATTTCCTCCGAATACCGCAGGAGAATTCTTATCAGGTTTATTAGGATTGCATTAATTGAAGCGCTACGTAACTGAGATCCTCAATGTCGATGACGCCGTCCCGATTGACGTCGCATTCCGCCTTGTAGCCTTCGTCTCCTCTTCTCGCGCCGAAAGCTTTTGCGACCAACACCAGGTCGTCAATGCCAACCTTCCCATCCCCGTTAACGTCGGCCGTGAGGACCGGGAGGGTCTTGCGAATCGGGGTTTCAAGAATCGTTCGCTTCCCTGTGCTGTCGGAATAGTCGGAACCTTTCAACAGCGTTAGTTCAAATTCACTTAATGGTTCCAGCCGATTGAAAACGAGCCTCAGCAATCTAGCATCGCCGTCCACCCCCGATTCTCCGTCCAGAGCGGTTCGGGTCCCGACGATTCTCACCCTGTCCGCTCTTTCTTGGAATGTCACGTAGGCATGTTCTCCGAACTCGTCATCGGCCTCGGCGCGGGCAAGCTTCAGTTTCTCCCGATCATAGTTCATATCGAAGACAAATCCGTACAGGTCCGATGCCTGCGAAGCCTTAAGAACGACCTCAATTTCTCCGTTTTGGCCGGGTGCGGCTTGAACTAAGTCAAAGTCGAATGAAGTCGGATCGCCGGGTCCCGGAACCTCGTCTTCAATCGTTTGAACGCGCACTTGGTCGATCCACAATTCCGAATTTCGGTTCATAAAGCCAACCGAACCGCCCGTGATGTCCGAAATCTGTTTCGTTTCCATTATCAGTTGGCCATTGATCGACAAGGAAATGACATCGCCCTTCGCTCGAATTTTATAATCGTTGTATTTGTTGAAATCGAAATCGGGAAGCTTGGCGGCGATCGATACCGGCCCGGACAAATTGACAAAGCCTTGTTCGGAAGTATATTTCCAGAAGGAAACCTCGTTGGCGCGGGCGCTAAATTCAAAAAAGGAATAAGCCTGAACGTTGGCGAATCGAACCAGGGCTCGCATCTGCTCGCCGGAACCGCCGCTGGTAACACCGGTCAAATACCTGGCTTTGAATGAAAAGTCATAATCCCGGTTCGTTCGCTCATAATCGGCCCAAGCCGTGGACTTCGCCACTTTACGGACCGGATTTCCGTTGGTCGCCGTGCTCGTTCCCTTCATCACCTTGGATCCGATCGAAGGATCGCTCACTTGTGACCAACTGCCGACGCTTCCGCCGCTATCCCAGTTCGTGACGATATCTCTTTCGAAATCATCCGCGAACAGCTCGCGCAGAGCTCCGCCCACCTCAATCGGGCGGTCGAATCGATTGTTGCTCTGATTTTGCTCCTGCCAGCCTATAGCGCGTACCGAGACGGATAACGAGTAAGAGCCTTCTTCCTCAAAGGTCCAGGGTTCGCTGGACACCGTAACGGTCTCGCCTGCGGCGAGCGCACTTGGATGAGCGATCGTCGAAACGGGATCGCCATTCAAGCTGAACACCACCTCAAAGCCTCCCGGCAAGCTTGACAACCCGGCGTTGCGAACCGCCGCCTTGAAGGTGAGCTCTTGGCCGGCCTTTGGAATTTCCGGTTCGGTCCCAGCGCCGGTCACGGACAAGTCGGGTTCCCCGGTTGGGCCCTGGATGGTCCAGTTGTCAAAATCATATTCGACGGTCTCCCCGTCATGCATCAGCCTAAGAATCGGGCTCCCCACTTCCTGATGCATATACGGATTATCGATGAGCGGCCACGATGTATAATCGACGGATTCCCCGTTAACGCTCCGTTCGCCGTTGAAGGTTAAGCTTAATGTATCTCCGGCAAGCGAATGATAGACGACGGTGGGATTCGCTTCATCCAACCGGGCGGCCTCCACCCTCGTGCCGGATTTGATCGCTTCCATGAAACGTGCGAGTTCGCTAGCCCGCCGTTCATCCGCCGTCTTGCCGTCATCCCCCGCTTCCGCATAATCCCCCGGGTCGGCCGTCTCCACGATCACCGCATTCTTCAGGCCTTCGCTGCGAAGAACGGGGATGGCCAGCGGCCCGACCGACTCTTCGGTCCAGCTGTAAGGCTTCATGATTTTGACCGCCAGCAGCACATTGCCTTCATGCGCAAAGATCCAGCCGCTTGAATCCTCGACCGTATCGATCACGCCGGACGGCAGCGGCCCGGCGATATATGGCTTCGGATCGCCCGCCGGAATTTGGGTCACGGCCAGCAGCGTTCCTCCATGTTGAAGCACCTGCTCGTATGGCGTGGCCCCTGACTGTAGCGCACCGTTTTTCGGATGAGATACATAAAAAGTGCTGAAAGCGTCCTCAGACTTCCATCTGACGAACCACCGGCGCAGTTGATCCGACCACCCCAAGGTACCGTAGCCGTCAAATTGGCTCGCTACACCGTAATGTTCCGCGATGTAGGTGGTCTTTCGATACCCGTGCGGCCAGTTCAGCTTGCTCGATGGATACTGATCATGACTTTCGAGATTTGTATAAGGCTCGCCCCGTTCGGCCGCCGCCGCTCGAATCAATTCCGGCACGCGGTAAGATGAGACAGCCGCAACTACGGAATACATCCCCTCCGGATAATTGAGTTCATTTTTAAGGAGACGCGGCCGCTCTTCTCCGCCAAGATACAGCCAGGCCATAGTCGTTCCGGCCGCGCCGAGTTTGGGGCTCATCCCCATATAATCGCGAACCGTGGATGATACCCAATACCCGTCCAGCCAATCTGCGGCCGTATTGGCGATTATCCAATCGAGCGCCATTTTGGCTTTTTGCTTCATTTGCGGATCATCGGCCAGATCATGCAGCATCAGCAAGCATTCGACATAGAGCGCCCAATACGTTGTGGAGTCGTATTCCTTCATGCCATACTTCACGAACCGCTCCAGCATATCGCTGATATCCCGTTCGGCGAACGCTTTCGTCGCCTGCGCCTGGCTCCAATCCGGCCAGGTTTGGGCTACCAGATAGCCGGCCGTCCGGAATTTGAGAAAATGATTCTCCGTGCTTCCATTATTGGAATAGTCGGCGGCAAGCATATTCGCTTTTACTTTCTCTCTGAGCGATACCGGGTAGAGGTGGCCGTATTTTAAATAGGTGTCGATATTGGCGGTATAAAAAAACATGGACGCGCCGGCGGGATTATTGTTGATGCTGGCGATATATTCCAATCCCTGTTCGACATCAACGCCGAGCGCAAACCTCGCCTGGGCGTGGAAAACGGCTTCCTTCACCCACAGCGTACGGTCCGCCTGCGTAGGTTCGCTCGTGGCGAGAGTTTGCAGAACATACTCTGCCCGTTCTTCAAACTCGGTCCGCTCCGCAGCCGGCTGGCGCACGGCAAAATAGTCCATTTTCGCATTGTTCCGGTCGTCAGTTTCCTGTATCTCCGCGCTCACCTCGGCTTGTAAGGCGTAAGTGCCCAAGGAAGCCGTCCAGGTTGTCGTTCCCGTCACGGTTACCGTATCGCCCGGTCCCAGACTCCCGGCATAAACCGCATCGGTTACCGTCGTATCATTGACGACAGGATTTAAAGTGAATCCCACCCGAATGTCCGAGTCCGTCAGGGTCCCCGTTCCATCATTCCGGATCTCCGCGCTGAATGTGACTTCATCTCCCGGTTCGGGTGCGGATGGAGCCAGGTGAACCGAGGATACCGAAAGGTCGGGCAACTCCGGCGGAATATGATTCGGATCCTGGTACACTTCCAGCTCGGCAAATTGAATGCCGTTCGGATTGGAGTTGGACGTTCCGGTGAACCGGACATACCGCAAATCCGCGGAAGCGAACTCCAATTCGACGCGGTGCTTCGGGTCTTTTTGGAACGAATAATTCCCTTCGGGAACAAGCGTCATGTATGTCTCGCCGTCCCGGCTTCCTTCCACGGCAATCGATTGCGTTCGCGCCGTCCAATTCGGACCCAGGCTCATGGCCACGCCTGCGACGGGATAAACCGATTCCAGGTCGATCGTAATCGACGCAGGTTTTGCCGCCGATTCCCATTGCGTGGAAAGGTCGCCATCGTTCGCGTTGACGGCGACCCGGCCGCTGGAGGAAACCTGGGAAGACGCGGTGATCGGTTTGCCACGGGCCAATTCCTTGCCCGGCGTCGCCGCGGCCGCAGATACCTCCAATTCCCCGGGTTCAATACCGCTATTCTCTTCCGGGACATTTTGATCCGGGACGTTATCTCCCGGGGTATTTTCTTTCGAAACGCTCTCCATCGGGACATCCTCCTCCAGCAAAATACGTTCAGCGTCCTGCGTTACCAAACCGGCAGCTAAAGCGGCGTTTTCGGAAGCGGCTGCTGCCTGACCGGGCGGAATGGGGCAAATAGTAAACAAAAGCGTTATGACGAGCAGAATAGACCAGCATTTGCTTATTTTCATACTTCTCCTCCTCATCATCCTTTTAAAGGGCGGCTTCCGTCGGAAAGGCAGCAAACTTCTTCGCCTGGAGAATACGGATAGCGACATAGGCGAGGTCGATAATATCGACGCCTCCATCCTTGTTCATATCCAGATTCGGAGCATAGTTTGCCTCACCATCCCTGGCGCCGAACGCTTTGGCGATCGCCACAAGCGCACTGGAACGCGGCTCGGATCCCGTAATGGCAAAGGAATCCGCCACCGAAAGCGGATAGGCGTCGTCGGAACCGGTTGAAACACCAGCCATACTGTTGGAGACGGTAACCTGATCCGTGGCCAGGGTCGTGCGGCCATCCTGCTGCCGCGCCGCAAACACAATCCGCAGCAAGTCCGCATCGCCATCGATTCCCCGCACCCCGCCCAACCGGCTGGCGGCAATGCGCAGCTTGCCTCCGAGATCGGAATGCATCAGGAAGCCATCGCCGTTATCGCCGCCTTCCCGGAAAGGCTCCAACAATTCCATCGACTTGAACTCGAACAAGGTCGAATCATAATCGATTTCCAGCTCCATGCCGTACAGGTCGCTCGCCTCCTCGACCGAGACGGTCAACACCGCCTCCTCGCCGACTTCCACAATGCTTTTGTCCGCTTTCAGCTTGATTTTCGCTTCTCCCTCCGGCGTCTCATGGCCGTCCTCAGGTTTCACCAGCGTGAAGGCGTCATAAGCGCCGGGATTTTTGCCGTCCGCCAACCCCTTCGTCCATTGGATGAAATTGTCCCGGCCCATCTGATAGTCGGCATCGTTCACCGCAAGATTATAACCGATCTCAGTGCCCTCGGCCAAAGCAAGGTGATGGATCATACTGGCCGGCAGCGCCGTTTCGTAATAGGTCGTTTTCGCCGCTTCATCGCGGGTTATGCGGTACGGAAGCCCGTCACTGACATTTCCGTTCGGATTCGGCGAACGGGAGAAGAAAATATTCGCCAGGTGGCGTCCATCGTCATGGCGCGCAAATCCCCACTCCATATCGTCGTTGTTATAGGAAGCCGTACTGTCCCGCAGCGGATCAAAGGCGACCTGCAGGGAATCGTTTTTCCATAGATTAGGAGCGTCTTCCGAACTTTTGTGAATGTTGTCCTTGACCTCCACCGCGAGGTACAAATTGCCGTCATCCCACATCCCAAAGGCCTTCGCGTCCAGATTTGCCGGATCGTACCGCCCGTTCTGATTCCGCTTCGCCCCGCGCAGGTGCACCGGGTAGGCGGTCTTCCAATCGTCAAGGTTCCCATCGATGACAGGGGGCTGCGGGCTGAACCGCACAAGCAGAAAGTCGAGCGGTACCTGCTCGCGCAAGAGAATACGCTGGCCGTCCGGTTCGGTAATGATCAGCTCGTTGATGTATTCGTGATAATCGGACTTTGTCCTGTAGTTCCACTCAAATTGCATCGTCACCGATTGGTTCTTGGCCAAATTCTCGAACGTATCGCCGGACAGCGGCCGTAGCTCTTTTCCGTCCGGGGCAAGCACTTTGACTTTGCCGCTTTTCGGGGAATTCGATGTGCCTTTGATTTGAACGGTAATGCTCTCCAGATCGCGAACATCTTCGCTCACGGGCAAAATCTCGGCCTGGACCGTATCTTCGACCCGGAAATCAAGCTTGGCCGCGTCGACCGGTTCGCCCGCTCTTTCAACGATGACCATCGGCTCGTACGCGCCGGCTGCGGCGCCAAACGGTACCGAAAGAGGAAAATCGAATTCGAAAACTTCATGAGGACCGATGTCCGCCGTCAGCTCGGGGATGGCGTCCCAGCCTTCCGGAACTTGGAAACGGACCTTCACTTGCTGCTCCTGTGCCGTATCGTTGGCTACCGTGCCCGTAATCGCGCTCGGACTGCCGGCTTCGCCCGTCATTTGGATGGGCGTTACGTTCAGCCACACCCCGACGTAGACGGGCTTATCGGCGGCGATAATCTGTTGGACCGTACCCGCAAATTCGTGGGCAAGCAGTCCGTACACATCGCTTTCGGCCGCATTCCCGCGCGAAGCGTGTTCTTCCGCCAATCGCCCGTACCGGTTCGCGCGCATCAGTGCCGCGGTGGAAACCGGCAGCAGATTGTCCTCCCCTTTGGCCGCCGTATAAGCTTGGTTTGCGTTTTCCAGTCTTTCCTCGTAAGCTGGCGTGCCGCCCCCCGCTCCCGACGACGCCTTCAAATAAATCAACGCCTTCGAAACCGACTCGGCATAATAATAAAGAGATTCCAAAGCCGCAAACGTCTTGGTCCGGTCCAACCGGCCGGCTTGAACCTCGTCGGCCATGCCGCTCATCAGACCATAGATATCGCGAATTCCTTGCTCCGTCTGATTTGCTCTCACGGAGGGATCCGCCGAGGTAAATGCCGCCGACAAGCCGGACTTGATCGTCTCCAGCTGCTGCATCAAGCCGTCAACGACCGATGCATTATCCGGCGTTTCCAGTTTCGCGATATCCGCCGACACCGCCAGATGGCTATCTTCAACCGCCTGCGCCGCGGCCTGGAGAAGCACCTCTTCCCCCGGATTCATCACGTAAACCGGGGAACTGGAAACCGTGATGTCCAGGCTGTCTCCGTTGACATGCTCGATCCGTTCAACCCCGTTGATGTCCCGTACCGTAACGCTGTCCCGATCGGATTCCAGCCGGATTACCGAAGTTGGCGGAACTTCCGCGGGATTATCCTTATGGTCGACGGAGCGCCAAGCAACCACGATCGGCTCGCCGTCCTTCAGAAACACATACGCCCGCTCCCGGTTGTCTCCCGTGTCGATGCGGCCGACGTATTCGGCTTGGTCCAGCGTCGTCATCATGTTGCCCACGGCCGGATAGGCCAGCTTCGGACGTCCGTTCACATCCGTAATGCCCCAAAACACTTCGTAATAATTTTCATCGGTACCGTCGTTCTTAAAGTTGTAATATTCCCAAGCGCGCACCTCGGGCCGGGTCAGGTAGATCAAAAAAGCGCGGACGATGTAATCCCGCTGAACTTCCTCCGAGACGTTCGGATAACCGCCTTTCGCGGTCGGCCATCCTCCTTCGGTCAGGTAATAATCCTTCCACCCTCCGTATTCGTCGATCATGGCCCCGATATCATTGACAAACGCTTCGATGGCTCCGTCCGGCATCGCGTTGTATACGTAGGGATGCCACGAAAATGCATCGGCATAATTGTAAGCGCCCAAGCTCAGTTCCTCCGGAAGCACACTTCTTACGCTTGACGTATGGTCGCCCGCAATGATCACCGAATCCAAATCGGCGGCTTTTGCCGCGACATAAGCCCGTTTCCACTGTTGGACCACTTCATACGGAATATAAGGTTTCGTAAATAACTCCGGTTCATTGGGCGTCTCATAGTTTCGGATCTTTCCTTGATATCTGTCGACGCTTTCATAGATGAAATCCTCAACCAACCGCAATCCTTCGTAAGAAGCCGCCTTCTTCGTATCTTGAATAAAACCGAACACGGGAATATGGTTCAATCCGAAGCTGTTGATTTTGGACAAATAAGCGTCAACCTTGCTGTAGTCAAAAACCGGATTGCCCGAGGAATCATAACGTCCGGTAAAAATTTCGGACAGATTCAGCCCGCTCCGGTGATGCTTTGCCCCCGTCTTGCGCACCGCATCCATGAGATCGTCACGCCAATTCAAGTCATAATGCGTGTTAAACCCGAATTTCGATGCCATATCGAGATCGGGTTCACCTTTTTCCGGGATCTCGCGCATGATCGCCATCCTCAGCCGCTTGGTCGTTTGCTCCATCGGTACGCCGTCGATCGCAAGATTCACCTGGACATCGTAAGTACCGATCAAATGGGACGGCAAGTCGAAATATATCGCTTCATCCGCCAATCCGTACGCGTCCAACGCATATTCCTTTTCTCCGGAAGTGACCAGCGCCCGATCTCCGTCCGCCCGGTACACCGTATATCCCACCTTATACGTATGCGCTTCCGATCCTCCGGCCAAATGCAAGTGGATGCCCGCTTGTTCATCGGGTCCGTAAATGCCCGTAAAATTTCCCGCCGGCTCTACGTTATAAATATGCGACGGTTTCAACGGCAAGACTTCAACCGCATCGATCATCAAGTCGATGCCGTAGACGGTACCGAATTGAATCCTTCCCTTCTCCATCCGGAGTTGATCGAAGTCGTCCACGGAAATCACTTTCGCTCCGTTGATATAGAGTTCGTGCGTAATGCCCGATACGCGGAGTTCATAGTCCACCCAGCGGTTTTCCAGAGACTCGTTATACGTGCCGAGGTAATAATTTCCCCCCAGCTCGGTTTTTCTCATAAGGAAGTACCGCCAATTATGCGTACCCCACTCCATGGCATAGTTGTTGTTATCATCGTCCATGCGGTAGCGCAGTCGCCATACATTGTAATCCTGGTTGCTGGTTCGTTCGTACTTGGCGCGAAACTTGATGATAAAGTTGTCGATGTTTTGATACATGGGTGCCGATAACGTCGCCGTCGGGAAAATTTGTCCCACCCTGCCGTTCAGGCGCAGCACCTTCTCTCCGGTAGCAAGCTGCGCAACCTTCGCGTCGCCTCTGACGTTCCAGCCTTCCGGCACCGCGCCAACCTGTATGTTTTCAAAATCGCTGGCGTACGGCTCAAGTTTTCCGATCGGGACGGTCACCACCCCTGATGCCGGAAATCTTGCCGTTCGTCCCTCGTCATCCTGGGCCGTAATAAAGTAAGACACCGCCTCGGAACGGTTCGATCCCGGCACAAGCATCGTAAACGTCTTCTCCGTCTCCTGTCTTGCGGAGAGGCTTTGCTCGGCAGAATTGTTCCCGTAGCGGTAATAAACGGCCGCCGTGACCGGAGCGGTTGTATCCGCTACTTGAAAAACGACCGGCACATCCGCGTTGTACTGGGCCTCACCGGCCGGCGTATGCGAAATCGCCAGCTGCTCAAGGCCGCTTACCTTGACCGGGTGCGTGACCGCAACATCGGCAACCATCATATTCACGCCCTGGGAACGGAACCCGATTCCTCCGGCCGGATAACGGTTGGCGGGATCGGTGGCGGAGATGGCCGGCTCTCCGTTAATGAACAGTGTAAACGTATCGCCCCGCACTTGAATGCGGTAATGATTCCACTCCGCCGGATCGTAGAAGGCCGTTCGGTTGGCGGTCAGGTTTCGCTGGTACACGGTATTGTCCCAATAGTGCAATTTCAGCGTAACGGTTTCCGAGCTTTGGGAAAACAGCGCTTCGATGGAATAGAAGTCCCCTTCTTCGTTCGAGCGAAAGAAGAACTCGCCGCGTCCGTCTGTCCGTGAGGAATACTTCGCCATAAATTCCACGTCATAGTCGCGCCATCCGCCGGTGTCGATCCCGGTCAGAAAGTTCCGCGTATTCGGAGCAACCGCTTTCATAACGGGGTACTCCTCATCGCCGACGACCGACCACTGTTCGGGGGTTTGGGTCCAATGCTCATTCGTGAAATCTTGATCCGTAAAAGTATCGTGATAACCGGTCGCTTGCCGGTTTCCTGCCGTATCCACCGCCTCAATGTAATAATGAAGCGTTTGATGTTCGGCGGAGGAAGTCGGCGGGACCGCTGCCGTAAACAGCTGGCTCTCGTTCCCTGCCATAGGAACGCTGACAAACTCCCCGCCGTCCTCTCCGTGACCATATCGGTAATGCAGTGAAGCCGTGACCGGCAAGGAGGAGAGAATCGTTGCGGTAACCCGCGCGCCTTCGCTTGCCTGAACGGCCGTAAGCGGTTCGTGGATGATCCGGATGGCCGATTCCTCCGCGGATACCGACAGCGGCAAGGAGGTGCACCATAAAATCACGATCATGACCAGGGAAATTGCACGCTTCAGGGCTCTGTCCGTCATTTCCCGATTCTCCTTTACTCTGGAATAGTTCATCCTTTTACAGAAGACAAATTCACGCCTCGGATAATGTATTTTTGTAAGAAGGCAAAAATAATGAGCGGGGGCACCATGACGATGGTTAGGATCGCAAACTTTACATTTTCCTGGATATTGTTGGTTTCGCCCGAAAGCACATATTTATAAATGACGGAGGCGATCGGGTATTTCTCCGGACTTGTGATGACTACGCCCGCCCAGTACCACTCGTTCCACGTTTGCGTGAAGCCGAAGATGAGGATCGTGGCAATGATCGGCAGCGATAACGGGAAAGCGATTTGCAGAAAACAGCGGATCTCCGATGCTCCGTCCATGCGGGCCGCTTCGAACAATTCTTTATGGATGCCGTCGAAAAAGCTCTTGAGCAGCAGAATCCAGAAAGCGTTGGCCCCCGCCGGAAGCCAAAACGCCCAGTAGGAGTCTAGCAGGCCGAGGCTTTGCAGGTTTAAGTAGTTCGGAATCATGTACGTCGCCGAAGGAATCATCAGTGTACACATAAAAAATAACGTAAAGGCTTTGCGGAACGGGATCTTTAGATGCGACAGGCTGAATGCGGCCAGGCCGATGAAAAGAATGGCAAACAGCATATTGCCCGCAAAAATCAGAAACGTATTTGCCATATGGCGGCCCAGATCCACATACTTCAGCATGTCGCCGAAATTCGTCCACACCCATTCTTTCGGCAGCAGCGTTGGCGGGAAGGTATAGATGTCGGTTTTCGTTTTGAAGGCGTTAAAGATCGTGACGAGGAACGGATAGATCATCGTCCACGCTACCGCCACCAGCATAACGACCATCACCCCGTAACCGAATTTCACCCTTATCCGCTGCATGTCGTGGAAGGAGATAATCCCCCGCTCCTGATGCGAATCACCCTTCATTATTCGTCTCCTCCTTTTCTCTGCAACGCATACAACAAGATCGACAACAGCGTCAGCGTGACGAACAGCAGCACGCCCATCGCCGATGCCTTGCCGAAGGCGAATTGCTTGAAGGCGCCGTCAACGACCAGCAGCATATACGTGGTGGTCGCTTCATTCGGTCCCCCGCCCGTCATCGCCAGCTGCGGTTCGTAGGATTGACTGTTGGCGATCAGCTGCATGATCAGCATCAGCAGAAAAATGTGGCGGACCGACGGGAGTGTAATATGCTTGATTCTCTGCCAAATGCCCGCTCCGTCCATCTCGGCCGCCTCGTATAAATCCTTGGGGATATTCATGACCGCCGCCAGGTAGATTAGCGCCGTAGAGCCGAAATAATGCCAGGTGTTCATGAGTACGATGGAGAACATCGCCACCGATTTGTCCGTCAGCCACTCTACCGGCGGCAGCTGAAAAACCGACAAGAAATCATTAATCGGACCGATCGGCTCGTAAAGCCATCGCCACATTCCGTATAAGGCGACGGCCGGAACGATGTTCGGCAGGTAAACGACGAGCCTCGCGGTCGCCTTGAATTTCCGCAGTTCCGAGATGGCGGTTGCCGCAACCGCGGGCACCCAATAGCCCATGACCAAACCCAGGAACACGAACCAGAGCGTATTGCCGATCGCTTTAAAAAACGCATCATCCTGGAAAATATCCCGGTAGTTTTGCAGGCCGACAAACGTATTGCCGCGGATAAAATTAATGTCATGCAGACTGTAATAAACGCCCATGATGATCGGTTTCCATAAAAAAACACAAAATATCACAATTTCCGGAATCAAAAATACCAAACCCCAAAAATAAAGCCGCGAATGCTTGACTAACCTGCTTCCGCTCGCCGGTTTGTGCGCGGCCAGTTGCGTCTTCATGCTCCACCATCCCGCTTCCGTCATATTGGGAAGCCTATCCGAACCGCCCAGCTGCGAGGTAAGGATAGGCCTCGTTTTGGCTCTATTGGCCCTCTCGCGAACTCCACGCAAGCCCGCTGGCAGGCCGCCTACAGTTCAACCTTGTTCAGATAGTCGGCTTGCATCTTGTCCGCGCCTTCCTTCAGAAGCTCCCGCAGATCGGCATCTTTATTGCTGAAAATCTCCTGGATGATTTTGGTCATGATCGCATAGTATTCTTGCGCGTGAAAAGGGGGCTCCGGCATTGCGTTCGAACTGTAGAGCTTCAGGAACTCGGGATCGTATTCGTAGACAACGCCGGGGTATTTGGCGTACATTTCATTCATCCGCTGCGCATACTCGGAATCCGGATTGTAGTATGGCATCAGTTCCGGAATATGCATCTGCTTGTTATTCTGGCGTTCCTGAATTTTCAATTCCTCGGTTTCGATGCCGCTGTCCTGGAAGTAATCGAAGGTGATGAACTTGAATGCCATCTCCTGCTGCTCCGGCGATTGCTGCGGGTTAATCACAAAGAAATTCCCCCCGGTAATGGCATAGTTCGGCGAGCCTTTCGCCATGCCGGGCAGCGGATAAATTTTGGCGTCCTCCGGCGCAAAATCGCCGTCGTTAATGCCCGTGTTGAGTGATCCGGAGTGGAAAATGATGCCGAGGCGGCCCTGCTTATACAAGTTCGATAAATCCGGATTGGCCAGATTCCAGTCGCCCGGCAGCACATTGTGCTTCCATCTCAAGTCGCGGTACAGTTCAAGCACCTTCAACCCCGCTTCGGAATTAAACGTTGCCGTCACCTGGCCGTCCTTGACTTCCTCGACGAAATCGCCCGCCTGATACATGAAGTTCGTCAAATTCCAGCCGGCCGCGTTGCTTTGCCCGGCTACCGCGAAGCCGGCGATCCCTTTGCCCGGATCATTGACGGACTTGGCCGCCTCGATCAGTTCCTCCCACGTCCAATCGTAGGCCGGAAGCTCGGCCCCCTTGTCGCGGAACAGTTTGGCGTTAATGCCGACGCTCATCACATAGCCGCCTTGCGGGATCGCATAGTACTTTCCGTCTATGTTGAAGATATCGAGCAGTTTCTGATTGATCTGATCCTTGAAGTCGTAGCCGTTCAGCAATTGCGTTATGTCGGCGGCATATCCTTTATCGGTGAGAATCTTCGCCTCGGTCGCGTACGTGTTGAAATAGGACGGGGCCTCTCCGGCCGCCAGCTTGAGCCCCAAGGTGGCCGCCCCGCCGTCGCTGTAGAACCAGTCGCTCTTTTCAGTGACGACGTTCGGATATTTCTGCTGGAACCGCGCGATTTTATCATCCATCGCCTTGCGGTCCACCTCCTGATCAGGCGGCGGGTACTGCACGGTAATGGTGATTTTTTCGGCTTGCCCCGCTCCATCCGGATTGTCTTTGGCGGATCCGCCCTCTTCCGATTTCGCGCTCCCTCCTCCCGAACCGTTGCCGGAGCATCCCGCCAACGCCAGCATGAACGCGAGCGCCAACAACATGATCATCTTGGTCTGTTTCATTCTTATCCAGCCCCTTCCCTGTTGTTGATTGATTGATGTGTTGAGTTACGAATCATTATAGGTACAAAAGGAAGGGACTTGATTTCGAATTCTTTGGTAAACGCTTTCTATTTTTTGTAGGTCGTCAAATACCCGCCTTTCCGTAAATCGTTCATCATCGCTTCTCGAACCGTGTCGCCGTTATACACATGATCATGCTTTGCCACGTAGTCCATCCAGCTTTGGTCGTCCAGCGGCACATTGCCGTATATGAATCGGGCCGCCATCTGTTCGCGGAATGACTTGAGCCCGTCGATCAAATCGGCGCGTTCCAGCGCGTACCCCATCGAATAGACCGATCCCCGCTTGCCGCCGTTATCAATCATACTGCGCACTACCTCGAACTGCCGCTGATCCGGGAACATGGCCCGCATCACGTCTTCGTCGTCCAGAAACACGCTGCGCTGGCCGATTAAACTGTAGACCTCCAGATACTCATTCTGCTTGCCTTCGAGCAACCGCTTCTGGCCGCCCTGAAGAATGTGATTGACACCTTCTTTACCGTAAAGAATCAAATCCCGTCCCTCTTCGCTGTAATACCAGTTCATAAGCTCGATAATTTTCCTTACCTTCTCCGGAGACTTCCCCGCCTTTTCCGTGACGCCGACGGTCGTGGGCACACGAATCATCGGCCAATGCGAGCCGGTCCCCGCCGGCCCTTGCAAAGGCGGCAAGTAGGCAATCTCCGCTTGCGGATTATGCGTCTTCATCTGCTGCATCAGCTCGGACGGGTAGCCGGTGTAGTGAAAAATGCCGACCTGGCCCTGCACGATCTTTTCCCGCTTTGTATTGGAATCGTTGGTCGCCATGTCCGCGTCCAGGGCGCCTTTTTGCATCAATCCGTTCATAAAAGTCAGGTATTCCCGGTATGCGGGACTGGTCCAGCCCCCTTTCAGCTGCCCGTCGAGCAAATACTCATCCGGCGACGTATTGCCGGTAAAGGCCGAGATTAGATCCCAAAAATCCTGACAGCTCATGCAGCCCCCGGCGGTAAAGCCGTAGGTGTCCGCTTTGCCATTTCCGTCCGGATCGCCTTTTGCGAATGCCTCGGCGACCCCGGCAAACTCCTGAACGGTTCGCGGTGCTTCAAGCGACAACGCGTCAAGCCAGTCGCTGCGGATGAACATGCCCTCCACGGAGGGGCCGGTCCGGTTGGGGATTCCGTGATAATAGCCCTCGTCATCCGAGATCGATCTCAGCATATCTACAGTGATATAATCCAGATGTTCCGGCAGATCACCGGGCTTCAGCACCTCGTTAAGCGGCATGATGTACCCCTGCGTGCGGGCGGTCCGGTAATCCATCATGTTGAAAAAATAGATCATGTCCGGCATATCGCCCGAAGCGACCCGGGAGGACAGCTTCGTCCTCCAGTCCTGCGACCTTCCGGTCGAGAAGTTGAACCGCAAATCGATATTCAACCGCTGGCGAATCGTTTGCAGAATCAAATCTTCTTGCGGATCGGGAAATTCCACATTGTACGGATACCATCGGTCCACCTCCAGTACGATCGGCGGCTCCTCCCTTGCGGGATCCGTACAGGATGCAAGCACCGTGCTTATCAGCAGGAGAGCCAGCATGCCCAGGCATTTTAGGTTGGCGACCATCCATAAACCTCCTCAAGTCAATTTCTTGCTTATATTTTGATATAATAGTGGTGCAAAGTGGACGCCTAATTTCCAAAAGATACGAACGTTTATCCAAAAAATTCGAAGGTTCGCCGCAAGTAAACTCGCGTTACAATAAAACAACTCCCATATAAGGAGCATTGTTGATGGCTAACGTTAAAGTGATGGGACTCGGCATTAAAATTTTTTGGATCAGTTTTTGCGGGATGGCCGGATTGATCGTGATCATCTGGTATTTAACGCAAAACTTCATGATGGATACGTTTAAGACCCAGCAAACCCGCTATGTCGCGAATTTGCTGGAACGCACGGAGGTCCATCTGAATTTGTTCATGAAAACGCTTCAAGGAAACCTGTTGGCATTGTCCCGGGACGAACGGCTGCAGACCGCTTCGGACGACGAGGCGATCAAGCTGATGGAGAGCTATCTTATGTACTGGAATCAGGATTTGAAAAATATGTATTTGATCCGTCCCGACCTGAAGGTCATCGGTACGTCGGACTACTTATGGGACATTAAAGGGCACCGCATGGCCCCGGACATCTATAAGGCGGTGGTGATGAGCGATCAGATGTATTGGTCGGAGCCGTATGTATCCGACGTTTCGGATCATACCGTCACCGCCGGTGTGAGCATTTACGATGCGGCCGGAAAGTTCTACAGCGTGCTGGCGGTTGACCTTGACCTGCAGAATATCTTGTCCAGCTACGGGCACTGGGATTTCTCGCAAACGGATGACCTGCTGATCGTGAGCCGTGACTTCCGGCCGATCTCCATTTATCACCCGCTTGTGGCCTATAATGCTTTTGATGACGAATATCGCGTCAAGGAAAGTTTATTCGTCCGCCTGGCGGAGGCGAACCGGAAGGAATGGAACTACCGCGACGCCGGCGGCAATGGATGGTTCATATCGCGAGCGCGCAACAACAATTGGGGTTGGCAGATTATGGCGGTGTTGCCCGAAAAGGAGCTTTACAGCAGCATCGGCAAAATCCGCTTCTATACGCTCCTGGTCGGACTGATCGGCGTGATGCTGTCCCTCGTCATTTCCTATTACTTGTCCCGCTACGTCTCCCGCCCGATTTATATGCTGATTCGCCAAATGAAAAGGGTCAGCCGGGGGGACTTTCAGACGCGCATTACACTGCCTTTCCGCGGGGAGATCGGCATTCTCGTCCACAATTTCAACCTGATGGTGCAGAAAATCAAAGGCCTGATGGACGAACTGCTTCAGAGCGAAACGAGCAAAAAGCAATACGAGCTGAAGGTGCTGCAGGCACAAATTCAGCCGCATTTTTTGTACAACACCTTGAATTCGATCAGTTATCTCGTGCGGCGGGGAGAAACCGACGATGTGGACCGCATGATTACCAGTCTGGTGGAAATGCTGCATTTCCATCTGGACAAAATCGACGAAATTGTCCCGATCCGCCAGGAGGCACAAGGCGTAGAGCATTACGCTTATTTACTGTCCATGCGCTATCCCGGCCGGTTTTCCCTGGAAGTGGAGTTGGATGAAAGCGTCAACGCCTTTACGATTCCAAAGCTGACGCTGCAGCCGCTGGTCGAAAACGCGATCTTTCACGGCATTTTGGCGGAAGACCGGTGCGGTACGATCGTGCTGACCGGCCGCGTGGAAAATGGTGCGATCGTGGTACTCGAAGTATCCGACGACGGCGTCGGCATCCCCGAGAGCAAGCTCGGCACCCTGCTGCGGACGGGCGCTAATGAGAGCCGTAAAGCCTATTATCATTTGGGCATCAGAAATATCCACGAACGGTTGCAGCTCCATTACGGTCCGGAGTACGGCCTCCATGTCCAAAGTATTGCAGGCGAAGGGACGACGGTGACGATCACGCTTCCGGCCGTTCCTGACGCCAACCTGCCGATGGGAGGAGACGAACATGCTGCGAGTACTGCTCGTTGATGATGAATATATGGTCCTGGACGCCCTGTGCAGCGATATTCGCTGGGATGCGCTTGGCATGGAAATCGTGGCTACCGCCGCGAACGGAAAGCAGGCCCTCCAGCGCTGCGCCGTCTATCAGCCCGATCTCGTCGTGACCGACATTACGATGCCGGTCATGGACGGCTTCGAATTAATGGGCGAACTGTCGAGAGATTTCCCCGACATTCGCTTTGCGATCCTGACCGCACACAAAGATTTTCAGTACGCCCGACAGGCGTTGTCGGCCGGCGCGCTGGATTACCTGCTGAAGACGCCGATGAATATCGAAGATATCGAAAAAACGCTGCTGCGCTGTAAAGATGCGGTGATCAAACAGAAGGATGTAAACCGGCGGGCTTTGCTTGGTGACCGGCTGCAGAAGGAGCACATCTGGGAGATTCGCCGGCATATGCTGGAGCAAATCCGCCGCGGCGTATTCAACTACTCGGGCGAAGCGGACAATTTGCTCCGAAATAGCGGAGACGGGCCCGAGCGGGCCCCGTATTTCGTGCTGTGCGTGCGCCTGCAGCAGCGGTCGGCCATTTTTGCGCAGTATCCGGAAAGCGACCATTCGCTGATCTCGTTTACCATGAATCAAGCGATTTATGAAATCGTCTGCGAGAAGGTCCTGGGCGACGTCCTTCCCCATGTCAACGGCGAGGCGTTCATCCTTGTGCGGAAACCGGTTACTGCGAGCAAAGCCGAAGCCGAAACGCAAATTCACGGTCTCTATCATGCGCTAAACCAGTGGTTCCGTAAATTTTTGAACACCCCCCTGCTGTGCGGCATCAGTCCGGTTTTTCCCGAACTGTCCATGCTCAAGCAGGGAATCTCGCAGGCACTGCAAACTCTGGAGATTCAATTCTATGACAACCGCGCCACACTGCATTTCCATCATGACTATCAGCGCGTGGTATGGCGCCACGATACCGATTACGATTGGGAGATCTTGACGGAGAGATTACTGTCCCAATGGTCCATGGAAAATATCGAGGGCCGCATTCAAGGACTACAGTCGCTTCAGGCATTCGTTCGGGAGAAACGTCCGCGGCCAACCAAGCTGAAAGCGAACATTATTGAGCTGTTGGAACGGATGGCGCTCCCGCTTAACCGCCAGGAATGGCTGCAGTTGGAATACAGCGACACGCTGGAGCATTGGAACGCCCAGCTCGAAGCCGTGCTCGGCAAACTGCAGAAGCCGGCCGCCGGCCGACAGGCCAACAAGCATCCGGATATTCAAAAGGCGCTTTCCTTCATCCATAACCATCTCGGCGAAAACCTGACCCTGCAAAAGGTAGCCGAACACGTCCATATGAATCCGAGCTATCTGAGCCATCTCTTCAAACTGCAAACCGGTGAAAACTTCCTCGACTTTCTGACGATGCTGCGCATCCAGAAGGCGCGGGATTACCTGCAGCGGTCGGATTTTAAAAACTACGAAATCGCCGAGAAAGTCGGGTTTACGAACTATCCGCATTTTTGTACGGTGTTCAAGAAGATAACGGGCTTAACGCCGGGCGAATACCGGCGCAGTGTTAGCGAATAGCGTCCAGCAGCCTTGGGTCGGGCTATATGTTTGATCGCCCGCTCCCGCTGCTAAATTTCACCGGCCTGCCCCACCTGGACGATGACGGCTCCTTTTTTTCGTCCGGTTTCCGCATATCTGTGAGCATCGGGAATTTGTTCCAACAGATAACGTCTGTCGATCACCGCTCTTATTTTTCCCGATTCCATGAGTTCGGACAGAAAGTGCAAATCTTCCGGCCTGACTTTGGAAATTCCCTGCCCGTCCACCGTCACGTATTTGCCGTTCGGCTTTAAGGCCCGGCTTGAATGCGACTTTTTCAGTTTTCCGACGGCATCGAAAATAAGATCGTAAAGCTCTCCGTGCTTCGTAAAGTCTTCCTTCGTATAATCGATCGTCTTATCGGCGCCCAATGATTTGACCAACTCCAAATTGGCGGCGCTGCACACCCCGGTCACTTCCGCGCCGAAGAATTTTGCCAGTTGAACGGCCATCGTGCCGACCGCTCCGGAAGCTCCGTAAATGAGGACTTTTTGGCCGCTCCGGACATTCCCTTTTCTTAAAAAATACAAAGCATTCGTTCCGCCCATTGGAACGGCCGCCGCTTCCTCATAGGTTGCATTGGCCGGTTTTGGAGCCATTACGCTGTCTTCCGGCAGGCAAGTGTATTCGGCATAAGCCCCGAATCTCATTCCGGTTAAGGCGAAAACCCGATCCCCTTGCTTATATTGCGTTACCCCCGCTCCAACCTGCTCAACTTCCCCCGCCAGTTCAACGCCGAGAATCGCTTTTCTGGGCCTTCTCAGGCCTAAGAATAATCGCATCGGAATCCAGAACAACAAAGGACTGTTAAAGCTGCGAACTCTTAAATCCCCGGACGCCACTGTTGTCGCGTGAATCTTGACCAGAACTTCATGGTCCTTGGGAACCGGCTTCTGAACCTCCGTCAGTTGAAGAACATCCGGTGATCCGTAATTGGTGCAAATCATCGCTTTCATCGATTTTTCCCCCATCGGCCATTTTTCAAAAAGTATAGCCCTTTGCGGTAGAGGATTGCAGATACTAAAGTATGGTTTTAAGGGGGAGAATCAAGCACGATATCGTTAAAGAAGTCCCCATTCGCGGGCGCGCGCGACCGCCTCCGTCCGCCGTTTTACCTGAAGTTTGTCAAAAATGATCCGGTTATGCCCTTTCACGGTAGGGAGTGCGATAAACAGCCGGTCGCTGATTTCCCGATTCGACAGGCCTTGGGCGATCAGCCGCAGCACCTCCAGTTCCCGCTCGCTTAGCGGCTCGATCGGAGGCATGGCAGGTTTTCGCGCAGGAATATGGGAACGGACTATGCCGTCCGCAGCTTCATTCTCAAAAACCACGATCCACCCGGCCAGGTCATGCGCTATGCCGCGGCTTCCCGCCGCATGACGGAATAACTCGTACATCGGAGGGCCCTCATCGATAAAACTCCGGATATTGCCGCCAGCCTCGGCCATCGTTAAGGCTTCCGCAAGTTGTTCGACAGCCCTGGGATGATCGCCATACACTCCAAGAGCAGCCGCCTTCAGAATTTTGGCCTTCAGCCGTTGATCTTCCCAGCCCTTGTCCTCGGCCTCCCTTTCCAGCGGCTCCAGTTCCTTTAATGCGGCGGCAGCATCTCCCTGCGCGAGGAGCACGCGGACCAGGCTGTACTGCTGCCGGTGCTTCCGCGCCAAATGAGCCGCCCGGGCCAAATTCCCCCGGCGAATCAGCATCCGCACCTGCATGGCGGTAATGGACGGCAGTTGTTTTTCGAAATTTTGATCACGGGCGCTTTGCTCCGCCTTCGCCAAGATCGAAGCCGCTTCCGCCGCTTCCCCCCGAGCGAGCTTGATTTTGGCGAGAACAGCTTCACCCGCCACGGTTCTGTCCGATTGATCGAACCGCTTGGCGAGTCCGATGCTCTTCTCGACATGCCGCATCGCGGAATCCAGGTCATTCCATTCGTAACTTATGCGGGCCAAGCCCAAATGTGCTTCGCAAGCCGCCGGCGGTGGAGGTTCGCCCGCCAAATTCAGCGTGTTCATATACGTCTCGTTCGCTTCATGAAGCCGGTTGTCGCCCTCCTGCATCATGCCGAGACCAAGCGAAGCCATCATGGCAATCGTGGTATGCCCAATCGCCTGACTTAGCGAAAGCGCTTCGGCATATGCCCTGCCCGCCGCGGCGCGGTCGCCCTGGAGCTGGTAAGCATACCCGAGCGTCCAGATAGCGGACGTGCGTACCGGTAAATTATCCGGATGCAAAAATTCCAGGGCGCGAAGCGACTCGGTCCGGATGGTTTCCACCTGATGCTCGCTCACGGCCAGCGTGGCGCGGATGGAAGCGATGTGTCCGATCAGATCCCGGGACGTTTCATCTTCTTCGGCTTTTGGCAAGGCGAGTTCCCCAGCCTTCAATTTCTGTCGCGCTTCGTTCATTTGTCCCGTCATAAGCAGTGCGGAAGCATACATGACCCAAAGCGAAGGCCTAGCATCCAATTCATCGCCGGGCAGCGAACGGAGCCAATTCAAGACAGGCGCTACCGCTCCACGGAACAACAGCGGCATCCCCTCTCCCTCCATGAGACGTGCGGCGCGTCCGGTGTCCGCCGCAGCCACGGCATGCTGGAAGGCTTGAAACTCCATGCCCTGATCTTCGTACCATTCGCTGGCGCGGATATGCAGGTCGGCCACGCCGTCCTTGCCGTGTTCCTCGTTCCGTGCGGTGCCGTCCCACAGCTTCTTTTGCAGCAGATCCGCGAAAAGCTGATGGTATCGGTACCATCGCCGTTCGTTATCCAGCGGCACGATAAAAATGTTGGCGGCTTCGAGGCGTTCCAGCATGGCTTGTGCGGAAACGGCAGGGGCATCATTCCCCCCGCTAACCCGGCAACCGAGAACCGTTTCGCATAGAGGCCCGCACAACCGGTCGAGAATGGAGGTGCGCAGCAGGAAAGTCTGGATCTCATCGCTTAACCGCTGAAGCACTTCCTCAAGAAGATAGTCGACGATGTAAGCATGGCTGCCCGAAAAGGAACGAATGAAGGCCGAGGGATCTTCCATCCCCCGCATGGATAAGGAAGCCAGTTGGAGAGCGGCAACCCAACCTTCCGTCCGGGATTCAAGCACGCCGATATCGGCAGCCGAAAGATGGGATTCCGCCGTATTGTTCATAAATTCGGCGGTTTCCTCGCGGGAAAACCGTAATTCGGCGGTTTGAAGTTCGATAAGCTGGTCCCGGACTCGCAATCTGGCTAAAGGCAGACGCGGCTCTTCACGGGTCGCGATGACGAGGTGCATCTGTGGCGGCATATAATCGAGCAGATAAGCTATTGCTCCGTCGATCGTTCCGTCCCGGATGACATGGTAATCATCGAGAATGAGGATAAAGGGATGCGGAATGGAGGCGATTTCTTCAAGCAGGGGTGCCACTAAGGATTCGATGGGCATTGGCAGGGGGGACTGCCGCAAACCGAACGCGGCTGATTCAAACTTCGCCCCGGCCGATTTCAAGGCAGCCGTAAGATAAGCGAAAAAGCGTACGGGATCGTTATCTCCTTCATCCAGAGACAACCAGGCGATTGGCCTTCCGCAGCGGCGAGCCCATTCGCTGATCAGGGTCGTTTTCCCATAACCGGCGGATGCGGAAACCACGCTAAGCCTGCGATGCACGCCCGCGGTTAATCGCTCTGTTAGACGCGGACGGGCCACGGTGTTCGGGCGAACCGGGGGGATCTGTATTTTGGTGGATATCATGGGTATCGTCATATTTAAATTATAAAATTTGCGATTCTGCGGCGTCAACAAAACTCCATGCTCCCGCTGAACTTTCACGCTATCTCCCGCGCGCCCTACCGGCTTCCTGGACGATTGCCCGAACCCCCTCTTCGATTCTCCCCAGCGGTACCCTTGAAACACTGATCCGCAAAAACTTCTCCCTGTCCAAAACATCCGCCAAATAAAACCCTTTGCCGGACAGCACATGGACATTTCTGGCTGACAGCCGTTCCGTCAAACGTTCCAAATTGACCGTCTGGGGCAGCTTCAGCTGCGCGAAGATACCCGAGTTAACGTTGACCGGAATTTCGGCCAGTCCCGCCTCGGCATTTTGCTTAACGGCTTCCAATAACGTTCGAATCCGTTCGGAATACCGTTCAAATAATTTCCGCTTGTGGCGTTCGTACATTCCGTTTTTGAGGTACACCTCCAGCGCGGCCTGGGACAACAGCGAGGTGTCGGCATAGTTCTTAATGGCCCGAAAACGTTCGAGAAGCTCTCCCGGCAACACCGCGACACCCAAGCGCAGTCCCGGAAAAACAACCTTGGAAAAACTCTTCAAATAGACCACATGCGACGAGCCATCGTAAGCATAGATCGGGTGGTACCCCCGTTCATCCCCCAGATCGGCCATATAGTCGTCTTCCACGACGTACACATCGTATTTTTCGGCCAATTTGGCGATCGCCTTTCTTTCTTCTGTGCTTAGCGTTGTCCCAAGCGGATTGTGATTGCGGGACATGGTGTAGAAAAACTTGATTCCGCCCCTCTTGAACCGCTCCTCCAACTCGCGTAAATCCAGTCCTGCCGCACAGCGCGCGATCCCGCTCACGGGAATACCATTCGCCGCCAGAAAACGCAAATAAATATCGTAACTCGGCTGCTCGACCAGGATAGTCGAGTTCCCGTTCGGAAAAGGCAATCTTGCCAAAATTTCCAGCGCCTGCTGCACGCCTGAGGTCACGACGATTTGCTCCATCTTGGCGAACACCTGGTTGCTTGCCAGATGGGAAACGAGGGTCTGCCGGAGCTTCTCCATCCCTAGCGAATCCCCGTAGGTGAAGAGCTGATTTTTGTAGATATCGATCGCTTGGTTTAAGCAATGCTGGAAATCCTGGTAGGGGAACAGGTCGATATCCGGTAACGCCGACGTAAAATCGATCGTATCGCTTTCGCGGCTTGTCCGATCGGAGGCGGGATGATCAACCACATAAAAACCGCTTTGCGCAATGGAGTAAATCGCATGGCGCTTCTCCAGTTCGGCATACGCCTTGATGACCGTGCTGCCGCTGCATTTGTAGTCCTGCGCCGCCCTGCGCACCGACGGAAGCTTCTGACCCGGACGATATCGGCCTTCGGATATTTTCCGTTCGATATCGGACAGGATCGCCATGTACTTTTTCACGCTGCCCCCCCTCTCCTCATGTTAACCATTATACCGGCTAGCCCGAACTGTATCGATACAGTTTTGAAAAATCAGGATTTTTCTAAGCTTCAACCCGGTTACCCGCGGATCAAACCATCGTTTGGAACGGGTACTGATCAACGAGAAGAAGGTATCTCTTAAGGTTATATATGCCCAGGGAAATCCCTTCCACTTAATTATCGGGAAAACCTCCCGGTAATTTTGTCCCGCACGGCTTTGTTCATTTGAATCATCATACCCACTGCTCAACTCTTTCTTAAAATATAATCGACAAACCCTTGTCTAATCCGATTCCCCTCGAATTCCCGTTCAAGCACCCGATATTCTTTATACACGCATTCCATATCGGAGAATAAAGCATCGGCTTCGAAATATTCATAGTACGAGTGGATCACCGCCGCTCCATCTTCAATTTGTTCATACTGGGCTTCTCCCAAATCAATCCCCTCGCCAACCCGGAAATCATGAATGTTAAGGAAGTTTACAAATAGAAGCCCATCCCTCTTTAGCACTCGTTTCATTTCCTCGACGGCACCACGCACATCTTTCTTTCTCATATGAAAAACGGAATTGTAGGAATACACAAAACTGATCGATTCATCCGCCCAGGGCAGTTTTCTCATGTCTCCTTGCCGGATATTCAATTGCTGTCCGCGTTTATCGGCAAATTCATTGGCTAGTCGTATTTGTGTATCGCTTAATTCAATTCCGTTTGTAGAGTACCCGTAGGAAAAAAACAGGCTTAATGGGGGCATGTCTCCCCCCGCTCCACAGTCCAGCACTTCTTTTTCCAATCCGCTTTCATTACATAAGGCCAAAAATCGGTATAAAGGAATTTGCTTGAAAATCTCCATTCTTAATTAGCCCCTTTCACTCTGATGACTTCCGGCATTTCTTTTAAAACGGCTGCTCCAGTTTCTTCATCCGCCTGCTCCAACCATCCGCACCAGGTTTGCGGCAAAACCATCTCGCATAGGAAGGGTACCTAACCTAGGATTTCAACGTACATAAAAAGCGTTCCACCCCGGGATATTTTTCGCCGAGGGACCTGACCTGAAATCCGGCTTTTCTATAGAAGTCGACCGCATCCCGGTCCGTCTCGGCTACTAGTCTTCTTACTGCCGGGTATGATGACATAAATTCGGAGATCATTCTCTTTCCGATCCCTTGCTTCCTGCGCGTATCTTTAACGACTAAATGCGCTAAAACAACTGTACTATCGGGCAGAAACTCAACGCCCATCAATCCAGTTAATTCGCCGCCCTCATCGATCCCTAGCAATTCTCTCGTCGGATCTTCCTCGTATTTTTTAAAAATTCGGGCCGCATGGTCTGAGCCGGGAGATCAATAAATCAATGATTTCTTCAGGATTCTTATGTACTTTCAGACTATACATGCTCTTCTCCTCTTCCGTTTCCGGAGTAATGATTGATTTTGATTTCATGGCTCCCAAAACGAATCAATCGTCTGATCCAAAGAATTCAAATCATCGCAATAAGCATCTTTAAAGATAGAGTTCCGTATTATCGGCTCCACTAGATGATCGGGAACTTGGTCATAGTAGCCGAATTGAACCTCAAGCTTCTGCACTACCTTAAAAACACAAACCAAATCGTTCGAGAAGTTGTCTAGCTCCTTAAGGGGGATATCCGCAGTTCCCCTCCATCCTCCCCCGGCAGGCTGCAGACTTTCATTTCTGCCTCTACTCGAGCGAATCGCCTCGATCAGTGTAGGAAGTTCCGCGGGGGGACTTTCGAAAGCAACCTTCATTACAGGTTCGAGAATGATGGAATCCGCTTGTTTGATGGCCTGCTTGAATCCTATCGCTGCCGCGATCTGATAGCACATGGCACAGGAATCCGTTGCATGATAAGAGCCTTTAAACAAGGCGGCTCTGAAATCGACAACCGGAAAACCGCCTGCACTTCCCCGGGGCATACAACGTTCAAGCCCTTTTTTTACAAAAGGAATAAACTTGCTGGGGATCATCTCTTCATCGTGAATTTGATTGACAAATTCAAAACCGCCGCCTCTCGGCAGAGGTTCGAACCTTAACCAGCAGTGACCGTAACGTGCCGGGCTGGAGGTTTGTCGAATAAACCGCCCCTCCGCCTCCAATGGTCGACCGAATGTTTCTTTGTACAGAACTTGAGGCGGCTCAGCCTTCAATTCAACATCAAGTCGATCGGTTAAGCGCTTTACGGTATCGGCCAGATGCAGCTCTCCGGCTCCGGCAAGAATGATCTGTTTGGTGTCGTCCTTGGTGAAAACCAAAAGACGGGGATCCTCATCCAAGCAACTTTTTAAGGCCAAAAACACTTTTCTGACCTCATCCTTGGTGTGGAGGTGATCTAAGGACAAATTTACGGCCATATACGGGCCAGATAAATTTATAACGGACAACAATCGGTACATCTCCTTTCTCCAAAAGAAGAGTTCGACAAATTGGAACAAAATCCCTGCCTTATTTTGAGAAACGTCTGTCGACACTTTCCGCGCTTCGCAGATTAGCGGTCTTTTAGGCACCAGCATTGAAGGAAGGCCAGTGAATAAGTGCCTTAAACGGCCCTATTTTTGTCGACTTCGGCCCATCGGGATGACGTAAAATACGCTACCCCCATCGGCAAGGAATTACGGCTTTTTAGGGCTTTATTTTGGTAAAAAGCAGGCCAACCCTGATTTCGGGGTCCGCTCCAGGGCAATAAGGCCCATTTTGACCGCTATTATTGCCGTTGGGCAGAACCGGGCCGAAATAGCGCCGCAAAAGTCACTTGCGTTGCATTAACCCTGACACATGATTACAACGGAGCTTGATGCCTTAATCGCTTTTAAAGAACTTCGCAAAAAGTACAGTCCTTTTGCAGTTAGGAAGTCTAACGGCCGTGAGAGCCGTTATGTTGCGATTGAATCACGTATTGGGATTTTAACGGTCGTGTGGACCGTTATTTACCATCATTTCGACCAAAACAGCCATACTTATATGAAATAGGGGCCGTGGCGGCCGTTAGAATTTGGAATCAGCGCAAACAGGGCAAATAACGGCTGTGGCGACCGTTAGCATGGTTTAGAGGCGGAGACGACGATCTAAGTTCGACATGTTGCTTGCCGAAGCGGCGGATTGGCCCCAAATGGACAGCATCAAGGAAGGTTTGATGCAACGTCATTGCGCAAAAGGCCGCTATTGCAGCGAGCGCCTAAGTAAATTGCGGGCTCCGGGTCAACTCGACCCAAAAAAGCCCGGGAAAGATTCCTCTCTCCCGAGCTTCTTCAATTTGAACAGCAAACTACGAGCCCGCCCCGCGATACCGGCGTACCCCGTAGTTCCACGCGGTCAATCCGATCGCAAAAAAAACCGCGCCCACCACCGGCGTAAGGAATGCCATATTCCGCATCTCCCCCCGGTCAAGGAACAAGGAGGCCGGATAGACGCCGACGAAGGCGAACGGCATAATCCAGGTGAGCAGCACCTGAATGGCGCGGTTGTAAATCGTCACCGGATAACGACCGTACCCCTGCACGTTGTACATCAACGGCAAGATGCCTGTCGGCGCGTCCGAGTAAAACGACAGCGATGTCAGGGCCGTATAAATCCCGGTGTAAATCGCCACCGCGCTGATCGTCAGAATGATCAATGCCGGAATCGTCCACCATTCGAACGCCATATCAAGCTGGGCGCCGCTGATGGCCATAATGATGATGCCGATGATCGAGCCGACGAGCGCCGGCGGATCGACATTTTCCAGAAAGATCTGGAACAAATTGTGCGCCGGCCGGGTCATCACCCGGTCCATCTCCCCTTTGACAATGTAGCGTTCGCTGAATCCCCACAGGTTGACGAAACAGCTGAAGATGCCGAAAGGTACCATAAAAAATCCGTACACGAACACCACTTCGCTTTCGCTCCAGCCGCCCAGACTTTCGGTGTGCATAAAGATGACGAAGATAAAGATCAGGTTCGTCACCTGGAACAACAGATCGGAGATGACCTCGACCCAGAAATCGGCCCGGTAGGTCATCCGGGTTTTGATGTAGTTTTTCAAGTACTCGCCAATTAAGCCAAAATAGTAAGACATCCGCTCAACCTCCCTGCACAAACAGGCGCTTCCGGGAAGCCCGGTACAGCCATACCATCGGAATCAGCAGCAGCGCGAACCAAAGGACCTGAACGCCAAGCACATTCCAGATCCCCACCCCTTGAATCCGGCCCGTGAACACGGAACCCGGCAAATAAGTGATCGCCTGAAACGGCAGAAATTCCATGAAGCTTCCGAGCCATGCGGGGAATAAGCTGATCGGGATAATCAACCCGGAAAACAGGTCGACGACCACGCGCTTCATCCGCATGAAGCCTTCGTTATTTTCCACGAAAAAAGCCATGAGTCCGGTAATAATGTTAAGCTGCGAATTAATGAGAAAGCTGAAAAACAGCATCACCAGAAATCCGGCCCACGCTTCGGGCGCGGTAGGCAGCTTCACCGGGAAGAACAGCATGGCGATCGCCATCCCGGGAATCATGAACAGCATAAACCGGAACAACCCTTCGCCGAAGCCCTGCATCATTTTGACCATCAGATAGTTATAAGGCCGGATGAACTGGATGGCGATGCTGCCGTCGCGGATATCGGCGGAAATTTCCCGGTCCAGATTGTTGAAATAAAACGCCCGGGCCATCCAGGATACGGCCAGATACGTCGTCATCTGCGAAGCCGTGAATCCGCCCAACTCCCCGCCGCCGCCATAGATGGCTTTCCAGGTGAAATAATAAACCCCGATATTTAAGGTATAAATCAAGATGCCGGTGTAGTAATTGACCCGGTAAGCCAGCATCGTCAAAAACCGGATCCGGATAAAGTCGAGATAAGCGCCGCCGGTACCGTTAAACATGGGTCGCCACCACGCCCTCATCCTCACGGATCGTCGCTTCCGGCTTCTTCTCCGCCGTTCCGGATTGGTAGATGCTTCTGACGATATCGTCCGTGTTGGTCTCGATAATTTTGATATCGGTAATGTCCGCCTTGCTTACCACCTGCCCGAGCACGTCGGACACATTGATTTCCAGCGGAATCCAGACCTTCGCTTCCAGTTCGTTCTCCGCGGACCAGGTGAGGCCCTGCAGTCCCTCCGTCCAGCTTCTAAGCTGCTCAAGCCTTGTAGGCGTGCCGAACTGGAATTGGACCTCACGGCCAGTGCCCCAGCGGTTTTTCAGTTCCTCCAGCCCGCCGTCGTAAATGATTTTCCCGTCGTCCAGCATAATAACCCGTGAACAAAGTGCCTCGATATCCTGCAAATCATGGGTCGTCAGCAAAATCGTCGTGCCATGATCCCGGTTCATATCCTTCAGGAACTCGCGGATTTCGGATTTCACCACGATGTCCAGTCCAATCGTCGGCTCGTCCAGAAAAACGATGGACGGATTGTGCAGCAGCGCCGCCACCAATTCGCAGCGCATCCGTTGCCCCAGGCTTAGTTTGCGAACCGGCCGGTTCAGCAAATCCTGGAGCTGCAGCCGTTCGACCAACTCATCCAGCCGCCGTTTAAAGTCCGGCTCCGACACCTTGTACACCTTACGCAGCAGTTGAAAGGACTCGATCACGCCGATATCCCACCACAGCTGGCTCCGCTGGCCGAAGACCACGCCGATATGCTGCACAAACTTCTCCCGCTCCTCGTAAGGAACATAGCCGCCCACGCGGAGATGGCCGGAGGTGGGAACCAGAATCCCGGTCAACATTTTGATCGTCGTCGACTTCCCCGCCCCGTTCTCCCCGATATATCCGCAGATTTCCCCTTGCGGGATGCTGAACGAGATATCTTTAACCGCGGCGACTTCATTATATTCCCGCTTGAACAAATCCAGAAATGCACCCTTCAGCCCTTCGCGGTTCTTCTGAACCTTGAAGGTTTTGCGCAGATCCTTCACTTCAATCGCGTTTCCACTCATCGGTCTTGTACCTCGCTAAATTTAGAGTAGTTTATGGATCAGTATATTCCATATAATATCGCCTTAAAATTATATAGCAGCTTTCATAAAAGCGCCAGTCCGGGAACGTGTCCCTTTGGAATCATTCCCCGTTATTTTTCGCGCTTATGGCGCGCTCCTCATTTCCAGTACCCGGCGTACCACTTCCTCTACGGTCAGCGACGTTTTCACGCCGGGGAAACGCCGCTCTACGAATTCGACCCGCCCTTCGCCAGCCTCCTTGCCGACAACGATCCGTACCGGCAGCCCGATCAGATCGGCATCCTTGAATTTCACGCCGACCCGTTCGTCGCGGTCGTCCAACAGCACTTCCACGCCAAGGCCGCAAAGCCGCTCGTAAATCGCTTCGGCCAATTGCCGCCCTGCTTCGTCTTTCACCGACACCGGCACAAGGTGCACCTGGTAAGGGGCCAGGGAGACCGGCCAAATGATACCGTGTTCATCATGGTTTTGTTCAATGACGGCGGATAATACCCGCGACCGTGGACAAGCTTCCCCTTCCTGAACATTCCGGAAATCGCCCACCTGCGAGACGGTCAGGTCTCTCTCCGGAACCACATGACGGAAATGATAATCCCGTTCGTTGGCTCCTACGATCGCCTCTTCCATCTCCGCTGCCGTGGTGTCGAACAGGACGCGGATCCGCTGCCCGTAAGGGCCGACAAACCCTACCGACACGCCAGTTGGCGGATCAACCCGGCCCGCAGCAACAGCTGATGACTCGCGGTTTCCGCGTCGCCCGGCGACTCACGTAATGTATTTAGCAACAACCCGCTTTGACGCATCTTCTATCTTCCCCTTTCTTTCTCGCGCGTAAAAAAAAGACACACTCGTCAGGGACGAATGTGTCGTGGTACCACCCTTATTTAACCGCAGGCCTCCTGCAGAAAGCAGCTTCTGCAAGAATACAACGCCGACGGTCCTTTATCGATAACGGCATAGGCCGGCCAACGAATCATCAGATTCGCGGCAGCTCCCAAGGTAGGGTCTGGTTCGTCGCACCGGAAACCTTTCAGCCGGCGGGTTTCTTCTCTGGAGGGGCGGACGGTGAACCGAGAGGCCTTGATCCTCGCTTTTGGAGTTTCATACAATTTATTGCTAAATTACAAGATTCCCGGGCCAAAGTCAAGAAAAAGCGAGCCTGCCGTGAATAATCACCCCAAAACAAGGACAAACGAAGCTTGATTTCAAATGAAACATTTGTCATAGTCTGATACGGTGATAAAAAAGATAATTTAAACCGATAATATTTTTTTATAACCTAAAAAATGTGAGTAAAGAAGGCCTGGAAATGAGTCGAAATTTAGTTGCTCCGTTCATGAGCAAACCGCTAAAAACTTCGTTAAAACCGATGCAGGAGGTCGGGGTCATTATCATATCCGCCCTGCTGGTGGCCGCCGGTCTCAATCTGTTCCTTATCCCCCATCAGCTTTTGTCCGGCGGTGTAACGGGCGTTGCTTCCATCATCGGGTATATCACCGGATGGAATATTTCCTACGTGTTCTTTCTGTTAAATATCCCTCTCATTATTTGGGGATGGAAGTCGGTGGGACGAAGATACATCGTTTTGAGTTGCATTTCCGTCATCGCCACCACGTGGTTTATGGAGTTAATCCCCGTGATAAAGATTACTAAAGATCCTATTCTTGCTTCCGTATTCGGAGGAATTATCTCGGCGGCGGGCATCGGTTTCTCGCTGCGGGTCGGCGGTTCCACCGGCGGTTTCGATATTCTCGGCTCTATAGTGACACGCACCAGGGACGTTCCCATGGGGAACATCCTGTTTCTGATGAACGGAGCTGTCATCCTGGCCCTCGGTTTCTTCCAGAGTTGGGATCTGGCGTTGTATTCGATGCTGTCGACTTTTGTCAAGGGTAAAGTGGTCGACATGATTCATGTCGGGCATATCAAGGTGACCTGCTTCATTATTACGAAGCACAAGGACCAGATGCTGTGTCAACTGCGCAAGCTTCACCACGGGATCACCTGCATCCATTCGGAGGGCGGTTACAGTGAACAAGAAAACTACACGTTGATGACCGTAACGACCCGTTATGAGTTGGCCAGCGTGCGGAAAACCGTCTTGCAGACCGACCCTCAGGCTTTCATTAATGTGGTGCAGTCCACGGAAATTGTGGGACGCTTTTCCAGACCCAAACTATAGCGGAATTAATGATGTAAATTATGCATGAAAATCTTGACCTGCCCGCACTTCTATCACATATCCGGCGCGGATCGTAAAGTCGCCGAAATGCTCGCCTTCGCGCCGCTCCTTTGCGTAGTGGGACAACAAAGCTCGTAACGAGTCCAAAATTTCGGTCTCTCCGATATTTTCCTTGTAAAGCTTGTTCAGCCGTTCGCCCGCGAATCCGCCGCCGAGATACATATTGTACTTTCCGGGCGCTTTACCGATAAAAGAAAGCTCCGCCAACGCCGGTCTTGCGCAGCCGTTCGGGCATCCGGTCATCCGGATCACGATCTCTTCCTCGCGCAAACCGTTCTCTTCAAGCAGCATCTCCACGTTGTCCAGCAGTGTCGGCAAATACCGTTCGGACTCCGCCATCGCCAGCCCGCACGTCGGAAGCGCCACACAGGCCATCGAGTTCCGGCGCAACGAAGTATACTGCTTTCCGTCCGTGAGGCCGTATTTGCCGATAAGCTCCTCAATCTTCTTTTTCTTGGCGCTCGTCACATTGGCAATGATCAAGTTCTGATTGGCCGTCAGGCGGAAATCCCCGGTATGCAGCTTCGCGATTTCTCGCAAGCCCGTCATCAAAGGATAATCCGGCTCGTCCTTAATCCGGCCGTTCTCGATAAACAAAGTGAAATGCCACTTGCCGCCGGAGCCTTTGACCCAGCCATAACGGTCACCATGATTCTCGAAATAGTACGCCTTCGCGGGCGCCAGCTCCCAGCCCATCCGCCGGGTCAGCTCCGCGATAAACCAGTCGATGCCGCGGTCATCGATCGTATATTTAAACCGGGCGTGTTTCCGGACCGATCGATCGCCGTAATCCCGCTGAATGGTAACGGTTTTCTCGGCAACTTCGATGACTTGTTCCGGCGTACAGAAACCGATGACCTGCGCGATTTGCGGGTAGGTCTTCACATCGCCATGCGTCATCCCCATGCCGCCTCCGACCGCGACATTGAAACCGGCCAACTTGCCGTCTTCCACGATCGCGATTAAGCCGAGGTCCTGCGAAAAGACGTCCACATCATTGGAAGGCGGCACGGCCAGGCCGATTTTAAATTTCCGCGGCAAGTAGACCTTCCCGTAAATTGGCTCCTGTTCAACGCCTTCCGGGCTTTCCGCCACCTTTTCCCCATCCAGCCAAATTTCATGGTAGGCCCGGGTCTGCGGCTCCAGATGCTCGCTCAGACGGCACGCCCACTGATACACTTGAGCGTGAACGTCCGACTGGTGTGGATTCGGATTGCACATGACGTTCCGGTTCACGTCGCCGCAAGCCGCCAGCGTGGTCAGCAGCGATTGATGAACTTCCTGTATCGTCTTCTTCATATTCCATTTCAACACGCCATGCAACTGAAAAGACTGCCGCGTCGTCAAGCGGATCGTCCCGTTGGCGTAAGCTTGCGAGATGCGGTCCATCATCAGCCATTGATCCGGAGTGACGACGCCGCCCGGGGCCCGGACGCGCAGCATAAACTGGTAAGCCGGCTCCAGCTTCTGCTTTTTCCGTTCGTTCCTAAGGTCCCGGTCATCTTGCATATAGCTGCCGTGAAATTTCATCAAGCGGTTTTCATCTTCGGGTATCGAAGCCGTAATCCGGTCTTCCAGAACTTCGGCCAATTGCCCTCTCAGATAGTTGCTGCGGATTTTAATATCTTCCACGTCGCTGTGCGGCGCACTGTTTGGCGACAACAAATTGTTTTCTGACATGCTCCAAGTCTCTCCTCTCGCGGGTCCTTAGGGAACTTGCTTCTTAGTAAACATCCCGCTGGTAACGTTTTTGCTGCTGCATGCGGGTCAAATACTCCGAAGCCTCTTCAGGACTCAATCCGCCCTCGCGTTCCAAAATAACGGCTAACGTCGCATGCACGTCGTGAGCCATCTTTTTCTCGTCGCCGCAGACGTAAACCACGGCTCCTTCTTGTAACCACGCATACAGCTCCCGGCTCTTTTCGAGCATCCGATGCTGAACATACACCTTTTGCTCCGTATCGCGGGAAAAAGCGACATCCATTCGGGTCAGAACGCCCTCCTTCAACCAGCGCTGCCACTCCACCTGATAGAGAAAATCCGTCGAGAACCGCTGATCGCCGTAAAACAGCCAGGTTTTCCCCGCAGCCCCCGTCTCCTCGCGTTCGCTCAGAAAGGCGCGGAAGGGGGCCGCGCCGGTTCCGGGCCCGATCATAATGATCGGCGTTTCCGGATTTTCCGGCAGCTTGAAGTTCGGGTTGTGCTGAATGAACACCGGGAGCGAATCGCCCGGTTCCAGCCGCTCGGCCAATTGAACGGAGCATACCCCATAGCGGTTGCGTCCGTTCGCCTCGTAACGTACCGCGCGTACCGTGATATGCACCTCGTCCGGCGTAGCTTTCTGGCTGCTCGCGATGGAGTACAGCCGCGGCGGAATTTTCCGCAGCAGGCTGGTGAACTCGGCGGCGGAAATCCCCTTCAAACCGAAATCACGGATCAAATCCAGCACATCTCTGTCTTGGAGATAGGCCTTCAACTTCTCGGCTTGTTCCGGTTGAACCAGTGTCTTCAAACCCGCGTCGCCGCTTAATTCGGCAATTTGAGTGAACAGTGGCTTCGTTAACACCGTGATTTCGTAGTGACTCAGCAGCGCCTCCCGAAGCGGGGCGGTCTCTCCCGTTTTGCCGAGCGCTACTGCTTCGCTCGCATTCCACCCCGCAGCCTCGATCAGCTCATCCACCAACTGAGGATGGTTTTGCGGATATACGCCCAGGCTGTCGCCGGGTTCATAACGAAGATTCGAACCTTCCAGCGAAATTTCCACATGGCGGGTCTCCCGCTCCGAACCGCGGCCGTTCAGGTTCAGGTTTTCCAGCACCTCGGCCTGAAAAGGACGGCTGCGCGAATACTCGGGTTCGCCGACATCACTGCCCGTGAGCGACGGAGCGGAGCCGATGACCGCGCCCGTTGATAGCGCTCCCTCTTCACCGGCAGGCGCGTCGGCCAGCGTGCTAACGACCTGGCTCATCCAGGCCGAAGCCGGTTCTTCGAAATCGACATCGCAGTCGACGCGCGGAACAATCGCCTTGGCGCCCAATTCGGCCAACCGCTTATCAAAATCTTTGCCGGTCTGGCAGAAGAATTCGTAGGACGTATCGCCCAAAGCCAGCACCGAGTAACGGGTCCCCTCCAGTTGGGGCGCTCTTTTGCTGTGCAGAAATTCGTAAAACGGAATGGCACTGTCCGGCGGCTCCCCTTCGCCATGCGTACTGACAACGATCAGGAGATTCTCGACCTTTTTTAACGTATTCGGTTTAAAATCGCCCATCGACGCCAGTTGAACGGAAAATCCACGCTCCTGCAGCTTTTTGGCCAGCTTTTTGGCCAGACCATTGCTGTTGCCTGTTTGGGAACCGAAAAGAACCGTCACCTCTTTGCTGATCGCCTTGACGGGTAGAGCCGAGACGACCGTGCCAACCGTTTGCTGCCCCCCCGCCCCTACTACGGCAACCGCTGCGGCAGCGCCTTGCAGTGCCGTGAGATATCCGCTAAGCCATAAGCGCTGAAGCTCATTCAGCGTAGGAAGCAAACGATTCAATAAATCCGCCTGCTCTTGATTAAAAGGGCTGTTTGTCACCTGCAGTTCCAACTTATCCACCTCACAAAAGCTTCCATAGATTCAATTCCTACTAATATGATCAGAATTATACTATCTTGAAATTATCACAGGATGAAAGAATGGTCAATTCGAAGGATCTTATAGGAACCATCAGGTTTGCTGATAAAGTGAAAAACTAGGCGAGGTCCAGGAACTGTTATGGAACTAACCTTACTATTTTAGTTGACATAACAATTAATAAGTTCCCTTTAAACAAAAAAAATTCTCACCAATTATGGGCGAATGCATAGAATATTCCAAACTTAAAACTTGGAGTGTGACATTGTGAACGTAAACCCTATGCCCCACAAACATTTGGCTTGGCATGAAACGATGGAATTGCATGAACTGGTAGCCTTTCAATCGACGCATCTGGTTCTGTTCAAAAAGTTATGTCCGACCGTGCAAGACCCTACCCTCCGTTGTCTCTACGAGGAGACGATCTGCGTCCTGGAGCAAAATCTGAAGGACCTGTTGAAGTTTTACCCTATGGCTCCAACCGCTCATCGCAGCCCGATCCCTGACCCCACGGCTTTTGAAGCGGCCAACCTGCTCGGGTTCTTCAAAACGGCCGTACGCTCCTACGCGATCGCCATCACGGAAACGGCAACCCCCAGCTTGCGCGAAACCTTCCTGAAGCATCTGAATACCGGCGTAGCCCTCCATGCCAAAGTGTTTAACTTCATGTACGTGAACGGCTACTATCCTTCCTACAACCTGGAGCACCTGCTCGCCAACGACATCCAAATGACTACCGCCGCCTTGAGAATGTAAACGATTGAATAGAAAAAGAGCACGACCGAACGTCTTGTTTCTTATCGGCTGTGCTCTTTTTACCGTTGGGTGATTGGCTCATCAACTTTCATTTTCCAAGCAGCTAGGCTTGTATTCCCTCTCCACAGGTAATAAATCACTATTAAATGGACCAATGCTAATTTGCCGTTTCCAATCATGAACCATATCTGTAATGTCATTAATCGTATGTATCCATTCATTTACATATTTCTGCACCGCTTCTCCTCTTAATCCGAGTTGAATGGCTCTTCGATCCAGTTTGTTTCCGTAAATATCTCTATCGGGATCCCATTGGCATACCATATCAGACTCATCCAACATGGCTTTCCATTTGGCGGATGATTCATGAATCTTAGGTTTATATTTGGTTAATACCGCCTTTGATAAAATATAATCAAATCCTTCTCTGGAAAGGTCGATAGACAATATTCTTTCCTGGTCGTTTTTGTTCCCCCATCCGGATCTATGCATCATCCATAAAAATGATGGCTTGATCCACGTCATTCTGTCCAACTTAAATGAAGGGCCGAATGTTTTTCTTTCCAGAACTTCGTCTGCAATGAGATGATTAAACGCTTGGTAAACCGTTACATAATTGTCCGTGTATTTTGCGTAAAAGCCTTTATAAGTTGGCACCCTCTTCAACCTTTCTGATTTTACTCTCTAAAAAATAAATTATAACACCTCAACGTCAAGGCTTGTTTGACTTTTCCTTTGTTTGATCCGAATCGCCTTGTTTAGATGGACAAAATTGTGCCGGGTAGCCGGCATCAGCACTAGGCCTGCCCAGGTCTTTTTCCCCCAGTAATCCAGCAGCCAGGTCGCTTCTTCCTTTACCGCACCCTGGTCCCGAAGCAGGCGAATCCGGTCGGTTTCCACCTTCCGGTTGAATTGTCCCGGTTGCACCGCCCCAATGACTTCCCGCGTTGCGAGTCCGACGGCCCGGCGGTACGCCAACAGCGCGGGGATATCTATAGACCGGCTTAATTCGGCTACTTCCTCCTCCGTCATTTCGTTACCTGTATGCATAAAACGGGTCCCGAGCTTGCTTGCCCAATCCCCGGTATGAAAGATCTGCTCACGGTTTCCGATCAGAACATTCATCGTCATGTCTTCAATCCTGGCAATATGCCAAAGATGCCACGCGATGGAATTCCTGGTATCCGGGGTAACCGCGGGATAGCGCCGGAATGGTTCTTCCAGCAAATTTTGCAGAAGGACATCTTCTAAAGTTTCAGACTTTGACTGGGATATGTTTGAGGAATGAAGCAAGGCGTGTTGATTTAAAAAAAGTTTGACAGCCTCCTCATGCTCCGCAGCCTTCGTCAGAATACTTGTTAAATGCTTGTGATTCTCGTTCCAGCGTTTTCTTTGCTGCAGATCCATATCATCCACGGCTCCTTTCTTCGCTTCAGTTCTACAACCGTTTCGACGGGTGAGTCCGAACTCTTCTTTATGATCCTTCACAAATTTTTGAAGGGCTATATATTTCATCATAATGGCTTCTTACTTATGTGCAAACTGTTCGGTATCGCCCATCATATCCGTTGGAGCTTACACACTTAACCGCTATATTAACGGGAAAACCTCCCGTTAATATAGCGCTCTAGGCCCTTGGATCCGATTTAGCTGGAAAAGCTCCATCTATTTCGCGATTCAATCGCCGATATCCGCAATTTCAGGCGAATTAGCGGGAGGTTTTCCAACTAATGAGCCTCTGCAGCCGCATAGGCACCAAATTAACGGGAGGAATTCCCGTTAATTTGGATTTCGGCGCTATGCGCCCGAGGCTGCTTGCTGTGTTATGGCTATTGCTTTGGAACCTCAATAAATCTCGGCTTTGTTCCGCTCTCGTCTACTTGGATCGGCGGCATTTCCTGCAACTCGTTGCCGGCCAGCCGTACCGAATCACCACCTTGGCCCTTGGTGGGGCCGTTCCCTTAATCGGCAGGGGATTTACGTTGGTCGGATACGGAAAATTTCCCGCACGGCGGAATCACCGAGAACACCTCTTCCGTCACCGTCGGAGGCAAAGTCGTAACCTCGGGGTCGTTTAAATAAATGTTCATGACCGGGGGATCCTTAATACCGTCGACCTGGGCCTGGACCGGTAATACCGTTTGTGCCAGAATCGTTCCCGTTAAAATGATGCTTACCGCAAGTTTTGCTGCTTTCCTCATGTTTCCCTCCTTCAGATGCATGCTGCCTTGTAACTCTTCGCTAGTTTCCTTCCGAAACTGCCAGCTTTCCTGGCTCCACCATTGTCTCCCCTTTCCTGGCTTATTCACGAATCAACGAATCTAATGGTATAAAAAAATTCGCCTTAATTTTGTAGCCGGATTCACAAAAAGAGAATTTAAAACAGTAAAAACCGCTATCCCGTTAATCCGAGATAGCGGTTCGCATTTCATTCTCCCAACTGCGTTTTATAAGCGTCGAGCTGTTTTTGCAACTCCGCCAGCACTTTATCGTAACCCGCCTGTTTGAGCTTATCGCGGAATTCCTCCACCGCCTGGGCCGGATCACCGGCCTTGCCGAGGACAATCGCCGGGCCCAACTCGCCTGTCACCTGCGAGATCGCCGTCAACTCGGCTTCTACCGGGGTCTTGTCAAAGACGAATTGCCCGTACACATACGGCTTCTTGATTTTGTCGTATTCGGCATACAGCGTCTCTTCGATTTGATCCCAGGAGTTCGCGCTCGGAATTTCGAACTTGTCGACGCGACCGCCCCAGAAGTCCGAATAATAACCGTGCTCGGCATCATTGAACCCTTCCGGCTGGACGCGTTTGCCTTCTTTCACTTCGTATTGTACTCCTTCAAGCCCGTAATTGATCAAATGGTAGATCTCTTCGTTGTTGCGGATCAAATCATAGGCCATAAGCGCACGCTCGGGGTTTTTGCTGTGAGCTCCGACGGATGTGCCGCCGTGGGTAATCGACAGTTCCAGCAAATTCGTGCCCCGTGTCCGGGAGAACGGGAACATCTGCAGTTCCGAACCCGGCTGTAATTTATCCATTTCGACGCGCAAACCGGAGAACGTTTGAGTATGATGCTGGTCCATTCCGGTCAGGCCCGCTTTTAAGGCGTCACGTGTATTATTTTTGTTGTTCAGCGCATCTTCGCGCCAAAAGCCTTTATCGGCCCAACTCTTCATCATTGTGGCGTAATTCAGGAATACATCTTCAAAGACGGGACTTGTGACCGTAAATTTCTCTTCGAACGACTTCGCCGTATAGACGGGCATAAAACCGGTCGAAATCGGCAGCTCCAGCTGATCGGTGTACGACTGGATAAATCCGCCCCACGTCTGCGCCCCTGAAGCCGCATCCCATGGAATAACCTCCGGTTTACTGTCCTTGATGTACTGCAAATAAGTTTCAATCCCTTCCCAATCCTTGATCGGCTCCGTAATACCCGCTTCCTTAGCCCAGTCGCCGCGGTAGAAGAAACCGTGATTCACCCACTGGGTATAGTCGTTTTCCGGAATCAGCACGATTTTGCCGTTGTACCGGCTCTCTTTCCAGTCCTCTTCGGTGATGGATTTCCACGTTTCCGGCGCATACTTGGGCAGCAGTTCATCGAGGTTCATAAAAGCGCCTCGCTGTGCATTTCCCCAGGTATCCAGCCAGTCGGTTCCGATCGTAATCAGATCGATGGGCTCGCCGGACGCCAGCGCAAGGTTATATTTGGTCTGCCAATCCGCCCATTCGATCCACTTCCATTCGAGCTCGGCATTGATTTTTTCCTTCATAATCTTATTGACTTCCGCAAGCACCTTTTCGAATTGTCCGTTCTTCGGCTTATCGCCCAGCACCAAGTAACTGATCTTGACGAACTTGGAGGTGTCCGGACCGGAGCCGGACGCTGTCCCGGATTTGGATTCCCCCGCCTCCTTGCCCCCGTTGCCTCCGCCGCATGCGGAGAGCATAAATACCATGACGGATACCAGCAAAACAATCGAAGCTGTTCCCCATTTCGTCTTCATAACTCATGACCTCCCCTTATCCCTCATTATGAAATTCAGCCCTTCACCGCCCCGACCGTAATACCTTTAATAAAATAACGCTGCACAAACGGGTAGAACAGAATGACGGGCCCCGTGGCGACAATGGCGGTCGCCATCTTCATGGACTCCAGCGGCACGTCGCGCAGCTCCACATTGGAGGCCGCCGCCGAATTCCGGACAAAGTCCGCGCTGGTGATCACGTTATAGAGAAACAACTGCAGCGGCCGGTACTTCATATCCGGTGACAGGAACAGCATCGAGTTATACCATTCGTTCCAATACCCCAGCGCGATGAACAGACCGATGGTCGCCAGTGCCGGTGTCGTCATGGGCAGGATGAGCTTGATGAAGATCGTGAAATCGCCTGCGCCGTCGATTTTGGCGGACTCGGTTATGGCGTGCGGGATGGAGCGGACGAAGCTTTTCATCATAATAATCAGGAACGGACTGAGCAGGCCGGGAAGCAAAACCGCCAGATAATTGTCCTTCAAATTCAGGTATTGTGTGACGAGAAGGTAGAACGGGACAAGTCCGCCCGTGAACAAGGTCGTGAAATAGATAAAAAATGAAATTTTATTGCGGTATTCGAAATCCGGCCGCTGCAACGCGTAACCGGTCATGGCGACCAGAAACAATCCCAAAGCGGTACCTGCCACCGTAATGACGATCGTTACCAGATAGGAGCCGATGATCAGATCCGGGTTCTCGAAGACGATTTTGTACGAAAACGCACTGAATTCCCGGGGCCAAAAATTAAATCCGAACTTTTTGATCGCATCCTCGGAGGTGAACGAGGTGCCTAGAACGAGCAGGAACGGCAGCAGACAGCACACGGAAAACAGTCCGATAAATACGTAGCCAATGATTTTCACAAGAATCCCGCTGAAATCCGTCCGGACGCTTCGGGTTTCGATGATTTCATCCATACGCAGCGCCTCCTAGAAGAGAGAATTGTCGGGCGAAAATTTCTTGACCAGCCAGTTGGCCGTAATGACCACGGCAAAACCGAAGACCGACTGGTACAAACTGACCGCACTGCCGATCGAGAAGTTAAAGTTCGTCATCAGGGCGCGGAACACGTAGGTTTCAATGATATCCGTCGTCGCGTAGAGTGCGGTGTTGTTGGCCCCGACCAGGTTGAAAAACAGCCCGAAGTTGCCTCGGAGAATCCCGCCCAAGGAGAACAGGAGCAGGATGATAAACGTGGGCTTCAGCCAGGGAAGAACGATGTAGCGAATCCGCTGAAAGGCATTGGCTCCATCGATCTCCGAGGCTTCGATAATCTCATTGTCGAGCCCCATAATGGCGGCAAAATAGACGATGGAACCGTACCCCGTCGACTGCCATAAATAAGTCAGGATAATGATAAAAGGCCAGATGCTGGAATTGGAGTATGTTTTCACGGGGTCCATCCCGAGCGAGGTCAGAATCCCGTTCAGCAGCCCGTAATCATAGCTCAGCACATTGTAAGCGATCAGCCCGATCAGAACGGCCGAGATGAAATGAGGCAGGAACATCAGCGTTTGCGAGACTTTTTTGAACCACTTCAGGCGAATTTCGTTTAAAAAAACGGCGACGACGATTTGCAGCACATTGCCGAGCAGGATAAAGGCCAGGTTGTAAAGAACGGTATTTATGGTCAGCCTCCACAAGTCACCGGTCATGACGAGGAACTTGAAGTTATCGAACCAGACGAACGGGCTCTTGAAAATGCCGTCCGTGTAGTTGTACTTTATGAAGGCCAAATACAGGCCGGGCATCGGCAAATAAGCGAATACGATAAAGAACAGAATCGCGGGCAGACACATCAGCAGCATCGTTTTATTGTTCCAGAACCGTCTCCTCCGGCTGCCGGAATGCATGGGCTGAAGCTTGCGGCCGCGGGTTTGCGCAGCAGTCTCCATAGCGAACCTCCTTATACGGGTATAAAATCAAGCGCCTCCAATCTTCCTGATGCCTGCGGGTCCACCGCCTCCAAATAGATGAGGAGCCGCGCTTCTCCTTGATCGAGCCATGGTCCCGGGAGGTAGAACGAATCCGTGCTTCCGCCGGTCATCACCGGGCGGGAGCCCCCTCCCGGCAGCCAAAGGCGGGAGACAAGGGATTCGTTCAAGAACACGGTAAGCTTAAGTCCCGTGCCGGTAACGCGCACCCGCCAGCCTTTGCCGTCGGCGGAGTTCCCTATAAAGCTCGTCAGCCAGCCTACGGCGCCGGGAGCCAGATCAAACGGTAGTTGGGTCGGCCGCCGCAAGTCTTCCGCGGCTTCCTGTTCGGCGCTGTCCAGCAGTTCCGGTTCCTCAGCCGCCTTGATCGTGTAGTCGGTCGCGGTGATTCCCTCATACATGATCACCCGCCCCTCGGATTGGCCCACCATCATCTGGAGATGGACGGCGAGGTTCACCGTTTCGCCGGGAGTCACATGTGGTGTGATGTCGACGAAGGAATCGAAGGGGTGAATAAGGCCGACATCGGTGCCGTTCACATACAGTCTGGCCTTCCCCTGCAGGTTTTGGAAATGCAGGGTCCAATGATTGACGTCCGCCGAAGCGGCTAAAGTTCTGCTGTATATTTCATCCGGGAAATGATCAGCGGACAGCCAGCCTCCGAAACCGACCATCGGGTGCCAAGCTTCCCCGGCCCCGCCTTCTGACGCTTCTCCATCGGATTGCCCGGCTGCCGGGGACATTCGCCAGTTTGCAGTGAGTTCGCGAATTCCCGTAATGGCAACGATGCTTTCCAAGCCTCTCGGCGAATGGAGCCGGAGCCCCGGCAGACGGTTATCGTCGAAATTGGAGTGCCCCCAAATCTCCACCCTTGCACCAATGGAAACTATGCCGCAAAACGGTTCCGCTCTTGCGTTCTCCAGAGGGGCATAGAAGGTCCCCCCGCCGGGCGCGAAAGTTCCGGCATAGCGGCCCGCCGCGTAAAGCGACACAACGTCGCCGGCTTTTCTCACCAGCATGCCCAGCGCTTCTTTCCCTTCCGGAATGGCGGCTTTGGCTTCATACCAGGCGAACCCCCGATAGACACCGAGACGTTCCAGCGGTTCAAGCCTGCTCTCATGCGTAGTCGCGACAACTTTAGCCTGTGCGGCGGTTCCCGGTGTGGCCGAAGACCATTTCCATTTCATGTCCACGACGCCGGCTGCAGGGCGTTCCTCACCGAATTCCGGTTGCAAAACGGTCAATTCACCGCTCAGAGAAACGCTCTCGGCATAAAGCGCTTTCAAATGGTCGCTGATCACTAGCGTCAGTTGACGTCCCCCCTCAAGTCGGAAGCGAACGCTTGCGGTTTCGGCGGCGGATGGTTTAATCGTGAATTTTCCATCTTCCCGGATGACTGTCGCCGCTCTTGCCTCAGGCTCGAAGGAGGTGTCGATTTTCAGTACAATTTCTCCATGATCCCCGTCCTGATGGAACGCCAAAACTGTGCCTGCTACTTGCTGTTCCGCCCAGTAGAGCTCGGCGGTCGAGTGGATAAGGGTACCGTTAATCCCCCATTGTGAGAGCGGTACGTCCATCGGCAAGATTAATGATCCAAGAGAGTTTAGGGTCAACGTTCCCGCCGACGGTAGGCTTCGCCCGTCATTGGCCCGCAGTGTGAGAGACTTCGCTTCCTCTTCCCCGTTGGTCAAGAAAAGCAGCCTGCCGCCTCCTTTCAACCGAAGCCGGAACGGGCCGAAAACCTCCCGCACATCCCCCTCTGCACTCCAGTCGCAGTCCGAATCATCTTCTCCGGCTTCAGCTAGAGAAGGCCCATAAGCCCGAAGCAGCCTGCTCAGCAATCTGCCTTCGTAACCTTCTCTCCGGACATTCCCCTCGGGAGAAATCATCCCCCCGAAATCATAATCCGAAGCCAGAAAGGCGAGCGGTTTGCCCCAGTTGTTCGTGGCGTTGGTAAAACCGAAGTTCGTCCCCGATACTTGCAGGTACGGACCCAGCAGCTTCGCTCCGGCCGACAGCAACCTGCGGAGCAAATAATGTGACCGGTTCGTCTCCGTCACCATTAACGGGAATCCGAGGCCTGAAAGTGCCGCACGATAATGACGCACCTTGGTCTCGAAATCGGGGTCGCGATCATCGGGATAGAAATTGCAGGTCGGTACGATCCCCTCCGCCAGTCCGGAGGCATCGATAAGCCCCCCCTGCCCCGCGCAGGCAATCAGCGGAACCTTGATGCCATGAGCCATGGCCATATCGCGGAGCGCCGACATATAGGCTTTGGGATCATCGCATCCGTAGAAATCGAGCTCGTTATCCAGTTGAACAAAGATGACGCTCCCGCCTTCCCCCGCCTGATTACGGCGAAGGATCGGCAAGATCCGGTCGTACCATTTCGCAACCTGCTTCAAAAAGCCGGGATCGTGATCCCTGAGCTTCATACCCGGTTTCTTGGCTAGCAGGTACGCGGGCAAGCCTCCACCGTCCCACTCGGAGCAAATGTAGGGGCCTGGCCTGGCGACGACCCATAGCCCGCACTCTGCGGCAGTACGCAAAAACACTTCCGCGTCACGCATCCCCGTAAAATCCCATTCGCCTTCTTGCGGTTCATGATAATTCCAAGGAAAATACACATCGATGCAGTTGTACCCCATCGCCCTGACTTGTATCATACGTTCTTTCCAAAGCTCTCGCGGAACTCGGAAATAAAAAAGCGACGCACATAACAAAATGATACTTTCACCGTGAATTTGGACGGAATCAGGAGTCAAGCGAACAACCGACTCTGCATGGATACGAGAACCCAAACGAAATCACTCCTCACATTTCGGAAATGAACAGACCGTGGCGATTTCTCTGAAACCCATTTCATGAAACCCGTTTCATTTTGGTGTGTTCATAGGTAATGGATTTGCCTATCATGGCGGTAAAAGGCGATCCTAGCCAATAAATTGATGCATCTAAGTCCGTTAAAGTTTAATGAAATGGGTTTCATAGTTTGGAGAAAAAAAGAATTCAGGATGATCATGAAAATGGGCGACAAATACAAAGTTAGAAGAAAAAACTCGGAAGTCATGCAAGTCGAAGTGAAAAAGATTAGTAAGGATTAGTGTGATGTGGAGTGGGATCAGAAGAATAATGTAAGGGTTTTCACCGATATTTTAGCTTAGCCTATAACGGTTGTCAATCCTGGATTTCGTTCATAAACGCCCCCGTTCGAAAAAAATCACGGGGCGGCGGGGGCGCCTGTGGACTCGCGTATCACCAGTTCGGGCTTGATCAGCGTGGTTTTGGGCACCTTGCTTTTGGTAATCATCTTATGCAGAAGTTCCGCCGCCGTGACTCCAAGATCATGGGCACGCAACGATACGGTCGTCAATTCCGGGATACTGTAGGACGCAAACGGGATGTCATCGTAACCGATGATCGAAATATCCTGCGGCACCTTCAAACCGGCTTTGACGGCAGCCTTAAGCACCCCGATCGCGACCAGGTCGTTCAGGCAGAACACGGCGGTCGGGCGGTTCGGAAGCCTGAGCAGCCGATTCATAAATTCGGTTCCGCTGTCTACCGAAAATCCTTCGTGGAGGACCCATTCCTTGCGCACCTGCAGCCCGTACCGCTCCATTGTTTTGGTGAACCCCGCCGTGCGCTGCAGCGTATTGCTCATGTGCCGATATCCGCCGACGAGGGCAATATTGCGATGTCCGAGTTCAATCAGATGCGTGGTGGCCATCTCGGCGCCGAAGCGTTCATCGTTCGCGACGCGGGGAAGACCCGCGCCCGGAATTCGGCCGTTGATCAGCAGGACAGGAAGTCTCTTCCCCACTTCGACCACTTCTTCGGCCAGTTCTCTGCCCGGCTTGGCCAGATCGATCCTTCCCCCCAGCATGACGATGCCGTCCACTTGCTTCTCCGCCAGCACATTCAGATACTGTGACTCCCTGACATACTGCTCCGCATCGTCCGCATTGGCCGATACCGTGTCGCAGAGGAAGTACGTATACCCCTTTTTTCTCGCTTCCCGGTCGAACCCCGACAGCACCTCCGGGAAAAAAGGGTTCGTAATGTCCGGCAGGATAATGCCGATCATGCCCGTTTCTTTTTTGATCAGACTCCTGGCGAGTGCGTTGGGCTGAAACTGATACTTATCGATCAATTCCTTGACTCGCTCCCGGGTCTCCTTCTTCACGGGAGCCGTGTTATTCAGTACCCGGGAAACGGTTGCGACGGAGACATTGGCTTCCTTGGCGATATCATAGACTGTAACCGATTTCATAGTGTCACCTGCTTCATTTTAGTGGCAGTTCACACCCAGTATATCAAAATTCCCAACCTATGGAAACGGCTTCGTGAAACGCAAAAAGCGCGAGCGACAAAGGGTTTCCCCTCACAGCTCACGCCCTCTTTCTTTCAAGCCGTTTCTACCCAGGACAGCCTTCTGCCTCAATACCCCAGCAAACTCTTCGTGCTTTCGAAAATCTCATTCGCCATTTGCGTATAACGGGTGCTGCCATTGGCCTCCGCCGTCGCCAAATAGGTATCCCAATTGGACAACGGTTCCTGGCCCGTGATAAATTTCAGGGTCATCGTGTTCACGTAATCCATCAGCGGCGTGGAGATCAAATTCATCTCTTCGCTCTGGTCGGGAGTTCCCATGATCGGCGGCTGGATCGGACGGACCTCGCGATATTTCAGAATCCGGTCGTTGTAGTCCTTCTCTCCTTCCGTCATTTTCGAGAGTTTCAGTTTGGATGAACCGCCGTAGGCAAACACGCCCCCACCAAATCCAAAGTCGACATTCAACTTTTTCGCGGCCGTGCCGTCATTCATCCCATTAAAGGAAATATCCTTGTTCAATACGATGTTGCCCTCCGCATCCTTCGTATAGGTTTCGCCTTCCACCCCCCACAAGCTGAGCGTCTGCCCCTCATCGGAGTACCACAGCCAGTCGATAAAGCGCAGCATCTTGACGAATTTTTCCTCGCCCAACTCCTTGAGGGCATTCTGACTGATCATAATGCCGTTTTCCAGACGCGAGTTCTCGATTTGCAAAAGTCCCTTGGGACCTCCAGGTTGGACAATCATGTACAGTTCGGCGTTCGGATCCTGCATCTTGGTTTTGTATTCCGCCAGAAGCTGGTAGTTTCCGTTGATGATATAGCTGTCTCCTTTGAAGAATTTGGAACGCGCCGTATCATCCTCCTGCGTGAACGATTCCGGATCCATAATTCCTTCGTTGATCAGTTTGTTGAAATAAGTCACGTAAGCTTTAAAGTCCTCCGTCGTATTGGCAAAATAGAACTGCTTCTTCTCCTCGTCAAACTTCAGTCCGTTCGCCAGGCCCCAACCTCCGGTCACGCCATAGGCGGCCGCGGCGATACTCAGTGTTGAATTTCCCAGAAACTGATCGGAGAAAATGTTGCTTTTGCCCGTATGTTCTTTGACTTTTTTCAGCGCTTCATAAAAGTCCTCGTACGTCCACTTTGCTTCTTCCGCTTCCACATCGATGCCCGCCGCTTCAAAGATATCCTTGCGGATAATGTATGAATATCCTCCGCCCGCGACTTCCCAAAGCCCTGGAAGCACGTAATATTTCCCGTCGGCCTGCAGCTTGGCTTTTAAATCCTTCTCCATGCCCCAGTCCTTGACGGCTTTCATATAGTTGGGCATATACTGCACCCAATCGCTGATGGCCACGATTTGCCCGCCGGCGATGAAGCCCGATTCGTCATAGGTTTTCGGGATGATATAAGGGGCGTCGCCGCTGTTGACAAGGAGCGATTTCTGATTCTCGTATTCCGTCCGGGCCGTGATCGACAAGTCAAAACCGACATTCGTCTTTTCCTTGATCGCGCTCCACAACCTCCAGCTTTCCTGATAAGGATAGTTTTCGTGGTCGCTGTACATCATGGAATACGTGACCGGCTCGTTGGAACGGAAGGTCTTGTTCTCGCCGTATGTGTAATCCGGATTCTTATCTTCGATCCGTTTGGGAGGCGCCTGTTCATTCCCGGCCGCCCCCTGCTCCCCGGAGCTTTGGCAGGCTGTCATGCCAAAGGCCGTCACCAGCGCCAACAGCCCCCCGGCCCATCTGTTGAACCTTCGTCTCTTCATAACATGCCTCCTTATCGTTTATTAAGCATAGGTTGGCGAACTCCCTCTTTTGCCCGCTCACCCTTTGACCGATCCGATCATCATCCCCTGTACAAAATACTTCTGCACGAACGGATACACGCAAATGATCGGAAGAGAGGTCAGTACCATGGCGGCGGACTTGACGGTAGCCGCGATTTGGTTGGCCGTTTCGGAGGTGGCCCCGATTTCCGTAGGACTGATGGCGCTCTCGATAACCTGACGAAGGTACAAAGCCACCGGCCATTTTTCTTTCGACTGAAGATAGAGCGACGGGCCAAACCAGTTGTTCCAGATACCCACCATCACAAACAGGACCATCGTGGCAATAATCGGTTTGGACAGAGGCAGCGTTATTTTCAGAAAAATCCCGTACACATCAAGGCCGTCCACCTTCGCCGCCTCTTCGATCTCATTCGGCAAGCTCGCAAAAAAGGTCTTCATCAGGATGACATTAAAAGCACTGATGGCCCCCGGGATGACGATCGCCCAGATTGTATCGCGCATCTCCAGCGTCTTGGCGACCAGAATATAATTGGGGATCAGCCCGCCGCCGAAATACATGGTAAACAGGACGAACGGGATAAAAAACTTGTTCAGACGCAGCTTATCCTTGGACAGCGGGTAGGCCAGCACGGCCGTCGCCGCCACGGAAATGAGCGTGCCTATCACGGAATATAAAATGGTGTTGCCATAGTAGCGGAAAAAGTCCGGCTTGCTTAGAATCACCTCGTACGTTTTCGTCGTGAAGTCCACCGGATAGAAAGAAACCTTTCCCGCATAGACGGCGGCTTCCGAGCTGAAGGATTGCGCCACCAGGTAGACGAACGGGTACAAGGTCATAAAGACCACCAAGGCCATGATAAAGCCGTTAACGATTTGAAATGCGCGGTAGGATTTGGATACCTTCACGTCATTCGCTCCTTTCTACCACAAGCTGGATTTCGTGGTTTTCTTGGACACCTGGTTGGCGATCGTGACGAGAATCAGCCCGATGACACCTTCAAACAAACCGACCGCGGTGGCATAACTGAAGTTCCCGCCGGTAATCCCGATCCGGTACACGTAGGTGGATATGACGTCGGCCGTCTCGTAGGTCAGCGGATTGTAGAGCAGCAGGATTTTTTCGAAATTGGAGCCCAAAATCCCCCCGATATCAAGGATCAACAGCGTCATAATCGTAGGCAGAATCCCGGGGATCGTCACATGCCAGGCCAGCCGGAACCGGTTGGCCCCATCGATTTTCGCCGCTTCGTACAGTTCGGTATTGATCCCGGTCATCGCCGCCAAATACAGAATCGTCCCCCAGCCGAGCCCCTGCCAGATGCCGGAGGCGACATAAAGGGCCGGAAACCACTCGGGCACGGAGATGAAGGTGATTTTCTCCAGCCCGAGGTTGGCCAGCAGCGCATTGATCGGTCCGTTTAACGAAACCATTTCCTTGACCATGCCGGCAACGATAACCATAGAGATAAAATGGGGCAGGTAGGACACGGTCTGAACGAATTTTTTCAGTCCTACGCGCACGATCTCGTTTAGGAGCAGGGCAAATCCCAAAGTGAGCGGGAACCGAAACAGCAAATAAGTCGTACTGAGGACAAGGTCGTTTTTAAACGCTCGCCAAAAAGCGGGATCCTTCATGAACATTTGGAAATAAGTCAGGCCGACCCACTCCGTGCCGAACAAATTGGGCCCGCCCCGGTATTTGCGAAAGGCGATCACATTGCCCAGCATCGGCGCATATTTGAAAATGAGAAAGTAGAGTACGGGGATGACCAGAAACGAATACAGCTTCCACTCTTTGCGGACATGGCTCCAAAGCGGTCCCGCATCCGCGGCTTTACTGCGTGCTGCCATCTCCTCACCACTTCCTTCCGGTAGATCTCCTATTTTACCGCAGCAGCCATACCTGCCCTTGTTAAACTTCCCTGTCAATTTCGGACGCGATTGTTAAAGACTCCACGGATTTCCCGGTGAGCTGACGGCTCCGGCTGTCCGGTTGGGAAGCTCCTACAAAAACGGAATAGCTTCCTTTCCGCACCCTTCTTCTGCCGGCCTCATCGTAAATCCCGAAAGCCTCCAACGGGAGATGCAAAGTGACCCCTTGCGTTTCTCCCGGCTGCAAATGAACCTTGCGGAACCCCTTCAGCTGCGGATTCGGCGGGCCTGCGCCCTCCGCTTTAACATAGACCTGCAGTACTTCCCCGCCCGCGTAGGTTCCCGTGTTGCGGATCGAAGCGGTGACGCGGACGCCTTGGTCCGTAAGCCGGAACGTTTCCACCCGGACATCCGTTATCGCAAAGTCCGTGTACGAGAGGCCGTAACCGAACGGGTACAGTGCTTCCCGCTCCATATAGCGGTACGTCCGGTTTGTCATCGCATAGTCCGTGAAGGCGGGGAGCTCCTCCGTCGTTTTGTAGAAGGTCACCGGCAGTTTTCCTTCCGGCGAGAACGCCCCGAAGATCGCTTCGGCGATAACCCTCCCGCCCTGAGCTCCCGGATACCAGCCCTGCAGAATCGCCGGAATATGCTCGTCAGCCCAGGAAATGGCCAGCGCGCTGCCGGAGAGAAGCACCAGGATCACGGGTTTTCCGCTCGCATAGGCGATTTTGAGCACTTCTTCCTGGAGACCCGGGAGGTTTAGATCTCTTTTGTCCCCGCTGGCAAATTGGTTGCCGGTATCCCCTTCTTCGCCTTCCAATCCCGCATCCAGTCCCAGACAAACGATCACGACATCGCTTTCCGCGCAGACGCCCTTGACCTCAGCGATTCTGTCATTGGCCATTCCCAACCCGCTAATACGGTCTTTATGCAAATGGCATCCTTCGGAATAGAACACGCGAACTTCGTCCCCGACATAGTCCTGAATCCCTTCCAGGACGGTAATATAACGGGACGCCGTTCCTTCGTAGTTGCCGACCAGCGCTTTGCGGTTGTTTGCGTTCGGACCGATGACGCCGATACTTTGGATTTTGGCTACATCGAGCGGCAGCAAACCGTCTTCATTTTTGAGCAGAACCAGGCTTTCCTTGACGGCTCTCCGGTTCAGCGCCCGCATTTGGACGGAATCGTTCTCCGCGTAAGCGATGGACGCAAAGGGGACCTTCGCCGGATCGTCGAACAGGCCGAGCTTCATTCTCGTCGTAAACAAGCGGGTAACCGCCCCGTCGATCTGCGTTTCGGTAACGAGTCCTTCCCGGACCGCGTCCAGCAAAAATACAAACAGGCTGCCGCAGTTGAGATCGCACCCCCGGTTTACGGCCAAAGCGACCGACTCGACCGCATTCCCCGTCACTTTGTGATGCTCGTGAAAGTCTTTGATTGCCCAGCAGTCCGAAACGACGTGCCCTTCGAACCCCCATGCTTCCCGTAAAATTTGGCGGAGAAGCAGCTCGCTGCCGCAGCAGGGCTCGCCGTTGGTACGGTTGTAAGCGCCCATGACGGCTTCGACCTTTGCTTCTTCCACGCATGCGCGGAATGCCGGCAAATAAGTCTCATATAAATCCTGTGCGGACACTTCCGCATTAAACTGGTGCCGTACATCTTCCGGACCCGAGTGAACGGCGAAATGTTTGGCGCAGGCCGCCACCTTCAGATAATTTTCGTCGTGCCCCTGCAGCCCCTGGATAAATCGGACCCCCAACCTGGAAGTGAGATAAGGGTCCTCCCCGTACGTTTCATGTCCACGTCCCCAACGCGGATCCCGGAAAATGTTAACGTTCGGGGCCCAAAAGGTCAGCCCTTTATAAATATCCCGGTCCCCGTACTCCTGCTGCATCTGGAACTTGGCCCTGGCTTCCGTGGCGATCCGATCGCCCACCTCCTCCAGCAAATCCTCATCGAACGTGGCCGCCAGCCCGATCGCCTGGGGAAAAACCGTGGCCGTCCCGGCTCTGGCAACGCCGTGCAGCGCTTCATTCCACCAGTTGTACGCCGGAATGTTCAACCGCGGTATTTCCGGGGCGGCGTGCAGCATTTGACGCACCTTCTCCTCCAACGTCATTCGTTTCACCAGTTCCTCGGCCCGTTTTTTAAAGTGTCCGATCTTTTCACTATTTCTGACCAGCTCCGTCATCAGCCTTCCTCCGTCTCCTTCCGAATCCATTTCATGACTCAAGTTGAATTGGCAAAATAACTAACGCATGGTATTATTTTGAATGCGGTTTCATTTGGCTATATTATATCGGCTTTATTTTTGCGGTTCTTCGTGAATTTAGCTTTCGGCTTCTCAAATATTGCTAAATTCCAGACGGTCACTCTGTGGATTCTGTAGGTTGATTGTCTTTGATTTGATTGGATTATCGTCTGCCATCTGACCAAAGAAAGGATAGGATACGGATGATCGAAATTTTGAACGGAGCCCAGGAAACAGTCTCTTACCGCGATCACTTCGGGATCCGGATTTATCTGAACCAGGAAGACGAGGATTATCCCATCCATTGGCACACCGCGGGCGAAGCCATCATGCCGCTCGAAAACCATTACACCGCAGTAGTCGACGGCATCAAGCATGTGCTTCATCCCGGCGACATCCTGATCATTCCTCCGGGAGAACTGCACCAGCTTTTCGCTCCCAAAACCGGGAAGCGAATTATTATGCAATTCGACTGCTCGCTCCTATACCACTTGAACGGATTCGACTCCACCTTCCACCTGCTGCGTCCTTGCCTAATTATTTCAGCCAACCAGAACAAGGAACTGCACGCATCCTTGGAACCCCTGATGCTCCACTTAAAGGATGAGTACTTCAGCCAAAATTTTTTAAAGGAAGCCTCGGCCTACTCCATGCTGATTCAATTCTTCGTCATTCTCGGACGCAATTTCATGGACAAAGAACGGCGGTCCGAACGCCGGAAAGGCCAGAAGCAGCACAAGTATATCGATAAGCTTCTGGAGGTTTGCAATTACATGAACGAGCACTGTACGGAGGATATCCAGGTCGAGAAGCTAGCCGAACTGGCCGGGTTCAGCAAATTTCATTTTATGCGCCTGTTTAAGCAATATATGGGGATGTCCTATTACAGTTATCTCAACCAGCACCGCATCATGCATGCGGAAAAGCTGCTGATCGATCCGAATTTAACGGTGATGGAAGTGGCCATGAGCTCCGGCTTCGGGAGCCTTCCCACTTTTAACCGAATGTTCAAACGATACAAGAAATGCACGCCGTCGGAATATAAATGCCTTTACGGAAACCATGCCGTCCGATAGAAGAGGACCGCAATAGTCCCTATACAGCAATTCAAAAAAGGAGCCTTATCCATGAGCATGAAGCAACCATTCAACGCAAGCTGGTTTTTCGCCAAACAGCCGTTAGGTTCGACACTGGAGACGGTATCCGCGACCGACACATCCCTTTGGATACCGGTTACGCTTCCGCACGACTGGTTGATTTATGACGCCAAACGATTGTATGAAGACGGTGAAGGCTGGTACCGCAAAACCTGGGTCCTACCCGACAAAGAAGCTGGGCGGCGCTTTTCGTTACGCTTTGAAGGGATCTATATGGATTCCTCGCTGTTTGTCAACGGTCAACTTGCCGGGGAATGGAAATATGGCTATTCCACATTTGAAATGGACCTCACGCCATATATTCGGGAAGGTGAAAACGAACTCTATGTCCGGGTGGTCCATCAGTCGCCCAACTCGCGCTGGTATTCGGGGGCGGGCATTTACCGCAAAGTGTGGCTGACGACCTACCCCGAAACGCATTTGGTGCCCGACGGGATTTATATTTCGGCAAAAAAAGGCGACGGCTCCTGGAACGTGGAGATCGACACGGAAGTCAGTTTCGGAGAAGTTTCCGACACTCCGGCTTCCTGCCGGCTTCGCCATACCGTTCTGGATGCGTCGGACCGGGCCGTCGCCCAAATCGAGACCGGGCTGTTCGGCGAATCGGACTTGACCGTTTCGGTCCCCTCCCTCCTCTCGTTAGCCGATCCGGTGCTGTGGGATATTGCACAGCCTTACTGCTATCGGCTAAGAACCGAGCTTCTGGCGGGAGCCGCGGTCATAGACCGGGAGGTGCACATCTTCGGATTCCGCACGATGGAATTCGACACTCAACGCGGCTTCTTCCTGAACGGCCGTTATGTCAAAATCCACGGGGCCTGTCAGCACCATGACCTGGGCTGTCTTGGCGCCGCGGTGAACAGGGCGGCGATCCGCCGCCAAATCGCCCTGCTGCAGGAGATGGGCGTGAACGCGATCCGCACCGCCCACAATATGCCCGCCGTGGAACTGATGGAACTGGCCGACGAGATGGGCGTATTGATCGTATCCGAAGCGTTCGATATGTGGGAACGCAAGAAAACGACCTATGATTACGCCCGGTTCTTCCCGGATTGGTGGAAGAAAGACGTGGCCAGTTGGGTCCGGCGGGACCGGAATCACCCCTGCCTGCTGATGTGGAGCATCGGTAACGAAATTTACGATACGCATGCGGATGAACGCGGGCAGGAATTGACCCGGCAGCTTCGGGACGAGGTTCGTCTGCACGATTCCAGAACCAACGCCTACGTGACGATCGGCTCGAATTATATGCCTTGGGAAAACGCGCAGAGGTGCGCCGATCTGGTCCAGTTTGCCGGCTACAACTATGCGGAGAAATATTATGATCAGCACCACGCGGAGCATCCCGACTGGATCATATACGGCAGTGAAACCGCCTCTACCGTGCAGAGCCGCGGGGTTTACCATTTTCCGCTGAGCCAGTCCGTTTTGTCCGATGACGATGAGCAGTGCTCCTCCCTCGGCAACAGCTCCACCAGCTGGGGGGCGAAAAGCACGGAAAGCTGCATCATCGCCGATCGCGATGCCGCATACTCGCCCGGTCAGTTTATTTGGACCGGCTTCGATTACATCGGCGAACCGACGCCGTATTTTACCAAGAACTCCTACTTCGGCCAGTTGGATACGGCGGGATTCAAGAAAGATTCCTATTACATCTACCAGGCCGAATGGACGGATTACCGCAAGAGACCCATGGTCCATATCTTCCCGTATTGGGATTTTTCCGAAGGGCAGTTGATCGACGTCAGAGTCTGCTCCAATGCCCCGAAGATCGAGCTGTTCTTTAACGAGGAATCCGTGGGGACCTTCGAAATCGATCATACGCAGGGCCGCAAGCTGGCGGGCGACTGGAGGCTCCCTTACAGCCGGGGAACGTTGCGGGCGGTAGGCTATGACGAACAGGGAAGAACGATTGCCGAGCAGATCCGCTCCTCCTTCGGAGATGCCTTTTCACTCGTCATGACCCCCGACAAATCCACAATTCAGGCCGATGGATCCGACCTGGTTTTTGTGGAGATTGGAGCGGTTGACTCAGAGGGCCAACCGGTCGAGAATGCAAACAACCGCGTGCGGCTTACGGTAGAAGGCCCCGGAAGGCTTGTCGGCCTGGATAACGGGGACAGCACGGATTACGACTCCTATAAGGGTACGAGCCGCAGGCTGTTTAACGGTAAGCTGCTTGCCGTGATCGCAAGCACATTGGAAGCGGGTACGATCTTGGTGAAGGCTGAATCCGCGGGTCTTTTGCACTACGAGCTAACCGTTGCAGCAGTCGCGTCACAGAGGGTCAATACGGAAGGCGGGCCAGACGGGCAGGAGCAACCGACCTTGTACAGCCACTCTCCACAACAAACGGAAGCAGCTATTCGGGATGCCGAGACCCGCGGTTTGCCGGGTGACGAAATCCCGGTCCGTAAGCTGGAGTTGATCTGTCCGGAGGGAAATCGGCTTACCCCCGACAAACGTTCGCTTCCGGTGCGCGTTCAGCTCCATCCCGCAAACGCGACCTACCGTGAAGTAAGGTGGCGGGTCACGAACGCGGCCGGCGTCGATTCGAACATCGCCAAGCTGGAGGCGAACGGACAGGAAGCCGTCATTACGGCTTTGGGCGACGGCGAAATCTATGTCCGGTGCGCCACGACGAACGGGGCGGAGCAGATTCGACTTTACTCGCTGATGGAGTTTAAAATCAGCGGTTTGGGGCAGGCCCTCATCGACCCTTACGAATTCGTCTCCGCCGGGTATCATGATAAGAGCGCCAGCCGCAATTTAACAAACGGCAATGAGCGGGGCGTTGCTACCGGCAGGGACGGAGAAAGCCGGATCTGCTTCAGAAATTTGGATTTCGGCGGATACGGATCCGACGAATTGACCCTCCCCATCTTCTCGCTGGACGATGAGGAGTTCCCGATTGAAATCTGGGAAGGCATCCCCGGTGAAGATAATGCCATCATGCTGACGCGGGTCCGTTATCAAAAACCGTCTCGATGGAATGTATACCAGGACGAGACGTACCGTTTACCGAAGCGATTGAAAGGCGTCACCGCGATCAGCCTTGTTTTGCATCGGAAGATTCATTTGAAAGGGTTCAGGTTCGCGAAGCCGCACAAAGCCTATTCCCGGTTAAGCGCCTTGGAATACAGCCACATTTACGGCGATACGTTTAAGGTGGGAGAAGCGAGCATCGAACATATCGGAAATAACGTCTCACTCGTCTTTGAGGACATGGACTTCGGCGACGCCGGAAGCGGCAAGCTGCTGTTGTGCGGCCGCTCCCCGCTGGATAAGAACACGATTCACCTTCTCTTTAGCGGACCGTCCGGGGAACAACGGCAAATGATCGAATTCGCTTATTCCGATGATTACTGTGAGCGGGAATTCAAGCTGGATCGCATCAGCGGCCCCCAGGCGGTTACCTTTATGTTTTTGCCGGGCAGTCAGTTTGATCTGAAATGGTTTCGCTTCGTTCCTTCATAAAGCTATTCCGCTTCACGGCAGATCGAGGGCTGATTTCCGCAAGCCGAAACAGCCCTCTCATCAGCTTGATCATAAGCGATATTACTTATATAATAAGTCATATCACTTATGAGGAGTTGAACCTGATGAAGATTGATCATGTTGCCATTTGGGTTGAAGACTTGGAGAAAATGAAGGAGTTTTATGTCACCTATTTCAACGGCCGTGCCAACGAAAAATACGTGAATCCCCGTACTTCCTTCTCTTCTTATTTTATTTCCTATGACGAAGGCTGCCGTTTGGAATTAATGCAAAGACCCGACATTAAGGAACCGAATCCCAATACCGTTGATGTTCAGGCTTTGGGCTTTATCCATATGGCCATCTCTGTCGGCAGCGAGGAGCAGGTTGACGCGTTGACCGCCCGCTTGAAAAACGACGGCTTTGCCGTGATCGGCGAACCGCGCTGGACCGGGGACGGCTGTTACGAAAGCGTCGTGTTGGACCCTGAAAATAACCGGGTTGAAATTACGAGCTAACCTTTCGCATGACAGGCTAAAAGGAGGCGGTGCCAATGGACCAGGAAACCAGGTTGTCCCTCATTGAAGACATGACCAAAACAATGGCACTCGTGACTGTGCAGAACATCTGCGATACATTCCAGGTGTCGCGGGATACGGCAAGACGTGATTTGGTCAAGCTGGAGCAGCAAGGCCGAATCACCCGAACCCGGGGAGGTGCCGTCTCCTCAACGATCCAAACTTATGTCCGGCGAAAAGAAGACAGCGGAGACATCAAACGAAAGCTGGCGCAGGCGGCCTCACCTCTTCCGAAAGACGGGGATCTGCTGTTTATGGATTCATCCACTTCGGTAGCCCTCCTGGCCGAGTTTATCGGAGACCGCGCCTTGACCATTGTGACCCACTCCCTCCATATCTCCCAGGCCTTCAGCCATTTGCCGAAGGTGGAGCTGGTACTTCTGGGAGGCCGGCTCCATCCCCGGGATCAGTATGTATACGGATCGTCTGCGCTTGACGCATTGGACCAGTATCGGGCGGATTGGTTTTTTACCGGCGCATGCGGGATCGAGGAAGGCGAGATTACCGGAGTTCACTGGGAAGATGCGCTGATCAAGCGAAAAATGATCGCTCGATCACGAAACGTAATCATGCTGGCGGATCATTCGAAATGGAATGTGGACTTCCCTTACAAAGTTGGGCGGCTTGAAGAAGTGGACATTCTGTTTACGGACCGGGAGCTGCCATTGACTGCGGGCACTGCTTCAAAACCTAAAGAAATTTATGTTGTCCCTTAATTTTCTCAATCAATGATGGGGCCATAAAAAGTCCAGCACTCGAGCATTTAATACCTGATGAAAGGCCGGTCGATCAAACCCCGGGGGATCTGTTGCCGGTAGAAATGCAGGATGCCTCATCTTTTCGGGAAACGGACTTAAAAAGGAGAAATGGCCCGCTCCATGAATCACGGCAAATTCCACTTTGGAACGGTCCTTGACTCCCTCCAGAATGATTTGGCTGTGGAAGTGCGGAGTATAATCATCTTTCTCGGCTGCGAGCAGCAGGATGGGAAGATGAACTTCGTCCAATGCGTTGGGCTTTCGAAACCATACCGAGGCGGGTGCCAGTAATACCAGGGAACGAATGCGCGGATCTGCGGCGACGGCAATTTGTTCAGCGATTCCATTCGGGGATTCGTGAGGAAAGGATGTCGGCTTCCCTCCGGCCGCCGCCAAAGCCGTGTACCCGCCCATAGAATGCCCGATCACCGAAACGGTATCTGAGTTAATAGAATCGGCGCACCATTCGCTTTCATAAAAATAATCGATGGCCCGAGTCAGATGGCGCGGGCGTATTGTTAAGTTCTCCACCGTTCCATCCAGCGAGTTATCGTTTCGGTTATTAAAGGGATGCTCGGGTACACCCACGATATATCCATGACTCGCCAAATGCATGGCCAGCGTCCGGTAAACCCAGAGCGAACCGCCGCTTCCGTGGGATATTATAACCAGCGGATATCTCCCGGACGCAGGCTTAGCATCAAGGGCCACCTCCAGGCTAAACGGCCCCATTTGCTCTATTTTTCCCGGGGTGTTCGAAGGATACATAACCAGCATCGGGAAAGCCGTTTGGGCATGAGGATCCACTACCTCGACTTGCTTTAAACCTACAAACCATTCCTTTTGATTAACGTGATTAATAATCACCCATTCAACTCCTTCATGTCATTAATTACTCGCCGTTCACTTCTGTTCCGCCTTGCGATAACTGCGATTTAAATGCATATTGGAATATACAGATCGATTTCCGATGCATGATGCGTCGGCCGCCGATACGTCGTATCTTTCAGGTCGGTCTGCCTGCGGAATTGTCCGGGCGGTATACGGAACATCCTCTTGAAAGCCCGGGTAAAAGCCTCCTGCGATTCAAACTGATACTTCACGGCAAGGTCGATAATTCGGATCTCCGAATCGAACAATTCGCCGGCCGCGTGCGTCAACCTCCGTTTTCTGACGTAATCGGACACCGTGTTCTTGGTCAGCAGCTGAAAAATTCGGTGAAAATGATACGGAGAAAAACCGGCATTCCGGGCGATGTCCTCCATTTTAAGCTCCTTCTCCAATCGTTCCTCAATAAAATCTATCGCTTTTTTTACGGCGTCGAAATAGCTCATTTTTATCCTCCCGGGTACAGGTATTACTTTAATCGAAAACCCGCATGATTGTTTTGATTTTTTTGCGGAATGGAATGGATCAGACGTATTTCAAGGCCCTATTTCTTCTAAAAAAAGCAGATACAGGGATAAATCTCCTGCATCTGCCACAATAAGACCTTTTTAGACTGTTAGCACGGACGTTGCATCGAACCTGTACAATGGTGTTGGAGGTAACGAGCCTTGATGCAGCTCCAGTCCGTTAGCCTTGTACCGGTTTAAATTCGATCCAGTCGATTTGAATCCCCGGTTTGATGAATTCCAGGGTCATCTCGTATAAACCGGCTTCCAGCTTCACCTTCACCAGTTTTTGTCTCACCCAGTCGCCTTCCGTTCCGTTCGTTTGTACGGTCGTCATCAGGTCGCCGTTCAGCAAAACATTGCAGGCGCTTTGCGCCAAATTGGAATCCGGTGACATCACATTGACGATGATCCGGTATTCGCCGGCTTGCTCGGCCCGGAACAACGTCGAACCGGCCGCAACGGGCTTGACTTGCGTGTTTTGATCCAGGGATTGCGCCCGTTCCCCGGCAAGCGCTGGATTGGCCTTGAACGAATGGACGGTCTCCACGATCTCTTGCTTCCGGAAGAAGACCGGCGCCTGCATCAGAAACTCGCAAATATTGATGGCGCTGCGCTGCAGTTCCCCGCGCGTGAGCGTGCCGTTCTCCAGGGATTCGAGCGTATTATCGTCCCAAGCATTGATTTCGGCGCCATAATTGCTGACCACCATATACAGATCGTTTTGGGCCCGAACCATCCAGTTCGTGTACTTCCGATCCGCCGGTCCGCCGTTGGCCGTGTCATTCATAATGGCCCACCAATCCGTCATGACAATGCCTTTGAAGCCCCATTCCTTGCGTAAAAGGGTAGTGTTCAAATCATAGTTCGACGCCGACCAGTGTCCGTTGATCGGGTTGTAAGCGGTCATCACGGAGTTGGCGCCGCCTTGTTTCACCGCGATTTCGAAGCCTTTCAGGTAGATTTCGCGAAGCGCTCGCTCGGATACGACCGCATCCACTTTGCTGCGGTGCTTCTCCTGATTGTTGCAGGCGAAATGCTTCAGTGTGGCATTCGAGCCGCCTTTCTTGATGCCCCGCGTGCAAGCGGTGGCAAACCTCCCGGTGACCAGCGGGTCCTCCGAGAAATATTCGAAATTCCGCCCGTTCAGCGGACTCCGCCGGATATTCAGCCCCGGTCCAAGCAGCGCATCAATATCATTGCTGACCAGTTCCTGCCCTTCCATGATATAAAGTTCTTCCACCAGGTCTACGTCCCAAGTCGCGGCCAGCAAAGTTCCGATTGAAACCTGGGTCGCCTTCAAACCGCTGTCCATGCGGATGCCGGACGGACCATCGGCCGTACTAGCTACCGGAATGCCGTAGTTAAACAAAGCGTCGCTTACGCCGCCGAAGGCCGAAGCCGTCCCCGGAGTCACAAGGGGGCTGCTCATCCCTTCGCCTCGGACAATGGTGGCCAAGTCCTGATCGGAAAGCTGGGCGATAAAATCCTCCATGCCGACCTTTCCGTCGTAGACATCCCTTAATTTGTAGCCGCGGTTTCCGGTTTGTTCAATCGTTTTGGGAAGGTTGTTCTGAATGCGGTCCGCTAAAGAGATTTTTCGTTTCGGCGCCTCTTCGCAAACGAGCTCGTACGATCCGTCCGCCTTTCTGGCGCCCGGTTTCATGCGTTGGTAGCTCTCGGTGGGAGCCAGAGCTTCCTCCAACTGCTCCACGACTTGAAGACGGTCCAATGTATAACCTTGTTGCCCGCCCACAGGGATAGGCGAAAGCTTTTTGACGCTGTTGCCCACATAAATCAAATAGGTTCCTTCCTCCAACACATAGGCGGAAGGATGTCCGGTCACACCGCTGTCATCATAAGAAGCCATGGCGCCGATTGGAAAGCTGAGGGTCAGGCGCTGCGATTCCCCGGGCTGCAGCAGTCCGGTTTTTCCGAAAGCGACCAACACGCGGGCCGGCTTGCCGAGCTTGCCCTGAGGGGCCTCCGCATAGACCTGCACGACCTCTTTCCCCGCATAAACCGCACCTGTATTTTTTACGGTAACACCGATTTCAAGGCAGCCCTCTCCATCCTGATCAACCCGCTTCGCTGCTTCCGGCTCGATTTGAAATTCCGTGTACGACATGCCATAGCCAAACTCGAACTGTACGCGGTCCGGGCAAAAGGTTTCAAAATACCGGTAACCTACGTAAATGTCCTCTTCGTACAGATTTTTAAATTCATTGCCGTAATTGCGGGTCGAGGGATAATCTTCGATAGAATAGGCGATCGTATCGGTCAGCTTCCCGCTAGGAGTCACTTCGCCCACAAGCACGTCCGCAACCGCGTTACCGCCTTCCATCCCGCCGTGCCAGGCGTAAATGACGGAAGATATCGGGTGAACATACCCCGCATCGTCCAGCCAACTCATGTCGATGATATTCGACACATTCAACACCACGACGGTCTTCTCAAAATGAGCCGTAACCATCTGAAGCATCTCTTTTTCTTGGGCCGTCAATTGATAGCTTCCGGATTCGTTGGCGTTATCCTGATCCTCTCCGGCGGTCCGGCCGATCACAATGACCGCCTTGTCCGATTTCTGTCTGGTTGCGGCAACAAGTTCCCCGGTCAAAGGCATCTCCTTCTGATACCACGGCTCCGCCGCCCAGCCGCCGCCGCCGTTATCGAACGGGTTTGCTTCGATCCACTTCTCATATACTGACGCCAATTCTTCGTTGACCGAAATGCCCTTCTTGCTGCGCAGACCATCCAACAAATTGGTCGTATACGGTACGTTTACACTACCGCCCGACCCCGTACCGCTGCGGTAGTAATTCACTTGAACTCGTCCAAAGATCGAAACCCTTTCGCCCTTTTGAATCGGAAGAACTTGTCCGTCATTTTTCAAAAGCACCGCTCCGTCCGCGGCAACCTTCCTGCTGAATTCCGCGAAGCCCTTCAATGGAATGCCCAGTTTCTCTGTGTTCAACATATTCCCTCCACTATTGTCATCTGCTCTGTATTTTCGGGCTTTCGATCCCTATGTATCCTCCGGGACTAGCCCCGTTTTATAGCTGTAACCTCTCTCCATTATTCTCAATATTGAAAACATTTTCAAGAGGGAAATCGTTTTCCGACGAGATTTATGGCTCTTTTCCCTTAAAAATTCCTATATTTTTAACGTTTTTTACCTTGACAAACCAAAACTGGCCACCCCTAGCGGGGCGGCCATTGCGGTTTTGCTCACGAAGTTTTTGAAGACAGGATCAGGAACGGTTATCCGCGGAATTGTCGCTCTTTTCCCTTACCTGGTCGGATGGATAGGTTGTAATGTCGTCTTGGTCCGGCATAAAACCGGTCTTCGTATGCGGGCTTGTATCCTCGTAAATCGTGTTGGGATCGCCGTCGGTTTCATCGGTTGTGCGATTATGCGGCATGCACAGCCACCTCCTTTTGAGCATTATCCTCCCCGAAATTTAGATTTTGATGCGATAACGACGATCAGAATCGGACCCGGCCATTCTTTTTTTCCGGAAAAGAATGGTATGATAGACCGGAAAGTTTATCTGGCGCATTAGGGGAGTGACCACAGTGAAGAAGAATCGATTAGGCAATTCCGATTTGATGGTAAGCGAGATCGGCCTGGGCTGCATGTCCTTGGGGACAGAGGAAAGCAAAGCCGTTTCGCTGATTCATGAAGCTTTGGAACGGGGGGTCAATCTGCTTGACACTTCCGATTTGTATGACAGCGGCCGGAACGAAGAACTTGTCGGCAAAGCGATCCGGGGACGCCGCGATCGGGTGGTCCTGGCCACCAAGGTGGGCAACCGCCGGATTCCCGGTCAGGAAGGCTGGGTCTGGGATCCTTCCAGAGCTTATATTTTATCCGCAGTCAAAGATAGTCTTCGCAGACTCGGGACGGACTATATCGATTTGTATCAGCTGCATGGAGGTACTATTGAAGACCCGATCGATGAAACGATCGAAGCGTTCGAACAGCTAAAACAAGAAGGCGTAATACGGGAATACGGCATATCCTCCATCCGGCCCATTGTGATTCGGGAATATGTTTCACGCTCTTCAATCATCAGCGTTATGAACCCTATCAGCATCTTGGATCGCAGGGCCGAAGAGACCGTTCTCCCTGTTCTTCAGGAGAAAAGGATCAGCGCGATTGCGAGAGGCCCGCTGGCGGGCGGGGCTTTGGCTGCCGGCCGGGAACCGGCCAAGGGCCTGCCGGACTACGAGCTGGCCGAGCTGCAGGAGCTGCGCTCCCGGCTGAAGCGGTTGGAGACGCCAGGCCGGAATCTCACGCAGTTGGCGATCCGCTTCACGCTCACCCAGCCGGCCGTCGCGGCCGCCATCCCGGGTGCCAGCTCCCGCGAGCAGTTGCTGCAGAACATCGCCGCTGCGGATGTGCCGGAGCTGAACGAGGAAGAGCTTCAACTGATCCGGCAATGGAGCAAAAAGAACCTGTACCATCAGCACCGGTAGTAATCGGGCGCAAACGAGGGGATATGCCCGCGGAATCCATGACTTATACCGGTTGTGCCCGGCCTTGAAACTGATGCAGCGGAGCAAAAGAAAACGCCCGCTTGGATTTCCAACAGCGGGCGCTTTCTTTGAAGTAACCGGATCTTATAGCCGGATATTTGCTTTTTTCTTGTTATTCACTTCCTCGATCAGCGGCAAAACCGATTCATTTCGAATAGGTTTGCTCACATAATTATCCATTCCCGCTTCCAGGCATCTCTCCTTATCCCCTCTTAAGGCGTTTGCGGTAACGGCCACGATATAGGGGCGATCTTTTTCGGGCAGCGATTCCTTAATCAGTCTCGTAGCTTCAAACCCATTGAGCTTGGGCATATGCACATCCATAAATACGATATCGTAACGGGTGCGCTTCACGGCCTCCACCGCCTCCTTACCGTTGCCCACACTGTCGACGAGATGGCCCTTTTTCTCGATCATTTTTCGGAGAACCAGTTGATTCACTTCGTTATCCTCCGCGATCAGAATCCGCAAAGTATCGTTGCTTCTTCTTTCCCGCAGCTGTTGATACGAACTGATCTCCTCGGACGTTTTCGTTTTAAACCAGGCCGTAAACACAAAAGTCGTCCCCGGTTCATCACTCTCGTCAATCCAGATGTCCCCGCGCATTAACTGAACCAGTTTCTTGCTTATGGCGAGCCCCAGTCCCGTGCCCTGAGGTGTCCGCGTCATAAAGTTATCCAACTGGTAAAACGGTTCAAATAAATGTCCCCGCTTTTCCCTGGGAATGCCGATGCCCGTGTCCTTCACCTTGAATCGGAACTGGACGTCAAAATTCTGAACATCGGCAAGCAGCACCTCGATGTCCACACGCCCTTCCACGGTAAACTTTACGGCGTTGCCGATGACATTCGTCAAAACCTGCTTCAGCCGGTAAGCATCCCCGAATAGAGGTGTCGATATGTTGTCATCCCATGCTAAATGAACTTTCAAATTTTTATCGCGAATCAAGGGCTTCACCATATCGATCGTCTCGTGAACGACAGTTTTCAGATCAAAAGGTCCCTCGACCAGGTCCGTTTTGCCGGACTCGATTTTGGAAAAATCGAGGATGTCGTTAATGATCGCAAGCAGCGATTCCCCGCTCTTCTTGATAATCTCGATATATTCCTTTTGTTCGCTGCCGAGCCCATCGGTTTCCAGAAGCAAATCGGTCATCCCGATGACTCCGTTCATCGGCGTGCGGATTTCATGGCTCATCATCGCCAAAAACTCACTTTTGGCCTGACTCATGCGTTCGGCGGTCTCCTTCGCGATCAGGAGCTTTTTCTGTTCGGTAATGTCCTTGGCAATCAGGTAATATCCCACATTTTTCTTATTGATGATAATCGGAGCCAGGGTGGCCAGCACTTCCGTTTCATGTCCATTCACATGCAGGATTTTGTTGATTTCCTTCTCCGCCAGTTCATATTGCCCGTTCTGAATAAGCCGATAGTTCTCCTTGCCGATAAACCGGGAGATACTGGTCCCGGCCATTTCGGGCACCGGGCAACCGGTCATATTAATCGCAACAGGATTGGCGTTCATAATATTTCCCTTCATATTGAAGGAAATAATCGCATCATGATTGTATTTCTTGAGGGAGGTATACCGTTCAACGGATTCCTGCAGTTTAAATTCAACCAGCTTGCGCTCCGTAATGTCCTGTAGTGTCCCGTTGATCCGAATGGGCCGGTCGTTTTCGTCAAACGTCACAACTCCGCGCAAATGCAAGTGTTTCTCGTTGCCCTCTTTATGAACATAGCGATATTCGAAATCCAGCGGCTCTCCTTTTTTGGCCCATTCGATATGTTCCCTTAGCCGTTTTCCGTCCGCCGGGTCAATAAGCTTGTAAATATCGGACGAGCGTAAAGGTGCCGGGCTGCGCTCGAGTTCAAAGATTTCGAAAATCTGGTCGGAACAAGAAATGTAGTCGTTAACCATATCCCATTCCCAACTGCCGATGGAAGCGATTCGTTCGGCTTCCGCACTGATTTCTTCGTGCTTCTTCCGTTCCGAAATGTCCCGGCCGATCGCAAGGATTTTTCCCTGCTCGGCATCTCCAATCATTTTACACGTCGCTTCAATCCACAGATAATGCCCGTCTTTATGGCGCAGTCTAAACCTGAGAAGTTTAACGCCCGTGAAATTTATATTCTTGATGCGCTCCAGATCCTGGGGATGAAAAACCTCGAAATTCTTCTTCCCTATAACATCATTAATTGTCATTCCAAGCAGTTGTTCAACAGATGGCGAGCAGAACTGACATACCCCATCCGGAGAGGCGATGTAAATAAGTTCCTGGGCATTGGCCGATATCAATTTGAAGATTTCTTCGTTGTAAACCATCTTCTGTTCGATCGCTTTACGGTCGGAAATATTCACGACATGGCATATAAAATAAAGCGGTTCGTTCGTTTGTTCAGCCCGAACCAGGGCTACATGCAAGGAGATCCAGAGAGTCTGGCCATCCTTTCTGACATAACGCTTCTCATATTGATATCCCTTAGATTTTCCTTCCAGCAATCCGCAAACATAATCAAAGTCGCCCGCCAAATCGTCAGGATGGGTAATATCCTGATAAGTCATCGTAAGAAGTTCTTCGCTCGTATACCCAAGCATTTGACAGAAAGCGGGGTTCGCTTTCGTCCATTGCCCTTTAGGAGAGGCAAGCGCAATCCCAATGGGTGCCTGTGTATAAATTTGTTTGAACAACTCATGATGATTGACCCTTTGAACCTGCATCAGACGCTCTCCTTTTGCCTAAGCTCAATTTATAAAAACGGAGGAGCCAAGCCAAATCTAAAATTTGCGCCTAGCTCTTCCGTTTATGCTTCAATCGTTAAAATTACGCACTCTCCAGTTAAATACCCTATTTCTCGGTAAATGAATCTAAAATTTTAACCATTTTTCTTTCCAATGATATAAAAGCCCCGCGAAGGCCATCGGTTGAAGTACGGTAGAACTAAAAAAACGAGAAGGCTAGGGGAAATTCCTTAGCCCTCTCGCTTTTTATAGTCCGCTGCTGTCGCTGGTTTCATAGCCATAGTCGATCGTTTCCGTGGTACCGTCATCGTATTCCAGAAGAATCTTGTCGATTTTTATCGTATGTAAGGCGCCCTGATATGTAAAAAGATCAAATAAAAGCAGGGTTTCGTCAGGTTTAACCGGACCGACGACTTTTAGCTTAAATGTGCTTTCGTCCGACATTTGATCGTACGATGGATCCCCTACAGGGTTGAAAGTGCTGATTACGACGGTGTAGTAATTAATCGTTTTCCCGGTCAAATTTTTAGCTTCCCAAGTCAGCTTGACGCCATCGGCGCTATTAATGCTGTAATTGAACGTAAGCGGCTCGCCGATCTCTCCCCCGGTTACCACTTTGGCCGAGTTAGAATCCCCTTGCTTTTGCTTAGCATCAGCGGAGTTCTGCTCGCTCTTCGCTGAACCGGAGTTTGTGTCGGATGCTCCCGCATTCGTGCCGGTTTCCTTTACGCCGGCGGTCCCGGTGGCTTCCTCCGCTGCCGCCGGCTTCCCGAACACATTCTTCTGAATGGTCGGCGCCGCATAAATCCCGGCGAGAAAGGAGATCATCATCGCCATCATAATACTGAGAATCATATTAAATTTCTTCATGTACCTCTCCTTGCTGGATAATTGGTAATACTACCACATTAACACAAGGACCTTCGACCTAACAACAGATTTTTAGGCCATTGAACCTATCAAAAATCACTAGACTGCCGTATATCCCCCGTCGACCATTAAACTTGTGCCTGTAATAAAGGAGGCATCGTCACTTGCTAGAAACAAAACCGCCTTGGCCACTTCTTCCGCCTTTCCCAGCCTCCCCATGGGATGAAGTCTTGAAATCTCTGCATCAATAATTTCTCCCCTCATTTCTAACCACACATTTTCTCGTGTGTAGTATGCAACTTTTCCCATCGAATGGACGTTTATTGCTTTGTGAGATTTTACAGAAAGTACAGGAGGATGTTACACATGCAAAAAAAATGGAGATCCATCACACTTACCACCACAATCATCTCTCTTCTGCTCTCTAGCGCACCCCTATATGCCGATACTCCGGCCCGGACTGATTATCAGCAGAGCATTTCGGCCGTTGAACTGGATCAAGACGTCACCCTGCGACTAACGAATGTTTTAAACAAAGTCGCACCGGAACAACAAATTCAGTTTACGAGCGTAGATAAGACAATCGAATCGATGTGGCAAATCAACGGGACCTTAACCGGTAAAGCGGATGCGGAGTTTATTCAGCAATATGACCCAAAAAAGGGGCGGGTCGAGTCCACCACCGTGTACTACAAAGCGGAGGGGTTGAAGCAGGTTTTGGATCCGGCGTTACAGACCGGCGTCTCCTCTTTTTTGAAAACCTTTGATACTGGAAATGTCTTCAAGCCCGAGGCGTTATGGCGGGTTTACTTTCCATACCAGGATAATGAACCCCGCAATTATTGGGTGATTTGGGGGACAAACCAAAGTCTGGAAATCGATTTGGACCGCAACAGCCAACTCACGGCCAGAATTTCAACCCCGATCAGCAGCGCTAATTCGAAATTAACGAACCAGGCGAATCGGGCACTAAAATCCTTGGGGATCACCAAGATGACCGCCTTTGATTATGTGGTCAAGTATAAGCAAGGGGAAACGGAGTTTTCATGGATTTATCGTGACGACAATGATTTGAACCGGGTTGTCATCGGAGCAAAAACAGGAAAAATCTGGGCTGTGGTCAATGAATTCGGCAAGGATTGGGCCGATGACAAGGACTTTGCAAAAACCTTCGCCAAACCGAAGCTCTCCAAGAACCAGGCGCTCACTGTGGCCAAAGCTAAAGCGTCCTCTCTGTTTGGTTTGAATATCAAGGGTTATAACGTCAGCATCAAGAACAATGAGTACACGTTTACAAAGAAAGGCGCCTCTACCCTACTTGGTAAGATCAATAAAAAGGGGAAATTCTATTCCTGGGAGCTTATCCCCACGAATGGCGTAAGGTCCTGATTATTTGGCCGGCTTAAAGTTCCCGCATATCCATCTTTCCCGAAAAAACAAGGAAGCTACGACATCGCCGTCGAAGCTTCCTCTCTTTTTGGCCGAAATCTCTCTTAATCTATATCAGCCGTTTATATACCCTTTTCACCATCTCCGTCATCAACCAACTTCCTGTTCCGGCCAGAAAAGCGTTATGGGCCAAAAGCAGCCAAACCTTGTAAAATAAAGTGCCGAGGCCGAATTCAATCAGGATAAAATCCCGGACCGCCGAAGCCTCCATGACATAAACTCGAAACTCTCCATCCGCCGTTACCGCCTTCACCCTTCCACCCCGCTATAGTCTTTTTCATACCTATATGCCGGAGACAACATGTCTAAGAAGGCGGAATTTTCGGTCTGGGCCTCATGGCTTTCGTCTAGTGGAACAGGCCGGCCATTCCGGCGATCAGGACGATAACCGCAAAAATCATCCGATAGTATACGAATACTTTCATCGGTTTCTTTTGCAGGTAAGAAATAAACTTGCTGATGACGGCGAGCGCAACGAGGAACGAAACGACAAAGCCGACGCCGAGCGAAATGAGTTCGGTCGAAGTCATCGACGAAAATCCGCCGATTTTCATAATTTTCAGGAAGCTCATGCCGACCATAACCGGAATCGCCAGGAAGAAGGAGAACTCCGCGGCCGCCACCGTAGTCAAGCCGGCCACCCAGCCGCCGATGATGGTCGAAGCGGAACGCGACATCCCCGGAATAATCGCGAGGCACTGGAAGGCGCCGATGATCAACGCCTGCTTGATCGTGACGTTCAACTCGTCGCCACCGCCGTTCAATCCGTTTTTGCGGAATTTTTTCTCCGCGTAAAGCATCCACAGCCCGCCAAAAAACAGCGTGAACGCCACGACGACCGGCGTAAACAGATGCTCATCGGACCAGTCGTTCAGCAGAACGCCGAACACGCCGCCGGGGATACAGGCGATCGCCAGCATCAGCCAAAAGCGGAACCCCGATCTTTCAAAGCCGACCTTTTGCGGGAAGAAGTTGACCAGCGTATCCTTAATTTTGCCCCAATACAGGACGATGACCGCCAATATAGCCCCCAGTTGGATCACGTACGTATACATCTCCACATAAGACGGGGTCGTCCCTTTAAAGCCCAGCAGGTTTTCGAAGATGACCAGATGGCCTGTGGAAGAGACCGGCAAAAATTCGGTAACCCCCTCCACAATCCCCAAAACAATCGATTTCAGGATCGAAAAAATCGTTTCCATAGCATAGAGATCTCCTTTTTTCTATTTAGCGGCCGCCACTTGCAAATCCTTTTACAACCTTTACAGCGATTCCTTAATGATCCGTTTATAGAAGAACAACGATAAAATCCCGAAGATACTATAGAGCAGTGTATAGAGCAGCATGACCAGGAACATCGGCGTCCACAGTTCGGTTCCGAAGAAGAACCAGCCGGACTGGACGGCAAAATAACTGTGCGATAACCCGACCACGAGCGGAATGCCGAAGCTGAACATCTGCTTAAACTGAATACCGCGCACCAGATTGCCCTGCGTGAACCCGAGTTTTCGCAAAATCGTGTAACTCGGCTTCTCCTCCTCGCCTTCCCCCATCTGCTTGAAATACAAAATGCAGCCGGAGGTGATGAGGAAAGTTAAGCCGAGAAAAGCCACGATAAACATGATGAGTCCCATGTTGCTCTTCTGGACGGCGATATTGTTTAACAGGGAAACGTACCCTGGCTGATCGTCCACCTTCATATCCATAAAGATCTCATTGGCGCGTGCCAGTTTATTCGGATCGGCGATATCAATTCCAATATACATGCCTGCCGATCTCTGAAGTTCCGGCACTTTCTCCTGCGCCAGCCGCTCAAAGACCGAATGGTCCACGACGAGCGTCGGAGCCCCTTTGGAAAAATACAGGGAAATGACCGATTCTTTATTCAATCCCTTTACATGCAGAGGGAACGATTGCGTCCGCCCCTTCAGCTCTAAATCCCCCGTGGATTGAATGCCCATAAACTGCTTCATGGCATCGCTGGAGCCGGTAAACCAGGCTTCCCCGGGCGAAACCTCCGTTCCCGCCACCGACTTCTCATCGACGATGGGCAAAGGGATGATCCCGTCGGACTCTTCCGCCACGCTGGCTCCGATCATGCGGGAAACATCGGCATCCATCATGATCACATCCCGGCGAATCTCCGTGTAATCGATGCCTTCTTTCCGCAGCCCCGCGGTAAACGCCGTTACATCCTTTTCCTCCAACAGCGTAAAATGATTCGGCGCCGTTTGCCTGGACGACTCCTCCGCCGAATAGTAGGAGATATAGCTGAGTGACAACAGCCCGATGGCTAGTGCGGACACCGTCGTGATGATGGTTAGGAGCAGAGCGTTCGATTTCATCCGGAACATAATGGACGAAAGCGAGAGCACTTCATTGAGCGACAAATAACCGCCTTTGCTTTTTCGAATCATGTTGAAAACAAAGCTGACCGATCCTTTATAGAACAGATAGGTTCCCACAATCACTGAGCCCAAGATCAGCACCATCGCCAGGAACAATTCGTTCATTTTGACGAAAGCGCCGCTAAACAGCTTAGTGGACACATAATAGCCGAACAAAATAAGCGAAATTCCCAGAAAACCGATGATTACTTGCGATAACGTCATTCTCCGGACCGTATTTTCAGTCGTGGAGACCACGCGGAACAAGGAAAGAATGCTCTGCCGTTTGATAAACGAATAGTTCATCAGCATGATCAACAAATAGATCGCCGCGAACACGATGACGGTCTGCACCAAAGCCTGGACCGAAAAGTTCAGCGACGCCTGGGCATTCACCCCAATGATCTTGAACAAAACCATCAATAGCAGCCTGGAGGAGGCAAAGCCGAGGAAAATACCGATCAGCATCGAGCCGAAATAGAGAATCAAATTTTCACTGCTCAGAATGCGGAATATTTTCCCTTTAGTCAAGCCGACCAGCTGGAACAGCCCGATTTCTTTACCCCGCCGCTTGATAAAAATATTGTTCGCATAGAGCAAAAATACGGCGACGATCACCACGAGAAGAACCGACGCTGCGGAAAGCCCGGCCGCTCCTTTGACGGAGCCTTTAATCTCATCCATGGCCGGATCGTACTGCAGCGTAACGAACGCGAAGTATAGAGCCACGCTGAAAACTAATGCAAATACGTACAAATAATAGTTTTTCAGGTTTTTTTTCAAATTGCGGAAAATCAGATAGTTGATGTTCATTCCTGAACACCGCCCAATACGCCCTGGGTCTTCATAATATCGTTGAAGAGGGCTTGCCGCGTCTCCTCACCCTTGTTCAGCTGCGTATAAATTTGACCATCCTTGATAAAAACAACCCGGCTGCAATAGCTCGCCGCGACCGGATCATGGGTCACCATGATGATGGTGGCCTCCATCTTGCGGTTTAACTCGCTCAGCTTGTTCAGCAGATCGGAGGCCGATTTGGAGTCCAGCGCTCCCGTCGGCTCGTCCGCGAAAATAATGCTGGGCTCATGAATAAAGGCCCGCGCCGCGGAAGTCCGCTGCTTCTGACCGCCGGAAATCTCGTTGGGGTACTTGTCTTTCAGTTCGTAAATCCCAAGCTCCGTGGCCACCTCGCGGAATTTATGATCCGCTTCTTTCCGGGGTACGTTTTTGATCGACAACGGGAGCAGCACGTTCTCCTTCACCGTTAATGTATCGAGCAGATTATACTCTTGAAAAATGAAACCCAAATGATGCTTCCGGAATTCGGCCAGTTCCTTTTCTTTCAGGCCCGTGAATTCTTTGCCTTCGATTTTAATGCTGCCGAGGCTGACCTTGTCGATCGAAGACAGCACGTTCAGCAGCGTGGTTTTCCCCGAACCCGAAGCGCCCATAATGCTGACGAATTCGCCTTTTTCCACACTTAAATCGATGCCCTTGAGCACTTCCTGCTTATTGAATTTATTGCCGTAGCTCTTATGAATTTTACTGGCTTCCAGAATCGCCATTTCCACCACTCCTTCAGTTCATGCTCTAATCATAAGCGAGATGCCCCGATCTTTCCTTCGATTCGCCGAACAAAGCAGAAAAGCATGTGACAATGTTGTCACATGCCCATCGGCCACGGCCGGATTAGATCTACGAACTCATTGCGTTTCGGAAAAATGAGCGAGAATGTCGAGCCCTCTCCCGGTTTGGACTCCACCTCAATCCGGATGGATAACACCTCGGCGGACTTTTGAGCCAAATAGAGCCCCATGCCGGTCGCGGCGCTGTCTTTATGCATCGTTGTCGACGTAAAGCCCTTATCGAAAATACGCGGCAAGTCCTTCGGATCAATCCCCCTTCCGAAATCGCGAATCCGGAGCCGGACCCGTCCCTCCACTTCCTCGCTTTCGATGAAGATATCCGAAGAAGCGCCGCTGTACTTCACCGCGTTTGTCAGGAGCTGCCTGAGGATAAAGCCGAGCCATTTCTCGTCCGTCAGCACTTCCTCCGCCGAAAGGGATACGTCGAAGCCGATGCCTTTTTGCAAACACCAGGATCTGAGCGCTTTGATTTCTTTGTAAATGACGGCTTCCAGGACCGTCTTCTCGATGTACACGTCATTTTTCATGAATGGAATCCGCTTCTGGTGAAGCTGTTGATCCAACAAAAGATGGATGCGCAGCCACTCGTACATCAGTTGGGATTTGAGCGCCTCGTCATCCATGCGGTCGATGATCAACTGCATGGTGGTGAGCGGCGTTTTCACTTCATGGATCCAGGAAAGAAGATCGTCCTTCTCCTGTTCCAATTCGACAAGATGCTGCGAAGATTCCTTTTTGAACCGTTCGGTTTGCAAGGTCAGGCGATCCAACGCAATCGCTTCGAACGGACTCTCCGGGTGAGCGATGGAGGAAAGATCATAGTCATCCTCCCAAGAAGCAAGGCCCTTATAGAACCTCGATTCTTTGACATACCGGACCAGGAGGAAGCCCGTAAAGAGCAGCAGCGACAAAAACACAATATACAGCATCGGCAGAAACGGGATCGCCGTATCCAGATAAGCGACAAGCAACAGCAGTCCTTGAAGGAACAGCACGAGCAAAATCCAACTCAGCCGTTCCCTTATGTATTTACCGATCATAGCGAGCCGGCCTCTTCCGTCGCCATGTAACCCTGTCCCACCTTGGTTTCGATGTAAGCGTCCAAACCGATCGCTTCCAGCTTCTTCCTCAGACGATTGACGTTGACCGTCAAGGTGTTATCGCTGACAAAATGCTCGTTGTCCCACAGACTGCGAATCAGTTCCTCCCGGCTGACGATTTGATTCTTCCGCTCAATGAGCATTTTCAAAATAAACATTTCGTTTTTGGTCAGCTCAACGCAGCCCTTTTCTCCCGTAAGCGTATTTTTCACATATTCCACTGTCGCCCCGCGCCATGTTCTTAGTTCCACGCGGTCCGTATTATAGTTATAAACCCGCCGCAGGGTGGCCTGAATTTTCGCGACAAGCACCTCAAAGTGAAACGGCTTCTGGATAAAATCGTCGGCCCCGAGTTGCATGGACATCACCATATCCGTCGGGTGATCGCGGGAAGACAGAAAGATGATCGGCACATTGGAGTGGGAACGAATCATCCGGCACCAATGGAACCCGTCGAATTTAGGCAATTGAATATCGATAATGACCAGATCCGGCCGATTCTCCGTAAACTCCTGGAGCACACGGCTAAAATCCTCTACGCCATACACTTGATAAGACCATTGCTGCAGTCGTTCTTTAACCTCTTGAAAAAGAGTCATATCATCTTCGATCAGCATTACCTTAAACATAGAATTCACCACGCTTTATCATCTGCATCAATACCCAGTGTATAGCAAATCTGCGAGATATGCCATCCATCGGTTTAAAGCGCGTTTAGTTCGATTTCGAATCCAAGGTCTTCGATCATTTGGTGATCGAGGGAAATCTCCTGCCCCCCGGTCGTTAGATAGTCCCCGACAAAAATCGAATTTGCCGCATAGAGCGCCAATGGCTGAAGTGTCCGTAGCGTCAGTTCGCGTCCGCCCGCCACGCGGATTTCTTTGGATGGACAAACGAAGCGGAACAAGGCTAGCGTCTTCAAAGCTTTGGAGGCGGTCGTTCGTTCAGCCTGAGCCAGCGGGGTTCCGGGAATCGGATTGAGGAAATTGACCGGGATGGAGTCCACATCAAGCTCACGAAGCGTGTAAGCCATTTCGACGATTTCCCGGTCGGACTCGCCCATCCCGATAATGACCCCGGAACAAGGCGACATTCCCTTGGCCTTGACTTTCTCTACCGTCTCTACCCGCTGCTCATACGTATGCGTCGTTGTGATGGATCCATAGTTCGACCGGCTGGTATTCAAATTATGGTTGTACCGGTGAACCCCCGCTTCCGCAAGCCTTCGGGCCTGCTCCTCGCCAAGGAGACCTAAACAGGCACAGATTTTAAGTGGCATCGTTTCCCGAATCTCCTCTACCGCCTCGATTACCTGCCCCAGCTCCCGTTCTGTCGGCCCCCTTCCTGCCGCTACGATGCAGTATGTGCCGGCCTTCCTGGCCATCGCTTCCCTAGCCCCGGCCAGCAGAGTCTCTTTATCCAGCATCGTATATTGGGAAACCGGGGCTTGGGAAATGATTGACTGCGAACAGTAACCGCAATCCTCGGGACAAAGTCCGCTTTTCGCGTTGATGATCATATTCAGCTTCACTTTTTTGCCGTAATAATGCTTTCTTACCTGAAACGCGGCTTCCAGAATCTTCAGCAGTTGATCGTCCTCCGCCGCAAATATGCTAAGGCCCTCCTCGATCGTCAAAAGTCCGCCGTTCAGCGCCTTTTCCGTTAACTTCATCCAACCCCGCCGCTTATGCATACACTGTGTCTCCCCTCTAGCGAATTTATAACGTACTCGTCAATCCTAATTGTCAACCAAAATAATAAACCTTAAGTTGACAATTAGTCCACTAAATTTTTTTATTCATGTCACCTAGTCACGGAACGGAATGTGAAAGCATTGCAAAAAAGACCAACTCTCTCACGAGAGTTGGTCCGGGATAATCACTTTAGCAAGCTTATTGCAACTTTTTATTTTTTATATTCGTGCCGGACTGTTCGATCTCCGAAAAGAGCGACATTTTCTGTGATTTCGGGACATCCTGTGATTTTATTACCGCGGTGGCTCCATAAAATACTGATCCAGTAAATCTCGCATTTGCTTTAAGGTAACGGGTCCGGCATCCTCAATAAGTTCATAGCCCAGCTGCCCGTTCGGGTCGATGGTCGCTGTCTTCACGTCGCTGTGCCACTGAATCCCCGCCTGCCGCAAATTGATTTCCAGCTGATCTATTGTCTCGGCGAGGTCACAAGCAAGTTATGGCCTTCCTGATCCGATATGAGCTTGAAGCAATCCGGAATTCAAAATCCAAGGTTGTTATTTGTAAACATTACTATTAAAATAAAACCATCATCTTCCTGACTCTATCTCCAGAGACTATCACAAAGGAGTATTTTCTTCATGTTTTCTTTCGTGTTCCGATATGAGGACCTGCTTACCTTCCGCACGATGTTCATCAGCATTTTTCTTGAAGCGCTGCCGTTTATTTTACTCGGGGTTGTGTTTTCCGCCCTGCTGCAGGTCTTCGTCCCCGAAGAAATGATTGCGCGAATGATCCCCAAGAGCCCGGTTTTAGGGATCCTTGCGGCTTGTTTGTTCGGCATTCTCTTCCCGATTTGCGAATGCGGAATGATTCCCGTCATCCGGCGGTTAATTGCTAAGGGCATGCCTGTGTACATAGCCGCCGTCTTTATTTTAAGCGGACCGATACTAAATCCGATCGTCTTTTTCGCGACGTACACGGCGTTCCGGAGCCGCCCTGAAATTATATATTCCCGGATGGGTCTGGCTTTTATCATCGCCTTCTGCATCGGGATGATTATTTACAGGGTCGTCCGCTATCAGCCTCTTCGGCTTCGGGCGGAAATGATGTATGGTCAGGAAAGCGGCGGTAACCGTTCTCCTCATCCCGGCGGCGGTACGGACAAACTTATCGGTTTCTTGAACCACATGAGCCAGGAATTTTTCGAGATGAGCAAATATTTACTGCTTGGCGCCTTTATAACGGCACTCATCCATACGTTCGTCAACACCGCCCAATTGGCCGCCTACGGTCAGGGACCGCTTTCGTCCCACTTCCTGATGGCGGGCTTCGCTTACTTGTTGTCGATTTGTTCCAACTCGGACGCGTTTGTCGCTTCTTCCTTCGTCAATGTATTTTCCGCGGGCTCTCTTATCACGTTTCTGGTGCTGGGTCCCATGCTCGATTTAAAAAGTACACTTATGCTGCTTTCCGTATTTAAAACGAAGTTCGTTATCACGTTGGGAGCTTTGATCATCGTGCTGGTGCTGGTCTTCAGTGTAGGCTTGGATCAACTGCTGCTCCAATAAGAGCCGAGGTGTCCTATGAAAAACAAGCGTCTGCTCTTTCATAATATCTTCAAAACCGCTCTATTGCTGGCATTGTCCGGTTATATCGCTTTTTTGGTTGAGACGGATGCCCTTCAGCTGTATATCGGCGTACGAATCATGCCGCTCGTCAAAGCTTCGGCCCTCGTCGTGTATGCCCTTGCCGTAATTCAAGGCTTTGTCGCTTACCGCACCTATAAGGGCCAGATCGTCGACTGCGATTGCTGCGAAGTCCCGCAAACGGCTTCCCGATTCGGCAGTGGTCTGCTCTATGCGCTTTTCCTTCTTCCGCTCGTGCTCGGTTTTACATTGCCGAATACGGTGCTTAGCGGCTCGTTGGCGGAGAAAAAAGGAATGCAGTTCGGCTCAGTACAGCTCGGCCAGGCCAAGGCAAAAGCAAAAGCCGAAGCTTCCCCCGCGAATGCAGCACCTGGTGCATCAACCGCTTCCGGTACTATGGCTCAAGCCGAAGAGCCGGACCTGGACCGGATGTTTCAGGCGGACAATGATTTCGACCGGGACCTGGCGGAATTGGCCAAAAAGCTGTATGTATTACCCGTAATCGAAGTCAAGCCGGAAATCTATATGGAGATTCTTTCGTCGATCATCACGTTTGCCGACCCTTTTATGGGAAAAGAGATTGAAATCACCGGCTTTGTTTACCGGGAGCCGGATCTGGCCGATAACCAGTTCGTGATCGGGCGGATCGCCGTCCAGTGCTGTACCGCCGACGCCTCCCCGTACGGCGTTCTCGCGGAATCCGGCGAAGCCGCCGCATTCAAAGACGATACCTGGGTAAAGGTGAAAGGCACCCTTGGTCATACGGAATATAACGGGAACACCATCATCAAAATCGACGTGCAGGAAATCGAAGTCATGGAAGCTCCGGGAAATCCATATATATACCCTAACTTCGAGTTTTTGAACGTCAGTCTCCCTTAAAATCCAAAGAAGTCAGGAGCGATTATCGTTGAAAACCCCCGTACTTATTATTAGCGGTTTCCTGGGAAGCGGAAAAACGACGCTGCTTCTGCAGTTGCTGCGTGAAATTCAGCAGCGTGGGCTGAGACCCGCGATTCTCATGAACGAGTTGGGCAAACAAGACGTAGACGGCTTGATCCTTTCGGAGGCTCTGGACGGACTGCCTTTGGAGAAGTTGCTGGACGGCTGCATTTGCTGCAGTAAAAAGAGCGAGATTTCGGGCGCTCTCCAAAATTTGCTTGCCTTGAGGCCGGCCCCAGATTTGCTGGTCATAGAACTTACCGGGGTCGCTAATCCCGAGGAAGTAGTGGACGCCATGGCCGATCCGGAGCTTCGCCACAGCGTAGTACTGGACAAAATCATAACGGTTCTTGATGCGGAACATGCGCTGGAATACAACAGTATTTTCTCCACGGATAAAGAGCTTGTTCATACACTGCGCCGGCAAATCGATGTGGCCGATGTAATGATCATCAATAAGACGGATCTTGTGGATTCTGCGCATCTGATCAAAGTAACCAAGCTGGTGGAAAAGCATAATCCAAACGCGCCTCAGCTTCCCGCCGTGAACGCCAAGATAGACTTTGAGCTGCTTCTTCATGGATTTCAGCCTTTGCAACACGCCAACGCCAACCAAGAAGCGCCTGCGCCAAATCGCTTGAAGGTGCTTGCCTCCCATTCACATGGGCATAAGTCGCATTCCCGTATCCAGAGCATCTTTATCCCGATTCCCGAACAGGCCTCTTTCTCCGAGAAAAAGCTCGAGAAGTTTCTCAAACACCGGGAGGGCCGGGTTTTGCGGGCCAAAGGTTATCTCTGCCTGAACGGATCTCCCCATGCTTCTTTGATTCAGTTTGCGGGCAAACGCCTGCAGATAGAATCATCGCCATACCGGGGTCCGCACTATCTGGTCGTTATCGGCTATGAACTGGACGAAGCCCGGCTGCTTGAGGAATGGCGTATCGTGTGCTGATACGGCTAAAAGCCTTCTAACCCGCGGGAATAAACCCTACGATTAGAAGGCTTCTCTTTTGCGATGCCCGGTTATTTTCCTCCTTGCGCCGCTGCGCGAATGGCAGCCCCTTCCTCCTCATTGGGACCGTAAACTCCCGGAGGCACAACGCCCGCTTGGCGCATCAGAATGGTCATTTGACCGCGATGATGGATTTGGTGCCGGACTACCGTGTTCAAGACGCCGCCGTAGGTCGTATCGATAAAGCCGAACAGCTTCAGACTTTCCGACAGCTTGGCGTCATTCCATTGCGCTTTCAGCGCGGTCGTAGCCGCGGCGCTCATCTGCCGGTAGCCTTCCAGGATTTCCGCCGCACTGCTCGGTGCAGGCGCTTTAAAGTCCGGACCTTCAATCTGAAGTCCCGCACCTCCCAATATGCCCCCGAGTCCGCCAAGCAAATGCCAAGCCAAAGCGCCCAAGGTGCGGGGCTGCTGTTCCGACACCGCTTGATTTAAGGAAGCATCCGTCAAACGCTCCAGCACTTTGATCGTAAGACCCTCTTCCTGCTTCCAATCCTCCAAAAACTCCTGAATTGTGTGGTACATGGGCTAACCTCCTTAATATGTAAAAATATAAATCCAGTATACCATTTAGCGGAAGCACTCCTCAAACGGTGGCTCTTGAGCCGGTACAAGATACACCAAATCACAAAAAAAGAAACCCTTTCATCCGGGTTCCTTGTTTCAAAGCATGGATCACTTTTCTTCTTTTTCTTCCGGAACGTCGTATTTGTTAATGTGTGCCGTGATCGCCTCCACCGCATCGTTGACGTTTGTGGTTGCCGGCACCTCCTTCACTTCATCCTCGGTCTTGTCGAGGAAATTTTGATGATCCGCGCGGATGGCTTCGATTTTATTGCTCATTGATCGTGTCACCTCCTTAAATGGTTTCGGCGGGCAAAGAAGGATTTGCCCAATCTTTTATACCAGGGATTCCAGAGGAAGCGGCTGGAGAGCATGGGTTTTATGCAGATAGATAAAGGCGTCATATCTGGCCGCCATATCGGAAGGCACGTAATTTCCTAACTCGTGCCGCGGGTCATATACAACGCCAATGGCCCGGTGTCCCATGAGTTTGGGAATGGCCTCCCGGGAGGTCCCCTCCGTAAGCAGCAGCAGGTCCTCTCCATCTCCGGCCTGTGCCAGTAAGTCCTCCCAGCTCCCTTTAACGGCGGGAGGGACAGTCATCACTTCGGCGGGAGCCCCCCAGGCGGACCCGGCCAGTACTTCACCGTGATGCGTGCCGAAGCCCACGCTAAACGTTTCATGCTTCAAATATTGCTCCCGGACGAGCTGGCCCACATTCACCATGCCGTCCTCGGCCATATCGGTCGCCCTTGCGTCACCAATATGCGTATTATGCTCCCAAATTATCGCTTGCGCATCGGAACCGTGATAATCAAGCAGTTTCTTCAGGGCATGAACCATATGGCGGTCCCGCACATTCCATGACTCCGGCCCGCCTCGGACCATCGTTCTGTAATAATGCTCGGCATCCGCAGCGACCAGCGCATTCAGTTCCGCGCTAAGTTCAGCCTCGGCGCGCTGATGACCATGGTACCCGCCAAGGCCTTGCTCCGATAGGCTCATATCCTGCAGCAGGCGGATCACTTCTTCCTCGCAACTTTCGCCAAGCAGACCGGCCGAAATTCCGTAAGACTGAGAGTCTTGACCAAAGGGCTCAAAGCAGGCAAAGGCATGAAGGGCCTGCTCCAAAAGCGGCGAACCCGTACGCTGTAAATACCCGATGATTTGCTGCATCGATTCCCATAAACTGTACAAGTCCAAGCCGTAAAAACCGATCCTCTCCCTCGGTGACCGCTGCAAGTTATAAGCTCTGAGCCATTCCGTGAAAGCCTCGACTTCACGGTTGGCCCACATCCACGATGGCCAGCGGTTAAAGGCCTCCAACGCTTCCCTTGCCGAATTGGCTTCATTGTCCTCAAGATCCTTTACATATTTGTTCAATTCAAAGCAGGAAGGCCAATCTCCTTCGACTGCGATAAACCGGATTTCTTTTTCGGCAATCAACTGTTTGGTTAACTCCGCGCGTGTCGTATAAAACTTCGAGGTCCCATGAGACGCTTCGCCCAAAAGCACCACACGCGCCTGCCTCGCCGCTTGAACGACGGGCTGGAGATCCTCGGGCCTCTGGTAACGAAGAACACATTCCCTTAGCTTCTCCATCGGCGGCACGGCATACACCAACCGCTGCATGATCTTCCTCCTTTCACCGCTTGCTCTTCATACTTTTTGAATATTCATGGCGTTCTATGTATGGCAATATTTTCGCCTCTTCGCGGCAACTTCTTTACAAAAGAGTCGGATTGTTTGAGCAGCCTTAAGACAGATTCGTAATCTTCTCGAAGCGAGGCTGTATCCTGAATATCGTGGAACGTTTGAAGCGACACCGCCCGTCCGTCCCGAAAGCCGTTTTTTCCCGGTATAAACAGCACATCATCCTTGAAAAAAGACCCCTCCGGCAAATAATATCTGACCCCTACCAGGTTATGCTCCACATTCAGCAAATCCTGTCCGAACGCCGTAAAATTTCGCTGTTCCAAATCGATTCCCATCAGGTTAGCCACCGTCGGGAGAATGTCCACATGACCGCCTGTCCGCTCGATTACCCATCCCTGCTGCTGACCGGGCAAATGGATGATCAGAGGGACATTCAATCGGCTGATAGGATCATGATAAGGAAGCGCCAACAATTTGCTGATATTCTCGGGCGTGTGTTGGTTCTTGTTTAAACCGAAATGATCACCGTAGACAACCACAACGGATTTATCCCATATCCCGCTCTTTTTCAACTCATCGATAAAAGTCCCCAACGCATAGTCGGCATAATTTATGGCATGGATATAGTCACCGAGCCGGGATTTGTCCAGATCCTCAGTCAGTTTAATGCGCTTCATCTCCTTGGGGATCACAAACGGGGCATGGCTGGATACCGTTACAAACTGGGTGTAAAACTTTTGCCCCCGGTCCCTAAACGCCTTGATTTTCTGTATGCCCACCCGAAACAGTTCCTCATCCGATGCACCAAAGCGATTAAACTTGGTTTGAGAAAAGTACGGTTTGTCGTAATATTGATCAAAACCTAATGACGGATAAAGCTTGTCCCGGTTCCAAAAACTCGCTTCATTCACATGAAACGTACGCGTTGTATATCCCGAAGACTTGAGGAGCCGGGGAAGACTCGGAATGATCCGGTCCCCGAAGGCCTCCGACATCGCTTTGGCCCCGATCGGGTAAATGGACGTATTGCTTAAAAACTCCGCATCCGACGTGTTCCCGCTACCGATTTGCTGAAAAATGTAGGGAAAATACAAGCTCTCCCCAGCCAGTCGATTCAGAACCGGGGTGACCGGCTGTTCCTGAATGGATGCATACAGCATAAAATTTTGCAGGGACTCCATCTGAACCATAATCAGATTACAGTTTTTTCCCGTGCCAAAAAAGGCATGTCCCCCGCCTAAGTCTAAGCTCTTATGTTGATTCAAGGCTTCCACCCATTGGGTTTGAGAAGAAGGCGAAGCGTGTGGGGAACGTGGGGAATGATGTGTTCCTACAGTATGAAACCAACAAACCAGCGAAGCGCAGAGGACCAGAACGGCCAGCAGATTCCCGGCGTTTTTTCCCATATGAAATCCACTCCATTCGGACAAATATATTTCATTAAATTACCTCCAAACGCTTCAGATTATGTGCCTATATAGGTTGAACTAAAGAATTGGCGTTAGGCAAGGATGTGGTAGGCCCACTTAACTAATTAGATCTTTAACAGCTTTTTGAAATATAAAACTATGTCATCATCTACTACAATGCTATCTCCATACTTTAGATAACGTTCACCATTGTGAATCCCTCTGCCATCCGGAATATATCCACGCTTTACATAAAGTACTTGGGCATTGCCGTAATCTGAAAAGAGACCAACACCGATACCCGCTACTCGGGATCTCTCACGAATGATTTCCTCCGCCTTGTCCATCAGTTTTGATCCTATTCCCCGTCGACGATATTTCTGAAGAACATTAAAATCACTCACTTCAGGGATATTGCATTCTCTAAAATAGTCATAATACGAATTCCAAATCACGTTGACGTAACCTGCAAATTCGCCGCCTAATTCAGCAACTAGAGCAACTCTTTCCCCACGATGCTGCTCTTCAACATATTTCTGGTACAACTCAACCGGTTTATGCCAACCTTGTTCTTCAAAAGCCTTGGAAATAACTAAGGGATCTTTTTCAGTCATTTCACGTATATATAAGTTCATCCAAATTTCTCGCTTTCGGTTTAATTAGATATCTTCCAGCCCTTGGTTCGTGTTTTCCTTATGGCAACGCAACCGCTGCTTTAAACGGATCACTCATGGCAATTAACTCGCTAAATTTACGACTGCCCGTCGCCCAAAGGAAAAGCGCCCGGTTTCGGCGCTTTTTTCGTGTCGCATTTGACTTGGCTCTCATCAGCTTTGATGGCTATACATCAGGCATTTGGTCCAGTTTTAATTTCATTCCGTCAACCGCCGCCTGCCCTTCTTTTTCAATCTTTTCAATCGCTTCGTCTAGCGTGATTTTATTCTCTATAACTTCTTGAATCACGTTTTGACCCACATCTTTAAAAGCGTTTATGATTTCATAATGAATATAGTCATAGGGATTGTTGCTTTTCGTCACGAGATCCAGCTCGTACAAGGGCGATAAATCGTGGCCCTCAACGGTCTTCATCAGATTCATTCTTACAGGCAATCCCATCGATTGTTGATTTTGCTGGTTTTTTTTCATTTCCTGCGTATCGTTCGTTATGAAATTAACTAACCCCCAAGCTTCTTCTTCATGCTGCGTCCTGGAGGATATCCCGTAAATCTCCTGCACCTCGTAATAGTCGCTTTGCCCTCGAGTTCGGCTACCCACCGGAACGGTTACCATGTCCCAATTGATACTTTTGGCACCGATAAACCGGCTGTATTCTTTAAAATTATAAGCTATCGCGTAAGATTGAATTTCCATGGCGGCATGGCCCGTCAATATAGGCGCCGGTTCGCTTTCACCCGTAGGATCGTCATCTTTGTCATAAACGGCTTTATCCTGGAAATCAATGACCGTTTGAAAGATGCCATGCCCTGCGGCTGGATCCATTTTCACTTGCAGTGTTCGGGCATCTATAAAAGTCAGGCCTTCCGTCTGACCGATTCTGAGGATCATCGAGAATGGGATATTTATGTAGTTATTTGATTTAAAGCCGTACAAGGCCTCACCTAAAGCCGAATACCTTTGTTTGAATTGCTCCTCTTTGGTATTTCCGACGTCTAATGTTACATTTTTATCCTTGGGAAAAGATCTCGTTTCCGTAGAACAGCCGGATGTAAGAATCAAACATAGCAGAGCACACACTATCATTTTTTCTTTGAAAACAATCTAGCATAACCCCCATTCCCAATGCGGAAAAACTTAAAATTAAAATATTATCTTTTTTTGGTATATTATTACTTTTATAGAACATTACATCTTTTGTTAACATGAGTCAAGATCTAAAATAAGAGCATTGCATAAGTACGCACTTCGGCAATGATCCTTTTGAGATGTCACTCTGGAGTAAGTAGTCTCTTCTAATCGAAATTCCTGCAAATCTGCAGGTTTTTTCGCCAATGGGGCCCCATTCCGGGGAGAGGACCGAAAATTCCTGCACATTTGCATCCTTTTCGCTCTTCGGGGCACAAACGTTCGGAAATACCTGCAGATTTGCATCAATTTGTATTAGAGTATACAAAAAGAGCACCACCGCTTCATACGGTAGTGCTCTTTCTTAGTTGCTTGGCAACGTCCTACTCTCCCAGGACCCTTCGGTCCAAGTACCATCGGCGCTGGAGGGCTTAACGGTCGTGTTCGGGATGGGTACGCGTGGAACCCCTCCGCCATCGCCACCAAACGTGTTCAGATGTTTGATCACCTGAAAACTGGATACGAAACGTGCTTTGCGTTTTAGTCTCCTCAAGTGCTCAGATCGGCTTGTTCAGCCTGACGCCACTTTTTGGAGTTGTTTTTGGATAAGCCCTCGACCGATTAGTACCTGTCAGCTCCATGCATTGCTGCACTTCCACCCCAGGCCTATCAACCTCGTCGTCTTCAAGGGGTCTTACTAATTGGGAAATCTCATCTTGAGGGGG